>NZ_JBNCKR010000014.1:125181-181495 GCF_049841645.1 Micromonospora sp. DT43 | reverse complement strand
ACCCGCATCACCAGGGGGGCGGTGGCGCGGGTGTGAGCACCTCGTCCGGCGCTGCACAGTTCAAAGGGGGAAAGTCTCGGGGTCGGCGGCCTGCGAGCAGGGGGCTCGTGGCGCCGGGACCGTGTGTAACGACCGGCTGGCCGGGGTCATTCCCAGGCCCTCGGCGTGACCCGGGACTGGCCTGCGCTCGTTCGCGGGGTCTGCAACGAGCCGGCCCGGCCTGCCATTCCCACCCTCACGACGGGGCGGGGGTGGCCGTGGTCCTGCGATCGTCAGGGTGTGTAACGACCCCCGGCCCGCCACGATTCCGGCCCACGGGTGCACCCGGTCACAACCCAACGGCCCCCGCGAACGGACATACCGCCCATCCGGCACGGCGGACACGGGCGGTGCGACACGCTCGGGGATGATCGACTCGGGTTCGCCGAAACCGGGGTATCGGAGCGGGGCTGACACCCCGACTTCAGGGAAGCCGAGTGGATCATGGGGGCGGATCGTGTCACCCCTCCAGACGAGAGCGGACCTTTCCGGCACAGGCCCCCACAACGGTCTGCGCGTCGAGCCCCAGACTCTCGATGGCCACGAGCGCGGTGAACACCACGTCGGCCAACTCGGCTGCCACGTCCTCGCGGGTGTGAGTGACACCCTTGCGCGGATTCTGCCCGAGTAGACCGATCCAGGCGGCCGACGCCTCCCCCGCCTCCTCGGTGAGCTTGAGGATGCGGCAGGTCAGTTCCGTCTGCCCGGTGCCGTTCGCCGCGTCCAGCCAGCTCCGCGCAGCCCGGGCCGCCGTCCAGATCGAGTCGTCCACGGCGACCAGTCAACCCGACGGGCCCGACCAACCGCACACCCGGCCTCGCACGGTCGGGACGCGTACCGCGCCAGCGGGCATCCTCCAGGTCACACGGCCACCCACGGACGCCTCGGGCTGGTCTGATCGGCCGGACAGGCGGCTCTGAGCGGTCGGTCAGTTCAGGCATTGACTCCTGTCGACGGCGGTCCTAGGTTCAGGACGCTACCGGCCGGTAGGCAACCGTCCCGCCTGGTCGCCCCGCAGGCGACATCCGTCCGATGGGGAGCATCGATGCTGTCCGTACCCATTCGCACCCTGCGCCGCCTGGTCGCCACCACCGCGACACTGACCCTGACCGTCGGGCTGCTCGGCGCCGCACCCAGTACCGCCGCCGCACCCACCGCCGCCGCATTCACCGCCGCCCCAGCCGGCGCCGCCGGCCACGATCCCTCCGGCGACCAGCCGCTGCCCGGCTACACCTTCCAGAACCCGCCGCTGGCGCCGCTGGTGGTGGCCGGCAAACCCACGACGGTACGCCAGGGCGTGCACCGGCACGCCGCGTACATCATCGAGGTTCCTGCCCGGTGGAACGGTGACCTCGTCGTGTGGGCGCACGGCTACCGTGGCCAGGGCACGGTGCTCTCGCCGGAGCCGCCGGCCTTCGAGCTACGCCAGCGGCTGCTGACGCAGGGGTACGCGTGGGCGTCGTCGTCGTACGACCGCAACGGCTTCGACATCCGCTCCGGGGTGCTGAGCACGAAGGACCTCGCCGACCACTTCGGGCGGATCGTGCGCAGGCCCCACCGCACCTACCTCGCCGGGGTGTCGATGGGCGGGTACGTCATCGGGCGCTCGCTGGAGCAGTATCCCGGCTACTACGACGGGGCGCTGCCCATGTGCGGGGTGCTCGGCGACCAGACGCTGCTGGACTTCTATCTCGACTACAACCTGGTCGCGCAGGCCCTCTCCGAAGTGCGGGCCTACCCGACGCCGGCCGACTACCTGAGCAACGCGGTGCCCCGCATCCAGGTGGCGCTCGGGCTGGCGGGGCTCACGCCGACCGGGCCGGACACCACTACCGACCGGGGCAAGCAGCTGCGGGCCATCACCGTCAACCGGTCGGGCGGGCCACGGCCCGGCGCGGAGGCGGCCTTCGCGGTCTGGAAGGACTTCCTCTTCTCCATCGCGGTGACCGACGGCGGCGACTCACCCGCCCAGCGGCCCAGCCAGATCTCCACGAACCTGCTGACCCGCTACACCCCGAACGGCCCCGTCAGCGTCAACTCGACGGTGCAGCGGGTTGCTCCGGAGAACATCGTGCAGCGGCTCCTGCCGACGCTCACCGAGGTGCCGAAGATCGCCGGTCGTCCGAGCGCGCCAGTGGTCAGCCTGCACGACCTGGGCGACATGTTCGTGCCGTTCAGCATGGAGCAGGCGTACGCCACCGACGTGGCACGCAACGGTCGCAGCCGGCTGGTGGTGCAGCGGGCCATCCGGGCCGCGCAGCACTGCGAGTTCAGCCCGGCCGAGGCCGGCGCCGCGTGGGACGACCTGGTGACCTGGGTACGCACCGGCAAGCGGCCGGCCGGCGACACGGTGACCGATCCGGGGGTGGTGGCCCGACCCGAGTACGGCTGCCGGTTCAGCGACCGGGCCGCGTACGCCGCCGGGGTGGGCACCCGCCGCCTGTACGCGGCCTGCTGACCCAGAGGGACCAGAAAAGCCGGCCGGCTCCCGTAAGAGGGAGCCGGCCGGCGTGTGTTTGTGTGCGTGTGGTGTCACCAGAGCTGCTGGACGACGTCCGCCGCCTGCTCCTCCCACTGCGCGTACGCGTAGGGGAACGCGGAGACCTGCACGGTCTGCGCGGCGGCGGTCAGCGGCAGGTCCTGCCAGCCGCCCACGTTCTTGAGGGCGCTGAAGAACGCCGTGGCGGCGTACTCCGGGTCGGTGATCTGCTCGGGCGTGCCCCAACCGGACGACGGACGCTGCTGGAACAGGCCCTGCGAGTCGTGGTCGTTGTACGCACCGAGGTGGCCGAGGTTGTAGAGCTTCGACTCCTGCAACGAGGTGGCGACGCCGATCACCGCGCCACGGTCGCCGACGCCTGTCTTCTTGGCCGCGTCCACGATCTTGCGGGCGTTGTCGAGCTGCGCGTCGTCGAGCGGAATGCGCGACTGGGCGCCTTCGATGCCGTGCGGGATCAGCTCGTCGCGGCTCGGCTTGCCGGCCGGCGGCTTGCCGGTGGCGGAGCCGGTGGTGAGCCCGGACTCGACGGGCTGCTCCTCGTGGTGAGCCGCGGTGGCGGCCTTACCCGTGGTGGCCTTGCCGGTGGCGAGGTCGATGGCGGCGACGGCACCCTGGTGCGGGCCGGAGGTGACCGGCGCGGCGGCCGCTGTCGGCGCGAGGGCCAGACCGCCGAGGGCAGCCACACCCACCACGCTCAACGCGGTCTTGCGGTACGAGTCCTTAGCGATGGCGGGGAGCCATCGAGTGAAGTCGGGCTTCACGATGGTTCCTTTCGATCGTGCGGAGCGCTCCGGGGTGAACACTCCTCGGGAGATGACCGCGGAAAGGGGTTTGGACTCCGGCGGTACGGGGGACACAACCGGGTTGACGTGTCGGTCATTCCGGAAATGCCGGGCGGTCGGCGAGGTGCGGTCCCGGTCACCTCCGGGAAACGGGACACACAGGCCTTTCGGCGACGAGGCGGACTGTCAGTGAGATGGCTCGCCGAACCGGACCAGAACGTGCCAGAGCTGCTTGAGATGCTGCAGGGTGTCCGCGATCGGACCCCGGTCCGCCCACCGCTCCGGCTCGGTCACCACCGACACCGCGCCCCTACCGATCAGCGCCGCGTCCACCGGATCGCCGGGGCGTGCGAACTCGCGGTGCAGGCGCGCCGCCAGCACCGGGATCGCGGGGCCACGGAACTCGGCGTCGACACGGTCGACCGTCAGCGCGAAGCCGGGGTGCCAGCGCAGCGGAAAACCGTACCGCCGAGCGATCGATTCCAGCGTCGCCCCGGTCGGGGTGCCGGCGAAGGACGGATCCACCACCAACTCCTCGACGTCCTGCGCGAGGTCGAGGGGGCCGTGGATCTGGGCCTCCACGTAGTCGTCGAGCGCGCGTCCGACAGTGGCCGGCGCGCTCGACGGCTCCAGCAGCGTCCGCGCCAGGGTGGCGACGTCCGTCCCGGTCCGGCCCAGGCACTCGCCGGTGCCGGCGACACCGGTCAGCAGCCCGGCGAAGACCGCCTCGAAGGCATCGGCCGTGCCCACCACACCGGGGTCCAGGTGGCTGTCGCCGAGGCAGAACGTCGCCCGGGCCAGCGCCGCCGGGCGCAGCCGCAGGTGACAGGAGCCGAAGCGGGGACAGGCGCCGTCCGCGTGGTCGAGCAGGTTCAGGCCGCCGTACGTGGGCCGATCCGCCGGCGCCACCCCGGGCTGCTGGTACGCGCCGCCGAACATCCGGTGCTCCCACCGGTCGCGGTCGCCACCGGCGTACGCGGTGAGCCCGCCGTTGGAGATCCCCGTGACGAACTGACTGCGATACACCCCGTCCTGCGCCAGCGCGGACGCGACGGCCCGCCCGTCGGCGCACAGGCGATCGGGGTGGAAGTTGACGGTGAGCCGGCCACTGTCGGCTGCCGCGGCGAGCAGTCGTTCCGGCCGGTGGCCGACGTCGGCGGCGGCGAGTTCCCGTTCGATAGCGGCGAGCGCCGCGGGCCGCTCGACCGCGGCCGACGACCGCACATACGCCAGGGCAGCCACCTGCGCCGAGGTGAGAGCGGCGGCGCGGAGCCCACCCCGCTCAGACGTCGCCGTCATGTCCGGGGTCCACGGCTGCCGGCGCGGCCAGCTCCTCGAAGACGGTGATCTGCAGGTCCGCCGGGGCGTCCAGGCGGGAGTTCAGCGACTGCCACGGTGTACGCGTCGGCGGCGCGATCTCGCTCGCCCCGGCGGCGACGAGTCTGGCCGTGGTCGCCCGCGTGTCGTCCACCTCGAAGGCCACCCGGATGCGCGGC
Organism: Micromonospora sp. DT43; assembly: GCF_049841645.1. Classification (NCBI taxonomy): domain Bacteria; kingdom Bacillati; phylum Actinomycetota; class Actinomycetes; order Micromonosporales; family Micromonosporaceae; genus Micromonospora; species Micromonospora sp. DT43. Next base: position 176,678 of record NZ_JBNCKR010000014.1, on the reverse strand, counting down.
GCGACCTGCCGGCCCACCTCGACCTCGTCGATCATGCGCTTCTGCGCGGGGTTGGCGATCTCCAGGGTGGCCCGGCCGGCATCCAGGATCACCACCCGGGCGTCCCCGTCACCGGTGAACGCCGCCTCCTCGGGCAGGCCGAGGGCGTCCCGGTAGAACGCCACCGCCGCCTCGTGGTCGGCTGCCTCCACGACGAGGCGCAGCTGACGGACGACGGGTACGGGGTGTTCGGCGACCATGCGCCGGATCCTAACAACGCCCTAGGCTGACACATTGTCCCGAAGGGAGCGACGATGGTCGAGACGTACGGCGACGACGCGTACCTGCTGCGCCCGGTCGGTCGGGTCGCCTCGCCGCTGACCGACGCGGCGAGCGCGCCCCGGCAGGGCGACGAGGGCGCCCCGACGGCGTGGCTGATCTTCGACCCACGGGTCGAGCGGGCCCTGAGCGACCTGTCGGTCGGCGCGGAGCTGCTGGTGCTGACCTGGTTGGACCGCGCCCGGCGCGACGTGCTGGCCGTGCACCCGCGCGGCGACGAGACCCGCCCCCGCACGGGCGTGTTCAGCACCCGCTCCCCGCATCGGCCCAACCCGATCGGCCTGCACCGGGTGCGGGTGCTGGCGGTGGACGGGTTGCGCGTCGAGGTGGCCGACCTGGAGGCCCTCGACGGCACGCCCGTCCTGGACGTCAAGCCGGTGCTGGGCGCCGCCGACGAACGCTGACGTCAGTGCCCGCGTGCCAGCCACTCCGGTAGGTGCGGGGCCTCCGCGCCGATCGTGGTGTCGTCGCCGTGCCCGGTGTGCACGACCGTCTCCGGGGGCAGGGTCAACAGCCGGGTCCGGATCGACTCCACGATGGTGTCGAAGTCGCTGTACGAGCGCCCGGTCGCGCCGGGCCCACCCTGGAACAGGGTGTCGCCGGTGAACACCGCCGAAAGGTCCGGGGCGTGGAAGCTGCACGCGCCGGGGCTGTGCCCGGGGGTGTGCAGCACCCGCAGCGTGGTGCCGGCCACCTCGATGCTCTGCCCGTCCCACACCTCGCCGTGTGGCGGCAGGTGGGGGTGGACCAGGTCCCACAGCACCCGGTCGGCGGCGTGCAGCAGCACCGGAGCGCCGGTGGCCTCGGCCAGTTCGGGGGCCACCCGTACGTGGTCGTCGTGGGCGTGGGTGGCCAGGATGGCCCGGACCCGACGGTCGCCCACCAGCGCGAGGATCGCGGCCACGTCGTGTGGCGCGTCGAGGATGACGCACTCCTCGTCGTCGCCGATCACCCAGACGTTGTTGTCGACCTCGAACGTCTGCCCGTCCAGGGAGAACGTGCCGGAGGTGACCGCGTGGTCGACCCGGGCGGTCATCAGAACACCACCACCGAGCGGAGCACGTCGCCGTGGTGCATCCGGTCGAAGGCGTTCTCGACCTGGTCGAGGGCGATCTCCTCGGTGACGAAGGCGTCCAGGTCGAGGCGACCCTTCAGGTACAGCTCGGTGAGCATCGGGAAGTCCCGGCTGGGCAGGCAGTCGCCGTACCAGCTGGACTTGAGGGCGCCTCCGCGACCGAAGACGTCCAGCAGTGGCAGCTCGATCTGCATCTGCGGCGTCGGCACGCCGACAAGCACCACGGTGCCGGCGAGGTCCCGGGCGTAGAACGCCTGCTTCCAGGTCTCCGGTCGACCCACCGCGTCGATCACCACGTCGGCGCCGAAACCGCCGGTGGCGGCACGGATCGCCTCGACCGGGTCGGTCTCGGAGGCGTTCACGGTGTGGGTGGCGCCGAACTTCCGGGCCCAGTCCAGCTTGCGGCTGTCGGTGTCCACCGCGACGATCGTGGTGGCGCCGGCGAGGGCCGCGCCGACGACCGCCGCGTCCCCGACACCGCCGCAGCCGATCACCGCGACCGAGTCGCCGCGGGTCACGTTGCCGGTGTTCATCGCCGCGCCCAGCCCGGCCATCACGCCGCAGCCGAGCAGGCCCACGGCGGCCGGCCGGGCGGCCGGGTTCACCTTCGTGCACTGGCCGGCGTGCACGAGCGTCTTCTCGGCGAACGCGCCGATGCCCAGCGCCGGGGCGAGTTCCGTGCCGTCGGTGAGCGTCATCCGCTGCGCGGCGTTGTGGGTGTTGAAGCAGTACCACGGGCGGCCCCGGCGGCAGGCCCGGCAGACCCCACAGACCGCTCGCCAGTTGAGCACCACGAAGTCGCCCGGGGCGACATCGGTGACGCCCTCCCCCACCTGCTCGACGACGCCCGCCGCCTCGTGCCCGAGCAGGAACGGGTAGTCGTCGTTGATGCCACCCTCGCGGTAGTGCAGGTCGGTGTGGCAGACCCCGCAGGACTGGATCCGGACGATCGCCTCACCGGGGCCGGGGTCGGGCACCACGATCGTGGTGACCTCGACCGGTGCGCCCTTGCTGCGGGAGATGACTCCCCGGACTTCCTGGCTCACTTCGCCTCCTGCTGGTGGTGTGCGGCGGGACCGGACGCCGGGCAGGCGGGTGAACCGGGCTCGGCGGTGGGCCCCCGGCGAACCTACCGCGATCATCACGGCCGGCCCAGTCGGCCGGGCGGCGGGTTATCGGCTGTCACGCGGGGTACGCGGGTCACAATTCGGACCACGGCCACCAGGAGTGATCATGAAACTCGCGCACCTGCCGCTGCGGGTCAGCATCGGCGCGTACTTCCTCAACTCGGGTCTGGGCAAGCGGAACCTGGAGGGCGAGGCCGCGCAGGCCATGCACGGGATGGCGGTGGCGGCCATGCCGCAGCTCGGTCAGTTCGAGCCGCCGCGGTTCGCCAAGCTGCTGTCGTACTCGGAGATCGCCCTGGGGGCCGCGCTGCTCGCGCCGTTCGTCCCGGCGCCCCTGGTGGGGCTGGGACTGACCGCGTTCGGCGCGGGCCTCGTGCAGCTGTACCTGAAGACGCCGGGGATGCGCGAGCCGGGCAGCATCCGGCCGACCCAGCAGGGCGCAGGGCTGGCCAAGGACGTCTGGTTGGTGGGCGCCGGCCTGACCCTGGTGCTGGAGGGGTTGACGCACGGCCGTCGGCGCGGCTGAGATAGCTGCGGTGACCCACACTCGTTCGGTACGGCCGTTCTACCGGCCGATGAGGCCCCGCCGCCGCGACGAGCCGCACCGCGCGGCCACCCCGCTGGAGCTCTTCTTCGACCTGTGTTTCGTGGTCGCCGTGGCGCAGGCGGCGACCAGCCTGCACCACGACGTCGCCGAGGGCCACCTCGCGCACGCGCTGCCCAGCTACCTGATGGTGTTCTTCGCGATCTGGTGGTCGTGGATGAACTTCACCTGGTTCGCCTCGGCGTACGACACCGACGACGACGTCTACCGGATCACCACGCTGGTGCAGATCACCGGGGCGCTGATCCTGGCGGCCGGGGTGCCACGCGCCTTCACCGAGGGTGACTTCACCGTCATCACCTACGGGTACGTGGTGATGCGCCTGGCCGCCGTCACGCAGTGGATCCGGGCGGCCGCAGGCGATCCGGCGCACCGGGCGGCGTCACGCCGCTATGCGATAGGCGTGACAGTGGTGCAGCTCGGCTGGCTGCTGCGGCTGGCGCTGCCCGACGGTTGGGGCGTCGCGGCGTTCGTGCTGCTGGCGCTCGCCGATCTGCTGGTGCCTGCGGTGGCCGAGCGTCCGGGGATGACGCCGTGGCACCCCGGGCACATCGGCGAGCGGTACGGGCTGTTCACGCTCATCGTGCTCGGCGAGGCGGTGCTGGCGATCTCGGTGGCGATCCAGACCGGGCTCGACGCGGGCGACCACGGTCTCTGGGCGCTCGCGGCGGCCGGCGCGGTCATCGTGTTCGCGCTCTGGTGGCTCTACTTCGACCGACCCATCGAGGCGCCGGACCGGTTGCCGTACTCGCTCATCTGGGGCTACGGCCACTACCTGATCTTCGGGGCGATCGCCGCGCTCGGGGCCGGCCTGCCCGTGGTGGTGGACCACGAGCGGCACCTGGCGCACATCTCCGCGACGACCGCCGCCTACGCGGTGGCCGTGCCGATCGCCGTCTACCTGCTGACGGTCTGGGTGCTGCTCGTCCGCCGCCAGCAGCACGGCGCGGTGGTCGTCGCCTATCCGGTCGTCGCCGGGTTGGCGCTGCTCGTGCCGCTGGGTCCGGCCCCGGTGCAGGTGCTCGCACTGTTGCTCGTCGTCCTCGTCACGCTGACGGTGCTGCTGCGCGAACGCGACGCGGGGGCGGCCGCCACGCCGACGGCCTGATCCCGATCTGGATCAGACATCGACACCCGGCCTGCCGACGCGCGGTACGGCCCGGAATTGGGCAGAATCGCGGCATGCCTCGCCGCCGATGGTTGCTGGCCGACCAACTCGGGCCACATTTCCTCGACGACCCCGATCAGCCGGTCCTGCTGGTGGAGATCCGGGAGCTGTTTCGCCGTCGGCAGCTGCACCGGCAGAAGGCGCATCTGATTCTCTCCGCCCTGCGCCACCGCGCCGCCGAGCTGGGCGACCGGGCGCTGCTGCTGCGTACCGACACCTTCCGCGAGGCTCTCGCCCAGGTCGCCGAGCCGGTGGAGGTGTGCCACCCGCACTCCCGGGCCGCGCTGAGTTTCGCCCGCTCGGTGCCCGGGTTGACAGTGCTGCCGCCGCGCGGCTTCATCACCAGCCAGGCCGACTTCGTGGCGTGGGCGGACCGCATCCGCCGGGGCCCTCTGCGGATGGCCGACTTCTACCGGCAGGCCCGTCGCTGGCACGACGTGCTGAGCGGGCCGGCCCGGGGAACCGGTGGGGCCCCGACGCCACGTCGTCCCCGCGCGGAGGCCCCGGCCGCGTCGGCGACGCCACCGCCTCCGCCGCCGATCGTCGAGGACGACATCGACGCGCGGGTCCGCCACGATCTGGACCGGTGGGAGGCCGACGGGGTCCGGTTCGTCGGCCGCGACGGCCCCCGGCAGTACCCGGCCACGCACGCCGAGGCGCAGGCACGGCTCGCGCACTTCCTGACGTACCGGCTGCCCGGGTACGGCCGCTACGCCGACGTGATGAGCGCCGACGACCCCCTGTTCGCGCACTCGACGCTGTCGTCGTCGTTCAACCTGGGGTTGCTGCACCCCGAGCCGGCCGTCCGTGCCGCCGAGCAGGCGTGGCGGTCCGGCGCCGCGCCCCGTACGGCTGTGGAGCCGTTCATCAGGGGGCTGCTCGGTTGGCGGGAGTTCCTCTGGCAGTTGTACTGGTACCACGAGCCCGAGTTCCGGGGCGCGAACTGGCTGGCCGCGACCGAGCCGATGCCGCAGTGGTTCGCCGAGTTGGATGCCGACGCGGTGGAGGCGCGCTGCCTGTCCGACGTGCTCGCCGCCGTCCGGGACCGGGCGTGGACGCACCACAGCCCCCGGCTGCTGGTGTTGGGCAACTACGCGTTGCAGCGTGGCTGGCGTCCCACCGAGGTCGCGGACTGGTTCCGGCGCTGCTTCGTCGACGGCACCGACTGGGTGATGAACGCGACTGTCATCGGCATGAGCCAGTACGCCGACCTGGCCAGGGTGGACACCCGCCCGTACGCGGTGGACGGCACCGACATCGACGAGATCAGCGACTACTGCGCCGGCTGCCGCTACACGCCGGAACGGGCGCTCGGCGAGCTGGCCTGCCCGTACACCGGGGGTTTCGAGAGCTTCCTGCACCGCAACCGGGAGCGGCTGGTGGCCGACCCGCGGCTCGCCGCGGAGTTGGCCCGCCGCGACGAGCCGGAGCGACGCGACGCGGTGGTGGCGCAGGAGGAGAAGCGGGGCAGCACCGCACCGTGATCAGGCGGTGTCGGCAGCCGGTGCCGAGGGCTGCGCGGCGGGCCGGGTGACGCCTGCGTTGAGGCCGACGACCAGCAGCCTGTTGTAGGAGGCCGGCAGGAGCCGGGCCAGCAGGTCGAGCAGCTTCGCCGACCAGCCGATCAGCACCCGGCCCCGACGCCGCTCGACGCCTCTCAGGATCGCCTCGGCGGCCCGCTCCGGCGCCGCGCCGATGCCACTTGCCGCTCCGGTCACCACGGCTGTCGCGCCGGCGAAGTCGAACCTCTGCACGATAGGTGCTCCTCTGCTCGCGGTTACCGACGCTCGGACGCGACGGGACGTGGAGTGCTGCCGGGCGCGGTCGCCTCGGCGCCGCGCGAGAACCGCACCCCCTCGTCGGTGAGCCGGCCGTGCCGCATCAGCAGCACGTCCCGGGCGTAGTTCTGGTGCAGCCGCCACGGCGCCCGCGCACCCTGCCGGGGCAGCACGTCGACGCCGCGCAGCACGTAGGACGAGCGCAGGTCGATAAGCGGCACCCGCCGCGCGTCGGGCGGCGGGAGCGGGGTCACGACCTGCTGGCCGGTGCGATCCAGGTGACGCAGCAGCCGGCAGACGTAGCCGGCGACCAGGTCGGCCTTGAGGGTCCACGACGCGTTGGTGTAGCCGATGGTCAGCGCGAAGTTCGGCACGCCGGAGAGCATCATGCCCTTGTAGGCGACGGTGTCGGGCAGGTCGACGTCGACGCCGTCCACGCGCAACGTCAGGCCACCGAGGGCGAGCAGGTTCAGCCCGGTCGCGGTGACCACGATGTCGGCGCGCAGTTCGTCGCCGGAGGCCAGCCGGACACCGCGCGCGGTGAACGTGTCGATGGTGTCGGTCACCACCGAGGCCCGGCCCTCCCGCACGGCGGTGAACAGGTCGCCGTCGGGCGCCACGCAGAGCCGCTGGTCCCAGGGGTCGTAGCGGGGCGAGAAGTGCCGGTCCACGTCGTACCCGACCGGCAGCCGACGCTTCGCGCCCCGCCGCAGCAGCCGCCTGACCAGGCCGGGCGCGCGTCGGCTGAGCTGGAAGTTGACAGTGGAGTGCAGCACGTTCTTCCACCGCACCACCGGATACGCGGCGTCCGCCGGCAGCCAGCGCCGCAGCGCGCCGGCCAGCCGGTCGCGCGAGGGCAGGGCGATGACGTACGTGGGAGAACGTTGCAGCATCGTCACGTGCGCGGCCCGCCGCGCCATGGCCGGCACCACTGTCACGGCTGTGGCGCCGCTGCCGATGACCACCACCCGCCGGCCGGTGTGGTCGAGGTCGTCGGGCCAGTGCTGCGGGTGCACCAGCCGCCCGGTGTACGCGTCGACGCCGGGCAGTGTCGGCGTGTAGCCCTCGTCGTACCGGTAGTAGCCGGTGCAGGCGAACAGGAACGAGCAGGTAAGCACCACGCTCTCGGCGGTGTCGGTGCGCTGGGCGTGCACCGTCCAGCGGGCGGTGCCGCTGTCCCACTCGGCGCGTACCACCCGGTGGGAGAAGCGGATGTGCCGCTGCACGTCGTAATCCCGGGCTGTTTCCCGCACGTAGGCGCGGATGGCAGCGCCGTCGGCGATGGCCGTGGCGTCGGTCCAGGGCTTGAAGGAGTAGCCGAGGGTGAACATGTCCGAGTCGGACCGGATGCCCGGGTAGCGGAACAGGTCCCAGGTGCCGCCGACGGCGCCGCGGGCCTCCAGCACCGCGTACGTCTTGTCGGGGCAGTCGCGGCGCAGGTGGCAGGCGGCGCCGATGCCGGACAGGCCGGCGCCGATGACCAGCACGTCGACGTGGTCGGAGGGCATGGCGAACCTCGGTTCCGGGGCGGTGGACGGACACTAACACCGCCCCGGACACCCGGCACCTGGCCGAGTAAGCCCTAACCTGGCTGGGGCGATGGGCGCAGCCGGCGGTCGGATGGCCTGCGGTGACCGTCGGTCACCTCCGTGGGGGGCGGATACGGTCGTCAGCGGTATACCTCAGAGTCATATTCATACCTCTGAGGTATACCGCTCAACAGCACATCGACACGGCGGGCAGCCACAGCGGATGAACAGCGCCCTTCGCCGCAATCCCGGCCCCGTCCTGCGAGACCATCGCCCCGCCGCCGAGCTGACCGTGGCGGTGGGAGGCCCGCTCGGGCGAGCATCCGGTCGAAGTCGTCGGCGGAGAGCACCGGGCCGTTGTTCTTGCGCCAGCCCATGTCCCGGGAACGGCGCTGCAGGCTAGTCCGTGGACGCTCGGGTGGATTCCATGATCCAGTTGGTCTCCCAGGTGCGTTCGCCGTCGACCGAGAACGCCTGCTCCCAGCGGGCCGTGGTCGCGGTGATGCCCGACCAGATGAACCGGCACCGCACCGGACGCCCCTCGTGCTGGTCGTCGGCGTAGAAGCGCCCGACCCCGTCGACGAAACGCCCCACCATCGGCGGCTGCTCCAATTCGCCGCGCCCGCTGTTCATCCAGTAGATCGACCACAGCTCGCTCGCCGGGTCGAAGATCCTGATCGTGGCGCCGGTGAAACCCTTGGTCGGAAAGGTGATCTCGTCGAAGTTGCCGCCCCCGCCGAAGAAGCTGTGCGCGACCGACACCCCGGGAAACTCCTCCCACTCGTCGCAGCCGGTCAGCCGCTCGCGCAGCCGCCGGTTGACCACGTTCCAGGTGCCCACGTAGAAGTCGAAGTCGCCCATCAGCGGCCCACCGGCCCTTCCGCTCGCGTGTCAGACAGATATCCGGCCAGGTCGGGGGCCTCCGGCGCCAACATGTGCCGCACCCAGGCGGCCCGCTCGTGCTCCAGCACCGCCAGCTCCCACACGCAGCCGACGGCGGGCCGACGTACCTCGACGAAGTGGGTCGGGTCGTCGTCGGGGCAGTCCAGCGCCGGCTGCCCGGCCGCGGCGACACGAACCTCCACCGCGTTGTCCCACACCCAGGTGTACGCCAGCAGGTAGGCGCCGGTGTCCGCGCCCCGGTGCAGCACCACCCACCCGGCGGCCGGGGTGCCGTCGTCGACGATGTCGACCAACAGCAGGGGCACCTGGTCGTACGCGGCCTTCTCCACCTCGGGTTCGACAGGTCGCTCCGGCTGGTCGATGTGGTAACGCTTGAGCTGCCAACCGTCCACCGTGACCGGTCCCGGCGTGCGTAGATCCTTGTCGTGAAATGCCATGCCGGGACGGTAGGACGGCTCCCCTGACAGCTAGTGTCAGTGAAGTGCGGGCCAGTCGACTTCTCTCCGTCCTGCTGCTGCTCCAGTCGCACGGCCGGCTGACCGCCGCGCAGCTCGCCGACCGGCTGTCGGTCTCCCCGCGCACCATCTACCGGGACGTGGAGTCGCTGCACGCCGCCGGCATCCCGCTCTACGGTGAGGCCGGGCACGCCGGCGGCTACCAGCTCGTCGACGGCTGGCGGACCCGGCTGACCGGCCTGACCGCCGACGAGGCCGATCGCCTCTTTCTCGCCGGACTGCCCGGCCCCGCCGACGAACTGGGCGACGGCGACGTGGTGGCCGCGCTGCAACGCAAGCTGCACGCCGCGCTCCCCGAGCCGCTGCGCGACCGGGCGACCCAACTGTCGCAGCGCTTCCACCTGGACACACCCGGTTGGTACGCCGACGGAGACGCCTCCCCCGAGCTGGCCCGCACGGCGGAGGCCGTCTGGCGGCAGCAGCGCGTCGAGGTGCGCTACCGCGGCTGGCGCGGCGAGGTGACCCGGGTGCTGGAGCCGTACGGCCTGGTGCTCAAGGGCGGCCGGTGGTACGTGGTGGCCACCCGACCGGGCCGGGCCGAACCGGCGACCTACCGGGTCAACCAGATCCTCGCGCTGACCCCGCTGGCGCAGGAGTTCGACCGGCCGGCCGACTTCGACCTCCCGGCCTGGTGGCGGGAGCACGTGGTGCGGTTCCGGGCACGACTGCACCGCGACGAGGCCACCGTACGGCTGTCCCCCGCCGGCCGGGAGCGGCTGCGGGAGATCGGCGCCGACCCGGTGGTGTCCGCGGTGGACGCCAGCGCCGGACCGCCGGACGCGCGCGGCTGGATGACAGCGGTCCTGCCGATCGAGTCGCTCACCCACGCGCACGGGGAGCTGCTGCGCCTCGGCGCCGACGTGGAGGTGCTGACCCCTGTCGCGCTCCGCGACCGCCTGGCCGCCACCGCCGCCGGGCTGGCAGCCCTCTACGCCCCCGGCGGGCAGCCGACGCCGCACGCCCCCGGCGGCCAGCCGAGCCGGTAGCCGCCACCTTCCAGAGTGGAAGATCGGCGGGACATCGACTGTCGGCAGGGTGTGCCACCCTGGGACGGGCATCAGCGGTCACCGGAGGTGAGGGCCACGCTACGACTACGCGCACTTGTCGCCGTCCCCGGCACCGGGCCGGTGACCCTCGAGGTTTCGTCCGGCGCGACTGTCGCCCTGGTCGCGCCGCCCCGGGTCGGCACGGCCGTGGCCCGGGTCCTCGCTGGGCTCGCCGCGCCCGTCACCGGGCGGATCATGGTCGGTGACCGGGACGTGACGGCGCTCGCGCCGCCGCGCCGGCAGATCGGCTACGTGCCCGCCGGCGGCGCGCTGCTGCCACAGCTCACCGTGCGCCGCAACATCGAGTACGGCCAGCGCAAGCGCGAGCGGGTGCACGAGGTGGCCGACGACTGGACGGCGACAGTGGTGGACCGGCTGGAGCTGGCACCGACGCTGGCCCTGCTGCCACACCTGCTCTCCGACGCCCAGCGGTTCCGGGTGGCGCTGGCCCGAGCGGCGGTCTGCCTGCCCGAGGTGCTCGTGGTCGACCTGCCCGTCGACCCGTCAGGCGGCAGTCGCCTCGGTGACCTGCTGCCCCGACTGGCCCCGCCGGACGCGCCCGGGGTGGCCGTGCTCGTCTGCACCGCCGACCCGGCCACGCTCGCCGAGATCCCCCGCCACCACGAGCTGGTCACCGAGCCCGACGAGGCGCTGCGGTGACGCCGGCCGGCCGGCTCAGCCGGCGTACGCTGCTGCGGGCCGCCGCGGCCGGCGCGGCGGCGACCGCGGCCGGGTGTGCCGGCGGCGGCCGCTCGGTGCAGGTCGCGGTGGTGTGGAGCGGCAGCGAGCTGGACCGCTTCCGCGAGGTCGTGGCCACCTATCCCGACCCGGTGCGCGTGGTCAGCGCCGGCAACGACATCGACGCGTTCCTCCGCGCCCGACACCTCGCGGGCACCTCGCCGGACGTGGCGATCCTGTCGCGTCCCGGCCTGGTGACGGAGTACGCCGCGCGGGGTTGGCTGCGCCCGGTGCGCCCCTCGACCGAGTACGCGGTGCCCATCGGGCTCAGCGACCTGCTGCTGACCGGCGGGCAGCGCTACGGCGTCTGGGTGAAGGCCGCGCACAAGTCCCTGGTCTGGCACCTGCCCTCGATGCTGCCCGAGCAGCCGACCAGCTGGGACGAGCTGGTCTCGTTGACCCGCCGCCTCGGCGCGCTCGCCCGGCGCGACGGCGGCCCGGCGCCGCTGGCGATCGGCGCGGCCGACGGGTGGGTGCTCACCGACTGGTTCGAGAACGTGCTTGCCGACCTCGCGCCGAGCGCCTACGACGCCCTCGCCGGGCCGGACGCCGACTGGCAGGGCCGGCCGGTGCGCGACACCCTCGACCGGCTCGCCGAGCTGTGGAGCATCGACGGGGCCTTCCCCGGCGGCGGCAGGCGTGCCCTGCTCACCCAGTACGAGGAGTCGGTGATCCAGGTGGTGCGCTCCCGACGGGCGGTGATGGTCTTCGAGGCCGACTTCACCGCGGAGGTGGTCGGCCGGTTCCGGAGCGGCCCGGAGGAGCCTGTCACCTTCCGGTTCCCGAGCGCCGGCACGGGAGGCGGCGCCCTGATCGTGGGCGGGGACGTGGCGGTGGTGTTCGCCGACGCCCGGGGCGGGGTGGAGCTGGTCGAGTGGCTCACCAGGGCCGACTCGTTCCGGCCGTGGCTGCGCGCCGGCGGCTACCTGTCGCCGAACACCACAATCGCGCTCACCGACTACGCCGACCCGGTCCGTCGCCAACTGGCCCGCGAGATGCGCGGCCCCGACACCCTGCACTTCGACCTCTCCGACCAACTGCCCGGGGCGTTCACCGGCTCCGACGGGGTGGGCATCTGGCGGATCATGCAGGACTTCTTCTCCGACGTCACCGACGGTGTCTCCGCCGGTGCGGCGGTTCGCCGGGCCACCGGGCAGCTCGCGGCGGCGGCCCGCGACGCGGGCGGTGGCCGATGAGCCAGGTCAAGGTGCTCGGCGAGCTGGCGGTGCTCGACGACGTCGGCCCGCCCCGGCGCGGTCGGGCCTATCCGGCGGCCGGGGCGACGTCCGCGCTGCTGCTGCCGGCGGCGCTGCTGCTCGGCGCGCTGGTGCTGTGGCCGGTGCTGCGTACGCTGCACGCCAGCGTCACCACCGACGGTCGCTGGGTCGGCGCGCAGCACTTCCGCGCCGCGCTCGCCGCGCCCGGCACCGGCGCGGTGGTCGGCCGCACGGTGCTGTGGGCGATCCTGGTGCCGGCGGTGGTGACGGCGCTGGGCTACCTGTTCGCCGTGGCGTCCCGCCGCTCCGGCGAGGGTGGGCTGGTCCGCCTGATCCTGCTGGTGCCTGTGGCGTTGCCGCTTGTCGTCACCGGTGTGACCTTCCGCCTCATGTACGACCCCGACCCGACCCGGGGCCTGGCCACCCTGCTCGCCGCACGGCTGACCGGCCGTTCGGCCGACGACGCGCCGCAACTGCTCGGGCCGGGGCTGGTCACGGTGGCGCTGATGTCGGCGTTCGTCTGGGCGTGGGTGGGTCTGGCGGTGCTGGTCTTCCGGGCCGCACTGGACCGGCTGCCGCCGAGCCTGGCCGACGCGGTCCGCGCCTACGGCGGCGGTCGACGACACGTCCTGTGGGACGCGCAGTGGCGGCCACTGCTGCTGCGCACCGTCGCGGTGGTCTTCGCGCTGGTGGCGCTCGGCACCAGCCGGACCTTCGACCTGATCCTCGTCATGACGCCCGGGTCGGTCCGCGACGACGCGGCGGTGCTGGCGCTGCGGGTCTGGCAGACCTCGGGCGGCACCACCACCGGCCAGGGGGCAGCGCTCGGCGTCGTCTGGCTGGTCGCGGTGGTCGCCGGGATGCTGGTGGCGGCGTTCTTCGTCCGCCAGGCGTGGCCGCCGCCCCGCGTCGAGGCGACACCCGGGCCCGCACCGACGACGCCGCCGCGACGGCTGTTCCGGCTGCTCGCCGCGGGCGGCGCGGTGGTCTGGCTGATCCCGCTCGTCGTGCTCGTGGCGACCTCCGCGCACGGGCAGGTGGACGCCGCCGCGCGCGGCTGGTGGTCGGCCCCGCCCGGGACGGGCTCCTACGCGGCGTTGCTCGGCGGTGACGAGCTGTGGCGGGCGCTGGGCTTCACGCTGCTGTTGGCGACAGTCGTCACCGCCACGGTGCTGGTGATCGCGCTGCTGGCCGCGTACCCGCTGGCGTGGCTGACCGGGCCGGCCGCGCAGGCGACCGGGCTGCTGCTGATGGCCGCCACCGTCGTCCCGGTGCAGGTGATCGCCGGGCCGGTCAACGAGGTGCTCGGCGTCGTGCTCTCCTCCGGCACCTCCCGCGGGCTGGCCCTGGTGCACGTGGCGTTGGGGGTGCCGTTCGCGGTGCTGGTGCTGCGCAACGCGTTCGCCGACCTGCCCGCCGAGCAGGTGCGCGGCGCCCGGCTGGGCGGTCGACGCTGGTGGGGCACCCTGCACCGGCTGGCCCGGCACAACCTGCCGGCCGTGATCGCCGTCTCGGTGCTGGAGTTCGTCCAGGTCTGGAACGACCTGGCGGTGGGCCTGCTGTTCAGCGGGCCGGAGGCCACCCCGGTCGCCCTGTTCCTGGCCGGCCAGAGCCGCGGCTTCGTGTCCAACAGTGGCGTTCTGGCCGCCGGGTCGGTGCTCGCCTCGGTGCTTCCGGTGGTGCTGATGGTGCTGGCGCGACGGCAGCTCGTCGCCGGGCTGGTCTCCGGGGGCGTGCGGTGACCGGCCCCACCGGTAACGGCCGGGTGCCGCGCTGGCCGGTGCTCGTGACGATCGGCACGCTGCTCAGCGGGGTGTTCGGCAACCTGGCCAGCAACCTGCTGTCCGAGTTCGCGGCGAGCGTGCTCGGCCCGGCCAGCATCGTGGTGGCGGTCCTCGGCGGCCTCGGTTTCGTGGTGTTCGAGCTACGCCGACGTCGTGCCATCCGGGAGACCGGCCCGGAGCCCACCGACGTCGTCACCACACCGCAGACCGACGTGCCCACCCTTCCGTACACGGCCGGGTTCGCCGGCCGCGAGGAGCACGTCCAGGCGGTGCTCGACCTGCTCGCCAGCGAGCACGCGGTGGCGGTGCTGGGCCGGCGGGCGGTCGGCACGTCCGCGTGCGCCGTCCAGGCGGCGAACCTGCTCCGGGACGAGTTCCCGGACGGCCAGTACCACTTCGACCTGCGCCGCGGCGGTCGTCCCCGCTCCGCGCGGCAGGTGCTCGCCGCGCTGGCGGGCGTCCTGGGCACCGCGCCGCCGACGTCGGGCCGCCCGGACGCCCTCACGGCCGCCGCCGCCGCGCTGCGTCGCAAGCTCGACGGTCGCAAGATCCTGCTGGTGCTGGACAACGTCGACCGTCCCGAGCAGGTCCGCGCGCTGCTGCCGCCGACCGCCCGCACCTGCCGACTGCTGCTGGCCGGCGGCCCCGCGCTCAGCGGTCTCAACGGGGTGGTGGAGCACTGGCTCGCCGAGCCCGGCCCGGACGAGGCCGTCGAGCTGTTCGCGGCGGCCGGTGGGGCCGCGCCGGCCGCCCGGATCCGCCGCGCCGACCCGCGCACCGACCCGGCGGTACGCGAGATCGTCGACCTGTGCGGGCGGCAACCCCGCACCGTCCGGGCGCTCGGTTACCGCACCGCCCAGCACGGCTGGCGGCACTCCGACGTGCTGGACGCCCTGCGCCGCGCGGTGCGTACCCCGCCGCACCAGCGGGTCGCTGTCTCGCCGGCTGCCCAGCTCGTCACCGAACGCGACACCGCGTACCGGGCGCTGACCCGCGAGGCCCGCCGGCTGTACCGACTGATGTCGCTGGCCCCCGCCCCGGTGGACCGGCCGACCATCGCCGCGCTGGCCCGCCGCCACCCCGAGCGCGTGAGCGCGCTCCTCGACCAGTTGGCCGCCGCCGCGTTCGTGATCGGGGCGCCCGGCGACAGGTACGAGGTCCGTCCGCTGCTCGCCGCGAACGCCCGGCTGCATTTGCGCGACGCCGAACCCGCCCGCTCCCGGGTGGCCGCGCAGGCCCGGCTGACCCGGCACCTGGCCCGCCGGGCCGAACGACACGCGGCCAACCTGGCGGTGCTCGGCTCACCACCGGACCGGGAGTGGTCGCTGCCGCTCGACGACGACCCGTACGGCTGGTTCGACCTGCACCAGGAGCTGCTGCTGGCGGTGGTCCGGGTGCCGGCCGGAGCGGCCGAGACGCTGCCCCGCCGGGTCCGCCGGTGGTGGTTCCGGTTGGCCGTGGCGCTGTGCGGGTGGCTCGCGCACGTCGAGCGGCTCGACGAGTGGGAGCAGGTCTGCCGCACGGTCCTGGCCACCCCGACAGCCGACGACCGGCCGGAGATCGCCGGGTGGGCGCACAACGAGCTCGGCGTGCTGCGGCGACGTCGGCACGACCCGCAGGGCGCGGCGGCGGCGCTCACCCTCGCGGTGGCCGAACGCGGCCGTCGGGGCACCGCCCAGGCGCGGATGAACCTCGGGTTGGCGCTGCTCGACCTCGGGCAGCTCGACGACGCGGTGGAGCACCTGGAGCTGTCCCGCCGGCACCGCTCGTCCGCCGACCGGTCCGGTCACGCGCTCACCGACCTGGGCCTGGGCGCGGCGCAGCTCGCCCGGGGTGAGCTGGACACCGCGCACCACCACCTGGTGCGGGCGGCCAACACGTTCCGGTCGGTGGGTGACGCGCGCGGCTACGCGGCGGCGCTTACCAACCTGGTGCTGGTGCACGCCACGCTCGGCGAGCACCTGGACGCGGCACAGGCGTGGCGGGCCGCGCTGCGCGAGTACGAGTCGGTAAACGACCCGACCAGCCGGGCCGCGGCGCTGCTCAACGCCGGCGCGACGCTGCTGACCAGCACGCCCGGGCAGGCGCGGGCGGCGTACGAGCTGCTGGCCGAGAGCCGGCGGCTGCGGGCCGAGACCCGGCCCACGGCGGGGCTGGGCCGAACCCTGCTGTACCTGGGCGACGCCGCCGCCGCGCTGGGCGACGGGGCCGAGGCGCGGCGGCTCTGGGCGGACGCGGCGACGGTGGCCGAGGAGGTCGACGACGGCCGGGCGCTGGCCGCCGCGGACGAGCGCCTGGAGCGCGACGCCGACCCGTCGCCGGCCGGCCCCTGAGCAGTGGGTCGCGCCTGGCGGCGTGATGTCCATCGCTCACGTTGGCCGGTGGCGCGGGTCTGGGAGAGTGTGTGATCGTGGACGCTCTTTCGGTGCGGGGACTCAGCCGCAACTTCGGCAACCTGGTCGTGCTCGACGACGTGAGCTTCACGTTGGCGGCGGGCCGGATCGCGGTGGTGCTGGGCCCCAACGGCAGCGGCAAGACCACCCTGCTGCGCTGCGTGGTCGGCGCCGACCGTCCGGACGCCGGTGAGGTGCTGGTGCAGGGCCGCCGGGCCGACGAGACCGATCCGCAGGTGCGGGCGCTTGTCGCGGCCGCCCTGGACGACATCGACTTCTTCCCCGACCTGTCGGTGGTCGAGCACCTGGAGCTGGTCGCGTACGCCCACGGGGGCGGCGCCGACCCGGTCGAGGAGGTGCTCGCCGAGCTGGGCCTGGAGCCGGCCCGTGACCAGCTGCCGGTGACCCTGTCCAGTGGGCAGCGCCGCCGCCTGGCGCTGGCGTCGTGCTTCGTGCGTCCCCGACGGGTGCTGATCCTGGACGAGCCCGAGCAGCGGTTGGACGTCCGCGGCCGGCAGTGGCTGGCCGACCGGCTGCGCCGGGAACGGGACGCCGGCACCGCCGTGCTGCTGGCCTCGCACGACCCGGAGCTGATCGACGCGGTGGTCGACGAGCGGATCGAGATCGGTCGGTGAGCGCCCCGCCGGCCACGATCGCCGAGGTGCCCGCCGGGCTGCCCAGCGCCCGCCAGGTGCGCACACACCTGCGTCGGGCCCGCCGCCGCCACCACGAGCACTCCCTCGGTGACGTGCTGGGCGACGCGTACGTCGTCGTGCTCTTCGTGGGCATGTACGGCTGGTTCGCGGTCAGCGCCAGCCGCAACCTGCTGGTCTCCCCCACCGTCGGCCGGGCCGACCCGGGAGTGCGCTGGTGGCTGGCGGTGGCCGCGCTGCTGGCCGGCGCGGGCCTTGCCTGGCGTGGCCTGCGCGCGCTCGGCCCGCTGCTGGTGACTCCGGCCACCCAGAGCTGGGTGACAAGCGCCCCGGTGGACCGGCGGGCCTGGCTGGTGCCGCGTCTCGGCGTCCTGCTGGCGGGCGCGGCGGCCGGCACGGCGCTGCTCGCGGTGGCCGTGGCCGTGCTGGGCGGCGTCACCGACCTGGGCGCCGTGGGCTGGGCCGCGGCGGCCGGGGCGGGATGGGGCGCCGCCGCGCTCGCCCTGAGCGTCGTCGCCCAGAGCAGCCGGGCCGGCCGCCGCTGGCCGACTGTGGTCGGGGCGACGCCGATGGTGGCGGCCGCCGTCGTCGCGACGGCGGTGGTGATCGCCGGTCGCCTCGGTGACGCGCTGCCCCGGCCGGCGGCGCTGCCGACAGGCGCCCTGGTCGCCGTCGGGGTGCCCCTCGCGGTCCTCGGCACGGTTCTCGCCGTGCGGGCGCTGCCCCGGGTGGATCGGGCCACGCTGACGACAGGCGCGCAGTTCGCCAACGCCGCCGCGACGGCCACCATCCTGCTCGACCCGAGCATGCTCACCAGCCTGGTGGAGAGCCGGCGGTGGCGGCGTATCGGCCGGGTCCGCAGCCGCCGCTTCCTGCCCGGCCCCGCCTGGTGGGCGTTGCTGCAGGCCGACGTGCGCCGGCTGCGCCGTCACCCCAGCGCCCTGCTGATCTGGGCGGGGCTGATCGGCGTCCAGTACGCCGCCGCGCTCGCCCTGCCGGGGCTCGCCGGCGCCACGCAGGTGGTGTTCGCGTACGTCGCCACCGACCGGCTCACCGGTGGCCTGCGCGCGGTCAGCCGGTCACCCGGGCTGCGCCGGGCCCTCGGTGGCAGCGATGCGGCGCTGCGGGGAATCCACGTGGCGGTGCCGGCGGTCGGCGCGGGCCTGTGGTGGCTGCTGACCCTGCCGAGCCTGCCGACCCTCGACGCTGGACCGACCTGGTTGGCGCCGACGCTTGCGGTCGGGGTGGTGGCAGCCGCCTGGCGGGCCGGCACCCGCCCGCCGATCAACTACGGCGGCGCGACTGTCAACACGCCGTTCGGGATGATCCCTGTCGACCTGTTGCGCCAGGGCTCACGCGGGCCGGCGCTGCTGGCCGTGCTGGTGCTCGTCCAGCTCTTCCTGGGCTGACTCCGCTTCCGGGGCGGTGTGGCTCGCCCGGGCAGTCTGCCACCGGCCCTGTCGACCTGCCCCAGTTGTGGGGCGTCGGAACGTAGCGGACGCGACCGTCATCCTTGCAGCACCGCCGCACGGACGGCGTCGGCGAAACGGCGGTTGCGGACCATCTGCCCGAGGGGCACCCCGCTCTGCTGTTCGGCGTCGATGATGCGGCCGAGGGTGGGCAGGAGTTTGAGGACAGCCTGCTCCGAGGCACCGGGATCCCACACCAGATCGAGCAGCCGCCGGCACTGCTCGCTGGCACGGCGGGGATTGCTGGTCAGGCGTTCGGCTCCGAGAACCTGCCACCGCATGGCCGCCATGAGGTGATAGCGCGCGGGCCGCAGCGTCGCTCGAATCCGCCTGGTTCGCAGCAGCCATTCGAGGCGGTAGTGGGCGGCAGCCGCCACGTAGTACGCGTCCGGGAGATGGTCCTCCTGAAACAGCGCATCGCGGTGGCGCTGGGTGAGATCGCGATAGTGACCGGCGGCCGCCGGCTCCCCGAGGAACATCGCGGCGTAGGCACGGGTGAGTTGGGCACGGTTGACCACTCGCGTCTTCTCCACCTCGTTCCGGGTCGCGTACTGCTTGGATCGGCGCTCATACCACAGTCGGCGCGGCGCCGGTTGCGCGGAGAACCAGTCCTCCAACCGTCGGTGAAAGTCCTCCCGGGTCGACAGCTCCTCCTCGCTCACCGCGGTCTGCCGGTTGGTGGCGGCGATGATGCCAGCGATGACCTTCTCGTCCTCGCTGTGCACGATCCGTACGCTGACCTGCACGTCGTCGGTGAGTCGATCCCGCTCGTCGAACAACACGTGACAGGTCTGGCACCCGTTGACCACCTGGAAGTCTCGGATGTGCACCTCGTCGCCGACCACGTTGAGCCCTCGGGTGACGATGGTGACGCCGTTGTTGAGCACGGCGAAGCGACGGTGCTGCAGCGGATCTCGGATGGCGTCACGGATCTGGCCGTTGACCCCGTTGTAGCCCTGGAAGTCCCGCACGTTCTCGTGGAACAGGGCCTTGCGAATGTTGCCGGCCGGATCGGTGAGCACCCGGGACACCAGTTCTCGAGCGGGTAGCAGACCGAACAGCGACTGGACAACACCGGGCATGGTCGGTGGGGAGAGCTTCTTGAGCATCTCGAAGGTGGCCGGTACCGCCTGCGTGGCACGCTGGTACAACTCACGCAACTCGTCGCGGGTCACGCAGCGCACGTCGACCACATCGAAGCGGCCGGAGCGCATGAGCCCCCGCTCCGCCGATGCCGCCTTCTTGCGCAGCATGTCCGCCACCTGACCGCCCGTGGTGACGTACCGGACGTGCAGCTTGGGCCGACCGCCAGAGAACTTCGCGATGTTCGCGTAGACCGCCCGGAGACACCCGCGAAGGTTCTCCACGTCCTGGGACGCCGGATACGGCAGGTCAGCCTTGTCGACGACGTGCGCGAGGTTGTCAGCCAGGTCAGCGATGACCTTCGACTCGAACTTGGGGCTGGTCTTCGCCTGCACGACGATGATCCGTACGTCCAACTGGCGTGCCTGCTCGGTCGCCGCCCGGACGTCGGCCTCGTCGTGCAGGAGCTCGCCGTTGACCAGGATGCCGAAAACATCGATGCCGAGGTCATTGCCGCCACCCATCCGGAAGACGTCCGGGCTGAAGTCGCTCTCGTAGAACGAGCTGAGCACGCAGAAGCCCGCGAAGGCTTCGAACGCCTCGTCCTGTGGCAGCCCGACGAGGTCGCGGTCGGTCTGAAACTGGCGAACCAGGCTGTCGATGACGATGTCCATGCTGTTCCCCCTGCCGGTCCGTCAACTCCGGGCCCGGATCAGTACTTCTTCCACGGTGAGCGCGCTCGTCGGGTGGTGGCTGAGGCACATCGGTGTTGCCAGCTTCTGGAAGCCGAGGCCTTCGCCCACCGCGTAGAACTGGCCGGCAGTCAGTCGAGAGATGTCCAGAACGGCACTCGCCTTGGCCTGCGCCACCTCCTTCGCCGCCGCGATCTGGATCGGACTGTTCAGAAAGCCGAAGAACTGGGTCGCGGCATTGCCGACGATCCGGTTGTGGATGCCCTTGGGCGCCTGGGTCGCGAAGATCAGACCGAGGCCGTACTTGCGGGCCTGGCTGGCCAGGGCGAGAGTGCTCTCCGTGCAGGCCGTCAGCGAACCCGAGGGCGCGAGGGTCTGCGCCTCGTCCATGACGAAGAGCCCGCCGAGCGGGCGATCGCCGGCGGGATGTTGCTTGATCCACGCGAACAACGCCATCTGCAACTGGTTCACGAAGCCCTGCCGCTGCTCGTTGCTGGGCAGCCCGACAAGACTGATCACTGATATCCGCGCCCGCTTGCCGGCCGACGGAGTCAGGAGAACGCCCGGGTCCAGGGGCACACCGGCGCCGCCGAACAGCGGATCGAGGATCATCGCCGCCTTGAGGGTCTCGGCCATGTCATGCGCCAGTTCACTCGCCCGAGTCAGCGTGGTGGCGCTGTCAGGCAACTCCGCGAGCAACTCGACGAAATCACGCAGACCGGTGCCTCCGCTCTGGGCGAAGTACGCCAGCGCCTCGCGCAGCACCGCCCGGCCACGGTCCATCTTCGCCGTCTTGCCGCCCATCCGTGCCCGGGGTGCGAGCCCTGCCACGGCGGTGTCCAACGCGAGGGCGAGTTCGTCGGGTTCGTCGAGCACAGCCGCGAAGTCCGGAAGCGGCTGAAGACTGAGCGGACGGCCGGCTTCCCGGCGGGGAGTCCACACCACCACGTCCGTGCCGTGCAGATAGGCTGCGGCCCGCTCGGCATCGCCCGGCTGCCATGACGGCGGCGCCTCCGGCCACGGATCACCGAGCCGCGCCAGGTCGTTGTTGGGATCGAGCACGATCGTGGAAACCCCCTGCAGGGCACACTCCTCGATCAGCCGCCGGATCAGCACGGTCTTGCCCGATCCCGAGCCGGCGAAGATGACAGTGTGTTTGCGTAACGACTCCAGCGGCACCCGAATCGTCGCGCCTGTCTCGACCACCGTCCCCAGCAGAAGACCAGCACCACCGGTTGTCTCATTGAGCCGCGCCTCGCGGGTCGTTTCGTCGGGCGCCGTCCAGTGGGCGTCGCCGGGTTCGATCCGCTCATTCGTCGGCGATTCCGGCAGACCCGGCCGATCCGGGGGTCCACCGGGTCGCCCAGGGCCGGGAGACTGCGCCTCCGCGCTGTCCGGCGGCAGGCCGAAGACCTGCCGGAACAGCGCGGTGTTGCCAGCGGGGCGACGCAGGCGAAGCCAGTCGCCGAGCGCCGGATCCTTCTCGTCGAGCAACACCGCGAGCCCGGCGAAGGTGCGCAGGTCGTCGGTGGACACCTCGGTGATCAGCCCGCCCGCAACCTCGAACTCGTCCAGCAGGCGTCGGGTCACCGGCCCCTTGGGCCAACGAGTGTTGCGAAGCAGTACCGCACGCCGCTTGTCGATGCTGGGATCCAACCCCACGAGCTGTCGAAGCCGCTCGATCCGCGCCTGCACAGCCCGATGGTGCGTGTGCGACAGCGCGCGGAACGACCAGTGCGCCTCATCCTCGGTCGACTCGTCCAGGCTTTCCCGGAGCCAGGCATGCATCGACGGATTGCCCTCCTCGCCGAGCACGACCTTGTACCGCCCGGTCAGATCTCCCTGCTCGACCGCCCATGCCCGCAGGCCGGCCCCCAGCAGGCGAGGCATCTCGACGTCCTCGGAGGCAGGATCCATGGCGTGGTCGACGTCGAGCGATCCGCGCAACTCGACGAACCGCCGCTGCACCGACTCCACGTCCTGCGGCTGAGCCGCCGGCTGCGGCTCCCGTGGTGCGACTCGTTGGTCCAGGTCGTGCAGCGGCTCGACACTGCCGGTCGTGAGGCAGACGCGAAGGTGCTCATCCACCCGCTCCAGCAGGGATCGCGGGGTGTAGTCGGGTGCGGCGACGAACGCCGACGGCAACACCGGCCAGGTCGCGTACGGCGGCGAGAATCCGACCGAATCGAAGAAGGGCCCGAAGCGCGCGGCAACCAGTTCCGCGCCCACCTCGGGTGACGGCAGCCGACTCAGCCGCGTCTCCCGCCGGAACCGGTCCCGCACGGAGTCAACGGTGTGGTTGCTGATCAGCTGCCAGGAGGTGGGCAGGCATGCCACCACTGTCACGGTGCGCCGCAGCGCTTCCCGCAACTGCATCAGGCCGTGCCCGAGTTCCTCGGCCAGGGCGACAGATTCGAAAGACACGGCATCCGGCTGGCCGTGATTGACGACGGAGGTACGGGCCTGCGCGATGACGGTGTCGATCTGGTCGACCGCGAACATGCTGGCACCGGTGCTGGCCAGCAGACGGGAGATCTCTTCCGCGACCTCCTGTGCCGTCTTCGCTCGGCTCGGCAGGCCCCACCGGGCCTGCTCACCAGGGTCCTCATCGGGCAACGACGTAAGGAACGCCTCACCGATGTCCTGAGCCGCGTCGTCCTTGGCGGCCAAGAGCGCCAGGGCCCGCAGGGTATGCCGGCACTCACGCCCCAGATCGGGGTCCACTCGCCGGAGCGCAGTCACGAAGGCGTCGAGCGATTCCGTTGTCAGTGGATGTCGTCCACGAATCCGGTCGCGCAACTCCCTTCCCACGGCGGCGTGCTCACACAGCCGATCGAGAAGCACCTCCAGTTGAGGATGCCGGTACGAACCCGAGCGCCGCAGACCGCGCAGGAGCGTGTGCACGACGTTGGGCCAGAAGGCTCTTGTGTCGGAGATTCCGAGAAGAAAGAAGTAGCCGCCACTACGTTGCACCTGCTCACGTGCCCAGCGCAGGAGATGGGTCTTGCCGGCGCCGTGCTGGCCTTCCAGGATCAGCCCGAGCGGGCTTCGCCCCTTGCTCGCGACCGCTTCCCGGTACACGCGGAGGAGAGCGGCACCGGCCTCACCGTTGAGCGCGTCGATGTGGATGTCCAGTGGGGACCACACGTCCTCCTGGGTGGGCGCCCAGTCGAGCCGCCGCAATTCCAGCAGTGCCTGACGCTGGACCTGGTCGATCATGAGCGGTCGATCGTGATCAGATGCTTGTCTTCACCACCGATGGTGACCGCGGCGTCCCGGACCGCCTGCGTCAGCGCCTTCCGGTTGGGGTCCGGCTCAAGATGGATCTCCCGCCGCCGGTCCATTGCCCGCAGCACACGATCGAGGTCGTCGCGAGCCACGTCCTCCAGACTCCCCCGGAGACGTGCCAGGCTCACCAGGCTGCCCGGTGCGTCGGCGAGACGCTGGTACGCGTCGCGCACCCGGTCCTCGACACCGTCCGGCTCGCTGCCCGCCCGATCCCCTTCCGGTGGGGCTGCGCCCCCGGACGGCGTCGGCACCTCGTCGGAAGAATCCGTGTCGGTGGCGGGGATGCCCAGAGGGCCGACGTACAGGTCGGCCAGCTGCAGATTGCGGGTCGCCAGCAGCCGATCCAGGTGCATCAGCGTCCCGTAGTGCAGCAGCCATGCCGACGAGACCCGCTCGGGGGCGGCTGCGCCGAGCTCGCGGCGAGCCCGCTTCCAGCCATCCTCGGTCAACTCGTGAAAGATCGCTCCGCGCAGGCCCTTGCGCCAAACGATGTACCCGGCGGATTCAAGTTCCTGCCGGATGTTCTTCTCGATCCGCATCCGGAATTGTTCGTACAACTCCGAATTGGATGCCTCCGAGACATGGGTCATCAGCGCCACGAGCGCCTGTCTGGCCGACGTACCGAGGGGTTTGTTCGACATGGGGCAGTTCTCCGGGTGTGCGAGGGGAACGGACGACGGCATGCCTGAGGGACTGGCCGTGGATGGGGACCACGCCGCCCGAGAAGAGCATCATTGCGGCACGATCGAGGCGAGCGCGAGCCCACGAAGGCACCAAGCGGGTGTGAACCGCTGTCATATTCCGGACTTTCGACCAAGGCTGAAAAGCATTGATTCTGCTGCCTCGTCCGGAATGGATCAGCCGACAGCCGGCTGGGCCCGATGCAGCGCAGCGGCATTCGTCGTCGATCTGCTGCGCCAGGGCTCACGCGGGCCGGCGCTGCTGGCCGTGCTGGTGCTCGTCCAGCTCTTCCTGGGCTGAGCGCGCCGGCCGACCGGTCGGCCGCAGCACGGCGGCGATGGCGGCGACGCCCTCGTCGATCTCCGTCGCCGTGCGGGCCGCGTAGCCGAGCACCAGGCCGGGCCGGTGTGGGCGCTGGCAGTGCCAGGACAGGGGCTGCACCTTCACCCCGCGCGCCAGTGTCGCCGCCGCCACCTCCGTGTCCGTGACGGCGGCATCGTCCAGGGTGATCGTCAGGTGCAGCCCGGCCGCCGCGCCGTGCACCGTGGCGCTCGGCAGGTGTCGGGCCAGGGCGGCGACCATCGCGTCCCGGCGGCGGGTGTGCCGGCGGCGCAGTAGCCGCAGGTGCCGCTCCAGCGCGCCGGAGGTCATCAGCTCCGCCAGGACCAGCTGCGGCAGCACCGCGTTGCCCAGGTCGGCGTTGCGTTTGGCGGCCACCACAGCCGCTCGCAGCCGCGACGGCACGAGCAGCCAGCCGACCCGCAGCGCCGGGGCGAGCAGTTTGGACACGCTTCCGGCGTAGCAGACGTGCTCGGGCAGCAGGCCCCGCAGCGCCGGCACCGGGGGCCGGTCGTAGCGGTGCTCGGCGTCGTAGTCGTCCTCGATGATCAGACCGCCGGCCCGTGCCCAGTCGAGGAGTTGGCGGCGGCGGTCACCGTCGAGCACCACGCCGGTCGGGAACTGGTGCGCGGGTGTGAGCAACACCGCGGGCAGGCCGCTGGCGACCAGTTCGCCGACGCGCAGCCCGGCGTCGTCCACGCTCACCGGCGGGGTGACGACCTGCCAGTTGTTCAGGTGCTGCCGTACGCCCAGCGAGCCCGGCTCCTCGACGGCGATGCGGTCGATGCCGACCGGGCGCAGCGCCTGGGCGAGGAGCCCGACCGCCTGCGACACCCCGGCCACGATGATCACGTCGACGGGGTCGACGGTGATGCCCCGGTTGCGGGCCAGCCAGGCGGCGACGGCCCCGCGCAGCACGGGCGCGCCGCAGGGATCGCCGTAGCCGAGGTCCGCCGCGGCGAGCCGGCGGAGCACGGTCCGTTCCGACCGCAGCCAGTCCGCGCGGGGAAAGGCGGTCAGGTCGGGTACGCCGGGGGTCAGGTCGATCGTCGCGCGGGCCGCGCGTACCGCGTCGAAGATGTCGCTGCCGGGGGCCGGTGAGAAGAGCGCGGCCGGTTCCGCCGGCGCGGCCGAGGCGGGCGCCGGCGCGGGCGGCGCCGGGGCGCCGACGACCACCGTGCCGGCCCGGCCCCGGCCGGTGAGGTGCCCCTCCTCGGTGAGCCGCTGGTACGCCTCGGTGACCACGCCCCGGGAGACGCCGAGGTCGGCGGCGAGCACCCGGGTGGCGGGGAGCCGGGCGCCGATCGGCACCCGCCCGTCGGCGATCGCCTGGCGCAGTCGGCCGGCGAGCCAGTCGGCGCGTCCTCCGGGGGGCGCGTCGGCGACGGTGAGGTGCAGAAAATCCGACCCGGCCGTTATGGACCTCTCGGAGTCGTTCGGTTTGGCCCTGCTCACCGGACCATCTTGGCAGCAGAGTGGGTCGCAGACATCCCCGCCCGACTCCACCGGAGGACGACAGTGAGCATCCCCTTTCTGATCACCGCCCTGATCGTGGTGATCACCCCCGGCACCGGGGTGTTCTTCACCCTCTCCGCCGGGCTGTCCCGGGGCGCCCGGGCCGGCGTACTGGCCGCGTTCGCCTGCACGCTGGGCGTGGTCCCGCACCTGCTGGCGGCGCTGACCGGGTTGGCGGCGCTGCTGCAGACCAGCGCCACGGCGTTCGAGGCCGTCCGGTACCTGGGCGTCGGCTATCTGCTCTACCTGGGCTGGTCGACGATCCGCGACCGCAGCGCCTTCGCGGCGACGAGCGACCGCCCACCCCGCTCGGCGGCGCGGGTGATCGTCTCCGGTGTGCTGGTCAACCTGCTCAACCCGAAGCCGACGCTGTTCTTCGTCGCGTTCCTGCCGCAGTTCGTGGACACCACCGCCCCGGGCTCGACCCGGGCGATGCTGGCCTGCGGCGTGGTGTTCATGCTGCTCACCTTCGTGGTGTTCAGCGGCTACGGCGTCTTCGCCGCCCACCTGCGGGACCGGGTGCTCACCCGCCCCCGCGTCACCGACTGGCTGCGCCGGTCCGTCGCCGGCACGTTCGTCGCGCTCGGCGTGACGCTCGCCCTCACCGAACGATAGGAAGTCCGGCGTGCCGACGACCGACGGCACGCCAGGTCAGGCGGTGTCGCCGGGGGTGAGGTGGCGGTAGCCGGGGATGGTCTCGGCGAACCAGCCGGCGACGCTGGCCAGGCCGCGCTCGTTGAGCTGCGCGTCGTGGATGGGGTACGCGGCGACGGCGCCCACCGCGCGGGCGAATCCGATCGCCTCGTCCAGGCGCAGCCACGACCCCTGGGCGGGAACGAGCAGGGTGTGCACCGGTTCGTCCGGCACGTGCACCGAGTCGCCCGGGTGGTAGAGCTCGTCGCCGATCAGGTAGCCGAGGTTGGGGCAGTCCGGCTGGCCCTCGTGGATGGCGGCGTGCCGGCCACCGTGCGCGCTGACCGTGATGCCGGCGGCGGTGAAGCGCTGCCCCGCGCGCACAGGCGTCACCGGCAGCGGGGCGAGGTCGGGCAGCCGGGCGCCCTCCGGGGCGTACACCGGGACGCCCAGCCCGGCCAGGCGCAGCACGTCCACGTGGTCGGTGTGTTCGTGGGTGACCAGGACGGCGTCCGCGCCGACGAGCGCGGCCGGCTCGCTCCAGGTGCCCGGGTCGACGACCAGCACCCCACCGTCGTGCTCGACGCGGACGCAGGAGTGTGTGAATCGGGTGATCCGCATCCGGCGACGGTACGCCGCGCCGGGTCGGGGTACTGCCCAGCCATGCCCCAGCGATACGACACCTACCCGAGGATCGCCGTGGTCACCGGCGCGGACTCCGGCATCGGCAAGGCCAGCGCGGTCGCCCTGGCCGAGGCCGGCTTCGACATCGGCTTCACCTGGTACGGCGATCCCGACGGCGCCGAGCGGACCGCGACCGAGGTCCGCGCCACCGGGCGACGGTGCGAGGTCGCCGAGGCGGACTTCACCCGCCTGCCGGACGCGACGGCGGTGATCGACGAGTTGGCCGACCGGCTCGGCGGGATCGGGGTGCTTGTCAACAACGCCGGCACCGGCGCCTCGACGCCGTTCGTCGACACCGGCTGGGACCAGTGGCGCGAGGTGCTCGCCGTGGACCTCGACGCGCCCTTTCTGTGTGCACAGCGGGCGGCACGACGGATGCGGGCCGCCGGCGCCGGCGGACGGATCATCAGCATCACCAGCGTGCACGAGCACGCGCCCCGGGTGGGCTCGGCCGCGTACTGCGCCGCGAAGGGTGGCCTGGGCCTGCTGACCCGGGTGATGGCCCAGGAGTTGGCCGCCGACGGGATCACCGTTAACGCCGTCGCTCCGGGTGAGATCGCCACACCGATGACCGGTCAGGAGGACGTCGACCCGTTCACCCAGGAGCGGCCCGGCGTACCGGTGGGGCGGCCCGGTGACGCCCGCGAGGTGGCGGCAGTGGTCGCGCTGCTGGCCTCCCCCGCCGCCAGCTACGTCACCGGGGCGTCCTGGCCGGTGGACGGCGGCATGCTGCTGATGGGCCCGCAGGCCGCCGCGTTGACAAGCGACGACTGGCGACGGGTCTGAGGAATCGTCAGCCCAGTCGCCCGCTGGACGTGCGGACGATGTACGCGAACTGGACGGCGAACGCCACCACGGCGACCAGCGCTCCGACCAGGATCGCGAGGCCACGCCCGAGACCGACGGTTCCCGTCACCAGGGCGACGCCGACCCCGAGCAGCAGCGCGTTTACCGCTCCCACAAGCGCGGCGGTGGTGAGCAGGAACTCCCAGCGGCCCGGCTGGGTGCCGACAAGCGTCCAGGCCGTCCGCATGCTGCCCTCGTCGACCACGGCGTCGGCGAAGAAGTCGTGTTCGCTGGCGAACCGGTGTTGGTAGTACGCGCGGATGCGTTGGATCCGCCGCAGGTCCAGGGAGTTCTCCACGGTGGTCTCCACCAGCCGCAGGAAGGTCAACACGCCGATGATCACCAGGGTCGGCAGCACCGCGCCCAGGTAGGGCCGGACCACGGCGTCGTTGCCGGACACGAAGCCGAGCCCGATCAGGGAGGCCGACAGCACCGACAGGAAGATCGTGGCGCGGCCCGTCGCCTCGGCGATCGTGCCGGAGCGCGACGTCTGCAACGCGTAGTGCTCGGTGGTCAGGGCGGCGAGCAGGGCCTTCTCGCGTTCGTCGTCGTCCATCCACCGCCACCCTCCGCAGTCGCACGCCCCCTTTACCGTCACCTTAGAAGCGGTGGGGACGGTCCGGTCGGCGAACGCGTCGGTCGGGAACGGGACAGCGAGCGGCAAAGCCGGCACGTATCCTCCGCATCCTGGTGATCACAGTGCCCTACGGAAGGGGACACCGGATGCCCGAGTGGGCGGGTCGGGGCGACCGTGGCGGCCGACAACGACGTGCCTTCGGCGTCGGTGGGGCGCTGCTCGGGATCGCCCTCGTGATGCTGTTGGCCGCCTGGCGCAGCAGCGGCTTCCTCAGCGACCTGCTGCTCAACATCGGCTCCAGCGTTGTCCTCGCCGCCATCTCGTACGTCATCTTCGACCCGCTGTTCGAGGAGGCCCGCAGGGCGCGGGTCCAGGAGCACCTGAGCTTCGACCAGCACGCCTTCGTGGCCCGGCTGCACCGTTCCGGGCGCCGGGTGCGAATCCTCGACACCTGGACGATCCTGCTCGATGACGCGCAGCGCGAGGAGACGATGCGGGGTATGCGGGCGGCGCTCGCCAACGGCGCGCAGGTGCAGTTGCTCCTGCTGGACCCGGACTGCACGGCCGCGCAGCAGCGCTCCGAGGAGTTGGAACGGGAGCGGGTGGACGTGCCCCGCTACATCCGCACCAACCTGCGGCACCTGGCGCTGTTCCAGGACACCCTCGACGCACGACTGCGGCACCGGTTGCAGGTCCGGCTCTACGACGCGTCCCCGTCGATCCAGCTCTACCAGTGGGACAGCCGGGCGCTGATCTCGTTCTTCCCGATCGGGAAGCTGTCGTTCAACGTGCCCCAGCTCGAGGTCGACATGGACAGCCCGTGGGGCGGGTTCGTGCACGCCCGTTTCGAGGAGCTGTGGGAACACGAGCAGGCGACAGTGAACCTGGAGCGGTACTGGTCGGTCGCCGTGATGCTGCGCCACGACGACTCCGACGTGATCGAGATGCAGGTGCCCTACGTGAGTGTGGAGGGGCAGCACTACGTCGACTGCGGCGGGTTCAAGGCGAGGGGGCCGCTTACCGTGCGGGCCGTTCTGCCACCGCGCGCGCCGGGCGGCGCCCCCGGGGTGTTCGCCCTGGCGGAGCCCGTCGACGGGGACCGCACGCCGGCCGCCACCGTCCGCAGGCACTTCGACCAGAAGTACGGCGGCGGCGACGGGCAGCGGGAGATCCGCCGGCTGGTGCCGCCACCGGAGGAATGACGTACCCCCTCCGGGAGGCGACGCGCACGGACGGTGAGCCCCGGCCCGGTGGGTCGGGACGCGGCGCGGGACAATGGGGTCGTCGCCTCGATCGCCAGGAGGATCGTTCCCCGTGTCGACCCATCCCCCGCCGCCTGCGCGGTCGGCGCAGTTGCGCGCCGACTGCGCGCGCTGTTTCGGGTTGTGCTGCGTGGTCCCCGCCTTCGCCGCGTCGGCCGACTTCGCCATCGACAAGCCGGCAGGGCGGGCCTGCCCGAACCTGCGCCCGGACCACCGCTGCGGCATCCACACCGAGCTACGGGAGCGGGGGTTCGCCGGCTGCACGGTCTTCGACTGCTTCGGGGCCGGCCAGCAGGTCGCCCAGGTCACCTTCGGTGGGCGGGAC
This sequence comes from Micromonospora sp. DT43, assembly GCF_049841645.1. Taxonomy (NCBI): domain Bacteria; kingdom Bacillati; phylum Actinomycetota; class Actinomycetes; order Micromonosporales; family Micromonosporaceae; genus Micromonospora; species Micromonospora sp. DT43. The sequence goes on along the minus strand of NZ_JBNCKR010000014.1, from coordinate 146,436 downwards.
TGGCGGGACGCCCCGGAGACGCTGCCCGCGATGGCCGAGGCGTTCACGGTGCTGCGCCCGCTGCACGAACTGCTCTGGTATCTCACCGAGGCGCTGTCGTTGCGCCCACCGGCCGCGCTGCGCGCCGAGCTGGATCGCGCCCGTGCCGAGATCGCCGCGCTCGCCGAGGGCGATTCGACGCGGCTGCGCGCCGTGGACGTGGACGCGCACCGCGCCCGCGTCAACCCGCTGCTGTCGCGGGCCAGCGACGCTGCCCGCTCGCCGGGCGGGATCGATCGGCGGGGAGCACAGCTCCTCGGGGCGGACCTACGCCGGACGGACCTGCGTCGGGCCAACCTGCGCGGCGCGCTGCTGGTCGGCGCCGACCTGCGCGGCGTCGACCTGACCCTGGCCGACGTCACGGGCGCCGACCTGCGCGGGGCCGACCTGCGCGGCGCGGACCTGCGCGCCACCCTGTTCCTGCATCAGGCCCAGCTGGACGCCGCCCGGGGTGACGTCCGCACCGGCCTGCCGGCGACGCTGAGCCGGCCGGCGCATTGGACGGCACTGACGCTCACACCGGTGCGACACCCCGCGCGGGCCGCCGCCCCGACCCGCCGGGGCCGCCGCCGCTGACGGCGGCACGACGAGCGGGGGTACGCGGCACACTCTCGCCGGCCCCGCAGGCGCCCCGCCGGCGGCGGAGCCTGCGCCTGCCGAGCGGTACGGGAACGCCGGCCGGCGGACCTTGAGCCTGCCGACCGCTCCGCCGGAGGCGGCCCCCCGCAGCGAACCGGCTGCCGCCGCCGGGCGAGGTTTCGTGGGTGACGACGCCGGGTAGCCACGGCCGACGCGACAGGCATCGACGGGGGGCACGGCGTGGGCTACCGAAATCGTCAAGGTGAGCAGCCGGGCGACCCGCAGCACAGCGAGGACGAGGCCGGCCAGGTGCCACTGGCGCAGGTCGAGGCGGACACCGAGGTCCCGCCACCGGCGGACACCGACGTCCGGCCGGACATCGTGACCGAGCCCGACAACTCGGGGGTCGCCGGTGGCTCGTCGGGCAGCAGCGGCGGCGGATCGAGCATGCCGGGTCACCCCGACGCGACCCGCTGACCCGAGCGGACCTGGCCGGGGCGGTGGGCGCAGCCGGTGACCGTCGGTGACCTCCGTGGCGGCGGATTCGGTCGAGAGCGGTATACCTCAGAGTCATATTCATACCTCTGAGGTATACGGCTCACCAGCACATCGACACGGCGGGCAGCCAACGGCGATGGCCAGCGCCCCTCGCCGCAACCCCAGCCCGGTCGCCGCCTGGACTCCGCCTCGGCTCGACCGAGGACTTTGACCCGGCCTAGCGGCTCGCCAGCGCCGCCCGTGCCTCGGTCATGCCCTTGTTGGCCAGACCGTCGGCGCGCTCGTTCTCCGGGTGACCGTTGTGCCCCTTCACCCACAGCCAGGTGACCTCGTGCCGCTCGCAGGCCGCCTCCAGCCGCTGCCACAGGTCGGCGTTCTTGACCGGCTGCTTCGCGGCGGTCCGCCAGCCGTTGCGCTTCCATGACGCCAGCCAGCTCGTGATGCCGTTGCGCACGTAGGTGCTGTCGGTGTGCAGCTCGACGGTGACCGGCCGGTTCAGGCTCTCCAATGCCTGGATGGCCGCCATCAGCTCCATCCGGTTGTTTGTCGTCGGCGTCGCCTCGCCGCCGCACAGCTCCCGCTCGTGGTCGCCGTAGCGCAGCAGGGCGCCCCAGCCGCCCGGCCCGGGGTTGCCGCTGCACGCCCCGTCGGTCCAGATCTGTACGCCCCTGCCGGCCACCGCATCCACCATGGCAGGCAACCTACCGGGCGCTGGCGTCGTCCTCCCCGATCGGGGGCAGCCACGCCGGGCCGGAACCACTAGGGTCGGCCGGATGGATCGGCACGTCGCGTTCGACCGCCTGCACAACTTCCGCGACCTCGGTGGTTACCGCACCGACGACGGACGCTCGGTGCGCTGGGGCCTGCTCTACCGATCGGATTCGCTCGGCAAGCTGTCCGGTGCCGACCTGGACCGCTTCCAGGCCCTCGGCGTCCGCACGGTGATCGACCTGCGGTACCCGTGGGAGATCGCCGCGCGCGGCCGGGCACCGGAGATCGACGGGCTGGCCTGGCACAACCTGAGCATCGAGCACCGCCCCTACGACCAGGCGGTCATCGACCCGGCGGTGGACCCGTGGCGCCACCTCGCCGACCGGTACGCCGAGGTCGCCGAGGACGGCGTCGCCGAGCTGCGCGAGGCCCTCGACGTGATCGCCGCCGCCGACGCTCCGCTGGTCTTTCACTGCGCGTCCGGCAAGGACCGCACCGGGCTGCTCGCGGCGCTGCTGCTGGCCCTGCTCGGAGTGGACGAGGAGCAGATCGCCGCCGACTTCGCGCTCACCGAGCTGGCCACCGCACGCCTGGTCGCGGACTGGCAGGCCCTGAACCCGGACCGTGCGCTGGTGTGGCCGGGGTACGGGCGCGCCCCGGAGGCGATCATCCGGCACGTCCTGGCCGACCTGAGCGCCGCGTACGGGTCGGTGGTCGGCTACGCCGCCGACCGGCTCGGCGTGGACGACGCGCTGACCGCCCGGTTGCGCGAACGGCTGCTCACCGACTGAGCGGTCGCCGTCCGGTTGCGGCTGTCGAAAATCGGACGCGCGGTCGCGAGCCGGTCTGTCAGAGTCGACGACCGTGAACGGGAACTGGGACGGCCTGCGGGCCGACGTACGTAAGACGATCGACGAGCTGATCGCCAGCGGACGGGAGTCCGGGGTGCAGGTCGCCGCGTACCTCGACGGCGAGCCGATCCTGGAGGTGCACGCCGGCAGTGCCGACCGGGCCACCGGCCGGTCGTTGACCGCCGACACGCCGATCTGGAGCGTGTCCACCGGCAAGGTCCTCACGACGACCGTGGTGCACGTGCTGGCCGAGCGCGGGGAGGTGGACTACGACCTGCGGATCGCCGAGGTGTGGCCGGAGTTCGGCCGGCACGGCAAGGACACCGTGACCCTGCGGCACGCGCTCACCCACACCGCCGGTGTGCCCGCCCTGCCGGCGGACGTGACGCCGGAGGACTTCACCGACTGGGACCGGATGTGCGCCATCGTGGCCGACGCCGAGCCGATCGCCCCGCCGGGCGAGGTGAAGGCGTACCACGCGTGGACCTTCGGCTGGCTCATCGGTGAGGTGGTCCGTCGGGTGACCGGCCGGCGCGTCTCGGCGGTGCTCGCCGAGGACGTGGCCGGGCCGCTCGGGGTGGCCGACGAGCTGTACCTCGCGGTGCCGGCCGCCGACCTGTCCCGGCTGGCCCGCGTCGAGGACCGCAACATGGCCGCGCTGTTCGACTTCGCCAGCGCCAACCTGCCGAACTTCGACCGGGTCGCCCCTCCCGGCGTCCGGCCCGGCGCCCAGGTGGGCAGCCGGGCCGACGTCCTCGCCGCCGAGGTGCCGGCGACGGGCACCATGACCGCCCGCGCTGCGGCGCGGATGCTCGCCGCGCTGATCGGCGAGGTGGACGGCGTCCGGCTGATCTCGCCGGCCCGGCTGCGTACCGTCACGACGCCGGCCGGGGCGGGTCCGGAGTGGGTGTTCGGGCAGGAGGCGACCTGGGGTCTCGGGTACGCGGTGGACGCCGACGGTTCGTTCGGCGCGGCCGGCAGCGGCGGCAGCCTCGCGTACGCGTACCCGGAGTTGGGGTTGACTGTCGCGGCGACGAAGACGCTGCTCGGCGCCGGCGACGGCGACCCGATGGAGGACCTTCGGATGCTGATCCGCGACGCGGTGGCGGCCCGGCGCTGACCGGCCCGGCTCAGGTTTCCGCGTCGGCGACTCGCCGCTGCGGTCCGCCCACCACGGCCGCCGGGATGGCCGGTACGGGCCGGGCGGGCCGCAGCCGGTCACGGACGCGGTGCGCCGCGTCGCCGGCGGTGGCGGCGATCATCGGCAGCAGTCGGGTGGAGTTCATGATCGCGATCTCCTCGGCCGGGCTGGTGACGCCGTCGAGGAAGCGCAGGACCCGCTCGGGCGGGTTGCGGTCGAAGAGCCTGTCGAAGAACTCCGGGCCGCCGACGCCGCCGCGGTCCAGCGCGCGCAGCGCCACCGCGTCCATCCAGCGGTGCCGCGCCGGGTACGCGGGCGCGGGCACCGGCGGGCGGCCGGCGGCGAGAGCCCGGGCCACCTGGTCGGCCTGCCGGTACATGGCGGAGAAGGTGAAGCCGGTGGAGGGGCGGGTCGCGCCACCGGCCGTGCCGAGGCGGACGACGCGGGGCGAGGGCCGGGCCGGGAACGGCGCGTCGGTCATCGGGATCACCCCGTTCTCGACCTCCCGGACGCGCAGTCCGGCCGGGTCGAGCCCGAGCAGGTCGCGGTAGCCGGCCAGCGCCGTGTCGTACCCGGCGTCGGTGCGCAGGCCGGGCGAGAACTCGGTGTACTCGACCAGGGCGTAGCGGTCGCTGACCGGCAGCACGTACCCGAAGGAGACGCCCCGGGCCGGCTGTGGGGTGCGGAAGTCCATGAGCACCGCCCGTGCCGGGTCGAACGCCGGCCGGTTGGCCTCCAGCCACCAGCCGCGAAAGTGCTGCAACCAGGTCGTCCGCCCCGCTCGCGCCGGTGGCCGGGGGCGGGAGTCGAGCACCCAGCCGGCCCGCACGGTGGGCCCACCCCCGGTGCGGACGAGCACCCGGGCGCCGTCGTCGGTCACCGTCTCGGCCGGGGCGACGATCCGGATGGCGTCCAGCCGACTCTCGGCCTCGGCAGCCCGGTCGTAGACCGGGCCGGAGCGCAGCATGGCGTACCGCAGCGGGGTCAGGTCGAGGACGCGGCGCCGCGCGGGCGTCGCCACCTCGACCTGCCGCCAGCTCGCGCTGAGCAGCGGGTCCAGGTCGGCGCTCGGGTGGCCCCAGAACGCCCAGGTGCGGTCCTGGCCGCGGCGACGCACCGGGTCGACGACGGCGATCCGCAGGTCGCGGACGCCGTGTCGGTCCAGCGCGGCGAGCAGCAGCGAGGCGGCGCCGCCGCCGCCGAGCAGCGCGAGATCGACGTCGAGCGGCGCGGAATGGGTCACCCGCACCACGCTGCCACACCCTCGGGCCGGGCCGCGCGCCGCGTCCTCAGGGCACCGGGGCGGGTCGCTGCTCGACCGGAGGCTCGTCGGCGTAGGCGCGCGCCACGGCGTCGCGGTTGAAGACCCGCCAGGTGGCGGCGGAGACGCCGATCGCCACGACCAGCCCGACCCAGTAGGGGGCGGTGATGCCGTACTCGGCGGCCAGCAGCCCGCCGAGCAGCGCGCCCACGCAGTTGCCGCCCGCGGCCACGAACATGGTGGTGCTGGCCACGCGCCCCTGCAGATTCGGTGGAGTGAGTCGTTGGCGCAGCGAGTTCGCCACGAGGTTCCACAGGCCGCCGTGCACGCCGAAGGCGAAGAGCGCGATCCCCACCACGACGGTGCTGCGGGACGCGGCCAACGCCAGGTGCAACCCCGCCTCGATCAGCAGGCCGATCCGCACGGTCCAGGTGGCGCTGATCCAGGCGACGATCCGGTCGCCGAGCAGCGCGCCGAGCACCCCGCCGCAGGCCATGCAGGTGAACAGCAGCCCGTAGCCGACGGAGCCGAGCCTGAGCCGCTCGTCGGCCAGCAGCACCAGCACCGCGAGGGCTGCCGTGAGTGTCACGTTGAGCAGGCCGATCAGCACTGCCATCGTGCGCAGCAACCGCTGGTGTGCCAGCCAGCGCAGCCCTTCGACGATCTCGCCGCGCATCGAGCGGGTCCGGGGCGCGGTCGGGGCGCGGTCGGCGGCCCGGAAGTCACCGCCGATCAACGCCACCAACACCGCGCTGAGGGCGTACGTGACGGCGTTGACGAGGAACGGGCTGCCCGCCGCCAGCGCGAAGAGGAAGCCGCCAAGCGGGCCGGCGAGCATGCTGTTCATGAGTGTGGCGCCGCCGCCGAGCCAGCCGTTGGCGCGCTCCAGGCGGTGGCGGGGCACCACTGTCGGCAGCATGGCCTGGCTTGCCGCGCGGAACACGATCTCGCCGGTGTTGATCACGAACAGCACCACGTACAGGAGTGCGACCCCGGCCCGGCCGGTCATGATCGCCGTGGCCAGGACGGCCAGCGCGACCACCCGGACCAGGTCTATGACGATCATCAGGCGGCGGCGGTCCATCCGGTCCGCCAGGACCCCGCCGGGCAGGGCGAAGAGCAGCCAGGGCAGCCAGGCCACGGCGGACGCCGCGGCCACCACGAGCGGATCGTCGGTACGCGAGGCGACGAACAACGGCGCGGCCACCGTGGCAAGCCCACTGCCCAGGGCAGAGAGGGTGCTGGCCGCCCACAGCCGGGCGAACCGCGTCCCCAACCCGTCCCCCACGTCCCGTGTCACGGCCAGGGAACCTACCAGCGCCGCCGCCGACGCCGCCGCAGGTTATCCGTCGGCAGAGGGCCTGATTGACAGGCAACCATCCGGTTGCCTATCGTGATGCGCAACCAAACGGTTGCCTGTTGGGAGACGTGGTGGACGAGGTGTTCCGGGCGCTGGCGGATCCCAGCCGGCGCCGACTGCTCGACCGACTCAACGAACGCAACGGCCAGACCCTGCGGGAGCTGTGCGACGGGCTGGCGTCGACCCGACAGGCGGTGAGCAAGCACCTGTCGGTGTTGGAGGCGGCCGACCTCGTCACGACCGTACGACGTGGCCGGGAGAAGCTTCACCACCTCAACGCCGCCCCGATCAACGCCATCGCCGAACGGTGGCTCAGCCGCTACGACCGTGAGCGGGCGGCCGCGCTCGCCGACCTGACCAGAGCATTGGAGCGACAGCCCATGGAGAGCCCCACGTTCACCTACACCACCTACGTCGCCACCACGCCGCAACGCCTCTGGTCCGCGCTCACCGAGCCGGCGTTCACCCGCCGCTACTGGGGTGGGGTCGCGCTGGTGTCGGACTGGACGGTCGGCGCGCCGGTGCTGTGGCAGGACGCGCCGGACGCCGAACCCCGCGACCTCGGCCAACGGGTGCTGGTCGCCGAGCCGTACCGTCGCCTCTCCTACAGCTGGCACGGCTTCCAGCCGGAGCACGCCGAGCACTTCGGCTGGTCCGCCGAGGAGTTGGCCGCCCGGCTGGGCGAACGCCGCTCGACGGTGACCTTCGAGATCGAGCCGCACGGGGCGTCGGCCGTCCGACTGACAGTCCGCCATGACGACTTCTCTCCGGACAGCGAGATGCACCGGGCGATCAGCGGTCAGCTCGACGGCAGCGGTGGCTGGCCGGAGCTGCTGGCCGGCCTCAAGACCCTGGTCGAGACCGGCGAGCCGATGCCGGCCCAGCACACCGACTGACAGTCTCGGGACAGGCGACGCCATACCTCGCCATCGGCCCAGGGGCGACAGCCCGACCGGAGCGGACATCGACCGGAGCACCGCGGGCCGGTCGGGCCTTTCCGCAGCTCCCCCCGCCTTCGGGTGGACACGTGACGGCAACGAAGGTTTCTCATTTTCACCTGATCGTGGTGCCAACCCACCTAGTGTTGGGCACACCGGTGCTAGTCACGGAGTTGGCCACCCGAACGACGTCCCACGCAGTCAGCGGACGAAAAGTGAGGGAAGACGCGTATGAAGCTCTCAACAGCACTCTGCACGGCGGCGCTCGGCGTGGGTCTCGGCACGCTCCTGCTGCCGGGCGCCGCACTGGCCGACACCGTCGTGTCACCGGCCACCACCCCGGTCGGAGGAACCGTCGTGCTCACCGCGACGACCTGCAACCCGAAGTCCGGTGACGTCATCTTCCGGGTCACCGGACCCAACCGCGACGAGAACGTCCGATCCACCACGGCCGCCGCCGGCGGCGGGCTCAGCGCCGAACTGTTCACCGCCGGGTTCACCCTCGGCACGTACACGGTGGCCGCGACCTGCGGCGACGGCAGCTCGGCGGGCAGCGCCACATTCACCGTCACCCCGATCGGGGGCGCTCCGGCCGGCTCGGGCGGCGACAACCGCGACGGTCGTGACGCGGGCGCCCTCGCCGCCGGAGGCACCCTGCTCGGCACCGCCGCCGCGGGCGCGGTGGTCCTGTTCCGCCGGCGTCGTCCGGTGTCCACCGTCGCCTGACCGGCGACGCGCTCCATCCCTGAGAACGGGTGCCCGTGCCGGTGACACCGGCACGGGCACCCGACGATCCCCACGGAGGTCAGCACGTGTGGTGGCGGCGGACCCTTCCGGCGGTGGTCGCCCTGCTCGCCGTGTCCGGGCTGGGGCTGATCACCGTCGGCCTCACTGCCGAGCCGGCCCAACCCCCACGCCCGCCGGCCGACGCGCCGACACGCTCCCGGCCCGCGCCGGACCTGGCGCCGCTGCCCCGCGCCGCGCCCGTCCGGGTGCGGATTCCCGCCATCGGTGTACGCGCCGAGATCGTCGCCGTCGGCGTGGACGCCGCCGGCGTGCTGGAGGTCCCCCCGCTGGACAAGCCGACAGTGGCCGGCTGGTACCGGCACGGGGTCAGCCCCGGCGAGACCGGCAACGCCGTCCTGGTGGGCCACGTCGACTCCCCGGCCGGCCCGGCGGTCTTCTTCGACCTGGGACGACTGCGCGCCGGCCAGGAGATCCAGGTCACCCGCGCCGACGCACGGGTCACCACGTTCACAGTGGACGGTGTCCACGCGTACCGCAAGGATGCCTTTCCCAGCGGCCTGGTCTACGGGCCGGCGGACGCCGCCGGGCTGCGCCTGATCACCTGCGGCGGCCCGTTCGACGACGCGACAGGCAACTACGTGGACAACATCGTCGTCTTCGCCAGCCGCACCGCCTGACGCGGCCCAAGTCGGTCTAGATGGCGCTGCCGTGCTCCGCGTACGAGGACATGCCGTTATTCAGAGCTGCGATCGCGGTGCGAATCCTGCGGGCGAGTCGAGGTGGCCCGTACTCTTCGAGGGACTCCGCGCTCACATAACGCCACTCGGTCAGTTCACCGTCTACGAAGCGAATGTCGCGCTCCTGCTCCGGGCTGAGTGATCCGCCGCTGAAGATGAAGAGCAGCTTGTCGCCCTCGTGTTCGGCGGGCGCCCAGTCCACGACGAGCATCGGCCCGAGCGCCGGGGTGAGGCAAAGCTCTTCTCGAATCTCCCGCATGCACGCGGCGCGTGGTGACTCGCCAGGTTCGACGTAGCCGCCAGGGATGTCCCAGTGTTTCTTGTAGCTGGGGTGTACCAGGAACACGCGACCTTCGTCGTCGAGAAAAAGGGCGCCGGCGGCGACGCGTGGGGTTGCCACGGGTGGCATCTCGTTGGCCGTCACCTGGGCAGCCTAGTTGGACTGGGTTCAATCGAGCACCTTGAGCCGCCGGGCCAGGCCGACCAGTTCCGTTGAGGGCTTGCCTCGTTGCCTGCGGATCCAGGTCAGGGCGAGTTGGCGGCTGAGGAAGTGGTGGCGGACCTGCTCAGGTGCCATCCGTTCGGCGTCGAGGATGACGGCCTGGGCGTCGTCGACGCGGTTCCATGAATTGTAGGCGCGGGCGACTTCGAGAGCGTGCCGTATTCGGCGCTCCATCGGTAGCCCGGCGGTGTCGATGCGCGGGCCGAGGTCGACCGCAACTTGCAGATCGCCCAGCTCGGCGGCCGTGGCGACGCGGTGGATGGCGACGTTGGTCGGGCCGAACGCGGTCCAGAGGTGGTTGGTGTCGGCTCCAAGCTGGCCGGCGGCCTGGTCGGCGATGGCGAGGAAGGAACGGGTCGTAGCGGCGTCGTTGGAGCGTGCGGCAGCCATCGCGCCGGACAGGAACAGCGTCCCGTAGACGGAGAGCAGCGCTGGTGTGGCGTGCTTCAGATGAGGCTCGAGGTAGCCGGCGGCGTCTTCGGTGAGGCGTACCGCTTCGGCGTAACGCCCGGTGGCATGCAGGGCGTGACCGACCGAGCGGAACAGGGAACCGGTGACAACCGGGTCACCCGTGGGCCGGACGGCGGCCAAGCCGCGGTCAGCGGCGATCCAGGCGAGGTCGCTCTCTCCCAGCTTGGTGAGCTGCGTAGCAGCGAGTTGGTACACCAAGCCGAGAAGTCGGCGAGCCTGCTCCTGGTCGCCGCCGTGATGGTCGGCGGCGGTCTGGGCGCGGCGTAGCAGCTCGGGCAGTCGGCCGATGACATACCGGAATCGGGAGTCCTGGTAGGCATCCCAGAGGGCTCCCACCTCGTTCCTCAGCACAGCAATGCTCGTTGGCTCCGCGTCTGTGCCGCTGCCCAACGGGCCAAAGGCGCGGTAGTCCATCAAAGCAGCGCGCAAGGCGGGAACTGTCGTGGTGCCGCTGTCGCCGTTCCAGTCGAGCAAGCCGGGCTCGCCGAGCAGGTCGCCGAGGGAGACGTCCAGGACGTCGGCGAGGGACGTGATGACGGAGAGCCGGTCCAGCTCGATCCGGTTGTTCTCGATCTTGCCCAGCCAATCGGCGGTACGACCGATCAGTCCGGCCAGAACTTCTTGGGATAGGCCGCGTCGGTAGCGGTACCAGGCGAGGCGTTCGCCGATGGTCAGGTTGTTGGTTCTTCCGCGCACCGGTTCACCGTCCCCCCTCGAGCGACTGCGACCCCGGAAGGATTTTCCGGGTAGGTGAGCGGCATGTGCCACAACCTGTCTGCATGACAGGGCTGAACGCATCGACCAATTCTCAATCCTGCTCCGCCACGGCCTGCAAGTACACCCTCGCCAGCACGCGTCGGTCGGACCCGGACTGCGCGGGTACCGGCCGCGCGGCGACCTGCTGAGGCTGGCCCGGGGTGGGTGCTGGCGTGGGACCGCGACCCGAACGACGGTCCGCCAATGGCCCACCCGCCCCGGTGCCTCGCACCGCCACGCAGCGCCAGCCGGGTGTCCCCGTTCCGGGCGAGCTGGTGCTGATCGACGGTCGGGCGTCGGTGCAGTTCGGCGGCGACCGGGCTCTGTGGCTGCGCGTCACCTCGGTCTGCGACAAGCCGACGTATCACGGCTGGGTATGGCTGACCGGCTACTCCATCGACCTGACCACCGGCAGGGCCCTGACTCGGCGGGAGGTCTTCGCCGAGATCGCTGGTCTTCAGATCCAGCGACCCAGGACTGACAGCGCGCCGCCGTGCGACAAGGCGGAGTCAACGACGAGGAGACGCGGTGTTTGACGTTCGAGTACAACTCGGGGCAGTGCTGAATATCGACGCGGTCGATCGCCTTCTGCCGTCCGACGGGCCGGTTCGGCTGTGGGTGACCGGAGTACGGCTGGTAGCCAATCGTCCTCCCCAAGACGAGTGGATCTGGGTCGAGGGCATCAGGCTCTTCCCGTCAGGTCATCACGGCCCTCGAACACAGATCCTGGTACGCGCGAGCAAGCTTCCGCCGCAGGGCTCGGTGCGGTGAGCGCTACCTGTCAGGCGCGGCACACGCTCGGCTCCGAGCGGCGCAACCCACCCCGCTGTCAGTAGCCGGACGCCACTGGGCAGAATCCGGTGGCACCATGCCCTGCGAGCGAGCACCGTGGCCGCAACGGTGCACGGGAGGGGGCGTCGTGGATCAGCGAGCGGTACGGGACCGGGCCGGTCGTGGCGTACGCGCCCTGGCCCGACGGCTGCTCGGCCGTCCTGACGACGACTCCCCCACGCCCCGCCGCTCCAATCCGGACGCCGTTGTCGACTGCGCCGTCTACGTCAACGGTCGACGGGAGCCGGGCCGGCCGCACTACGCCGACGCGTACGCCCGTGCCCGGCACGGCCGTGACTCCTTCGTCTGGCTGGGGCTGCACGAGCCCGGCCCGGCGGTGCTCGCCGCCGTGGGCCGCACCTTCGGCCTCGACGAGCTGACCGTCGAGCAGGCGCTCGCCGACGGGCACCGGCCCACGATGCAGCGGAACGGACCTGTCACCCTCCTGGTGTTGCGCACCGCCGGGTACGTGGAGCACGCCGAGCTGACCGACACCTCCGAGGTGATCGACACCGGCGACGTGATGGTCCTGCTCGGCGACCGGTTCGCCATCACCGTGCGGCACGGCGCCGCCGGGGCGCTGCGCGACGTCCGCGCCGACATCGAACGCCGCCCCGCGCTGCTGGCCGCCGGACCCTGGGCGGTGGCGTACGCGGTCTGCGCCCGGATGGTCGACACGTACCTGGAGGTGGCCGGGCACGTGGAGCGGGACCTGGAGCGGGTCGAGGAGGCGGTGTTCGCCCGCGACCGCTCGGCCGACATCCAACACATCTACCAGCTCAAGCGGGAGGTGGTGGAGTTCAAGCGGGCCGTGCTCCCCCTGCAGACGCCCGTGCGGATGCTCCTCGACCCGGGCACCGACGGACCGCCGCGTGCCCTGCACCGCTGGTTCGTGGACGTGGACGGCCGGTTGGCACGGGCCGTGGACCGGGTGGCCGCGTACGACGACCTGCTCACCTCGATCGTGCAGTCCCGGTTGGCGCAGCTCGCCGTCGAGCAGAACAACGACATGCGCAAGATCGCCGCCTGGGCGGCCATCGCGGCCACCCAGACCGGCATCGCCGGCCTCTACGGCATGAACTTCGAGCACATGCCCGAGCTGGCCTGGCGCTACGGCTACGCCGGCGCCCTGACCCTGATGGCCGCGATCGCTCTCGCCCTGTACCGCCTGTTCCGCCGCTCGGGCTGGCTCTGACCCCTCCACCGCGATCGAGGCTGAGGTCTGCCGGGTCAGCCGTCGGCACGTGTCGGGCGAGGGCTAACCTCGCCCGGGTGATGTGGCGGCGGTACGTGGCGATCGGTGACAGCACCACCGAAGGGCTCGACGATCCGGACGGCGCCGGCGGCTACCGGGGCTGGGCCGACCGGTTCGCCCTGGCGGTGGCGCGCGCCCAGGGCGGCCTGGAGTACGCGAACCTGGCCATCCGCGGCCGGACCACCGCGCTGATCCGCGCCGAGCAGCTCCAGCCGGCCCTCGATCTCGCCCCCGACCTGGCCACCGTGGTCGCCGGCATGAACGACGTGCTGCGCCCCTCCTTCGACGCCGACCAGGTCGCCGGGGACGTCGCGGCGATGCAGCGGACACTCGTCGCGCAGGGCGCCACAGTCCTGACCTTCACCATGCCGGACCCGGCGCCGGTGATGCCGCTGGCCCGGCCGCTGCGGGGCCGGATGCTGGCGCTCAACGAGGCCCTGCGGGCGGCCACCACGCAGACCGGTGCCACGCTGCTCGACCTGGGGGCGCATCCCGTCGCCTCCGATCCGCGGCTGTGGAGCGACGACCGGCTGCACGCCAACAGCGCCGGGCACGCCCGGATCGCCGCCGCCCTGGCGTACACCGCGGGTCTGCCCGGGTTCGACGACTCCTGGACCGCGCCGCTGCCGCCGGCGCCGCTGCGGCGCCGCGCCGAGGTGCTCGGCGCCGAGCTGGCCTGGGCCCGCCGGCACCTGCTCCCCTGGGTGGCCCGGCACCTGCGGGGCAGGTCCTCCGGGGACGACCGGGTCGCGAAACGACCGGTGCCGCTGCCGGTGTCGCTGGACCAGTGACGGCCGGCCGCCGGGGCCGCCCGGCGGTGCGGCAGGATGGCGGAATGGGCAGGAGTACGGGTGGCCGGCGGGCGAACGCGACGACCGGACCGGTCTGCCCGTGCGGCTCCGGCCGGGCGTACGCCGACTGCTGCTCCCCGGTCCACGGCGGCACCGCCCACGCGTCGACAGCCGAGGCGCTGATGCGCTCCCGGTTCAGCGCCTTCGCCCTCGGCGACGCCGACTACCTGCTGCGCAGTTGGCACTCGTCGACCCGTCCCGCTCGACTGGAGCTGACCCAGGGGCAGCGGTGGACCCGACTGGAGATCGTCAAAACCGAGCGCGGCGGTCTGCTCGACGCCACCGGCACGGTGACGTTCCACGCCCACTACCGCGAGGCGGGCCGGCCGGGCACGCTCACCGAACACAGCCGGTTCGTCCGCGAGGACGGCCGCTGGGTCTACCTCGACGGCGACCAGCCCTGACTCCTACGCGGGCGGCCGACTCTGCCGTAGGATGACCCCTGGCGTCGTCCTACGCCGCACCTCCCTCCCGGCGCTCACGCCGCCGGCCACGCGGAGGCAAAGGGGGCCTGGAGCTCTCGGGACGCAATGCCACGTGCCCCACTCCGGCGGGGTCGACGGGAGCGTGAGTCCCGGTGACCGTGCCGTTGACCGGGAGCATGTGATGACCAACCAGAAACCGTTCAAGGCCCGAATCCGGACCCGGATGGCGAAGACCGGCGAGAGCTACACCACGGCCCGCCGGCAGCTCATCAATCGGGCCAGCCCGCAGACCGCGTCACCGCCCGAGGGCCCTGCCGCCGCGCAGGCCGCGGGCCCCGCCGCCGCGCAGATCGTGAGTCCCGCCGCCGCCCAGACAGCGGGATCCGCCGCCGCGCAGACCGAGCGGATCGCCGACGACCTGATCCGCGCCCGGACCGGCCGTTCCTGGGCCGAGTGGTTCGCCCTGCTCGACGCCGCGACCGCCGCCGAGTGGACGCACACCCAGATCGCCCGCCACCTGGTGGCCGAGCACGAGGTGCCGGGTTGGTGGGCACAGACCATCACCGTCGGGTACGAGCAGGCACGCGGCCTGCGCACGCCCGGCCAACGACGCGGCGGCGGCTTCGAGGCCAGCGCCAGCCGGACGGTGGCGGTGTCGGCGGCACGGCTGTTCGAGGCTTTCGCCGACGAGACGGTACGCGCCCGCTGGCTCCCCGACGTCGAGATGCGCGTCCGTACCGCCACCGCCCCGCGCAGCTTCCGGGCCGACTGGGCCGGTGGTCCCACACGGGTGGTCGCCGGCTTCGACGCGGTCGGCGAGTCGAAGGCCCGGGTCAGCATCCTGCACGAAAAGCTGGTCGGGGCCGAGCAGGCCGTCGAGCTGAAGGCGTACTGGCGGGATCGGCTCGCCGCCCTGAAGGCACTGCTCGAGTCGGACGGAGACCACCGATGACCATCACGTTCATCAACCTGCCGGTGCGCGACCTGCTCACCGCCGCCGAGTTCTACCGGGCGCTCGGCTTCACCACCGGCCACACCGAGCCGGACGGGGACAGCATGGCGCTCACCGTGTCCGACAACACCCGACTGCTGCTGCACGTCCGCTCGGCCTTCGAGGCGTACACCGGTGTGCCCATTCCGGACCCGGAGACCAGCCGGGAGGTCATCGTGGGGTTGTCGGCCGAGAGCCGCGAGCGGGTCGACGAGTTGGTCGACCGGGCGGTGGTGGCCGGCGGCGAGTCGCTCGGGGCGGGGAGCACCAACGGGCCGATGTACATGCGCGGATTCCGCGATCTCGACGGCCACCAGTGGTCGTTCCTGCACCTCGCCGGCTGAGCGCATCCCCGGCGGCGGGCCGCTGCGCTCACCGCCGGGGACCCCGGTCAGCCCGAGCCACGCGCGCCGCCCACGGCGACCACGCTGCTCGCGGCCGGGGGACGCCGGTGGCGGGCCAGCAACACCAGCGCCACGACGAGGTACGCCCCGGCCGCCGCCGCGAACGCCACCGCGTTGCCGGCCGCCGTGGCGACGAGACCGTAGCCGGCGTACGTCCCGATGATCAGCAGGTCGGTGGCCATGCCGGCCAGCGAGGTGACGGTGGCCCGACTGTTCCCGATGATCCGCGCCTGCAACCGCGCGTCGGCCAGCACCGTGGCCAGTTGCGCGGCACCGAACGCCACCGCGAGCAGCACGAAGCCGGCCGGCTGCCGGACGAGAGCGCCCCCGGCCAACGCGACGGCGACCAGGCCGAGCAGCGCGGCGTAACCCCGGCGGCCCAGCCGCTCCCCCGCCGGGGCGAGCAGCCCACCGATGGTCACGCCGGCCCACAGCAGCAGGAGCAGAAGCGGCACGGCCCGCGCGCCGACGCCGGTGTCCACGGCCAGCAGCGGCGTGTACTCGTCAAGCGCGCCCCAGTCGGCGGCCACCACCGCGACCAGCAGCACGGCCGCCCGCACGGGGGGCCGCGTGCGAACCTGCGTCACGCCTTCGCGCAGCGTGTCCCACCAGGTCAGGCCGATGTCGTCGTCCGACGTGCCCGACGGGGTCTGCGGCGGATGCTCGGGGAAGCGGGTCGCGACGGCGGCGGCGAGCAGGCAGGCGAGCACGCTGGCCACGCCGACCGCCGGGTACCCGCCGGCGGCGAGCACCGGCCCGGCCAGCACCCCGGTGACCACCACGCCCAGCACACCCGCCGTCCGGGCTCGACCGAGTACCCGGGCGTACCGTCCGACGGCGCCGAGCCGGTCCAGTTCGGTCCAGACCAGCGCCTCGAGAGCGCCGGAGACCAGTGCCCCGCCGGCGCCCCACAACAGGAACCCGACCGCGAAGGCCGGGTACGACGGCACCAGCACCCAGAGCGCGTAGCCGCCGGCCGTCACCAGCGGGGCGAGGCACAGCAGCAGCCGGCGTGACACCACGTCGGCCCACGCGCCGGACGGCACCTCGAACAGGATGCCGGCGACCGACCAGATGACGAAGAGTGACGAGATCTGCCCCACCGACAGGCCGGTGTCGGCGAAGAGGACGACGTACAGCGGATAGAGCAGGACGAGGTCACTGAGGAACGCGTACCCGTAGAGGGTCGTCGACAGCCGGCGGACCGCCGGGTCGGGCGCGCGCGAGGCGAGGTGGGTCATGGGGCCTTCCCGTGGGAGTGGAGACGGACACCGGACGTGCGGTGCCCGTGGCGGCCCACGGGTGTGGCCTACGGCATCGGATCAATGTCGCCAGGTCATGTCGGCGATGCTAGACCGGCGTCACCGTGCCCGGCCAGCGCTTTCGGGGTGCCGGAAGCGCACCCGGCGTGCCGGGTGCGACGGGAACGGGGCGGGATCCGCCTGGATCCCGCCCCGCTGTCGCGCCGCGGCTCAGCGTCGGTTCGGGTCCACCGGCGGGATGACAGTCGTCGTCTCGCTGTCGTCGCTGGTGCGCTGCCCGGGAACGGTGCCACCGCTGATCACCTGGGTCGTGTCGGCCTCCCGACCGGAACCCACCACCTGCGTCGCGTCCGGGTCGGCCGGACGAGCGACCACCTGCGTGGTGTCGTCGGCGCTCTTCCGGGCCGGGACGCCGACGGCGGGCCTGTTCCCGGCGACCACCTGGGTCGTGTCGTCGGTCGACGACCGCACCACCTGCGTGGCGTCCGGGTCGGTCGGGCGGGTCACCACCTGCGTGGCCTCCGGGTCGGACGAACGGGCCGTGACCTGCGTGGCGTCCGGGTCGACTGGGCGGGCCGTGACCTGCGTGGCGTCCGGGTCGGACGGGCGGGTCACCACCTGCGTGGCCTCGGGGTCCGTCGAGCGGGCCGGCGCCGGGGTGGCCACCGGGGCGGGGCGGGTGGCCGCCGACCGGGCCAGTTCGGCCTCGGCCTCGCGTCGGCTGGCGCGATACGCGCGGGTGTGCGTGGCGATCAGCGCCGACTCCTGCTCGGCGCGGGTCAGCCACGCCTCCCAGCGACTCTGCATCGGACGGATGAGGCCACCACCCACCCCGACGACGAGGATCCCGCCCACGGTGGCCAGCACCGCGATCAGCACCGGGGTGGTGACCGCGGTCGCCACCCCGATCTGGTTGAGCGCCGCGATGACACCCAGGCCGAGGATGAACACCGAGGCGATACCGGCCAGCACCCGACCGTACGACAGCCCGCCGAGCGCGCCGCTGATGATGTCCTTGACGGCGTTGGCGATAGCGGCGGCGACCACGACGATGACGATCGCGACGAAGGCGCGGGGCAACCACGCGACCACAGCCGTGATCAGGTCGGAGATCGGGTTGGGCCCCCAGATACCGAAGGCGAGTTGCAGGGTGAGCAGCAGCACCCCGTAGTAGACGAGCTTCGCGACGATGTCGCTGGCGTCGTACCGGGAGCGGCTCAGGGCACGGCGGATGCCGCCGCGCTCGACGGCGCGGTCGAAGCCCACGCGTTCGAGGACCTTCTCCACGATCTTCAGTACGGCCTTGGCGATCAGCCAACCGGCCACCAGGATCGCCAGGAAGGCGACGGCCTTGGGCAGGAAGAGCATCACCGAGCGAAGGGCGTCGCCCACCGCGTCGCTGACGTTGTCACTCATATGGTCGTTCCTCCACGCGGAGCAGCCGGGATGATAGGCCACCGACCTACCCCCACCAGCTCACGCGGAAACGCCGACCGGTTCGCGACTGTCCCGTCGATCAGTGAGGGCGGCGCGGCAACCCGGCGTTCCCGCGGTCGCGAAGGGTCTAGCGCGCGGGCGAGTCTTGGCAATATTCTCCGGAGTGCGTGCGGCCACTGGAGCTACTTTTCATCCCCCCGCCGTCGGCCGCAGGAGGAGATGTCATGCACGTCGACCATTCCGAAGTGGACCGCCGAACGCTGCTGCGGGCCGGTCTCGGCGCGGCCACGGTCGCCGTCGTCGGAAGCGAACTCGCCTTTTCGGGCGCGGCGCAGGCCGCTCCCGGCACCGACCTCGACTGGATCATTAGCTGCGACGAGTGGGCCGCCCGCCCACCGAAGGACCCGCTGTCGGTAAGCGCCATCGCCACCAACAAGATCATCGTGCATCACATGGCGTTCCCGAACGTCACCGACTACTCCCGCGAGCAGGCGGTCAAGCTGGCCCACGACTGCCAGGACCTGCACATCGACGGCAATGGCTGGTCGGACACCGGCCAGCACTTCACTGTGAGCCGTGGCGGCTACGTGCTGGAGGGCCGCCGAGGCAGCCTCGAACGCCTCGAAGCGGGCGACCGCCAGATGGTCTCGGCGCACTGCCCGGGCGAGAACGGCCGGGCCATCGGCATCGAGAACGAGGGCACCTACGTCACCGAGACCCCACCGGAGGCGTTGACCGACTCGCTGGTCAAGCTCTGCGTGACGATCTGCCGCCAGTACGGGCTGCACGCTTACGACATCTTCGGCCACTGGGACTTCAGGACTACCGACTGCCCGGGCGCGGCCTTCTATCGGCAGTTCCCGGCTCTGCGGCGGCGGGTCCACGCGGCCCTCGGCACCAAGCTGGGTGACGTGCCGGCGCGCCGCTGGCCGGACCTGTGGCGGTTCGTCAACTCACCGTCGGTCCGGGTGGTGCAGCACCTGCTGGCCCACCGTGGCTACGCCGTGACGGTCAGCGGAACGTTCGACGCCGCGACCGTGGCCGCCGTGCAGGACTGGCAGGCCCGCAACGGCATCGCCGTGGACGTGGACGCCACGCTCACCACCCCCACCTGGGAGACCCTGGCCCCGGAGCTGGACCAGCACGCCGCGGGCGCGCCGGTCACGGCCGTCCAGGAAATCCTCGCGACCAAGGGGTACGCGGTCACCGTGACCGGGGCGTACGACCACGCCACCCGCAGGGCTGTGCAGGACCTGCAGGCGCTGCACGGGCTGCCCCGCAACGGCAAGCTCAGCACGAGCACGTGGTGCACGATCGTCGGCGGCACGGTCCGCCAGTCGTTCACCCACCACTGACCCTCGGTCGGCGGCGGCGCGGGGTGATCCCCGTGCCGCCTCCGCCGTGGGCGAACGCTTGTCACCAGCACGCACCCCACGCCTGAGCAGCACAATGTCGGCCCCCCGGCGGTTTGACCGACGGCGCGGGCGGAAAGGTTGCCGGCATGACATGGGCCCGTCGAGCCGTACCCGCAGTCGCCGCCGCCGTCGCGGCGCTCGCCGCGCGGGATCTGATCCAGCGCGACCACGCGCTGCTGCGCAACTTCCCGGTGCTCGGTCGTGCCCGGTACCTGCTGGAGGCCGTCGGGCCGGAGCTGCGGCAGTACATCGTGGCCGGCAACAACGAGGAACGCCCGTTCACCCGCGACCAGCGCCGCTGGGTGTACGCGTCGGCGAAGCAGGAGAACAACTACTTCGGCTTCGGTACGGACAACGACATCGAGTTCACGCCCGGCTACCCGATCATCAAGCACCGCACGTTCGGCCGGGCCGTGCCGCCGTCGTCCCCCACGGCCGGGCACGACGTCCGGCTGCCGTGCGCGAAGGTGCTCGGCGCGGCGCGGGAGCGGGCCCGCGCGTTCCGTCCGGAGTCGGTGGTCAACATCTCCGGGATGAGCTTCGGTTCGCTGTCCGGCAACGCCATCACCGCCCTGAACAAGGGGGCCGCGCTTGCCGGGTGCCTGCAGAACACCGGCGAGGGTGGCCTGTCGCCGTACCACCGCAACGGCGGTGACCTGGTCTTCCAGCTCGGCACGGCGTACTTCGGCTGCCGCGACGAGCACGGCCGGTTCAGCCTCGACCGCCTGAAGGACCTGGTCGCCGGCGCACCGGTCAAGGCGTTGGAGATCAAGCTGAGCCAGGGCGCCAAGCCGAGCCTCGGCGGGCTGCTACCCGGGGCGAAGGTGTCCGCCGAGATCGCCGCCACCCGGGGCATCCCGGCCGGTCAGGACTGCGTCAGCCCGTCGCGGCACGCCGAGTTCTCCGACTGTGACAGCCTGCTCGACTGGGTGGAACTGCTGGCCGCCGAGACGGGCCTGCCCGTCGGCATCAAGTCGGCTGTCGGCGACCTGAGTTTCTGGCAGGATCTGGCCAGCCTGATGCGTGACACCGGCCGGGGCGTCGACTTCGTCACCGTCGACGGCGGCGAGGGCGGCACCGGAGCCGCGCCGCTGATCTTCACCGACTCGGTGTCGCTGCCATTCCAACAGGGCTTCTCCCGGGTCTACAAGGTCTTCGCCGAACACGACCTGCACGAGCAGGTGGTGTTCGTCGGCAGCGGCAAGCTCGGCCTTCCGGACAACGCCATCGTGGCGTTCGCGCTCGGCTGCGACATGGTCAACGTGGGTCGGGAGGCGATGCTGTCGATCGGCTGCATCCAGGCGCAGAAGTGCCACACCGACACCTGTCCCACCGGGGTGGCGACGCAGAACGCGTGGCTGGCCCGGGGCCTCGACCCGACGCTCAAGTCCGTCCGGGCGGCCAACTACCTGCAGACGCTGCGCCGGGACCTGACCAAGGTCGCCGAGGCGTGCGGCGTGGAACACCCGGGCCTGATCGGCACGGACGCCGTGGAGATCCTGGACGGCCGCACCGGCTCCACCCCACTGCACGAGGTGTACGGCTACCGTCCGCACTGGGGTCTGCCCTCGTCGGCCGACCAGAAGGAGATCATCCGGTTGATGACCCCGGAGGTGCCTCGGGGCAGCAGCGCCCCTCCGTCGGCCACCGCCATCGGCTGAGCCCCAGCGCAACGTGCCGCTCCGGGTGAGAGCCGCCATCTGCCCCGCCTCGACTGAAGGGAAGCCCGGCCCAGACGTGGCCTCGCCGTGACGTGGCCTCGCCGTGACGTGGCCTGGCGCGGCGCGGCCCGG
>NZ_JBNCKR010000014.1:0-125082 GCF_049841645.1 Micromonospora sp. DT43 | reverse complement strand
GCGCGCGGCGCGGCCCGGCGCGCGGCGCGGCCCGGCGCGCGGCGCGGCCCGGCGCGCGGCGCGGCCCGGCGCGCGGCGCGGCCCGGCGCGCGGCGTGACGGCCGGGCGTTGCGCTTGACGCTGGCGGCGCGGCTCTCGGCGCTCGGCCCGACGTGGGCGGATGCCGGGGCCATCGGCCCAGAGAGCGATATACCTGTGAGTCATAACTATGACTCACAGGTATATGCCGTTGCCGCGACATGCCCTCCCGGCCGCCTCGCGTGGCTCGGACGAGGATCGGGTCACACGCAGCACCCGCCGTGGACAGTCGACGAAGCCCACCGAGAGCGAGGACCGGGCCGACGCCGCGTCATCGGCCGACCACCGTCGAGAAACGCGTAGAGCCGCTGCCGGAGACACCCGTATCGTGGCGCGGTGCTGATCAGACGCGAGACGCCCGCCGACGTCGACGCCATCCGGGCGGTGCACGCTGCCGCCTTCGCCACGACCACGGACGACGGCGTGGCGGTCGAGACAACGCCGGTCGAGACAACGCCCGCCCAGGCAACGCC
Organism: Micromonospora sp. DT43; assembly: GCF_049841645.1. NCBI lineage: Bacteria > Bacillati > Actinomycetota > Actinomycetes > Micromonosporales > Micromonosporaceae > Micromonospora > Micromonospora sp. DT43. The sequence goes on along the minus strand of NZ_JBNCKR010000014.1, from coordinate 124,531 downwards.
CGCCCAGGCAACGCCGCTCGGGGCACTGCCTGTCGAGGCGACGCTTGTCGACGCGCTGCGGGCCGACGAGGGCTGGCTGCCCGCGTACTCCCTGGTGGCGATCGATTCGGACGGCCAGGTGGTGGGCCACGTGGTGGCCACCCGCGGCCGGGTGGGCGGTGAGCCGGCGGCGTTGGGCCTGGGTCCGCTCGGCGTGCTGCCCGGCTGGCAGCGGCGGGGCGTCGGCACGGCGTTGATGCACGCGGTGCTCGGCGCGGCCGAGGCCCGCGACGAACCCCTCGTGGTGCTGCTCGGGCATCCCGAGTACTACCCACGCTTCGGGTTCCGGCCCGCCGTCGAACTGGGCGTCACCCCGCCGCAGCCGTGGGGTCCGCGATACTTCATGGCCCGCCCGCTGACCGCGTGGCGCGAGTCGATCCGAGGCGAGTTCCGCTACGCCCGCCCCTTCGACGACCTGTGAGCCCACCGCGCATCCGCCGCCGCCGTGCCGCCGACCTCGACGGCTGCGTCGCGGCGCTCGCCGACGTCCACCGGGTCGACGGCTATCCGCTGAACTGGCCCGCCGACCCGCACCGCTGGCTACGCGACCCGCACCCGACGCGCGCCTGGGTCGCCGTCGACGCCGGGGGGACGATCGTCGGACACGTCGCGGTACGTCGCCTGCCCGATCCGACGAACGACCCGCTCAGCGGGCCGACGGCCGAGGTGTCTCGCCTCTTCGTGGCGCCGGCCGCCCGAGGAATGGCGCTGGGTGACGCTCTGCTGGGCCGGGCGCGGCACTGGGCGGATGCGCGCGGGCTGCGTCTGGTGCTCGAGGTGGTCGCCGACAGTCCCGCGGCCGTCGCCCTGTACGAGCGGACCGGATGGCGGTGCACGGGCACCGGCACGGCATCGTGGACCGCCCCGGACGGCAGCCCGGTGTCGCTGCGGCGTTACACCGTGCGCTCGGACTCCGAACCGGCCATCGCCGCGAGACGGCGGGCCAGTAGGGCGGCGGCCTCGCGCAGCTCCGCGGGCTCGACCACCTCCACCTCGTAGGGCAGGCGGGCGATGTGCGCGGCGAGCCAGTCCAGGCTGTCACCGCCGACGACGAGCACGCACCAGCCGTCGTAGTCGGCCTCGACGCGCCCCACCTGCGGCGGGACCACCTCCCGCACGCGCTCGGGTGGGGCGTGCACCCGCACCCGGGCCAGATAGCGGTAGGGCGCGTCGGTCACGGACCGCTGCACGAAGGCGATCGGATCCGGATGGTCGCGCGCCGGGAAGCGCCACGTCGTCGCCACCGTGGCCCGCATCCGGTCCAGGCGGAACGTACGCCAGTCGTCGCGGTCGACGTCCCAGGCCATCAGATACCAGTGACGGCCGGTGGTGACCATCCGGACCGGCTCGACCGTCCGCTCCCGCTCCCCGGAGTCGCGGCCGGCGTAGGTGAACCGCACCCGTACCGCGTCGCGACAGGCGCGGGCGAGTGTCACAAGCAGTTCCGCGTCGATCTCGACCACCGGGCCGATGAGCGTGTCCGTCGAGCCGTGCACCGCTCGCACCTCGGCCCGCAGCCGCGCCGGCATCACCTGGTCGAGTTTCGTCAGTGCCCGCAGGGCCGCCTCGCCCGCCCCGGCGACCGTGCCCCCCGATGCCAGCCGCAGGGAAACAGCTGTGGCGATCGCCTCCTCGTCGTCGAGCAGCAGCGGCGGCAGCCGGGTGCCCGCGCCGAGCTGGTAGCCGCCGCCCACGCCCGCCGTCGCGTGAATGGGATAGCCGAGCGCGCGCAGCCGTTGCACGTCGCGGCGTACGCAGCGGTCGGTGACACCCAGCTCGACGGCGAGCTCGGTGGCCGTCCACGACGACCGCCGCTGCAACAGGGCCAGCATCCGCAGCACCCGCTCGGTCGTCGCCTCCACCGTCACCCGCCGATCGTTTCACCAATAGCGGAACGATTCTGTCCGCCAGCCACGAGAGGGTGGCAGCATGACCAACCAGACCGCAGACGAGGGAGCTGTCATGGCCCGCGAGGTGCAGATAACGTTCGACGCCGCCGACCCGGCAAGCCTGGCGGCGTTCTGGGCCGATGTCCTCGACTACGAGTTGCAGGGCCCACCGGGGGACTTCGACTCGTGGGACGCCGCGCTGGACGCGATGGGCGTACCGCCGGAACGACGTAACGACGCGTCGGCGGTGGTCGACCCCAAGGGCGCGGGGCCGCGTCTGTTCTTCCAGCGGGTGCCGGAGGGCAAGCAGGCCAAGAACCGCGTACACCTCGACGTGCGGGCCGCCCCCGGGCTCACCGGTGACGACCGGATGGCGGCGCTGGAGGTGGAGGCCGACCGGCTCGTCGACCGGGGCGCCACCCGTCTCGCACGGCACGAGCCCGCTCCCCCGCTCGGCGCCGGCCACCTCGTGCTGGCCGACCCCGAGGGCAACGAGTTCTGCCTCGACTGACCGGGTGTTCGCCCAGCTCACTGCCGCGATGGTCGGGCGTCGTGCGAACATGTGTTCGTGTCGACCGGCGCCCACATCCTGCACGCCGACCTGGACGCCTTCTACGCGTCGGTCGAGCAGCGCGACGACCCGCGCCTGCGGGGGCGGCCGGTGATCGTCGGCGGAGGCGTGGTGCTCGCCGCCAGTTACGAGGCGAAGGCGCGGGGTGTGCGCAGCGCGATGGGCGGCCAGCAGGCACGCCGACTGTGCCCGGAAGCGATAGTGGTGCCGCCCCGGATGGCGGCGTACACGCAGGCCAGCCGGGCGGTGTTCGAGATCTTCCGGCAGACCACCCCGCTGGTCGAGGGGCTCTCCATCGACGAGGCGTTCCTCGACGTGGGCGGCCTGCGGCGGCTGGTCGGCGCGCCGGCCGACATCGCCGAGAGGCTGCGTCGGGAGGTCCGCGACCGCGTCCACCTGCCGATCACGGTGGGCGTGGCCCGGACGAAGTTCCTGGCGAAGGTGGCCAGCGGGGTGGCGAAGCCGGACGGGCTGCTGGTCGTCGCCCCGGACGCGGAGGTGGCGTTCCTGCACCCACTGCCCGTGGAACGGCTCTGGGGCGTCGGCCCGGTCACCGCGGCGAAGCTGCGGGAACGTCGGATCCGTACCGTCGGAGAGGTGGCCCGGCTCGGCGAGGCCGCGCTGGTGTCCCTGCTCGGGGCGGGCGCCGGTCGGCACCTGCACGCCCTGGCCCACAACCTCGACCCCCGGTCGGTGCAGGTGGGCCGCCGCCGGGGCTCGATGGGCGCGCAGCACGCGTTGAGTCGCACCCCGCACGCGCCGGCGGAGCTGGACGCCGTCCTGGCCGGCCTGGTCGACCGGGTCAGCCGCCGGATGCGCTCGGCCGGGCGGTCCGGGCGCACTGTGGTGCTGCGGCTGCGCTTCGGCGACTACACCCGGGCCACCCGCTCGCACACCATCGGCAAGGCGACAGCGGACACCACGCCGCTGCTGGCCGCCGCGCGGGCACTGCTGCGGGCCGCGTTGCCGGAGATCGACCGGCGGGGCATCACCCTGATCGGCGTCTCGGTGGGCAACCTCGACGACAACCCGGTGCAGCCGGAACTGCCGTTCGAGGTCGACACCGGGGCCGATCTGGACGCCGCGGTGGACGCGGTGCGCGACCGGTTCGGCTCGGCGGCGCTCACCCGGGCGGTGCTTCTCGGCCGGGATCCGGGCGTCGAGATGCCGCTATTGCCGGACTGAGCGGCGTATGGGGCCCTGCCAGCTGCGACCGGAGACACATCACAGCAGGTCGGCGGTTTAGCCGCCGGCTCACGGGTGACCCTTGTAGGGAACAGCCTGACGAGGGGGGCCATCATGTCCGACGACACGAGCAACCGACCGAGCCGGCGCGCCGAACGCCCGCACGACGTGACCGACCCCCTGCTCTGGCAGCTGGCGGTCGACGTGCTGAGTGCCCACGAGCCCGACGACGAGGGTCACTGCCGCAACCTCCAGTGCGCCGGCCAGTCCTGGCCGTGCTCGGCTCGCGCGGGTGCCGAGCAGTCGCTGCGGCTGGCCCGCAGGACGCCCGACTCAGTCGAGATGACCATCGGCGGTGGCGGCGACGGTGTCGGCACGGGCTGGCCCGGCGAGGCGGCGGCACCCGCCCCCCGCTGGGACCGCGACGCCACCGCGGTGATGTCGCGCCGGGAGTCGAGGGCGTCCGCCGCGGCGTGACCCGCGCCCCGACCGGGGCCGTCGAACGACCGAACGCTCGGCCGGTGACCCGGCCGAGCGTTCGAGTGTCGTACGTCAGAGGGCGAGCCGCTGGCCCGGGAAGATCAGGCCCGGGTCGGTGCCGATCAGCTGCCGGTTGCGCTCGTACAGGGCCTGCCAGCCACCCGCCTGGCGGTGACTGTCGGCGATCTCCGACAGGGTGTCCCCCTGCTTGACGACGTACGTGTCGCCGCTGGCCGCGGGAGCGGTGCGCTCGTGGTTGCGGGTCGCCGGCTGGTCGCCGCGCGACGACCGCTCCTTCGGGGCGGTGGACCGGTCCTTCGACGCGGTGGACGACTTCGCTGTCGACTTCGTCGAGGACTTCGTGGCGGCGCCGCCCGACGAGCCGCCCTTGCGGCCGCAGGTCGGCCACGCGCCGATGCCCTGCCCGTCGAGCACCTTCTCGGCGATGGCGATCTGCTCGCCGCGGCTGGCCAGGTCGGCGCGGGCGGCGTACTTCTTGCCGCCGTAACCGGCCCAGGTGCCCTGGGAGAACTGCAGGCCACCGTAGTAGCCGTTACCCGTGTTGATCTTCCAGTTGCCGCCGGATTCGCACTTGGCGACCGCGTCCCAGTTCACACCGGCCTGGGCCGGAGCCGCGGGACCGAAGAGGGCGACAGCGCCGGTGACCGCGCCGACGGCGAGGGTGCCGACGGCGACGCGGCGGGTGGTGACCCGTCGATGACGGGGGGTGTAGACAGACGTCATGTGTGCTTCCTCCACGCCGGCGAGGTGAGCTGTCGGGTTCGGGCCGAGGCGCCCGGCCGCGCGGTGGCGGCTTCACCCCGAGGTGACATGCACCGAGGAACGTTGGGTCCCCCGCTCCTGCCCGGGTTCTGTTTCCGACGACCGGGGGCAGGATTTGGCGTTGCCGGTCGTGGCGTCCACGGTGGCGGACCCGACCGACGGTAGGCACCGTCGGTGACGGTCGCCCAACCCTTGTGAAGTTGTTCACCGGGGCACGCGGGACGGCCCGCTCAGCGGTTGCGGACGGTCCTCGACTGTGCAGCGACCACGATGGACCGTTTCCGATCAGGCCGGGATACCGCCGACCGGGCGCTGCGGGGCGCGATTGACATTCCGGCAGGATTCCATAGATCGGCGATCGCGATGCTCCAGTGCATGCCGGGTCAACCCGGCAGCCCATCCCAGGAGGAGAGCATGCCGATCCACCAGAGCCGCATCGGCCGCCGCAGCGCCGCCGCCACCCTCGCGACAGTCCTCGTCAGCGCCGGACTCGTCGGGCTCGCGCCGACCGCCGCGCAGGCGGCCACCACCTGCACCAGCCTCACCTACTACAACGTCGGCGGCTACCCGGGTGGCGCCGAGATGCACGTGCCCACCGTCGGCTGGCAGGACCGCAACAAGACCTGCTACCTGAAGTACGGCAACTCCAACAGCGCGGTCAAGGTGTTGCAGGAGGCACTGAACAACTGCTACTCCCAGTCCCTGCGTCTCGACGGCCAGTACGGCACCAACACGCGCAACGCCGTCCGGGCCGCGCAACAGAAGATCAACGATACCTGGGAGTGGGCGAACATCGCCGAGGACGGCGAGTACGGCCCGCAGACCCGGGCGTGGATGGGCTTCGCGATCTTCAGGGTCGACGGCGGTCCGGTCATCCCGAACCAGTGCTACTACCCGGGCTGACCCGCGCGACGGTGCCGGCCGGAATCCCCCGTTGGATTCCGGCCGGCGCCGTCGTGGCGTCTCCGACTCCCCTCCCCGCCGGAGACAGCCTCACTCAGCAGACCCGGACCGCCTCGATGCGCTGGTTCCAGTTCCCCCCGATGGCGGCCGAGTCGTACGCCAGGTTCGCCCGGTAGCCGTAGGCGTGCTGGTAGCCGAGCAGGCCCGTGGCGTTGACGTTGTCCCAGAAGGTGGAGACGGTGCCGGACGGCCGGTTGTTGATGATCGACTGGGTCTTGTTGCGGAAGTACGAGGGCAGCGGAACGTCGTTGCATCCGTTGTAGGGCCCGTCGAGCAGGAAGATGTCGCCGCTGAAGTTGGTGCCGGCGTACAGGCAGAGCAGACCCGACGGGCAGGCGTAGTTGGCCTGAGCCGGGCTCGGGGCGACCCCGATCGCGGCGCCCACAGCGACCACGCCGAGCAGGGCGGACGTGAACCTTCGCAGAGCATTTCGCACGATGGTGACCTCCGGTGTCGTCACGACCGGAACAGGTCGTGAGTCGAGTTGCCGACATCGCATTGATCGATGCCGCTGTGCCAACGATGATCGGCGCGGAAGGTCGACGAATTCCTGCCGGAACCTCAATCCAGCTGTCCCGGTGCCGGATGGGCGACCGGCGGCACAGCGAGCGGCGGTTCATGGAGATTCGGGTCCTCGGGCCGGTCGAGGTCTGGGCGGATGGCCATCCGGTCGATGCCGGAGCGGCCCGCCAGCGCGCCGTTCTGGCGGCGCTGGCGGTCGACGTGGGCCGACCGGTCCACCTGGAGACTCTGGTGGACCGGGTCTGGGGCGAGGCGTCGCCGCCCAGGGTTCGCCACAACCTGCATGTCTACCTCGCCCGGCTCCGCCGTGTGCTGGCCGACGCGGGCGCACCGGACGCGTTGGCGCGACGGTCCGGCGGATACCTGTTGGACCTGCCACCGGAGACAGTGGACCGCGCGCACTTCGACGCGCTGCGACACCGGGCCGACGGGCTGGCCGACGACGACCCTGAGCGGGTGGAGCTGCTGCGCAGGGCGCTCGAGCTGTGGCGTGGCGAGCCACTGGCCGGGCTGCCCGGCGAGTGGGCGGCCCGGGTCCGCCAGGACTGGCACCGCCGGCACACCGAGACCGTCCTGCAGTGGGCCCGCGGCCTGCTGCGCAGCGGTGAGCCGGAGGCTGTGATCGACCCGTTGACCCGGCTCGCCGACGAGCACCCACTGGACGAGCCGGTCGCCGCCGCGTTGCTGCGCGCACTGGCCGCCGCCGGCCGCAGCGCACAGGCGTTGGCGTACTACGCCCGGCTACGGGAGCAGCTGGCCGACGCACTGGGCGCGGACCCGAGCGCCGAGCTTCGCCTCTTGCACCAGGCCATTCTGCGCGGCGAGATCACCGCGCCGACGCCCGGCACGGAACCCACTTCGACGCACACCACGGCCGGCCCCGTCACCGCGCCGGCTCTGGCCCACCCGGTGCCGGCACAGTTGCCGTCGGACGTCCGGGGTTTCGCCGGACGGAGGGTCGAGCTGGCCCAACTGGACGCGCTGCGGGCGACTGCCGACGCGCATCCCGGGGCGGTGCCGGTGGCGGTGTTGTCCGGGCTGGCCGGGGTGGGCAAGACCGCGCTGGCCGTGCACTGGGCGCACCAGGTGGTCGGCCATTTCCCCGATGGTCAGCTCTACGCCAACCTGGAGGGCTACAGCCACAGCGGCGTGGTGCGCAGCGCGGAGCAGGTCGTACGCGGCTTCCTCGCGGCGCTCGGGGTGTCGCCCCGGGAGCTGCCGGTCGACCCGCAGGAGCAGACCGCGCTGTACCGCAGTCTCCTGGCCGGCCGGCGGATGCTGGTACTGCTGGACAACGCCCTTGACGCCGCTCAGGTCCGGCCGCTGCTACCCGGCTCCGCCCGCTGTCTGGTGCTGGTGACCAGCCGCGATCGCCTGACCGGTCTGGTCGCCACCGACGGAGCGGAGCCGCTGGTGCTGGACCTGCTCACCGCCGCGGACGCGGAGGCGTTGCTGCACGCACGGATCGGGGCGCGGGCCGAGGCAGAACGGGACGCCGTCGGCGAGTTGGTCGGGCTCTGCGACCGGTTGCCGCTGGCCCTGGTCGTGGTGGCGGCCCGGGCGGTGGTCCGGCCTCAGCTCTCCCTGGCCGAGCTGGGCGCGCAGTTACGCACCGACGGCGGGTTGGACGGGCTGGACGCGGGCGACCACGCGAGCAGCGTACGGACTGCGCTGTCGTGGTCATACCGCCTGTTGGCCGGGCCGACGGCCCGGCTCTTCCGGCTGGTCGGCGGCAGCACGGACGTGACGCTCAGCATGGCGGCCGCAGCCAGTCTCGCCGGCGTCGACCGCCGCGACGTCCGGACGGCGTTCACCGAACTCGCCGACGCGCACCTGATGCTCGAACGCGGCCCGGACCGGTACGGGATGCACGACCTGCTGCGGGCCTTCGCCGCCGAGCTGTCCGGTGAGCAGGACCCGACCGGCGACCGGGCCGAGGCGCGGCGCCGGCTCTTCGACCACTACCTGCACAGCGCGCACGGTGCGGCCGTGCTGCTGCATCCGCACTGGGACCCCATCGCGCTGCCACCCGCCGTCGCCGGAGTCCGGCCGGAGAAGGCCGGCGACCACGACGAGGCAGCGGCGTGGTTCTCCCGGGAGCGGGAGGTCCTGATCGCGCTCGTCGAGCGGTGCGCCGCCAGCGGGTTTGACCGGCACGCCTGGCAACTGGCCTGGAGTTTGACCAGTTTCCTGGACCGACAGGGCGGCTGGCACGACCAGCTGGCGGTACAGCACACCGCGTTGATCGCCGCGCGCCGCGGCGGAGACTCGGCCGGGCAGGCACACGCACACCGCAGTCTGGCCCGGGCACAGGCCCGGCTGGGCCGCCTCGACGAGGCCCCCGGTCAGCTCCAGCGGGCACTGGAGCTGTTCCGGACCCTCGACGACCAGGCCAACCAGGCGCACACCTGCCTGGATCTGGCCGAGATGGCCGACCGGCAGGGTCGGCGCGACGAGGTGGTCGAACACGCCGAGGCGGCACTCAGGTTGTACCGGGCGGCCGGGCATCGGTACGGGCAGGCGATGGCGTTGAACGCGATCGGTTGGTACCGCGCCCAGCTCGGTGCGCACGACGCCGCGGTCGAGGCGTGCCAGCAGGGGCTGGAGCTGCTGCGCGAGTTCGACGACCGGCACGGCCAGGCGGCCACCTGGGACACCCTCGGTTACGCCCAGCACCGCGCGGGTCGACCGTTGGAGGCGGTCAGCGCGTACCGGCACGCGGCGGAGCTGTACCGGGAGTTCCGGGACCGGTACTACGAGGCGGACACGCTAGGGCACCTGGCCGAGGCGCAGGTCGACGCGGGCGATCCGGCCGGGGCGACCCGGAGCTGGCGGACAGCGTTGAGCCTCCTCGATGACCTCGGGCACCCGGACGCGGAGAAGGTCCGACGTCGCCTCGCGGCCGCCGAAGGAACGTGACCGTCCGCCGCCGCGCCCCGGCAAGGCAGACGACCAACAGTCGGCAACCTGCTCGCCAAACTGCACCTGCGCGACCGCGCCCAGGCGGTGATGGTCGCCTACGAGTCCGGTCTGGTGATTCCGGGCCAGTGACATGACCGGCCGGCGGGTCCGCTGTGCGGAACCCGCCGGCCGCAGGGGTGGCGCCGGTTACAGGGTGCGCGCCAACCGGTCGGCGAGCGTACGGGTGAACCGGGCCGGGTCGGCCAGCTCACCGCCCTCGGCGAGCACCGCCAGGCCGTACAGCAGCTCGGCGGTCTCGGTCAGGGTTTCGGCGGAGTCGCCCTGCTCGTGGGCCTTGCGCAGCCCGGTGACGAGCGGGTGACCGGGGTTGATCTCCAGGATGCGCTTGGCCGAGGGGACGTCGTGCCCCATCGCCCGGTACATCTTCTCCAACGTGGGCGTGAGGTCGTGCGCGTCGCCCACGACGCAGGCCGGTGAGGTGGTCAGCCGCGACGACAGGCGAACCTCCCGAACGCTGTCGGCGAGGGTCGTGCCCAGCCACTCCACAAGCGCGGCGAACTCCTGCCGCTGCTGCTCGCGCTCGGCCTCGGCCTGCTGCTTCTCGTCGTCGGTGTCCAGGTCGACCTGGCCCTTGGCGATCGAGCGCAGCGGACGGCCGTCGTACTCGCCGACACGCTCGACCCACACCTCGTCGACCGGGTCGGTGAGCAGCAGCACCTCGTGGCCCTTGGCTCGGAACGCCTCCAGGTGCGGGGAGTTCTCGATGGTGACCCGGGAGTCGCCGGTGGCGTACCAGATGTCGCTCTGGCCGTCCTTCATCCGCGAGACGTAGCCGGCCAGGTCGGTGGGCTCCGCCGCGTCGTGGGTGGAGGCGACCGACAGGACCTCCAGCAGGGAGTCCCGGTTGTCGGCGTCGTCGATCAGTCCTTCCTTGACCACGGCGCCGAACTCGGTCCAGAAGGTGCGGTAGCGCTCGGGGTGGTTGGCCTTGAGGTCCTTGACCGTGGCGAGGACCTTCTTGACCAGGCGGCGACGGACGATCTGGATCTGCCGGTCCTGCTGGAGGATCTCGCGGGAGATGTTCAGCGACAGGTCGTGCGCGTCGACGACACCCTTGACGAAGCGCAGGTAGGTGGGGACCAGCGCCTCGCAGTCGTCCATGATGAACACGCGCTTGACGTAGAGCTGGACGCCTCGGCGGCCCTGCGGGGAGAACAGGTCCAGCGGGGCGTGGCTGGGCAGGAACAGCAGCGCCTCGTACTCGAAGGTGCCCTCGCCCTTCATGTGCACGACCTCGAGCGGGTCGGCCCAGTCGTGGCTGACGTGCTTGTAGAACTCGTTGTACTCGGCGGCGTCGACCTCGTCGCGGGGCCGCGCCCAGAGCGCCTTCATCGAGTTGAGGGTCTGCACCTCGCTGGTGGCGGCCTCACCGTCGGCGCCCGGACGTTCGACACGCATGCGGATCGGCCACGCGATGAAGTCGGAGTAGCGCTTGACGATCTCGCGGATGGTCCACTCGGCGGTGTAGTCGTGCAGGTTGTCCTCGGTGTCTGCCGGCTTGAGGTGCAGGGTCACCGCGGTGCCCTGGGGCGCCTCGTCGACCCCCTCGATCGAGTAGGTGCCCTCGCCGGTGGACTCCCAGCGGGTTCCGCCGGTCTCGCCGGCCTTGCGGGTCAGCAGGGTGACCCGGTCGGCGACCATGAACGCGGCGTAGAAGCCGACGCCGAACTGCCCGATGAGGTCCTGCGAGGCGCGGGCGTCGGCGGACTCGCGCAGCTGGCGCAGCAGCTCGGCGGTGCCGGACTTGGCGATCGTGCCGATCAGCCGGACCACCTCGTCGCGGGTCATCCCGATGCCGTTGTCCCGGACGGTAAGCGTGCGGGCGTCCCGATCGACCTCGACGGCGACGTGCAGGTCGTCGGTGTCGGCGACGAGATCCTTGTCGACGAGCGTCGCCAGCCGCAGCTTGTCCAGGGCGTCGGACGCGTTCGAGATGAGTTCCCGCAGGAAGACGTCCTTGTTCGAATAGATCGAGTGGACCACCAACTGGAGGAGCTGACGCGCCTCGGCCTGGAACTCCAACGTCTCGGCCTGGTTGCTCACACCGTCTCCCTTCTCGGCTCGTGCGGAGGTTCGCGCAAAGGATACGAGTCGTCACCGGTGCGGTCGTGCCCGCGTCCGGGTCGTATTCCCGATCCGAAGATTGCGCGGGCGTGACATAGCTGACTTTGCTCAACAGAAGTCAGCTGGATAGCGTTCGGGGCAGCACCGCGCCGTCGCGCCGCACCGACCACGAACCTGGAGCACTCCCATGAAGATCGCTGGAAGCACCGCCCTCGTCACCGGCGCCAACCGTGGCCTCGGCCGACACCTGGCCGCCGAACTCGTCGCCCGGGGCGCCACGGTCTACGCCGGCGCCCGTAACCCCGACACCGTCGACCTGCCCGGCGTGACGCCGGTGCGCCTCGACATCACCGACCCCGCCTCGGTGGCCGCCGCCGCACAGCTCGCTGGCGGCGTGAACCTGCTGATCAACAACGCCGGCATCGACACCCGAACCGACCTCCTCGACGGCGACCTGGACCTCGTCCGGCTGGAGCTGGAGACCCACTACATCGGCACTCTGTCGACCATCCGGGCGTTCGCGCCGGTCATCGCCGGCAACGGCGGCGGAACGATCCTCAACGTGCTCTCCGTGCTGTCCTGGTTCGGCTCCCCGACCCACGCGGCCTACAGCGCCGCCAAGTCCGCCGAGTGGGCGATGACCAACGTGCTGCGCGTCCAGCTCGCCGAACGGGGCGTCCGGGTCTCCGGCCTGCACGTCGGCTACCTGGACACCGACATGGCCGCCGACATCACCGGCCCGAAGTCCGACCCGGCGGCGATCGCCCGGATCGGCGTGGACGGCATCGAGGCCGACGCGTACGAGATCCTCGCCGACGACCTCAGCCGGCAGGTGCAGGCCGGGCTGGCCGGCGGGGTCGCCGCGCTCTACCCGCAGCTCCCCTGAGCCGCGACACCACGGCCATGATCGGGCCGCCGCCGGGTTCCCGGCGGCGGCCCGATTTTCGGGTACGCGGTCAGCTCCCTCCGCGCGCCCGGCGCGGCGCAGCTCGCTCAGCAGCCGCCGCAGGTGTAAAAGAGGATGTCCCAGTGGCTGCCCTCTTTCGTGTAGAGGTTGCCCGAGGCCGCCCGGTACTGGTAGCCGAAGCCTGCGATGTAGCCGACATAGGTGTAGTTCGCCGAGATGTAGTTCTGGATGCAGGTGCTCAAGGCGATGTCCAGCTTGTAACCGGTCCAGTGGCTGTAGGTGCCCCCGGCGTGCCCGGCCTCGGTGCCGGCGGTGATGGTGACCGCGCAGCCGCTGGCCCGCTTGAAGGTGATGATCCCGTCGATGGTGGCCTGCCGGACGCCGTCGAACGAGGTGCAGGTGGCCACGTTGCGGTCGCTGCAGTTGCCGCTGGAGGTCCAGGAGATGCCGGCGGCGCGCAGCTGCGAGGTGGCGCTGGAGTGGCTGATCGCGAAGGCCGGGGCGGCCAGGCCGAGCGTGGCGCAGACCGTGGCGAGGGTGGCCACGAACAGCGTGCGCACGCGGCGGCGCAGGGTGGATCGGGTTTGTGACATGGGACTCCCGTTCGCGTGATGGGCGGAATTCTGCGAATCAGGGGCCGGCCTTGAAAGATTTCTACCAGAGATAGACACCCGTGACTAGATGTCGGGTGGGGGCGCGTGCCCCCACCCGACATCTCCTCAGCTCGCCTGCAGCGTCACGTCATCGATCACGAAGCTGGTCTGCAACGACGAGTCCTCGGTACCGGTGAACTTCACTGTCACCGTCTGCCCGGCGAACCCGGCAACGTTCACCGTGCGCTGGGCGTAGCCGGTGGCGGCGTTGAGGTTCGAGTACGTCGCCATCGTGGTCGAACCCACCTGCACGACGAGCTTGTCGTACGCCGTTGAGGTGGTGGTCTCGGCGGTGTCGATGTGCAGCCAGAACGACAGCGTGTAGCTGGCGCAGCCGGCCGGGATGGTCACCGACTGGGACAGGGTGTCGGTGTGGGTGCTGCCGTACCCGTCGAGCCACGCCTTGTACGACCCGGTCCGGGCCGGCTGGCTGCTCGAATTGGTGATCACGCCCGAGGACGCGGTCCACGGCGTGCTGCCGCTCTCGAAGCCACCGTTACCGACCACCTGGCCGCCGGCGCAGCCGCCGGTGCCGGTCACCGTGAGGGTGAGGCTCGCGGTACGGGTGACCGACCCGGTGCCGGTGACCGTGATGGTGAAGGTGCCCGTCGCCGCGCTCGCCGACGCGGCGAGGGTCAGCGTGGCCGACCCACCGGAGGTCACCGACGACGGGCTGAAGGAGACGCTCACCCCGCTGGGCGCGCCGGACGCGGTGAGGCTGACCGTCTGCGCCGAGCCCGAGGTGGTCGCGGTGGTGACGGTGGCGGTGGTGCTGGCGCCCCGCGCGACGGTACGGGCGGCGGGGCTGACCGCCACGGAGAAGTCGTTCGTCGGGGTGCCGCTGCCCACGGCGAGTTGCCACAGCGCGTACGCGACGCCGTCCGCGGCCCGGTTCAGCACCGTGGCGCTGACGTTGGCGGTGGTGTCGCAGGAACGGTGGTAGCAGGAGTCGTAGGCGGCGTTGGCCGTGCCGCCCCACTTGGCCGCCTGGCTGCTGGTCTTGCGGGCGCTCGCGCCCGCGGCGTACCCGGAGGTGGGGATGCCGGCCTGCTGGAAGTAGTAGTCGTCGGAGCGGCCCTGACCCTCGACGTTCTCCTCCGGTTGCAGCCCCAACGAGTCCCAGTACGCCTTCAGCGGCGCCGCCGTCGTGGAACTGACCCGGTTGATGAAGTAGCCACCGTTCGTCGAGCCCACCATGTCGAAGTTGTAGTAGCCCTTGATGTAGCCGCGCTGGGTGCTGGTGAGCGAGTTCACGTAGAACCGGGAGCCGTTGAGCCCCTGCTCCTCGTCGGTCCACCAGGCGAACCGGACCTTCTTCGTCATTGTCGGGTTCTGCGCGGCGAGGACCAGCGCGTTCTCCAGCAGGGTGGCCGAGCCGGAGGCGTTGTCGTTGATGCCCGGGCCGGCCGAGACGCTGTCCAGGTGGGCGCCGAACATGACCACCTGGTCGGTCGGGCCGCCGGGCCACTCGGCGATGAGGTTGTTCGAGGGGTACGTGCAGCTGGAGCAGGTCTGCTCGCTGACGGTGTAGCCGGCGGCCTGGAGCCTGCTCTTCACGTAGCCGACCGAGGCGGTGTAGCCGGCCGAGCCGGCCCGCCGGTTGCCGCCGTTGCTGCTGGCGATGGAGTTGAACTGGGTCAGGTGCGCCTGGACATTGGTGACGGAGATGTCCGGCGCCGCCAGGACGGCGGCGGACCCGGCGATCGGCCGGGTCGCTGTCGTCGCGGCGGAGGGTGACGCGCTCACCGGCTGGGCGGCCAGCGTCACCGTCATCCCGGCGAACACGGCGAGCGCGATTCCCGCGCTCAGCGTTCTGCCTCTCATGGGGGCTCCTCGGGGGTTGGAGAGATAACCGAGACACTTACAGAGATCTATGTCTGCGGCATCGGACGTTCGTCCCGAACCCCCGACGGTTCGACGGTGGGTACCGGCGTCGGCACAGGTGAGTAGAGGTGCCAGGATGGGTAGGTAACGCCAGCAGGGGTCGTCGGGCCCGGAACGGGGGGCTTGCGATGAGGCCGGGTCGAGCGTGACACGACCCCGCACCGACCTGTTCGACGACGGGGGCGACACCGGTCGACTGATGGCGGAACTGGACTGGGCCGCCACTCCGCTGGGCGCGGTGTCGAGCTGGCCGCAGAGCCTGCGTTCCGCCGTGCGGGTGGTGCTCTCCTCCCGTTACCCCATGCTCCTGCTCTGGGGAGACCGCCTCTCCCAGCTCTACAACGACGCGTACTCCGCGCTGATCGGCGACAAGCACCCGGCAGCGCTCGGCGACGACGTACGGGTGACCCTGGCCGAGGGCTGGGACGTCCTCGCCCCCCTGATCGAGCAGGCCATGACGACCGGGGTGGCCAGTTGGGTGCCCGCTCTACAACTCCTGCTGGAGCGCGCCGGCTACCGCGAGGAGGCGTACTTCAGCGTCTCGCACGCCCCGGCCCGCGACGACGACGGCAGCACCGTCGGCGTGCTGACGGTGTGCAGCGAGGTCACCGAGCAGGTCGTCGGCGAACGGCGACTGCGACTGCTGCGCGACCTGAGTCTGCGCGGCGACGGGCGCACCGTCGACGTCGACGCCACCTGCGCCCGGCTGATCGACGCGATCGGCGGCCACCCGCTGGACGTGCCGTTCGCCGCGATCTACCTGCGAGACGGCGCGGTGCTGCGTCGGACGGCCCGCACGGGCGGCGACCCCAGGGTGGCCGGGGCGCTGCCGGACGTCGTCGACATGGCCGACCCCAGCCCGGCGGCCCGCGCCTGGGCGCTGGCGGACGCCGCGCAGGGTCGAGCCGTCGACGTGACAGGCGTCGCGGACCGACTGCCCGTGCCCGCCGGCCCGTGGGGCGATCCCACCCGCACCGCGCTGGTGCTACCGCTGCCCTCGGCCGCCGACGACCAGCCGCTCGGCGTCCTGCTGGCCGGCGTGAGCCCCAACCGGGAGCTGGACGAGGCGTACCGCTCCTTCTACCAACTGCTCACCCAGCAGGTCTCCATGGCGGTCCGCAACGCGAAGGAGTACGAGCAGGAGCGGCGCCGGGCCGAGACGTTGGCCGAGCTGGACCGGGTGAAGACCACCTTCTTCACAAACGTCAGCCACGAGTTCCGTACCCCGCTGACCCTCATGCTCGGGCCGCTCGCCGACGCGCTCGCCGACACCGCCGCGCCTCTGGCGCCTGCGCAGCGGGAGCGGGTCGAGACCGCCTGGCGCAACGCCACCCGGTTGTTGACCCTCGTCAACAGCCTGCTCACCTTCTCCAGCCTGGAGGCGGGCCAGGCTCGCAGCGATGCCCGCGAGGTCGACCTCCCCGCGCTCACCGCCGAGTTGGCAAGCGTCTTCCGGGCCGCCGTCGAACGGGCCGGACTGGCTCTGGAGGTCGACTGCCCGCCGCTACCCCGGCCGGTCACCGTCGACCCGGTCAACTGGGAACGCATCGTCACCAACCTGCTGTCCAACGCCCTGAAGTACACGTTCCTCGGCCGCATCCGGATCGCGGTGCACGCCGACCACGACGAGGTACGACTCACCGTCGCCGACACCGGAATCGGGATCTCCGAGGCGGACCTGCCGAAGCTCTTCGAGCGCTTCCACCGGGTGCAGGGGGCACGCTCGCGCAGCCACGAGGGCACCGGCATCGGCCTGGCCCTGGTGCACGAGCTGGCCCGGTTGGAGGGCGGCGAGGTCCGGGTGACCAGCACTGTGGGTGCCGGCACCACCTTCACCGTGGCCCTGCCCTGGTCGGCGGCGCGGCGTACGGCATCGGCCGGGCCAGCGCCGAACGGACATCGAGACATGGCCCGCGCCGCCGTCGCCGAGGCGGTGGGCTGGCTGACCGACCCGGCCGGCGGCGTCGCCGAGCCCGCCGTGGCTCCCGGACCGGCCACCGACGAACTGGCCGGGGCACGGATCCTGGTAGCGGACGACAACAGCGACATGCGCGCGTACCTGAGTCGGCTGCTCGCCGCCGAGGGTTGGCGGGTGCGGTCGGTCACCGACGGCCGGCAGGCCCTCGACGCGATCCACCGGGAGCCGCCGGACCTCGTGCTCACCGACGTGATGATGCCGGTGCTGGACGGCTTCGACCTGGTGCGCCGACTGCGTGCGGACCCGGCGACCCGGGCGCTGCCCGTGTTGGTGCTCTCCGCGCGGGCGGGCGAGGAGGCCAGCGTGGTGGGCCTGAGCCTCGGCGCCGACGACTACCTGGTGAAGCCGTTCGCCGCCGCGGAGCTGATCGCCCGCATCCGGGCCGCCATCCGCCGCGCCCGCACCGACGCGTCCGGCGACGACTCCGCCGCACCTGCCGCCGAGGACAGCCCGGGCGCGGCCGACACCCCGAGGTCGACGCGACCCGCCGGGGTCAGCGCCGTCGCGCCCGCTCCGCCGGTGGCGGAGCCCACCGGGAGCACCCCCGCCGTGCGCTCCGCCGCCGAACCGGTCAACGGGGAAGCGGCCGGCACGGAACCGGCCGGCGCGGGACCGGCCGGCGCGGGACCGGCAGGCGCGTCCGCAGTCGGCACGGCCGACGACGGGCTCGGCGACACCCTGGCGGCGGAATGGACGTACCCGTCGGTGTCCACCTCGGCGTCCGCCATGCGTCACGACGTCCGGCTGGCGATGGACGAGGTGGACGTCCACGCGGACGTGTTGGAGGATCTGCTGCTCGCCGCGTCGGAGGCGATGAACAACGCCGTCGAGCACGCACAACGACCCAGTCGCCCCGAGGTGCGGGTCCGGCTCCAGGTCGGTGGCGAGCGGGTTCGGATCTCGGTGCGCGACTTCGGCACCTGGCGGGACCGCCGGCCGGCCATGGACCGGGGCCGGGGCGCGCTGTTGATGAACGCCTACGGCGACGTACGACTGGTCTCCACAGGCGAGGGGACGACGGTGACCATCGAGCGCCGGCTGACCGATCCGGCCTGAGTCACCGCGGCCGGCGTCTCAGAGTCGACGGCCGTCCGGGGCCCGGGCGATGATGCCGTCCAGTCGCTCCCCCGGCGTGAGCGTGGCCGGGTCGAACCAGAAGATCACCACCTGCTTGTCCACGCTCCAGCGCGCCAGCCGGGCATCTATCTGCCGACCGCCCACCGTGCCGATGATCCGCTCGGCGGGGCCGACGAAGTAGCCGAAGGTGGGCGCCGGCGCGGCCGACGAGCTCTCGTCGTAGCCGATCTGGTGGAAGCCGGGGCTGCGGTCGGCGCCCTCGACGTCGTTGACCAGGATGTCCGTGTCCACCGTGCCGTCGGGGGCACGGCGACCGGCGGCCAACCCGATGGTCACCTTCGGCTGGCCGGGCACGGTGACCCGCACGAAGTAGTAGACCCGCCGATCGCTGCCGTGCTGCACCCCCGTGTCGACCAGCTGGCCCAGGGGCTTCGGACCCCGCAGGTCGCGGGCCATCGTCGGCGGTGGCGTGGCCTCCCGCGACGCCGTCGGCGCGACGGCGGCCGAGGGCGGCGCGACGGCGACAGGTGGTGCGGAACCGGTCGGTGCCGTACCGCCCGGCCCGGACGCGCCGACCGCCACCACGGCGACGGAGGCCAGCCCTGCCACGAGCGTCGCCGCGGCGCCGCCGGCAATCCGCCGACGGATACGCAGCCGCCGCCCCGCCCGCATGACGGTGGCCAGGTCGAGCATGGCGTCGGGGCGCTCCGTCGCACGCATGGCGTGGCGGAGCCGATCCAGCTCGCTCATCGGCGCGCCTCCTCGTCGGCGGTGCGTGGTACGGCGGTACGCAGCTTCTCCAACGCGCGCGAGCTGGTGCTCTTGACGGTGCCGACGGACAGGGCGAGTTCTCGGGCCACCTGCGCCTCCGGCAGGTCGAAGTAGTAGCGCAGCACGACGATGGCCCGCTCCCGAGGACTGAGCGCAGCGAGGATGGTGACCAACCAGCGCCGGGTCGTCACATCGTCGGCCACGTCGCCACGCCGCTGTTCCGGGACCTCCTCGGTCGGGTACTCCCGCATCGGCCGCCGCCACCGATCCACCAGGTGGTTGACCAGGGTGCGACGGGCGTACCCGTAGGCGTCGTCGTCGTGGATCCGCGACCACGACGCGTAGGTGCGAACCAGCGCGGTCTGCGCGGCGTCCTCGGCCTGGTGGTGGTCGCCGGTCAGCAGGAACGCGGCGTGCACCAGTCGCGCGGACGCCGCCCGCGCGAACTCGACGAACTCCGCGTCACCCCGCGCCACCGCGAACCCTCCCCCGTGCCACACCGCTTCAGACGGGTGAGACCCCGCAAAGGTTGAGTCCTCGCGAGCGCAACCTTTTGGCGGTCTCACCCGTCTTCTCTCCCGCGTCGCCGCAGACCGGCGCGCGAGGGGAGAGGAACATGTCGACGAAGGCTACCCGTCGGGGGTACCCAGCCTCAGCGGCGTTGCTGCTGGCCGTGGCGCTGCTCACCGCGTGTGGCCGGCCCGCCTCCGGCAACGGGCCGGCCGGTGGTTCCGGAGCCGGACCGGACCCCACGGGCCTACCCCCGGCGGTCGCGGCGGGACGGCCGGGAACGGCCGGGATCGGCGGCGTCGCGACGGCGGCTCCCACTGTCGTACCGGTCCGCTATCCCGCCACCGGCAGTAACCGCTGGTCGGTGGCGGCTGCCGAGACGACGGGTGGAGGTGGGAGCGAGGGTCAGTTGCTGCGCTACCGGGTCGCCGTGGAGCGCGACATCCGGGGCCTTACGGCGAGCGACATCGCCACGGCCGTCTCCGCGACGTTGAACGACAGCCGCGGATGGACGGCGGACGGGACGTGGCGGCTGCGCCGGGTCGGTGCTACCGAAGCGACGGACTTCACCATCTACCTGGCGACCCCCGGCACCCGTGACACCCTCTGCCAGGACGAGCCGGACGGCTACACGTCGTGCCGCAACGGTGCCCGGGTGGTGCTCAACGTGGCGCGCTGGGTCACCGGGGTGCCGGGCTACGGCGCGAGCCTGGCCACCTATCGGCAGTACATGGTCAACCACGAGGTGGGGCACAAACTCGGATTCGGTCACGAACGCTGCCCGGGTCGGGGCCGGCCGGCGCCGGTGATGCAGCAGCAGACGTTGGGCCTGCACGGGTGCCGCGCCGGGGCCTGGCCGTACCCGAACGGCACGACCCGCTACGACGGGCCGGTCGGGGCGTACGACGACGAGATCCCACGGCGCGAGGGCGCCTATCCGGCGCATTGACCCCGACGACCAGGAGGCCGTACGTCAGGTGCCGCGGCGGCGCTCCTGCTCCAGTCGCTCATCCAGCCGCCCCAGCTCGTAGATGTCGTTGAGGCTGGTCGGCAGGCGACGGACGTTGTCCGGCCCGGGGTCGGGATCCGGCTGTGGAGCGGGATCCGGCTGCGGGTCGGGATTCCGCCGTGGAGCGGGACCCGGTGTGGGAGCGGCGGAGGTGCCGGGCGCGCGGCGACGCAGGAGCAGCAGCGCCAGCACCGCCAGGACGGCCGCGACCAGCAGGTAGGAAACGGGCGGCCAGCCATCGCGGGCGGGGCTGGCGAGCGCCGGCGGGACCTCGGACGCCGGGGTGTCACCGGTGCGCTGGGGCACGGCCGCATCCTGGGCGTCGGTGCCGGAGCCACCGGCCGGGCGGTCGGGGGTGGCCGGACCCCGGGCACCGGCCGACGCCCCGGCGGGAGCGGCGGTCGCACCAGGCGCGGCGGGGTTGGGCTGGCCGGTCACCGGTGGCGGGCTCGGCGTCGACGTCGCGGTGGGGGTGACGCTCGCCGTCGGCGTCGCACTCGGCGTGCCGTGGCCGCCGAGCACACCGTCGACGACGCGGCCGACGCCACCGAGGATGTCGCCGACCGGGCCCGAGGGGGGCGACGGGGACGGCGCGGGCGCGAGGGCGAGGGTCAGCACGAGGGCGGCGACGGCAGGCACAGGCTCACCTCGGAGGTGTCGACTGTCCGGCACAGTACCGCGTGCTTCGACGCCGTGGGTGACCCGGCCACGCCGGGGCTGGGGAGGGTATCCGGACGTCGCGCGCTGCCCTGCGGTCGTCCGCGACCGTCGGCCACTGTTACCCGGCGGTTACGCGACGGCGAAACGCGCGTGCCGCGCGAGGACGACCGTGACGGCTGAGGGTCACCGGCAACGCTGCCGCGACGTGACCCCGGCATCGAGCGGAGAGATCACCATGAGGATCAGGAGCACACTCACCGCGTTGGCGGTAGTCGTCGCCGGTCTGGTCGCCAGCGCGGGCAGCAGCACCGCGGCAGGCAGCATGACCGGGTCGGCGTACTGCGGGATCACCTGGGGCAGCGCCGAGAAGTCGGCCGGCGCGCTGAGCGACGCCCCGCTGGTCGGCGTGCGGACCGGGCGGCAGGACTGCTACGACCGGGTGGTGTTCGAGTTCGCCGGCCTGGTCGACGGTTACGCCGTCGGCTACGGCGAGACGTGGACCGAGGGCGAAGGGCTGGCGCTGTCGCCGTACACCGCCGGGGACGCGCTGCTGCGGGTCTCGCTGCGGGCCCCGGCGTACGACGACGACCACCAGGGCACCGTGCCCTACGCGGTGGGCGAGCACGTCGCGAACGTGCTGCCCTGTTCGACGCTGCGCGATGTCGTCTTCGGCGGCAGCTTCGAGGGCTACAGCACCTTCGCGGTCGGCGTACGGGCCCGGTTGCCGTTCCGCACGTTCACGCTCGCCGGCCCCGGCGCGCACAGCCGGATCGTGCTGGACGTCGCCCACCAGTGGTGAGCGGAACCGCCCACTAGTCATGGTGGGGGCGGCGGGCCGTGCTGAACCGTCGTTGGTAGGCGGCGGGGCTGATCGACAGCTTCCTGGCGAAGACCCGCCGCATGCTCTCGTAACTGGGGAACCCGGCGAGGGTCGCGGCCTGCGTCGCCGTGTGGCCCTGGTCGAGGAACGCCCGGGCCAGGTCGAATCGGATGTTCTCCACGTAGCGGGCCGGTGTCGTGGACAGCTCGTCGTGGAAGAGCCGGGTGAGGTGCCGGGTGCTCACGTTGAGGTGTTTGGCGAGCTCACCGAGCGAGTAATCCCCGCGGGGGTTCGCGGTCACCACGTCGGCGATCCGCCGCAGCGCCGGCGAGCGGGGCGGCGGGCCCTGCAGCGGCGCGGAGAACTGGGACTGGCCGCCCGCCCGCTGCATGTACACCACCAGGGCGCGTGCGACGTCGCGCGCCACGTCGGGCCCGTGGTCCTCTTCGACGAGAGCGAGGGCCAGGTCGATACCGGCCGTCACCCCTGCCGAGGTGTACGTGCTGCCGTCGCGCACGTAGATCGCGTCGGGCTCGACGCGGCAGGTCGGATGCCTGGCGGCCAGCTCGTGCGCGACCTGCCAGTGCGTGGTGGCGCGCTTGCCGTCGAGGACGCCGGCAGCGGCGAGGACGAACGCCCCGGTGCAGATCGATGCGACCCTTCCGGCCACCGCCGCCGGTCCCCGTGCGGCCTCGGCCAGGTCGGCGGGGACGTGGGCGCGCGGATAGTGGTCGGACCCGGCAACCAGCAGCGTGTCGAAGGCCGGCTCGGAGGAGACGGCGCCGTCGACAGCCATCCGGACGCCGAGACTCGACGTGACGTCCGCGCCCGTCGGCGACAGCAGCACGATCTGGTAGTCGGCGCCGAAGCGGTTCGCCTCCTTGAACACCTCCGCCGGACCTGCGACATCCAGCAACGTCACTCCGTCATAGACGAAGATCGCGACGCGGTGGGGCGGCGTGGACACCGGGTATTGGTAGCACGCCACCACCGGAGATGACGGTGATCCTCAGGGAGCCGTCGTCCACCTCACGACTTGCCGTCCGAATGTGAGTGGTTCCTGGCCGGATGAGGGCGGCAGCGTACGACGATCGGTGGGCAGCATGGGGGCCACCAGGACGTTCGCATCGTGCGCCGGGAAGGTCGGAGGGCATGTCAGAGGTCATCGCGGGGTTGGAGATTCCCGATACGGCGGCGGTCGCCGAAGCGACCAGGCACATTCGGGAGACGACCAGACCGCTCATCTATCACCACTCCCGACGGGTCTTTCTCTTCGGCCTGACGCACGCGCACCGGCTCGGTGTGAACCCGGATCCCGAGCTGCTCTATCTGGCGTCGATGTTCCACGACAGCGGTCTCCTGACTCCGTTCTCCGACGTCGAACAGCGCTTCGAGGTCGACGGCGCCGACCACGCGCGCAAGTTCCTGCTGGACCGGGGCTTCTCGACGGTCGCCGCCGAGACCGTCTGGACCGCGGTCGCGCTGCACACCACACCGGGCATCCCCGACCGGATGGGCCCGGAGATCGCCACCACCTACCTCGGCGTGCTGACCGACGTGCTCGGCCTAGGCCTGGACGGGCTGGAAGCCGATCAACTGGACGAGATCCTCGCCGTTCATCCCCGCGGGGACTTCAAGAACGAGTTCCTGCGGGCCCACCTCGATGGGCTGCGGAACCGCCCGGACACCACGAACGGCACCGTGAACTCCGACATCCTGCAACACTTCATTCCCGATCTCGATCGCGTGACGACTGTCGAGCGCATCGTCGGCTCACCCTGGCCGAGCTGACCGGACACGGGCTCGCGCGGTCGGCGTCAGGCGTCGGCCAGCCACGGGGCCGCACCGCCGGGCCACGCCGACGAATCCTCCGAAAGGACTTGAGCATGCAAGCGATCACCGTGCGCGACCGCGACGCGGGTGTCGGCGGGCTCGCCCTCACCGACATGCCGTACCCGCACGCCGCGGAGAACGACGTCATCGTGCGCGTGCACGCCGCGGGCTTCACCCCCGGCGAGCTCGACTGGCCGGCGACGTGGACCGATCGTGCCGGCCGGGACCGGACACCCAGCATTCCCGGGCACGAGGTGTCCGGAGTCGTGGTCGAGCTGGGCTACGGAACCACAGGCCTCACCGTGGGCCAGCGGGTGTTCGGACTGACCGACTGGGCGCGCAACGGATCCCTTGCCGAATACACCGCGGTGGAGGCTCGCAACCTCGCTCCGCTCGCCGCCGACATCGACCACACCGTGGCCGCGGCGCTGCCCATCTCCGGACTGACGGCGTGGCAGGCGCTGTTCGACCACGCCCACCTCACGACGGGCCAGACCGTCCTCGTCCACGGCGTCGCGGGCGGCGTCGGCTCGATCGCCGTCCAACTCGCCCGGGAGGTGGGCGCCCACGTGATCGGCACCGGCCGAGCCGACGACCGCGAGCTGGCACTCACCCTCGGCGCGCAGACCTTCGTCGACCTGGACGCCGACGGCCTGGAGCACGTCGGCGAGGTGGACGTGGTGCTCGACGTCATCGGCGGCAACATCCTCCGGCGGTCGACCGAACTGGTACGCCCGGGCGGCACCCTCGTCACCATCGCCACGCCGCCCACCGTCCAGCCGAGGGACGGTCGCGCCATCTTCTTCGTCGTCGAACCCGATCGCGCCCGGCTGGCCGACCTCGCCCACCGCGTGCGGACCGGGCGGCTCAAGCCCGTCGTCAGCGCCGTGCTGCCGCTCTCCGAAGCGACCTCAGCCTTCGTCCGACACCGCCGCACCCCCGGCAAGACGATCATCCGGATCGCGGAGGAACACGGCACGGCGTACCCCATCACGGACAACGGGGCAGCGCAGCCAGATCGTCAGTAGTTCACGTAGGCGGTGAGGGTCGGTGCTGGGAGTACTCGCCGCCGGCCATGGACGACGTGACTGTCGCGACGTCGCTGAAGCCGGCGATCTCGGCGACGATGGCACTGGCGACCACCAAGATCGTCCCCACCATGCGGAACATCGTCGACGGATGCCTGTACGCGCCACCGGCCGTGAGCCGCCGGACCGGGAGGGTTGGCCCACTCTCCCGGTCCGGCTCTGCGCGGCGAGCTTCGACGCAGTTGGTCAGCGGGCCGTCGGGGAGTGCGACCAGGTGCCGATCGTGCCGGCCGGAACGGCGTCCGCGTCTGTCACGTCGGAGACCCCGATGAGGAGGGTGCCGACGACACCGCCGACCGCGTGCACAGCCACGACGTCGAGCGAGTCGTCGTAGCCGAACCGGTCCTTCAGGCTGACGGCCCCGGCGCAGCCGACGCCGGCGACGACGCCGATGGCGATCGCACCCCAGGGGCCGGTGCCTCAGGCGAGGTCGGCCGCCTCCAGTGCGGTGCAGCAGGTGTCGACGATGAGCCGGGTGACGGTGTACGGGTCGACGTTGGCGTTGGGCCGACGGTCTTCGATGTAGCCCTTCTTGTCGATCTCCACCTGCCACGGGATGCGGACGGAGGCGCCACGGTCGGAGACGCCGTAGCTGTACTCGCTCCAGGGCGCCGTCTCGTGGGCACCGGTAAGGCGGGCCTCGACGCCTGCGCCGTAGCTGCGGATGTGCTTCAGGGGCTTGTCGCCCCGGCCGAGGGACTCGCAGGCCTCGATGATCGCCGCGTAGTTCTCGCGCATCGCCCCGGTGGAGAAGTTGGTGTGGGCGCCGGCGCCGTTCCAGTCACCCCGCGCGGGCTTGGGTTCGAGGGTGGCCGAGATGCCGTAGTCCTCGGCCGTGCGGTGCAGCAGCCAACGGGCGATCCAGAGCTGGTCGGCGACCTCCAGCGGCGACAGGGGGCCGACCTGGAACTCCCACTGACCGGGCATGACCTCGGCGTTGATGCCGGAGATGGTCAGGCCGGCGGCCAGGCAGTTGTCCAGGTGCTTCTCGACCACGCCGCGGCCATAGATCTCGTCCGCGCCGACACCGCAGTAGTAGCCACCCTGCGGGGCCGGGTAGCCACCGTCGGGGAAGCCCAGGGGGCGGGAGCCCTGGAAGAACGTGTACTCCTGCTCGATGCCGAACAGGGGCTGCTGAGCCGCGAACCGGTCGGCCACCGGGCGCAGCAGGGCCCGGGCGTTCGACTCGTGCGGGGTGCCGTCGATGTTGAACACCTCGCACAGCACCAGCAGGTGCGCCCCACCCCGGATCGGGTCGGGGTAGGTGGCGACCGGCTCCAGGACCCGGTCGGAGCTGCGGCCCTCGGCCTGGTTGGTGCTGGAGCCGTCGAAGCCCCAGGTACCCGGCTCGACGCCGTCGGCGATGATCTTCGTCTTCGTCCGCAGCTTCGCGGTCGGCTCGGTGCCGTCGATCCAGATGTATTCAGCCTTGTACGCCATGTGTCTCTTTCTCCTGTGCTGGGCCGGATGGCCAGTCGAAATCGTGATCGGACGAGTGCGTGGCTCAGACCGCCGCGAGCGGCGCGTCCGTTCGCACGAGGTGGGTGTCCGCTGCCGGACTCGCAGCGCGCAGCGCCGACGTGAGCACCGTGACGACGCGGTCGTGTGCGCCTCGCTCGGCGTCGTAGAGCGGGGTGCCTCCCCAGCGGTCCCGCAGAGTTGGGTCGGCCCCGCGGTCCAGGAGGTACTGGACCACGTCGAGGTTCCCCTCGGAGGCGGCCAGATGAAGCGCCGTACGTCTGTCGTAGTCGGCGGAGTTGGGGTCCTTCCCGGCGGCCAGCGCGAGCCGGACGTACTCCAGGTCACCGTGGCTGGCGGCCCACAGCAACCGCGTGGTCGACGCCACCTCCTCCTCGTTCCGCCCGCGCCGCGGGTCGCGTTTGCCGGAGTCCTCGCCGGTGGCCAGGGAGTCGTAGACGTGGAAGTTGAACCTGTTGACGAGGGCCTCGCAGAAGGCGACCCCTCGGACGGAGTTGCCCAGCGCGTCGAGGCGCGGCGACCAGACGCAGATGCCCAGCACGCCGGGAACCACGATCATGAGTCCGCCGGAGACGCCGCTCTTCGCCGGCAGACCGATCGTGAAGGCGAACTCCCCGGAGTAGTCGTACATCCCGCAGGACGACATCAGCGACAGGCACTTGCGTACGGTGTCGGCCGAGAAGATCCGCTCCCTGGTGAGCGGATTGACGCCGCCGTTGGCAAGCGAGGCGGCGACAACCGACAGCGACCGTGCGTCGACCTCGATCGAGCAGCACTGGAAGTAGAACTCCAGCGTCTCGGTGAGGTCCGTCCCGTCCGGGAAGGCACGGTGCTCACGCATGAAGTAGCCGAGGGCGAAGTTCCGGTCGGCCGTGCGGCGTTCCGAGAGGTAGACGGCGTTGTTGAACCCGACCGCTCCGCCGCCGGCCAACCTGCGCCACGTCTCGGCAACGTGGTCGAAGCGGTCGGCCATCTCCCAGGTGGGGCGCAGCAGCGAGCAACACATGATGGCCCCGGAATTGATCATCGGATTATGCGGGAGCCCCTCGCTGTTCAGCGTCAGCTCGTTGAACCCGCGACCGCTGGGCTCCCGCCCCACATGCCTGTGGACCTGCTCGGCGCCGTGCTGTTCCAGCGCGAGACAGTAGTTGACGGGTTTGCAGACCGACTGGACGCAGAAGACGCTCTCGGCGTCTCCCAGCGCCAGGCGCTGCCCATCGGTGGTGCACAACGCGATCCCGAACTTCTCCGGATCGACGCGGCCCAGTTGCGGGATGTAGTCGGCGACCTGGCCCTCGTCGACACCCCGGAGCCCTTCGTAGATCGCGAAGATCTCCGCTCGGAGCGCGGCGAAGTCCGGAATGACGAGATCCCCGCGAAGCGACTTCTCGATGACGCCGCCGCCCGCCCTGCACAGTGCGATGAAGCGGGTCAGGTCGATGCGTGCTGGTCCCTCGGCGCCCACGGCGGGACGCAGCTCGCCCCAGACCTGGGCCAGACGCGGATCAGCCTCCGAGATCCCCGCCGCGCGCAGCCGGTTGGCAAGGTCGGTCAACGAGACAGTGCCCTGTGGGTCGACGGCGAAGGAGGCGAACAGTTTCCCGTATTCACCGGCTCCCGAATCGTCGGTGGATGGCATTTTGTCGGGGCTGCCCGACCACGCCTGCTCGATGCGACGCGCCGCGGTTCGGGGTTTCTTGATCGTGGGCATGACGTGGCTCGACCGCTCCGTAGAAAGTTTGCGTCAATGCGGCCACCGGCCTGGTTACTCGCGCCTCAAAGCATTCGGCCGGCCAGCCTCGCACATTCGAAAGGCTACGTGGGGCCAGTGCACAT
Source organism: Micromonospora sp. DT43 (assembly GCF_049841645.1). Taxonomy (NCBI): domain Bacteria; kingdom Bacillati; phylum Actinomycetota; class Actinomycetes; order Micromonosporales; family Micromonosporaceae; genus Micromonospora; species Micromonospora sp. DT43. The sequence continues at coordinate 96,548 of NZ_JBNCKR010000014.1, read as the reverse complement.
TCGCTTTATTCCGACTGACCAACGGCAGGTCAGAGGGTACGCATCGACATCGGTGCCGGGCCTTGCCTCTTGTCAACTATTCGTCAACCGCGGCCACGTACAACTACCAGGCCGTGACGGGCCTCATCCTCGGCCCAGGAATGTTCACGGCGAACCAGGGCACGTGAGAGTCAACTGATGAGGCAAGGAGTGGACATGACACGGGTACTGATGGTGTTGACCTCGCACGACAAGTTGGGCGACACCGGGCACAAGACCGGCTTCTGGCTCGAGGAACTGGCCGCGCCCTACTACCGGTTCCGCGACGCGGGGTGGGACGTCACGCTCGCCTCGCCCCGGGGCGGCCGGGCACCCCTGGACCCGAAGAGCGACGAGCCGGACTTCCAGACCGACCAGACCCGCCGGTTCACGGCGGACGCCGAGGCGCAACGCCAGCTCGAGACGACGGTACGGCTCGACTCGGTGTCCGTCGACGACTTCGACACCGTCTTCTACCCGGGCGGCCACGGCCCTCTCTGGGACCTCGCCGAGGACAACGACTCGATCAGACTGATCGAGCAGGTCGTCGCGGCGGGCAAGCCGATCGCGCTGGTGTGCCACGCGCCGGGCGCGTTGCGGCACTGCGCGACGTCCGAGGGCGAGCCCCTGGTCGCCGGGAAGCGGGTCACCGGGTTCACCGACAGCGAGGAGGAGTACATGGGCCTGACCAAGGTCGTGCCGTTCCTCGTCGAGGACGAGTTGGTCGCCAAGGGTGCCGAGTTCTCCAAGGCGGGTAACTTCGAGTCCTACGTGGTGAGCGACGGGCTGCTCATCACCGGCCAGAACCCTGCTTCCTCGGGTCCGGCGGCGGATCAGCTGATCTCGCTGGTGAGCCGGGCCGGCGCGTAACCTCGATCGTCGCCGTCCGGCGGGACCACCGTGCGGGCCCGCCGGACGGCCGACACCGATCGGAGACCAAGCTCAGCTGGCCCGTACGGCGTGCACCGCGGAGACCGCGGCGGCGCCTTCACCGACAGACCTGCTGCCCGGTGAGGAGACTCAGTTCGCCGAGGAACTCGCCCGGTCCGCGCCGGTAGATGAGACGCTCAGGCTCCAGCGCCGTCGCGTCGCGGACCGCCTCCGCGGTGGCCGTCCGCAACAGGAAGAAGTCGTAGGAGTTGTCGCCCGTGGCGTACAGATCCTGTCCCGGCTGGACTTCTTCCTCGGTGCCGTAGCTGGCGAGGCGGTCGAACTGCTCCGCGTCGAGGACAGGGCCGTCGGCGTCGCCGGTGCTCATGCTCGAACGATAGGTCTCGCATGTTGACGACAAGTGGATCGCGCCACTGATCACCTGGGACGGGCTGCCTCGGCAGCGGCTGCGCCAGCAGCAAACCTAGCCGCGGGAGCCCGGCTGGGGCTGATCGGGTGCCTCCGCACCCGACTCGTCGGCCAGGTGCCAGACCTCCCGCATCGGGGCCCACCAGTCTCCCGAACCGGGTTCGGCGACCGACTCCTGACACGGGTCGGTCAGCTTCCACCACTCCTGCGTCTGCGGGTCGGCGGCGATGTACCGCAGGTCGGCCTCGTAGTCGTCGCCGACGTACTCGTAGTAGCCGAAGAGCAGGTCGTCGTGGAGGAAGATGGTGTAGTTGCGGAAGTTCGCCTCGCGCAGCGTCTTCTCGACGCTCGGCCAGACCTCGGCGTGTAGGCGCAGGTAGGTCTCCCGGTGCTCCGGACGAAGCCGGATGACGCAGCCATGACGTTGCACGTCGTGTCCTCTCGGGTGAACTGGTCACGCGGTGGCGACGGTCCGGGGCGGGTCGGCCATCGCTGTTGGCGACCCGATGGTAGCCGTTGCCAAGATCGAGGAGCACCCCCCGGAGGTCGAGGACCGCCGTTCCGGTGCCACGGCCCCGACCGGCCGTCGACACCGACCGTTTCGCCAGGGCTGCGCAGCGACGCGGCGGGTCTACCCTCAGGTCGTGGAGGGCCGCGTACTGGTGGTCGAGGACGACGCCTCCATCCGGGAGGTCACCGCCCTCGGTCTGCGTCGCGCCGGTTTCCGGGTCGACACCGCCATCGACGGGCGGCAGGCGCTGCTGACCTGGCGAGCCCATCCGGTCGACGCGATCGTGCTCGACGTCATGCTGCCCGGTCTGGACGGTCTGGAGGTCTGCCGGGAGATCCGGCGGACGAGCCAGGTGCCGATCCTCATGCTGACCGCCCGCACGGACACGCTCGACGTGGTGGTCGGCCTCGAGTGCGGCGCCGACGACTACCTGCGCAAACCCTTCGACCTGCCCGAGCTGGTGGCCCGGGTCCGCTCGGTGCTGCGGCGGGCAAGCGTGCCTGTCGGTTCGCACACCATCGCCGTCGGCGACCTGGAGATCGATCCGGGTGGCTTCGTCGTACGCCGCGACGGTCGGGAGGTGACCCTGACCGCCACCGAGTTCCGTCTGCTGCTGGAGCTGGCCCGTCGCCCCGGCCAGGTCTTCACCCGGGAACTGCTGCTGGACCTGGTCTGGGACCACCGTTTCCTGGGCGACTCGCGACTCGTCGACGTGGCGGTGCAGCGGCTGCGCGCCAAGGTCGAGGACGACCCGGCGCACCCACGGCGCATCCGCACCGTGCGCGGCGTCGGCTACAAGCTGTCCACGGGCTGACGGGAGGTCGGCGATGGCCGGACGAGCGGTGGCACCGGGCCGCCTGCGGCGCCGGCTGACGATCGCGTTCGTGCTGGTCGCCGGGGTGTCCGCCGGCCTGCTCGCCGGTGGGGCCGGGCTGCTGCTGCGGCAGTCCTGGTTGGACGCCTCGCTGCACCAGGCCGCCGCCGACGCCCGCTACCAGCTCCTGCTCGCCGGTGAGTTCCTGCCCCTGACCGAGCAGCGCGGCACCGACCTGCTCACCAGCTTCGAGGGCAGTGGCCGGCACGTTCTCCTGGTCGACGGCCCCGTCCGCCCCTCCCACCCGGCGTACGCCCCCGCCCTGGGCACGCGGCTGCGGGCGGCGGTCGCCGACGGGCAGCTCGCCTACCAGCGTTCGACGCCGGCGCAGCGCCCTCGACTGCTGGTGGTCGGCGGACGCATCCCCGGCTCGACCGCGGAGCTGTACGTGATCACCGTGGAGGACGACATCGCCGCCGACCTGGGTCAGGTGCGCACCGCGCTGCTGGCCGGCTGGGTGCTCGTCGTGCTGGTGGCCGCCGGGGTGGGTCACCTCCTGGCTCGGCGCACCCTGGAGCCGGTGGGCCGGGCCAGCCGGGCCGCCCGGTCACTCACCGAAGGGCTGCTAGCCACCCGTCTGCCGGTACGCGGGCGCGACGAGTTCAGCGTCTGGGCGGCGTCGTTCAACGAGATGGCCGAGGCGCTGGAGTCGAAGATCGCCGCCCTGTCGGCCGCGCAGGCCCGGGAGCGGCGGTTCACCGCCGACGTCGCGCACGAGCTGCGTACCCCGGTGACCGCCCTGGTGGTCGCGGCCTCGCTGCTGGGCGAGCAGCTGGACCGGCTACCCGACGACGCCCGGCCGGCGGCGCGGCTGCTGGTGGGCGACGTGGCCCGGCTGCGCCGCCTGGTCGAGGACCTCATGGAGATCTCGCGGCTGGACGCCGGGCGGGAACGGCCGAGCGTCGAGCCGGTGGACGCGCCGGCGCTGCTGCGCGAGATCGTCGCGGCGCGCGGCTGGTCGGACCGTGTGCTGGTCGTCGGCGACCCGGTGGCGCTGCGCACGGACCCTCGCCGCCTGGAGCGTGTCCTCGCCAACCTGGTGGTCAACGCGGTCGAGCACGGCGGCGGCGAGATCCGGGCGACCGTGACCGGGGCCGGCGCGCTCGTCGTCGTCGAGGTCACCGACCAGGGGCCGGGCATTCCCGCCGAGCACCTGCCGCACGTGTTCGACAGGTTCCACAAGGTCGACGCGTCGCGGTCCGCGCCGGGCAGCGGGCTCGGCCTGGCCATCGCCCGGGAACACACAGCCCTCCTCGGCGGGGTGCTGAGCGTCCGCAGCGCGCCGGGCACCGGCACTCGTTTCCGTCTGGAGCTGCCGGCGCTCGGCACGGGCGGGCCGCCCACCGGCGTACCACGCCCGGCGGGGAACCCCGACGAGAGCAGCGAGGCGGCGCCCGCCGGCCCGCCGGGCGGTGTGGCGTGAGCGGGCACGGCCCGGTCGGGGTGGGCCGGCGCGGCGGGTGGCGCGCGGTGGGCGTGCCGGTGCTCGTCGCCGCGCTCCTGCTCGGCGCGTGCGGCACCCCCCGCTCCGGTGTCCTGGGCGCGGCGCCCACCGCGCCGCCGCTGATCGTCCCGCCCACCTCGACCGCCGCGTCCGCCCCGCCGAGCGGGCCGCCGACCGGGCCACCGCCGTCAGCGGCGGCCACCCGCACCGCGCCGCGTCCGCCGGCACCGACGTCCGTCGGCACCCGCCGGCCCGAGCCGGTGACGATCGAGCTGTGGTACGTGCGATCCGGCCTGCTCGTTCCCACCCGGCGCACCCGGCCGGCCACCGTCACCACGTCCCGGCTCGCGCTTACCGAACTGGCCGCCGGGCCCACGCCGGCCGAGGCCGCCACCGGCATGGTCACCCTGCTGCCGGCAGGTGTCGAGGTCACCCGGATCGCCGACGGCGTGGCGACGCTCGGTCCCGTCCCGTCCGGCGACGATCCGGCGGAGCGTCGGCGACTGCGCGAGGCGCAGGTGGTGTGGACGCTCACCCAGTTCCCCACCGTCCGGCAGGTCCGCTTTCCCGGCGGCGTGCCGGTCGGCCGGGCCGACTATCCGGACCTGCTCGCGCCGATCGTGGTCACCGCCCCGAGCGTCGGCGACCGGGTCACCGCGCCGCTCACCGTGACCGGCACCGCCGACGTGTTCGAGGCCACGGTGAGCATCCGGGTGCTGGACGCCGCCGGCCGGGAGGTGGCCACCGGCTTCGGCGCCGCCAGCTGCGGCAGCGGCTGCCGGGGCGCCTACCGGCTGGTGGTCGGCTGGCACACGGCCCGGGAGCAGCACGGCACGATCGAGGTGTACGAGGTGTCCGCGCGCGACGGCTCCCGGAGCAACAGGGTGGCGGTGCCGGTGATCCTCGCGCCGAGCGGCGGCTGACCGCCCCGTCTCAACGCCGTACGAAAACGTGACCGTTTCGTCTACCGGGTGCGACGCACCTCATAAAAGCCTGCGGAAACGGCCAGCAGCGAACTAGGGTCAGTACGACATCGTTTCACGGGGGGTCAACGAGTGTTGGATGGTCGACAGGTGAGCGCGGGTGCCGGGGTGCCGGCCGCCCGGGCCGCGCGGTGCACCGCCGACGACCTGTTCGCCGTGGTGATCGACCTGTTGCGTGAGGTCGGCTACGACCGGATGACCATCGACGCCGTCGCCGCCCGGGCCCACATCAGCAAGGCCACCATCTACCGGCGCTTCGACGGCAAGGCCGAGCTGGTCGTCGCCGCCCTGAGCGACCGCCAGGTCGGCGTGCACAACCCGCCCGACACCGGCTCGCTGCGGGGCGACCTGATCGAGCTGCTGCGCGCCACCGCCGCCATCTGCGTCGCCGACTGCGACCTGATGCAGGCGCTGACCTTCGCCATGCGGACCAGCCCGGAACTCGAACGCCTGGTGCGCCACCAGGTGCTGCCCGCCGGGCGGGTGGCCAGCACCGCCGTCCTCGTCCGCGCCGCCGCCCGCGGGGAGATCCCCCCGGACGCCGGCGAACGGGAGCTGTTCCACGACCTGGCGCCCGCCCTCACCATGTCCCGCGTCCTCGCGCACGGCCTGCCCGCCGACGACGCGTTCCTCACCCAGGTCGTCGACCAGGTGCTGATCCCGGTGCTCCGCTACCAGCACGACCGCCCGTCCCAGGCCTGATCCATCGACATCCGCACCACGGAAGGCTTCACCATGTCCGGAACCACCTCGACCTCCCCCGGCGCACCCGGCGCCGGAACGTCGACAGGCACGCCGCACCCGCGGCGCTGGATCGCGCTGGCGGTCATCGCGGTCTCCCAACTGATGGTCGTCCTGGACGCCACCATCGTGAACATCGCGCTCCCGCAGGCACAGGCCGACCTGGGGATCACCGACGCGAACCGGCAGTGGGTGATCACGGCGTACACGCTGGCCTTCGGTGGTCTGCTTCTGCTCGGCGGCCGGATCGCCGACTACTGGGGCCGCAAGCGCACCTTCATCGTCGGCATGGTCGGCTTCGCGTTGGCGTCCGCGCTGGGCGGCCTGGCCACCAGCGGCGAGATGCTCTTCGCCGCCCGCGCGTTGCAGGGGGCCTTCGGCGCGCTGCTCGCCCCGGCCGCGTTGGCGCTGCTCACGGTGCTGTTCACCGAGGCCACGGAGCGAGCCAAGGCGTTCGCCGTGTACGGCGCGATCGCCGGCGGCGGATCCGCGGTCGGGCTGCTGCTCGGCGGCGTGCTGACCGAGTACGCCGACTGGCGCTGGTGCCTGCTTGTCAACATTCCGGTCGCCGCCATCGCGATCGCCTTCGCGATCCCGCTGGTGCCGGAGAGCCGGGCGCACGGCAACACCCGCTACGACGTGCCCGGCGCGGTGGTCGTCACCGCCGGCCTGGTCTCCCTGGTGTACGGCTTCACGAAGGCCGCCGAGGACGGTTGGGACGCCACAGCCACGCTCGGCTTCATCGCCGCCGGTGTGGTGCTGCTCGCCGCCTTCGTGATGATCGAGCTGCGCTCCAACCACCCGTTGCTGCCGCTGCGGATCATCCTGGACCGCAACCGGGGCGGGGCGTACCTCGCCTCCACGCTGATCGGCGCCGGCCTGTTCGGGGCGTTCCTCTTCCTCACCTTCTACTTCCAGGTGGTGTTGCAGTACAAGCCGCTCGAGGCCGGTCTCGCGTCGCTGCCGGTCACCGCGGGTGTGTTGATCGCCGCGGGTGGCGCCAGCCAGCTCATGCCGAAGCTGGGCGCCAAGCCGCTGATGGTCGGCGGCGCGGTGCTCGCCGCCGTGGCCATGCTGACGCTCACCCAGATCGACGTGGACACCTCGTTCCTCACCCTCCTGCTGCCCGCCCAGGTCGTCCTCGGCATGGGCCTCGGCTTCACCTTCGTGCCGCTGTCCAGCCTGGCCCTGGTCGGGGTGCCGGAGCACGACGCCGGTGCGGCAAGCGCGACGCTGAACGCGACGCAGCAGATCGGTGGCTCGTTGGGCACCGCGCTGCTGAACACCTTCTACACCAGCGCGGTCGCCGCGTACCTGGTCGGTCGGGCCCCGAACCCGGTCACCCAGGTCGAGGCGCTCGTGCACGGCTACCGCGTGGCGTTCGCCTGGGGCGCGGCCCTGATCGTGCTCGCCGGGGTGGTCACCCTGCTCCTGGTGAAGGTTCGCAAGGAGGACATCCCCGCCGGCAACGCCGTGCACATGGGCTGAGCCGGATGACACGGCCGGCCCGCTCCCGACCCGGAGCGGGCCGGCCGCCGTACCCGTACCCGTCCGGTAGCGTCCGGACCATCGTCGAAGATCCGTTGAGGAGACACATGTCCACGGCTGCCGACCAGATCATCAACGCGCTACGCTCCGGCCACGAGGAGCTCGCCGCGCTCGTGCGCGACCTCAAGGAAGACGACCTGCGCCGCCCCTCCGGGGCCAGCGAGTGGCAGGTCTCCCAGGTGCTCAGCCACCTTGGCAGCGGCGCGGAGATCAACCTCGCGGCGCTCACCGCGGCCCGTGAGGGCACCGCCGCGCCCGACGGCGACTTCAACCGCACCGTCTGGGCGCGCTGGGACGCCATGTCCCCCGAGGAGCACGCGGCCGGTTTCCTGGAGTCCAACAAGCGGCTCGTCGAGGCGTACGAGGCGCTGGACGCCGACACCCGCTCGACGCTGCGGATCGACCTCGGCTTCCTGCCGGAGCCGGTCGACGTCGCCACCGCCGCCCGGTTCCGGCTCAGCGAGTTCGCCCTGCACCAGTGGGACGCCGAGGTGGCGTTCAACTCGTTCGCGGCGGTGACGCCGGAGGCGGTGCCGCTGTTGATCGAGCAGATCGGCGGCATGCTGGGCTGGACGAGCCGGCCGCAGGAGCTGGCCGGCCGCCAGGCCACCCTGCTGGTACGGCTGCGGGACCCGGAGCGGACGTTCGGACTGCGGCTGGGCGAGCAGATCGAGCTGACCGACGCGCCGGAGCAGCCCGACGGCGAGCTGTCCCTGCCGGCCGAGACGTGGCTGCGGCTGGTGGTTGGCCGGCTCGGGCCGCAGTACACGCCGGACGGCGTGCAGGTGACCGGCCCGCTGACCCTGGACGACCTGCGCCGGGTCTTCGTCGGCTTCTGACGGGTAACGCGCGGGCCGGGTGCACCGGCCCGCGCGTACCCTCGTCAACCCTTCACGCAGACGACCTGCTTGAGGTGCGCGACCACCTCGACCAGGTCCTCCTGCTGGGCCATCACCTCGGTGATGTCCTTGTACGCGCCGGGGATCTCGTCGACCACCCCGACGTCCTTGCGGCACTCGACGCCGGCGGTCTGCGCGGCCAGATCGTCGGTGCTGAACGTCCGCTTGGCCTGCGCCCGCGACATCCGCCGCCCGGCCCCGTGCGAGGCCGAGCAGTACGCGGCCGGGTTGCCCCGACCCCGCACGATGTACGACCCGGTGCCCATCGACCCGGGGATGATGCCCAGGTCACCCCGGCCGGCCCGGATGGCGCCCTTGCGGGTGACGAGCACCTCCACCCCGTCGTAGCTCTCCTCGGACACGTAGTTGTGGTGACACGAGATCGGCTCGTCGTAGCCGACGTGCGGGAAGTGCTCGCGCACCACGCCGCAGAGCAGCGCCAGCATGACCGCCCGGTTGCGCCGCGCGTACTCCTGCGCCCACCACAGGTCCCGCCGGTACGCGTCCATCTCGGGTGTTCCGGCGAGGAACACCGCCAGGTCCCGATCGGGCAGGTCGACGTTGTGCGGCAGCCGCCGGGCCACGCCGATGTGCCGCTCAGCCAGCTCCTTACCGATGTTGCGCGACCCGGAGTGCAGCATCAGCCACACCCGACCCTCGTCGTCTCCGCCCTGCTCCAGGCAGACCTCGATGAAGTGGTTGCCGCCGCCGAGCGTCCCGAGCTGCCGCTGGGCCCGGGTCTCCAGTTGCGCCACCCGCCGGTCCAGGCCGGCGAACCGGCTCCAGAAGTCGTCCCAGCCGCCCTGTTCCAGACCACGGATCCGGCGCGGGTTGACCGCCTCCTGCCGCTGGTTGAAGCCGACCGGGATGGTGGCCTCGATCGCCGAGCGCAGCCCGGCCAGGTCGTCCGGCAGGTCGGCGGCGGTCAGCGACGTCCGCACCGCCGACATGCCACAGCCGATGTCGACGCCGACCGCGGCCGGCGAGACGGCCTGCCGCATGGCGATCACCGAGCCGACCGTGGCGCCCTTGCCGAAGTGCACGTCGGGCATGACGGCGACACCCTGCACCCAGGGCAGCGCGCCGATGTTGCGCAGTTGCTTCGCGGCCTGCGGCTCGATGGCGTACGGGTCGGTCCAGACCCGGACCGGTGCCCGGGTACCGGCGAGAGGGGTGAATCCCATCGTGGTCTCCTCGTGTCGTGCCGACACCAGCGCTACCTGGTGACCGTAAATGATCGTGCGCCGGGGTGGAGCCGGCGGCACGCTCGTCGGAAAGGAAAACGGCCGCCGACCCCTCCCGGGGTGGGCGGCCGCGCTCGACGCGCGTGGCGTCAGCGAGGTCGCCGCCCCTGATACCGGCCCTGATTGCGGCCCTGCACGGGCTGACCGAGACACCGGCGCGACGCGCCGGACAGCAGAGCGGCACCGGCACCCGACGCGCGCCAGGTGGCGTTGGTGGCTGTGCGTTGCGACATGGCGTGCTCCCCCCGGGTGTGCTCGGTCGGCCGTACTCCGCATCACGGTAGGTGTGTCAGAAGCTGTCCGCAAAGGATATTGCGTCAGGCCCGGCGAGGCCGCGATTCGGACCCGGCGGGCCGCGCCGGCTCAGGTGTCGTAGCAACCGTCCCAGGGCGGGTCGAAGCCCAGGTCGTCGGGGAGAAACTCGGCGTGGTCCGCGCCGTCGTACTCCGCGGACCAGTCGACCAGCCCGAAGACGTGCCCGTCGACCTCGACCTGGAACAGTCCGATGGCGATGTCGCCGAAGACCCGGCCGGGGAGGCCGTCGAGCCAGTCGAGGAGGCGAGCCTCGGCACGGGTGATCGAGGCTTCCTCGTCCTCGCTGGTGCCGGCGAACCAGATGTCCGAGTCGGTGTGCACGCCGTCGTCGTCGAAGCGGTGCAGCACCGCGTACCACCGCTTGTGTCGGTACCAGTCGTCTTCGGCTCCGGCACCGTCGGCAAGTGTCGCGGTGACGGAGCCGAAGAACTGGCCCTTGTCGTACCGGCCGATGTGGCGGGTGCGGTAGTCGGACTCGTACGCGATGGGCACGCGATCGGGGATGGCCATGCGCGGACGCTACCGTCCGCGATCTAGGACTGCGGCACCAGGCGGAAGGACTGCGCGGCAGTGCCGTTGCAGGTGTACTGGATGAGCTGGACGCTGTCCGCCGTGGACGCTCCCGGCACGTCGAGGCACTTGCCGCTGCTGCGGTTGACCAGCCGGTAGTAACCGCCGCCCTCGGACTCGGCCCGCCACTGCTGGTTGTTGCCGCCACTGTAGGACCAGAGCTGGATGGGCGCCGAGTCGGCGGTCGACCGGTCCGTCACGTCGAGCACCTGGGCGCTGTTGCCGCGGTTGTTGACCCGCAGGTAGCCGCCGTTGGTCGGCGCGAACTGGTACTGCTGGGCGGCACTGCTGTTGCAGGCGTACTGCTGGATGGCGGTGCCGTTGACGGTGCCGGCGGCGCGGGCGTCCACGCACTTGCCGCTGGCCCGGTTGACGACCGTGTGCCAGGCGGTAGGCGAGATCGGGCCGGCGGTGCCCGTCGGGGTGGGCGTCGGGGTGGGCGACGTGCCGGCACCGGCGAGCCAGTGCAGGCCGTCGATCAGCAGCTTGTTCTGCTGCGGGCTGTCGAAGGTCGAGGACAGGCCGGTGTTGGTGCTGTAGTTCATCGCGTTGTGCCCGAAGTTGGCGTACAGCATCTTGTAGCGCTTGTTGCTCCACACCAGCGGGTAGTAGCCGCCGTACCAGGACTGGTTGGGGTCCGTGCCGACCGGGAAGCTGGACTGGTCGACGGAGGCCAGGATGTCGATGTCCGGGTTCTGGCGCAGGTCGTTGCTCCAGGAGTACCACTCGCTTATCGACGACGCGAAGGTCGCCGGGAGCGCCTGGGTGGCCGGGTGGGTGCGGTTGTCGGCGCGCATCGTGACGCGGGTCGGCCCCCAGGTGTTGGTCTGGAAGGAGCCGGAACCGAGGAACGTGTTGTAGTACCAGCTCCAGCTCGACGGGTTGTCGGTCCAGGCGCTGACGTGGAAGCCCAGCCACGCCCCGCCGTTGCGCATGTACTGCTCGAACGCGGGCCGCTGCGCGGCGGGCGGCGCGTCGTCGAGGAACATGACGACCTTGTACTGGGCCAGGTTTGCCGTGTTCAGCAGGCCCCAGTTGGTGGTGGCCTCCCAGGAGAAGCCGTACTGGGCGGCGGCCTGCGGGAACCAGGCGCGGGCGTCCCGGTCGAAGTCGATGTGCGCGGCGTCCCAGGTGCCGTTGTAGAAGGCCAGGACCTTGAACGTCGGCGCGGCCTGCGCGCTGCGCGTGACGTCGAGGCCGAGCCCGGCACTCACGGCGACGACGAGGGCGACGAACACCGACAGGATCCTTCGGGTACGGGAGGGAAGTTCTGCGATCACCTGATCGTCCCTTCGGTCGGGACGCGCGCCGACGCGTCGACGTGAACTATCTGTTCACAAGGTTTACAGATAGACGAAAGGTTATGCGGTGCCGACCGGTGCGTCAATCGCGGACCGGCCGATCGGGTGGGATTCCTGCGGCAGCGGGTACCCCGGCCCGATGACCAGCCCGGACGCCGTCGACGTCGACGAGCCGCTCGCCGTGGACGTGCCCGCCGCGCCGCACGACGCCAGCGGCGAGCGGGTGCCGACCCGTGACCTGGCCGGGCTCGCCCCGGCGGCGAGACCGGCACGCCGCTGGACCCCGAGCCGGGTGGTGGCCACCCCGGCCGCCCTGGACCACCCGCACGGGCAGCGGATCGTCGAGCGGGTGCGGGCGCTGGGCATCGAGGTGGAACGGCTGCGGTCCAACCGGCTCACCGGCGTACGCGGGCAGACCGACCGGGAGACGTACGCCCGCGCCAAGGCGACATTGGCGATCGTGGTGAGCCCACCCTCGCGGCGTGCCCTGCAACCCATCGCCCCCAGCGCCGACTGGCGCGTCGACCTCGCCGAGGGCTGCCCCGCGCACTGCCAGTACTGCTACCTCGCCGGCTCGCTCTCCGGCCCGCCGGTGACCAGGGTGTACGCGGACCTCGACGACATCCTGGCCGGGCTGGCCGCGTACGCCGGGCGCGGAACGGTGACCAGCCGCAACGCGCGCCGCGCCGACGAGGGCACCACCTTCGAGGCGTCCTGCTACACCGACCCACTCGCCCTCGAGCACCTGACCGGCAGCTGGCGGCGGGCGGTGCAGCACTTCGCCGACTGGGACGCGCCCGTGCAGTTGCGCTGGACCACCAAGTACGCCGACGTGGACACCTTCGTCGGCCTGCCGCACGCCTGCCGCACCCGGGTCCGGTTCAGCGTCAACTGTGCCCCGGTGAGCGAGCGGTTCGAGGGCGGCACCGCGCGGGTGCCCGACCGGCTCGCCGCGCTGCGCCGGCTCGCGCTCGACGGCTACCCCGTCGGGCTGGCCATCGCCCCGATCATGCCCCTGCCGGACTGGCGCGAACGTTACGGCGAGCTGCTCGACCAGGTCCGCGCGGCTGTCGACGGAGTTCCCGAGCTGGACCTGACCGCCGAGCTGATCACGCACCGGTTCACGCCGGGCAGCAAGGAGGTGCTGCTCGGCTGGTATCCGCACACCCGGCTGGAGATGGACGAGGAGTCCCGCAGCCGCAAACACGGCAGGTTCGGCGCGGTGAAGTACGTCTACCCCCGCGACACGATGGCGGAGCTGCGCGGCTGGTTCACCGCCGAGCTGGCCGCCCGCGTACCGGCCTGCCGCATCCTCTACTGGACCTGACGTTCCGGTCAGACGCCGACGGTGCCGTCGACGCCTTCGCGCAGGAGGTCGGCGTGGCCGTTGTGCCGGGCGTACTCGTGGATCAGGTGCAGCATCACCAGCCGCAGCGACACGGTCTCGCCGGAGCGGGCGTTGTGACCGGTCACGTCGAGCGACGCGGCCGCCCGCTCGATCCGCCGGGCGTGTTCGACCTCGCGCTCCCAGGCGTCGAACGCTTCGGCCCGGGTGGCCGCGCCGGCGTCGTACGCCTGCTGGAAGTCGCCGGTCTCCGACCAGACCAGGGGGATGTCCTCGCCGTCGATGACCCGCCGGAACCACGCACGTTCCACCTCCGCCATGTGCCGTACCAGGCCCAGCAGGGACAGCGTGGAGGGCGGCATGGACTGCCGGCGCAGCTCCTCGTCGGTGAGGCCGGCGCACTTGAGGGCCAGCGTCGCCCGGTGGAAGTCGAGGAAGGCGCGCAGCGTCTCTCGCTCGTCGCCGGTGAGCGGGGGGCCGATCCGTTCAGTGGTCATTGACGTGATCATTCCGGACGGCATCGCCGGCGCTGGTGCCGGGCCCCACCTCAGCCGACCGAGGAGCGGGCCACCGGCGCGGCGAAGAAGGTGTCCGGGTACGGCTCCTCGCGGAGGCTGTAGTGCCACCACTCGCGGTCGTAGTTGACGAACCCGGCGTCGGTCATCAGCCGCCGCAGCAACTGCCGGTTCTCCCGTGCCGTGCCGGTGATGCGCGCGTCGGCGGTGTGCGCCCGGGCGTCGAAGCAGTCGAACCCGGTGCCCATGTCGATGCTGTTGTCGGCGAAGCGCTGCCCCGGCGGGGCGGTGCAGGCGACGAGACGCTGCCCGGGCACGTACGCGGGTTGGCTGGCGGGTGGCTCGTCGACGAGGGTCAGGTCCAGCGTGCTGCCCCGGCTGTGCGCGGTCGGCGCGCCGATGTACCCGTCGGCGAAGAGCCGGTCCTTGGCCAGTTCCGGATAGAACTCGGCCTTGGTCTGCTGCTCGCCGGGGCGCTTCGACCAGGCGACGAAGTCGTCCACCGCCGGCTGCGGGCGGTAGCAGTCGTACACCTTGAGGCTGTGGCCGCCGCTGAGCGCGGCGTCCTGGACCCGGCGCAGCGCCTCGGCGGCCTGCCTGGTGAGCAGGCACAGCGGTTCGCGGTAGCCGACGATCGGCCGGCCCACGAAGTTGTGCGCCGTGGCGTAGCGGATGTCGGCGTGGATGCGCGGGTCGAGGTCGGTAAGCACCACGAAACCGGGCAACCCACCGCTCGGCGACGGGATCGGCGTCGGGGTCGGGGTCGCCGGGCTCGCGGGCATCGACGCCGGAGGCGCCACCGGGGCGGGCGGACGCGGACGGGGCTGCGGATGGGAGCAGCCGCCGAGCACCGCGACGAGCGCGAGCGCGACGCCGCCACCAACCCGCCCTGACCAGCGCACACCTCCTGTCTATCAGCAGCGGTCCGGGTTACGCGCCGGATCGGCGCTCGGCCGCCGCGAGCCCGTTCAACCGCCGGCCGTCAGCGGAGCCGGAGCCGCGTTACGGGATTCCACCAGGTGCGTGTCGAGGAAGCGCAGGGCCGCCTCGTCGTCGTCGATCCCACCGGCCTCGTGGCCGTTGTAGCGCCACACCGACAGTTCGGTCGGTCCGGCGTGCGCGTTGTGGGCGGCGTAGACCCCCGACGGCGGCACGATGTCGTCCATCAACGCCACCGAGTACCGGGCCGGCCGGCGGCAGCGTCGGGCGAAGTTGACGCCGTCGACGTACGACAGGGTGCTCAGCACCCGATCCTCGGCGTCCCGGTGGATCGCCAGGTAGTCGCGGATCTCCCGGTACGGGTGGGCGTCGGTGATCACCACGGCTCGCGGGATGTCGCAGAGGAACGGCACGAGGGCGACAACGGCGCGCACACCGCGTGCCAACGCACCGGCCGCGAGAGCGAGGGCGCCACCCTGGCTGTGCCCGAGCACCGCCACCCGGGTCGGGTCGACCATCGGCAGAGTCCGGGCCGCGTCCACCGCCCGCACCGCATCGGTGATCAGCCGTCGGTAGTAGTAGGTGCGGGGGTCGGTGATGCCCCGCGTCGCCACGCCGGGCGCCTCCGGGCCGGCCGCGCCCGGGTCCGCGGTGACGCCCCGGCTCCAGCCCGAGCCCTGCCCCCGGGTGTCCATCTGCAGGTGGGCGAACCCGGCCGACGCCCAGAGCAGGTTCTCCAACGCGTGCCCGCGCCCGCCGCCGTAGCCCACGTACTGCACGACTGTCGGCAGCGCCGTGCCGGCCCCGTGCGGCACCCGCAGCCAGGCCCGGACGGGCTGGCCGGCGAACCCGGGGAACGTCACGTCGTACACGTCGATGGCGGTCAGACCTGTCACCACGGGTTCGAGCCGGACCGGCCAGTTGGCGTCGCGGGCCTGCGCCAGGGTGCCGGCCCAGAACTCGTCGAAGTCAGCGGGGTCCGGCACCACGCCGCGGTACTCGCGCAGCTGCGCCTCGGGCAGATCCGTGTGCATGGCGCCCCTTGTCTGTCGCGTGGCACTGAACAGGGTGCGTTCACGGCGTGGCCGACGCCGGCAGCCGGGCGGCGGAGACGGGACCGTACGCCGATACGTATCCGACAAATTACCGGAACATTTCCGCAACTCAGCCGAACGCTAGAACCGACCTGGCGTGTCGTCAACCCCCGTCCGTGAGGCAAGATGGCGCGAGGGGCGGGCGTGCCGTTCCGGGACACTGGACGGACGACGCTCGTGGTCGTCCCTCCGGAGCGGTGAAGGAGACGCGGGTGGACGCGGACGACGGACGCAGGGTGACCATCACCGCGATCGCACGGGAGGCCGGGGTCTCGGTGCCGACCGTGTCACGGGTGCTCAACGGTCGGTCCGATGTGGCCCCCGGCACCCGGGAACGTGTCGAGGAACTCTTGCGCCACCACGGCTACCGGCGCCGCACCAGCCGCAGCGTCCGCCGCGCGGGCCTCGTCGACCTCGTCTTCAACGACCTGGACAGCCCCTGGGCCGTGGAGATCATCCGGGGCGTGGAGGACGTCGGGCACGGCGCCGGGGTGGGCACCGTGGTCTCCGCGATCCACCGGCAGCCCACGGCGGCCCGGCAGTGGCTGCAGAACCTGCGCACCCGCGCCACCGACGGCGTCATCTTCGTGACGTCGCACCTGAGCCCGCCGCTGCACGCGCAACTGCGCCGCCTCAACGTGCCGGTGGTGGTCGTCGACCCGGCCGGCGTACCGGCCATGGACGTCCCGACTATCGGCGCCACGAACTGGGCCGGCGGGCTGGCCGCGACCGAGCACCTGCTGGCCGTCGGGCACCGGCGGATCGGGTTCGTGGCCGGGCCGACGCACCTGCTGTGCAGCCGGGCCCGCCTCGACGGCTACCGCGCCGGGTTGGAGGCCGCCGGCGTGCCGGTGGACGACGCGCTCATCTACCCCGGCGACTTCTACCACGCCTCCGGCTTCGCCGGCGGCACGGCGCTGCTCGATCTGGCCGACCCGCCGACAGGCATCTTCGCGGCCAGCGACCAGATGGCGTTCGGCGTCTACGAGGCCATCCGCCGCCGCGGCCTGCGGGTTCCCGACGACGTCAGCGTGGTCGGCTTCGACGACCTGCCGGAAGCCCGCTGGGCGTCGCCGCCGCTGACCACCGTCCGGCAGCCCCTGGTCGAGATGGGCCGACTGGCGGTGCGGACGGTGCTGCGACTGGCCCAGGGCGAGGGCATCGACTCGCCCCGGGTGGAGCTGGCCACCGAGCTGGTCGTCCGGGACAGCACCGCCGTCCCGCCGACCGGCTGACCCCCTCCCTCCGACGGCCCGAACCGGGTCGGATTCCGGTTCCACCTGTTCCGGTCCAGTTACGAAAATTCCGGTCCGCCGCACCTTCCGGCCCGCCGGTCCGCCGGCCCGCCGGTCCGCCCGTCCGCCGCGCGGGTCACGGCGACAGGCGTGGACGCCTCGCGGCGCGGTGGACGACCCGGGGGCCGTCCACCACGCCGAGCGGCTCAGTGGTGGTGGTGTGCGCGGACGGCACGCCGGATGGTCACCGGCTGCGCGGGCGCGCCGTCGACAGGCGCCGGGTCCTCGGCCGTCGGCGCGATTCCCAGGGCGGCGATCCGGTCCAGGGTGGCGAGCCCGGCGGCGTCGACCGTGCCGAAGATCGTGTAGTTGGGGCGCAGCGCCGAGTCGGCGTACACCAGGAAGAACTGGCTGCCGTTGGTGTCCGGCCCGGCGTTCGCCATGGCCAGCACGCCCCGGGCGTAGAGCCGGCGTACGCCGGTCGGGTCGCTGGGGGCCGGCGGCAGGTCGGTGGGCAGCTCGTCGCGGTACCGGTAGCCGGGACCGCCCTCGCCGGTGCCGGACGGGTCGCCGCACTGCAACACGCTCAACGTCGGGTACGCGGTGAGCCGGTGACACGGGGTGCGGTCGTAGAAGCGCTTGCCGACCAGGTGCAGGAAGCTCTGGACCGTGCACGGCGCGGCGGCCCGGTCCAGGGTCAACCCGATCGGCCCCTGGTTGGTGGAGAGGGTCACCCGGACGCTGCCCCGGTCCGGCGTGCGGCGCGGGTCGGGCGGCAGCGGCACCGGCCGGGCGGCCGGCTCGTCGGGCGTCTCGGTGTACGCGCACGGGCCGTGGGTGGTACGCGGCGGTCGGGCATCTGCGGCGGCGCTCACCGCGTCGTCAGCCGGAACCGGCGCGGCCACCGCGGCAGCCGACACGCCGACGATGAGCGTTGCGGCGAACGCCGTCACACCCGCGAGACGGGTCAGCGCACGCACCGACCGGCGGGGTGCCGCCGCGCCGGACGGCGTTTCGAGTTCACTCGACACAGGGATCCTCCTGGGCTCGTGCTGGCCAGAAAGACCGGAGTCTATGGATGCCGAGCGCCGTTGTCGATCTGACCGGGCAACCGGCGGCGGCGGTGCCACAGCAACCCGCCCAGCAGCGCCAGCACTCCCGCGCCACTCAGTGCGACCACCCACCACAGCCATCCGGAGCCGGTACGCGCCGGGCCGCTGGCCGCCGCCGGACGCGGCGCACCGGGCGCGGCCAGCGCGGACGGCACGGCCGACGGCGTGGCGGTCAACTCGCCCGGCTCGACCAGGCGGCCGACGCTGGCGTCACGCGGCAGCGAGAAGCCCCAGTCCAGCAGGGCCGCCCCCTGCTCCCAGCCACGCGTCGGGGCCGGCTCGGCGCCCAGCAGCGTCACCACCAACCGACGGCCGTCCCGTTCCGCCGCACCGACGTAGGTGTGCCGTGCCAGGTCGGTGAAGCCCGTCTTGCCGCCCAACGCGCCCGGGTACCGGTAGATGAGCTGGTTCTCGTTCTGGATCTGGAAACCCTTGGTGCGCTGCGCCGGCTGGGCCGGAATCGTCGCCTGCCGGGTGAGCGCGTACCGCCGGAAGGTCGGCTGGGCGAAGCAGGCCCGGGCGATGAGCGCCAGGTCGTACGCGCTTGTGAACTGGCCCCTGCCGTCCAGGCCGGACGGTGTGACGGCGTGCGTCTGGAGCGCGCCGAGGTGGTGCGCCTGCTCGTTCATGGCGCGGACTCCCCCGGCCGCTCCGTCGGGCCCGCCGCCGAGGCGGGCCAGCGCGTTCGCCGCCTCGTTTCCGGAGTTGAGCAGCAGCCCCAGCCAGATCGTCTCGATCGTGTAGCGGCCGCCCTCGACCAGGCCCACGGCGGAGGAGCCGGGCTCGATGTTCATGTCCGCCTCTGTCACGGTCACCGTCTGGGCGGGGTCGAGCCGGGGCATCATCGTGGCCGCCAGCAGCAGCTTCTGGACGCTGGCCGGGGTGCCGTACTCGTGCGGGCCGCAGCCCCCGAGCACCTGGCCGGAGTCCAGGTCCGCGACGATCCACGACGTGGCGGTGATCGCCGGTGGCGCGCCCGCGCCGGCCGGCACGACCAGACCGCCGGTGGCCAGCGCGGCACCGCCGACCACCCGCGCCTGCGCCACGGCGGGCGGGGGCGAGGGCCGTGGCGGGCGGGACACCGCCGGCGCCGCCACCCGTGGGCACCGCACGGCCCGCGCGGCGGCGCTGCCCGGCGTGGCGGTGACCCCCGTGCCGGTGCTGCCCCCCGGGGCGGTGGCCTCCGGGGCGGCGGTCGGCGTGGGGGCTGCCGCGGCGGCCGGGACCGGCGCGGGAGCGAGCAGGACGGCGGACGCCGTGACCGCCAGCAGCGCAGCTCTCATGTGCCCGACCCTAGTCAACAAGATCGCCCGGTGGGAGCGGTTGTCGGCTGGACCATCCGGCGGCGGCCCGCTCCACCAGGTAGTCGTGCAGCGCGGCGCTGCCCCGCAACCGGCGCAGGCTGCGGGCGTGCAGGTCCTGCTCACGGCGGGCCAGCTCGGCGCGCACCCGCTGGGCGCTGCCCGTGGTGCGCAACTCGTCCAGCACCGCCTCGATGATCTCGAACGGGTAGGCGCCCCGGCGCAGGAGCGCGACGACCTGCGCGGCACGCAACTCGGTCTCGTCGTACACCCGGTAGTTGGTGCCGGGCGCGCGGCCCGGCCGCAGCAGGTCGCGCGCCTCCCACAGGCGCAGCTGCGAGGTCCGGACCCCGACCAGGGCTGCGACCTCGCCGATGCGGGCGCCGCGGCGCGGCGCCGGCCGGGTCGCCGGCGGGTCGGCCAGCACGGTCGCGAAGGCGCCGAGCACGCGGCGGATGTCGGCGCGTTCCCGGTCCAGTTCGGCATGGCCGCCGTCGAGCGCCGCCAGGGCCGCCGGCACGTCACCCCGGTGCACCGCCGCCATGATCTCCCGGGTACGGCCCCAGCCGTGCCCCTCGGCCAGCCGCCGGGCCACGGTCAGCGCGCGGGCGTGCGCGGTCGTGAAGATCCGGTAGCCGCTCTCGGTGCGCCGCACCGGTGGCAGCACGCCCTCGTCGACGTAGTTGCGGACCTGCTGCACCGAGATCCCGACGGTGGCGGCGAGGTCCACGGCCCGCAGGCGATCGTTCGGCACGGCGTCCACGCCGCCACCGTACCGGTTGACACGTGATTTGAGACTTTCCTACTTCTTTCGCCGCGGCCTCCGCTGCACTTTCGGCAAAAGGCTCTACGGAAGGACGAATGAGACAATGTAATCCACCAGTCCGGCGGGAGACCTCCCGCCACGACCTCGTGAAGGGTTCGCATGTCGCAGCCAACAAGGTCCGCCGCCGACAGCCACGACATGATCGAGGTACGCGGTGCGCGGGAGAACAACCTCGCCGCCGTCTCGGTCGACATCCCCAAGCGCCGGTTGACCGTCTTCACGGGCGTCTCCGGCTCCGGCAAGTCGTCGCTCGTCTTCGGCACCATCGCCGCCGAGTCCCAGCGCCTGATCAACGAGACCTACAGCGCGTTCCTCCAGTCGTTCATGCCGAACCTCAACCGGCCGGACGTCGACTCGCTGCGTAACCTCGGCGCCGCCATCGTCGTCGACCAGGAGCGGATGGGCGTCAACTCCCGCTCCACAGTCGGCACGGCCACCGACGCGTACGCCATGCTGCGGATCCTCTTCAGCCGCCTCGGTGAGCCGTCGGTCGGCGGCGCCGGCGCGTTCAGCTTCAACCTGCCCGAGGGCATGTGCCTCACCTGCGAAGGGCTGGGCCGCGTCTCCGACCTCGACGTCAACGAGCTGGTGGACGTCGAGCGCTCGCTCAACGACGGCGCGATCACCGTGCCCAACTTCGCTGTCGACTCCTGGTACTGGCAGACCATCGTCGGCTCCGGGCTGTTCGACCCGGACGTCAAACTGCAGGACTACACGCCACAGCAGTGGGAGGACTTCCTCCACAAGCCGGCCACGAAGATCAAAATGGGCAGCAACAACTGGACGTACGAGGGCCTGGCGGTCAAGGTCAAGCGGCTCTACCTGGCCAAGGACCGCGATTCGATGCAAGCGCACATCCGCGCCTTCGTCGACCGGGCGGTCACCTTCACCACCTGCCCCACCTGCGACGGCACCCGGCTCAACGCCGCGGCCCTGTCGTCGCTGATCGCCGGACGCAGCATCGCCCAGTGCTCCGCCATGCAGATCAGCGACCTGGCCGCGTTCGTGCGGAGCATCGACGACCCCGGGGTGGCGCCGCTTGTCGGCAACCTGCGTGACCTGCTCGACTCGCTTGTGGAGATCGGGTTGGGCTACCTCAGCCTGGACCGGGAGTCCGCGACCCTCTCCGGCGGCGAGGCGCAGCGGGTGAAGATGGTCCGGCACCTCGGCTCCAGCCTCTCCGACGTCACGTACGTCTTCGACGAGCCCACCGTCGGCCTGCACCCGCACGACATCGCCCGGATGAACGACCTGCTGCTGCGCCTGCGCGACAAGGGCAACACAGTCCTGGTGGTGGAGCACAAACCGGAGACCATCGCCATCGCCGACCACGTCGTCGACCTGGGGCCGGGCGCGGGCAGCGCCGGCGGGCAGATCTGCTTCACCGGTGACGTCCCCGGCCTGCGCCGCTCCGACACGCTCACCGGGCGGCACCTGGACCACCGGGTGACACTGCGCGACGAGGTACGCCCACCGACCGGCCAGCTCACCATCCGCCACGCCGACCTGCACAACCTGCGCGACGTGGACGTGGACATCCCGCTCGGCGTCCTCACCGTGGTCACCGGCGTGGCCGGCTCCGGCAAGAGCTCACTGATCCACGGCTCGCTGCGCGGCCGGTCCGGTGTGGTGATCGTGGACCAGTCCCCGATCCGCGGGTCGCGACGCAGCAACCCGGCCACCTACAGCGGGCTGCTCGACCCGATCCGTACCGCCTTCGCCAAGGCCAACGGCGTCAAGGCGGCGCTGTTCAGCGCGAACTCCGAGGGCGCCTGCCCGGCCTGCAAGGGCATCGGGCTGATCTACACGGACCTGGCCATGATGGCCGGCGTGGCGAGCGTCTGCGAGCGGTGCGAGGGGCGGCGGTTCACCGACGAGGTCCTCACGTACACGCTGCGCGGCAGGAACATCGGCGAGGTGCTGGCCATGTCGGTCACCGAGGCGTACGAGTACTTCCCGCACGCCATCCTCCGCCGGCTGGTCGACGTCGGGCTCGGCTACCTCAGCCTCGGCCAGCCACTGACCACCCTGTCCGGCGGGGAGCGGCAACGACTCAAGCTCGCCATCCACCTGGCGGAGAAGCGCAGCACGTACGTCCTCGACGAGCCCACCACCGGCCTGCACCTGGCCGACGTGGACCAGCTGCTGGCCCTGCTGGACCGCATGGTCGACGCCGGCAACACGGTCATCGTCATCGAGCACCACCAGGCCGTGATGGCCCACGCCGACTGGCTCATCGACCTGGGCCCGGGCGCCGGGCACGACGGCGGGCGCGTCGTCTTCACCGGCACTCCGGCCGACCTGGTCGCCCACGGGGACACCCTCACCGCCACCCACCTGCGCGAGTACGTCCACCGGCCAGCGGCGCCGCCCCGGGGTTGAGGGGTCGGCGGAGGCGGTCGCCGCGGACTCGACCGCCCGACGTCCGCCGGTGTGAGGCGTACTTGCCGGCGGACGCGGCGGCGTGGCGGGGCAGCCGCGAGGCGGCGTGCGGTGGCCGGTGGTCAGGCGACGTGGCGCAGCCAGCGCCGCTGCCAGGGTGTCTCGACCGCCTTCGGGTGGTAGCCCGCCCGGACAAAGCTCACCGCCCGCTCGGCCGGCAGGCCGTCGAGGATCGCCAGCGCCGCCAACGCCGTTCCCGTCCGGCCGACCCCGCCCCGGCACGCCACCTCGACGCGTTCGCCGTCGTGTGCCCTCCGCAGCGCCGCGCGCAACGCGTCGAGTGCGTCCGCCCGGTCGAGCGGCACCCAGAAGTCAGGCCACCTGATCCGCCGATGCGGCCAGGCCGGATCCGGGCACGGCGCCAACAGCAGCGCGAAGTCGGCCGGTGAGGCGGTCGCCGCTACACGGCGTCCGCGCACCAACGCCCCGCTGGGCAGTACGAGCAACCCCGACTGCTCCGACCAGTTCCCAGCGACAGTCACCGGGCCATTGTGCCGCGACCACGGGCCGGTCATCGTGCCCGGTCGGCACAGACAGCGCCGCCCCCGGCCGGTTGGGCCGAGGGCGGCGCTGGTGTCGGTGCGCAGGTCGCCTCTCGGCGAGTGGCGCGACGCGGCTCCAGCCGAACGGTATTCCGCGAAGGCATTGAGGTGAGGCCCGGGGACACTGGATCACACCGACACAGCTTCACAACCAGCCAACCCCTCCCGATGTTCCCGCCCCGCTCAGATCTTGGACAGTTTCCGATGGCGGCGGGGTATGCCGATGGCCGGCACCCCCGCGTTCGGGATGCCGGCCAGTCGGTCGGGTCATGCGGTGGGTCAGCTGTTCCAGTACTGGCCGACCAGGTCAGCGGCCTGCTGCTCCCACTGGGCGTACGCGTCCGGGTACGCCGACACCTGCACGGTCTGCGCGGCCTCGGTCAGCGGCATGTCCTGCCAGCCGTCGACCTGACGCAGGCCCTTGAGGAACGCGGTCGTCGAGTACTCCGGGTTGGTGATCTGCTCCGGCGTACCCCAACCACTGGACGGACGCTGCTGGAACAGACCCAGCGAATCGTGGTCGTTCATGTCGCCGAGGTGACCCAGGTTCTCCAGCTTCGACTCCTGCAGGCTCGTCGCGATCGAGATGACCGCGGCCCGCTCGGGCAGGCCGGCCTTCTTCGTGGCGGCGATGATCGCCTTGGCGTTGGCCGTCTGCTCGTCGTTCAGGTCGATGTGCGACTGGTCGCCCTGGGTGCCGTGCGGGATCAGCTTGCTCGTGTCGGGCTTGTCGGCCTGCACCACGGCCACCGGCCGGGCGTCCGTGCTCGGGGCGGCGACATGGGCGATCGGGCCGGCGAAGACACCACCGGCGAACGCGAGGCCGGCAACCGACAGCATGCTCTTACGGAAGATCGTGTTCATGGGGGTAGCTCCTTCGGGGGTAGGAACACCCGCATCACCAGGGGGGCGGTGGCGCGGGTGTGAGCACCTCGTCCGGCGCTGCACAAGAAGGGGGAAAGTGGCGGCCAGCGAGCCGAGGCTTGCGGCGCCTGGGGGCCCGGCGAGCGAAGAGCTCGTGGCGCCGGGACCGTGTGTAACGACCACCGGAGCGGGGTCATTCCCGGGCTCCAGCAGCCGTATCCGGCGGCGGGCCCACTGTCGTTCGGGGGTCTGCAACGACCCGGCCGGGCCTGTCATTCCCACCCTCATGAACGGGGGCTGGGGCCCGTGGTCCTGCGATCGTCAGGGGGTGTAACGACTCCCGGCCGGCCATGATTCCGGCCCGGGGATGCACCAGGTCACATACCAAACCGCCTGGAACCCGACAATACGCCCCAGGCCCGTCACCCCTGAGGGGCGAACCGGGCCACCAGGTGGCGATCCCCGCCGCCTGGTCGATACCGGATGACCCGAGCGACCGGACACGCCGACCCCGCGAGCCGGTGCCGAGCCCCGGGAGCGATCCGATTCCGAGCCCCGGGAGCGATCCGGCGCCGCGCCCTAGGAGGGGGTGCCCAGATAGCGCAGGACCGCGAGGATGCGGCGGCTGTAACCGGTCGTGTGGGCGAGGCCGAGCTTGTCGAAGATGGCGTTGACGTGCTTCTCCACGGCACTCTGCGACACGTGCAACCGCTCGGCCACAGCGGAGTTCGTGTACCCCTGGGCCATCTCGTGCAGGACGTCCCGTTCACGCGGGGTGAGTCGGCCGAACGGGTCGGGTCGATCCGTTCCGGCCACCACCTGACGGACCACCTCCGGGTCGAGCGCGGTGCCGTTCGCGGCGACCCGGTCGAGGGCGTCGAGGAAGTCGTCCACCTGCGCGACCCGGTCCTTGAGCAGGTAGCCGACTCCTTCCGGACGGTCCGCTAACAGCCGGGCGGCGTAGCGCCGCTCGACGTACTGCGACAGCACGAGGACGCCCGTGTCGGGCCAGCGTCGGCGGATCTCCAGCGCGGCACGCAACCCGTCATCGGTGTGGGTGGGCGGCATCCGGACGTCGGTGACGACCACGTCGGGACGGGACCGGCCGACCGCCTCGACGAGTTCGTCAGCGGTGCCGACCGCCTCGGCCACCTCGTGGTCCTCCTCGATGAGCAGCCGCGTGAGGCCTTCCCGCAGCAGCGTCGAGTCTTCGGCGAGAACTAGCCGCACGGCAGCTCCGCGAGCACTGTGGTCGGGCCGCCGGCCGGGCTCGTCACGGCCAGCCGGCCGTCCAGCGCGGCGACCCGGCGGGCCAGCCCGGACAGGCCGTGCCCGGTGAGATCCGCGCCGCCGACGCCGTCGTCGTGCACGCACATCCGGACCCACCCCTCCCGTACGCCGATCTCGACCGTGACCAGGGTAGCGGCGGCGTGTTTCGCGGCGTTGGTGAGCGCCTCGCAGGCCACGAAGTAGAGCACCGTCTCGATCTGCCGTTCGGGGCGCTGCGGCAGGTCGCAGCGGATCCGCACCGGCACCTCGGAGCGGCGGGCGACCATCGCCAGCACCTCGCCCAGGTCGCTGCCGTCCAACGCGGACGGGTAGACCCGCCACGCCACCTCGCGCAACTCCTCGACGGCCCGCTGCACGTCCTCGTGGGCCTGGGCGACCAGGGCTTTGGCGCGGTCGCTGTCGTGGGCGCGGCGGGCCCGGCCGAGCAGCATGCCGAGGGCGACCAGCCGCTGCTGGAGGCCGTCGTGCAGGTCGCGTTCGATGCGCTGCCGTTCGGCGTCGACCGCCGCGATGACCGCCGCCCGGCTGGTGGTCAGCTCCTGCACCCGCCGGGTCAGCTCCGCCCGGCTCCCCGGACGCAGCAGCCGCCGAGCCAGCCGGACGTCCAGAGCGGCGATGCTGGCGAGGGCCTGAATGTTGAGCAGGAGCAGCACCGCCCCGACGGCGACCTGGGACAGCGCGTCGAGGATGCTCAGCTCG
This sequence comes from Micromonospora sp. DT43, assembly GCF_049841645.1. NCBI lineage: Bacteria > Bacillati > Actinomycetota > Actinomycetes > Micromonosporales > Micromonosporaceae > Micromonospora > Micromonospora sp. DT43. The sequence goes on along the minus strand of NZ_JBNCKR010000014.1, from coordinate 70,597 downwards.
CCTCGTACCGCCGCGCGCAGCACGATCCCGGCCAGCACCAGCCCGATGCCCAGCACGGCGTACGCCAGCAGGCCGAGCGTGCCGGGCAGCAGCCGGGCGGCCAGGTAACCGACCTGCCGCCGCGTCGCCACCTCGGGCGACGGCGACGGCGCGGCGAGCAGACCGGCGAGGCGGCGACGTTCCAGGGCTACGAGCTGTCCCGCGTACCGTCCGGTCAGGTCGGTGACCCGGCGGCTGGCCGCGGGCGCGAGCGCGGACACGGCGAGCGCGACCGCCGCGACGGTCAGGAAGCCGAGCTCGACGGCGGCCATCGCGCTCCCGGCGGCGACCCCGACCGGCAGCCGCAGCCGAGCCCACCACCGGCGGGTGCGCCGCTCCCCTGCCATGCCGCTCCCCTCGCTCGGTCAGCGTTCGTCCGAGGCCCAGGAGCCGCCCCGGTAGAGGGTGCCCCGACCGTCCGGGTCGGGCATCCCCGACGCCTGCGCACCGGGCCGGGAGGGACCGGCGGGGTCGGCGGGGTCGGGGTTTCGCGCGGCGCGGCGGGCCCGCAGCACCCGCGACCCGACGAACCAGGCGACGGCCGCGACGCAGGCGACGATCACGACGTTCTGGAGTGTGCCGACGTAGCCCTCGACGAGGTGCCAGTTGTCGCCGAGCAGGTAGCCGGCGAGCACGAAGGTGGTGTTCCAGATCAGACTGCCCAGCGTCGTGTAGAGCAGGAAGGTCCGCACCGGCATGCGCTCCACCCCGGCCGGGATGGAGATCAGGCTCCGGAAGATCGGGATCATCCGACCGAAGAACACCGCCTTCACGCCGTGCCGCAGGAACCACGCCTCGGTCCGGTCCACGTCGCTGAGCTTCACCAGCGGCAGTCGGGCGACGATGCCGCGCATCCGCTCCCGGCCCAGGGACGCGCCGATCAGGTAGAGCGCCAGCGCGCCCAGCACCGAGCCCAGCGTGGTCCAGAAGATCGCGCCGACCAGGCTCATCCGACCCTGCGCGGCCACGAACCCGGCCAGCGGCAGGATGACCTCGCTGGGGATCGGCGGGAACAGGTTCTCCAGCGCCACCGCCAGACCGGCGCCCGGCCCGCCGAGCCGTTCCACCAGATCGCTGACGTAGCCGACGATCCCGCCCTCGGGCGGTTCGGCCGCGGCGACGGGGGTTCCGCTGGCGAGGACGGCGTGCGACGTTCGAATCATGTCCCCACGCTACGAACCGATCCTGAGAATCGACCATGAGGCGAACCGCCCGGTCCCGCGGGTCGCCCCCACCGGCGGGGGTGCGGAAAACCGCACCCCGCTGCGGCTCGCGGTGGCGCAGCCGCCGTGCGTACCCCTGGATGTCGCGCAGAACGCGCGGGCGCACGCCGACGCGGTCCGCGCGGCGCGCGCCCGGGTGGTGGTCTTCCCGGAGCTGTCACTGACGGGGTACGAGTGGGACGGCCCGGCCGTGCCGGTGGACGACAGCCGGTTGACGCCGCTGGTGCGGGCGTGCGCCGAGGAGGGCACGCTGGCGCTGGTCGGCGCGCCGGTGGCCGGTGACCACATCCGCCCGGGTCGGCACGGCGCCGGGCGAGGTGACCCCGACGACCATCCACTGAACGCGCCGCTGTGGACGGCCGGCACACGCGGGCCCCGGGGAGCGCCGACGTGTCGTACCACTGCGGCAGGATCGGACCATGAGCGCGATCCCCTCCCGACTGTCGGTGGTCACCCTGGGCGTCCGCGACATGGGCCTGCTGCGGTCGTTCTACCGATCCCTGGGCTGGCCGGAGCTGCCGACGAGCGACGACGGCTGGTCGGCGTTCCTGCTCGGTGGCGTTCTGCTCGCCCTCTTTCCGCTGCCGGAGTTGGCCGCCGAGGCGGCGCCCGGCGTGCCCGAGCCCGTCGGCGGCTGGTCCGGTGTGACTCTGGCCTGCAACGTCGACAGCCGAGCGGAGGTCGACACGGCCTTCGCCGCGGCCGTCGCGGCGGGGGCGACGGTGGTGGCGGAGCCGACCGACAGGCCCTGGGGTGGGCGCTCGGGCTACGTCGCCGACCCCGAGGGCAACCGTTGGGAGATCGCCTGGGCGGGCACGGCCGTCTTCGACGAGCGCGGCGCTCTCGTGTCCTTCGGTTGAGCGTGCCGTGGTTGCTCGTGGGCGAGGGCCTTTGAGATGCTTCGGTCCATGGCCGTTTTCCCGCCGACGTTCGCCGCCGATGTCGTCGAACGGCCGGCCCGGGCGCAGTTCGAGGCGTTCATCGACGAGCACCGCGCAGCGCTCAACGGCTGCCTGGACGGGCTGACCGAGGAGCAGGCACGCCGCTCCCTGGTGCCGTCGCGGACGACCCTGCTGGGTCTGGTGAAGCACGCGACGTTCGTCGAGAAGGTGTGGTTCGACGAGGCCGTGACGGGTCGGTCGCGCACCGAGATCGGTCTCCCGGCGACGCCTGACGAGTCGTTCGTCCTCGACGACGGCGACACCATCGACAGCATCCGGTCGGCCCATCGGGAGGCGTGCGAGGCGTCCCGCCGCGCGACGACTTCCCTGGGCCTCGATGACGTGCTGCGCGGTAACCGGCGCGGTCCGTTGCCGCTGCGCTGGGTCTACCTGCACGTGCTGCGCGAGCTGGCCCAGCACTGTGGGCACGCGGAGATCCTTCGCGAGCAGATCCTGAGCGACTGACGCGCACGGCGTTACTGGATCACGCTCTGGCCACCCCGGTGGTGTCCCCGAAGCGGCGCAGGGTCCAGCGCGCCGGCGGCCAACCGCCGGTGTCGTGGTCGGTGACCCATTCGGTGATCGAGGCGGGCGCCACGTCCAGGTCGAACGCCCGGAAGATCGGCTGCGCGGCGAGGGCGTGGAAGGCGCCCTCGACGGTCTCGCTGTGGCCGACCAGGACCACTGTTTCGCCCCGGTGCCGGTGCGCGATCTCCATGATCGCGCGGCTGACGCGTACCACCAGTTCGGCCCAGCTCTCGTTGCCGTCCTCGAACGGCCGGAACACGCCCCCACCGGCCACCGCGTGTTCCGTCCGGAAGCGGGCGACCGCCATCCCGTCGGCGTACGGCGGGGTGTGCCACGTGCACAGACCGCAGTCCGCGAGGGGGCGGATGCCGAACGCCGCGGCGATGGGCTGCGCGGTCTCGACGGCACGGCGCAGCACGGACGAGTACACCGCGGCCGGTGGCTCGGCGGCGTAGTCGTCGGCGAGCCGCCGGGCCAACCGCTGTGCCTGGTCGTGGCCGAGCGCGGTCAGGCCGGTGCAGCCGTGCGGGCCACCCACGACTCCGTCGACCTGGTGGACCGACTCGCCGTGCCGCACGAAGATCAGCCGTGTTCGCATCGGCCCATCATGCCAGCGACGCGGGCGGATGGATCACCGTCCGTACGGCCGGTGGCGAAGATCGCGGTCAGTCGGCGTCCAGCACCTCGCGCAGCCGTACGGCGAACTCCTCGGGCTTGCCCGCGTAACCGTATTCCCCGCCGAGGAAGCCGCCGTGGTGACTCGGGAACACCACGGCCTCCTGGCCGAGCAGCGCCGCCGTGCCGAGGGCAGTACGCGCGGTGTACGTGCCCGTCGACTCCTCCCCGACCGCGATCACGATCCGGGTCGACGCCGCGGTGAGCACGCTCGCGTCGGGGCGGTAGTCGGTGACCGCCCACGAGTTCTTCGACAGCAGCGGGTCGTCGCGGCTGCCGTCGTCCTCGGTGGGCATGCCGACGGATGCCGGGTCGGGCGCGGGCTGGGCGAAGTAGGCGTCGGTGAACTCGCCCTGCCACGACGTCATCGCGATGAACGCGGCCATGCCGGCCCCGAAGCCCTTCGCCTCGTACGCCTCGTTGAAGCCGGCCCGCGCGCGCTCGGCGGCGGCGGCATCGGGGAGCACCGCGTTGATCGGCGGTTCGTGGGCCACGAGCGTGGCGACGTCATCGGGGTGGGTGGCGACGAGTTCGAGGGCTGTCACCGCGCCGCCGCTGCTGGCGAAGATGTCCACCGGGCCGACGCCGAGCGCGTCGACAAGCAGGTGCAGGTCGGCCGCCTGCTGCTGGGGAGTGTTGTCGGACCGGCCGTCGGTGCGGGTGCTGCGCCCGAGGCCGCGCGGGTCGTAGGTGACGACTGTGCGGTCCGTGACGTGCGTGGCGAGCGCGTGGAAGCCCTCCGCCGTCATCGGTTGGGCGATCATGAGCAGCACCCGATGCCCGTCGGAGGGGGGCAGCGGTCCGCGAACGTCGTAGACCAGATCGACGCCGGGTACGGCGAGGGTGTGCGTCTGCGGTGTCGTCATCCGGTGAGACTACGACCGACGGTGGCCGGTGAGCGACCGCGCCATGCGCTCAGTCGTCGGCGCGGTCGGTGGACAGCTCACCGGCGTGGCTGAGCAGGGCGTCGAGTTGGTCGCCCGTCTGCCGTGGCAACCGGCCACGGTCCACCAACTCGCCGATGGTGTCCCGCAGGTCGGCGATGCGCCGGTTGCGGTCCTTGGAGCGCCGGTTCACGTCCGCGAGGTCGTCGCGGAGGTCCTCGGCGGTCCTCCGGTCGACGTCGCCGCGGGCCACAGCCGCGGCGAGCACCTCCCCGAACTGGTCGCTCACCTGGCGGAAGCTGACCGGCACCTGCTGCCCGACGGTCGAGGGGGCGGGGCCGCTGGTGGCCGGCGGAGACGTGGAGGCCGACGCCGTCGGCTGCGGTGACCGGGTGCTGGGCGCGGGTGCCGGGGCAGAGGCCGACGGCGGGGAGGCGGTCGGCGCGGAGCCGGAGGTGTCGGGATTGCCGTGGCCCTGGGTGAGCAGCGCGCCGAGGCCGACCAGCACCGCGAGACCGGCCGCCACGAGGAGGGCGAGGGGCCGGCGCGGTCGGCGGCGGGCCGGCGGGGCCGCGACCGGCGCCGGGCGGGCGACGGCTGAGCGGTCGATCAGGGTCGGCGGGTGGGCCGCCGAGGCCGGCGGCAGGATGCGCAGCAGCTCGGTGGGCGGCTCGACCGGTTGGCCGGCACCGAAGCGGCGGGCCAGCTGCGCGGCGCTCGGCCGGCGGGCCGGGTCGGCGGCGAGGCAGGCGAGGGCCAGTTCGGCGATGTCGGCGGGCAGGCCGTCCACCCGCAGCGGCGGCACCGGAGTGCCCCGCCGGTGCACCTCCAGCGCGTCCTCCCAGCTCTGGATGGGCAGGGGCGCCTGGCCGGTGAGCGTGCGGTAGAGCAGCGCGCCGAGGGCGTACACGTCGCTGGCCGGGTCGGGCGGGCCGGCGGCGAGGCGCTCGGGGGCGAAGTACGCGGGAGTGCCCATCAACGGCTCGCCGGACTGGCTGTCGAGACCGCCGAGCGCGGCGATGCCGAAGTCGAGGACCTTGGCGCCGGTGTCGGTCAACATGACGTTGCCCGGCTTGACGTCGCGGTGCACCACCCCGATGCGGTGCGCGGCGGCCAGCGCGGCGGCGATGTGCCCGGCCACGCGGACCGCCTCCGGCCAGGGCAGTGGGCCACCACGCAGCCGGTCGGCAAGGTTGTGCCCCTCGACCAGCTCCATCACCAGGTACGGGACGACGACACCGCCGGCCAGGGTCGCCTCGGCGTAGTCGTACACCTGGGTGACGTGTGGATGGGTCAGCCGGGCGGCCGCGCGGGCCTCACGCTGGATGGTGGCCCGCAGTTGCGGGTCGGCGGCGAGTTGCCCGGCGAGCACCTTGATCGCGACCGGGCGGCCGAGCACCTCGTCGTCGGCCCGCCACACCTCGGACATGCCACCGAGACCGATCCGCTCGTGCAGCACGTAGCGGTCGTGGAGGCGGAGGGTGGGCGTGAAGGGTGACATGGCCTCACCAGTCTGCCTGGCGAGTTGCCGGTCGACCACCCTGCGTGCCCGGCACGGTGCTGTTCGTCCCGCGCGTGCCGAAATGGGGTCAGGAGCAGCGGGTCACGGTGGGCAACGGTCGGGGCTGGATCCGGTCGGCGAGCCGGCGCAGGGCGACGGCGGTCACCTGCCGGGTGGGGGCGAGCAGCGTCCGGCGGGCGCGCTCGACCTGGACTGGGGCGTCCGGTCGGGCCGAGTTGACGTGGCGGTGCATGGCGTCGAGAGCGGTGACGTAGCCGGTCGGGAATTCCATGGTCAACTCCTCGGGACAGGTCCGGTGGAGGCCCGGACGACGAGTGCGGTGGGCAGCAGCACATGACCGGCCGCCGCGTCCGCGGGTGGGTCGAGCAGCAGTTCGGCGGCGATGCGGCCCTTGTCCTCGGCCGGCTGCCGAACGGTGGTGAGGCCGGCGGCGGCGGCCTCGGGAACGTCGTCGAAGCCGGTCACCGAGACCGGCGGGTGGGTGCCCCCCGGTCGCTGGGCCAGCGCGTCGAGCACGCCGAGGGCGAGCACGTCGGAGCCGGCCAGCACGGCGGTCGGCGGTGCGGGCCCGTCGAACAACCCGGCGACGGCGGCGACGGCGGCCGGACGGCTGTTGCCCAGCGCGTTGACCACCGTCAGGTCCGCCCAGCCGACGCCGACCTCACCGAACGCGTCGGCGAAGCCGGTGAGCCGGCCACGGGTGGTGGGGTGCCGCACCTCGTGCACCCCGGAGAGGGTGAGGGGGCCGGCCGGCGCGTCGGGCAGCACGGAGTCGGCGAGCAGGGCCACCCGGCGGTGGCCGAGACCGGCGACGTGCGCGGCGACGCTGCGGGCCGCGGCGCGCTCGTCGATGCCGACGTACCGCTCGTCCGAGCCCGCGTCGTCGCGGGCAGCCGTGCTGACGTACGGCAGTCCACGGGCGCGGATCACGTCCAACGCCCACTCCTCGTCGGCCACGCAGTAGACGCAGAAGCCGTCGACGGCGGCGTTCTCCACCGCCTGGCGGGCGTCGGTCTGTCCCGGCGGCAGCGGCACCAGCAGCATGCTGGTGCCGTGCCGCTCGGCGGCGGCGCTCACCCCGGTGAGGAAGCGGACCGCGAAGGGGTCGGTGAAGGCGTACGACAACTGTGACGTGAACAGGACCCCGATCGAGCCGACGAAGCCGCGGCGCAACGATCGGGCGGTGGGGTTGGGCCCCGGGTAGCCGAGTTGGCGGGCGGCGTCGAGGATCCGCTCACGCAGCGCTGTGGAGAGCTGGTCGGGGCGGCTGTAGGCGTTGGACACGGTGCTGCGGGAGACGCCGACGGCGTCCGCCACGGCTTGCAGTGTTGGCTTCACCCGGCACCTCTCTGTATCGATTCAGACTGGATCGATACAGAGACTAACCCGACGAGTTCGCGACGGTCAATACGCCGACCCGGTCAGGGCACCAGCACGAGGCGACCGCGCAGGCCCCCGGCAGCCAGGCGCTCGTGCGCCGCAGCCACCTCGGTCAGTGGGAGCCGGTCGGCCAGACGCAGACCGAGCTGGCCGCCGTCGACGAGCGAGGACAGCTCCGTCAGTCGTGCGCCGTCGGCGCGGACCTCCTGCACGACGACCCGGGTGGCCCGCAACGGCGGCGGCGCGAACGGCGCCACCAGCGCGACGAAGGTGCCCCCGCCCCGCAGCGCCTCGTGCGCGCCGACCCCGACAACCGCCGCGTCGACCACCGCGTCCACCCCGCCCGGGACCACCGCGCGCACCGCCGCGCCCAGCCGGTCGGTACGCGCCACGAACCAGTCCGCCCCCCACCCCCGTACCAGCTCCTCGTCCCGGGGATCGGCCACCGCGACGGTCCGGATGCCGCGCAACGCCGCCAGTTCGAGCAGCAGACCGCCCACCCCGCCGGCCGCGCCTGTGACAAGCAACGTGCCCCCGACGCCCAGACCGGTGAGGGCCAACGACCGGGCCGCGGTCAGCCCGATCAGCGGCAACGTGGCCGCCACCTCCGGGGCGACGGTACGCGGCGCGGGAGCGACCGCGTCCTCGTCCAGCACTACCCACTCGGCCTGGGCGCCCGGCGCGGAGAGCAGGTCTCGCAGCCCGATCACCTTCTCGCCCACCGCGAACCGCCGCACACTCGGCCCGACCGCGTCCACCTCCCCCGCGACGTCCCAGCCCAGCGCCACGACGGGCAGCGGTGGCAGCAGACCCGCCGCACTCAACGCGCCGCTGCGGGTGGACAGGTCGATCCGGTTGACGGCGGCAGCGGCGACGCGCACCCGTAGTTGTCCGACTCCCGGCTCCGGCACGGGCAGGTCGGCGATCTCCAGGACCTCGGGGCCGCCGAACCGGCGGACGATCACAGCTCTCATACCGCCGACGCTAGGAGCGCTAGTCTGCGGCGGGAAGGAGGCACCTTCGGGTGCCCTGGGCACCCGGGAGGTTCACGATGGCCACCATGACCGCCGACGAGCGCCGCGAGCGGGAACGCCGCCGGTACAACGCCTTCCTGGCCGAGTGCCCGGGGCACGAGCTGCTTGCGACCCTCAGCGACAAGTGGCTGACGCTCGTGGTGAGCGCGCTTGCCGACGGGCCGCTGCGGCACAGCGAGCTGGCGCGCACCGTCGCCGGGGCCAGTCAGAAGATGCTCACCCAGACGCTGCGCAAGCTGGAACGCGACGGCCTGGTCGACCGGTCGGTGACCGCGAGCGTGCCGGTCCGGGTCGACTACCGGCTGACGCCGCTGGGCGAGAGCCTGCTGCCGGTGCAGCGCGCCATCAAGGCGTGGGCCGAGACGCACATCGGCGAGGTGCACTCCGCCCGCGACCGGTACGACGCCTCGGGCGCCTGACCGGGCGCTCACCTCACGGCAGGCGGGCGACACCGCCGTACATGCTCACCTCGACCACCGACGGCCGCGGCTGCGGCTCGCTCTCGGCCCGCCACTCGGCAACCGACGTGATGCCCGGCTCGACCACGTCCAGCCCGGAGAAGAAGCGTGTGAACTCGGCGCGCGTCCGCAGGTTGATCAGGCCGTGTGGACCGCCACCCCGGGCCGCCGCCCGGGCCTCCTCGGCGATCGCGGGCGGCAGGTATTCGTGTGTGGCGTGCGACGCGGCCAGGTAACTGCCGGCCGGAAGGGCGTCGAGCAGCCGTCGCACCAGCGCGTACGGGTCGTCGTCGTCGGGCACGAAGTGCAGCACCGCCACCAGCATCAGCCCGACGGGCTGCGACAGGTCGATGGTGCGCAGCAGCTCCGGATGACGCAGGATCCGCTCCGGGTCGCGCAGGTCGGCGTCGATGTACGCGGTGACGCCCTCGGGAGTGCTGCTCAACAGCGCGCGGGCGTGCGCGAGCACGATCGGGTCATTGTCGACGTAGACCACCCGGGACTCGGGCGCGACGCCCTGGGCGACCTCATGGGTGTTGTTGGCGGTCGGGATGCCGGTGCCGATGTCGAGGAACTGCCGGATGCCTGTCTCGCGGGCCAGATAGCCCACCGCCCGCTGCAGGAACCGGCGGTTCTCCAGAGCGGCGGTGCGGATGGTCGGAAAGGAGGCCGCTATCGTGTCGCCGGACTCCCGGTCGGCCTGGAAGTTGTCCTTACCGCCGAGCCAGTAGTTGTAGCGGCGGGCGGGGTGTGCCACCGAGGTGTCGATCCGGTCACTCGGCGCATTGCCGGCCGTGTCGCGAGCATCGGTGGTCACTGTCGCCTCCACGCGTCGGTCCACTGTGGGCGGTCGCCGACCATGCTAATGCCACCTCGGGTGCGACCGCCGCCCCGACGGGGGTCGCTACGGGTAGAGCTCCTCCAGCAGCTGAGAAAGGATCTCCGGCGTACGCTCCGGCGGCTCGGCCTCGACACACAGCCGCTCCATGGCCACGGCGTAGTAGTCGAGGTCGTCGCGCTTGTCGAGGTAGATCGCGCTGGTGAGCTGTTCGATGTAGACGATGTCGGGCAGCTCCTGGTCGCCGAAGCGCAGGATGGTGAAGGCCCCACCGGCGGCCGCGTGGCCACCGGCGGCGAACGGGATGACCTGGAGCCGGATGCCTGGCGACTTGGTCGCCTCGATGAGCGCGGTGAGCTGGCCGCGCATGACCTCGGCGCCGCCGATCGGACGGCGCAGCGCCGCCTCGTCCACCACGGCCCAGAGCTGCGGCGGGTTGTCCCGGTGGAGCAGTTGCTGGCGCTGCATCCGCAACGCCACCCGGCGATCGATCTCCCCGGCGCCCGCCCCGCCGTGCCCGAGGAGCACGACCGCGCGAGCGTACTCCCGGGTCTGTAGAAGGCCGGGGACGAACTGCACCTCGTAGCTGCGGATCAGCGCGGCCGCGGCCTCCAGGCCCAGGTACGACTGGAACCAGCTGGGCAGCACGTCGCCGTAGCGGTGCCACCAGCCGGGGCTGTTGGCGTCCCGGGCGAGCTTCAGCAGCGCCTCGCGCTCGCCCTCGTCGCTGACGCCGTAGAGGGTGAGCAGGTCGGACACGTCGCGCTCCTTGAAGCCGACCCGTCCCAGCTCCATCCGACTGATCTTCGACTCGGAGGAGCGGATCTCCCACCCGGCGCCCTCCCGGGTCACCCCGCTGGACTCCCGCAGGCGGCGCAGTTGGGCGCCGAGCAGCATGCGCAGCACGGTGGGCCCGGTTGTCGGGCCGCCCTCGGCGGGAACCATCGTCACGTGCGGACCTCCGGATACCGACCATGCGGTCGGGCACCCAGCCCGGCCGACGTGTAAGCATGCCATGGACCGACAGTGAGGTGAACTCCTCCGGACCGGCGATTCAGTCCCGTCGCCGGGACGACCTCCGGCGGCCGGTCAGTTGATCAGGTGATCGAAGTCGCCGTCGCGCGCGCCGAGCACGAAGGCCGCGATCTCGTCCACTGTGTAGATCAGTGCGGGCCCCTCGGGGTGGCGCGAGTTGCGAACGGCGATGCCGGCGCCCCCGGGCAGTTCGGCGAGTTCGACACAGTTGCCGCTCGGGTTGCTGCGGCGACTCTTCTGCCAGGTCAGCGGGGGCAACTGAGGAATCGGAACGCCATTGGGTGGCTGTTGCATGAGAGGCGTCTTTCTGCTCACGAGCCCGCCGGTGCCCGTGGGGAGGAGCGGTGACGGCGAGGGTGCGGTATCGACATCGGACGGTTATGCACGTGCATCTGCTATTGCATCTGCACCGGACGGCGAGCATGATAACGCACGTGATCGGTGCTTATCCGTTCACTTTGCGTTACCCCGACGGGGGCAACCACCAGGGAAAACTGACCCGACGCGGCACCGCGCCGCGCAGACCGACGGCGGGAGGCGGTCGCGGCGATGGGAGGTCTCGTGCCGGATCCGATGAGCGTCGCCTCCGGCCTCTGTGCGGCGGGGGCGCTCCTCTCCTCCTGGCAGATGCGCCGACGGGCCCTGCAGGCCGAGGCCGAGATCGGGCACCTCCAGGCCGAGTTGGCCGCCGAGCGGCACGCCGCCAGCCACGACCCGCTCACCGGGCTGCCCAACCGACGCGCCTTCTACCGCCTCGCGGCCGCCCTGCTCACCAACGCCGACGGCCAGCCGCTGATCGCCATCGTGCTCGACCTCGACGACTTCAAGCAGATCAACGACAGGTACGGGCACGCCGCCGGCGACCAGGTGCTGATCAGCGTGGCCGAACGCCTGGCCGGTTTCGCCGGGGACAACCTCGTCGCCCGCCTCGGCGGCGACGAGTTCGCGGGCCTGCTCGCCAGCCCGACCGTCGACAGGCGCTGGATCGAGCACGCCACCCGACGCCTCAGCGAGACCGTCGCCGCGCCCATCCGGCTCAGTGGGTGCAGCGTCCGGGTCACCGCGTCGGTCGGGCTCTCCCCGGTCACCGGTCCGGCCCAGCTCACCGACGCGCTCAGCCGCGCCGACGCGGCCATGTACCAGGCGAAGAGCCTCTCCGGCCCGCGGGCCCCCCGCGAACTCGTCGACAGCACCCGACTCGCGGAGCGGTGACCGCTCAGCTGGCGGGTGCGCCGAACCACCGGGGCAGGTGGTCCTCCAGATCGGCCTGATCGTCACCGGCCCACGCCACGTGGCCGTCCGGCCGCAGCAGCACGGCGGGTACGTCCAGCTCGTCGCCGACGTCGACGACGTGGTCGACCCGGTCGGCCCACCCGGCGACCGAGAGCCGACCGGTCTGGTCGAGCAGCAGCCCACGACCGGCGCGCATCAGCTCGTAGAGGCGTCCCCGCCTGAGCCGCACGTCCCGCAGGTGCCGACCGAGCAGCTCGTGGCCCGCGCCGAAGTCGTAGCGGACCCCGAGCGCGGTGACCTTCTCGATCAGGTACCTGTTGACGTCCTCGAAGTCCATCAGCTCCGCCAGCAGGTGGCGTACCGCCTGCGGCCCCGGCTCGGGTGACAGCAGGAACATCTGCGCGCGGGTGTTGACGAGCACGTCGGCAGCGACCGGGTGCCGCTCGGCCTGGTAGGTGTCCAGCAGCCCTTCGGGCGCCCAGCCGGTGACCTCGGCGGCCAGTTTCCAGCCGAGGTTGACCGCGTCCTGAATGCCGAGGTTGAGCCCCTGACCGCCGGTCGGCGGGTGGATGTGCGCGGCGTCGCCGGCCAGCAGCACCCGGCCGACCCGGTAGCGCTCGGCCAACCGGGTGGCGTCACCGAAGCGGGAGAGCCAGCGGGGCGAGTGCACGCCGAAGTCGGTGCCCGCGTACGCCCGCAGTTGGTGTTGGAACTCCTCGATGGTCGGCGGGACCGAGCGATCCTCGGCCACCCCGTCGGCGGGAACGAGGACCCGGTAGACGCCGTCCCCGAGCGGCCCGAGGCCGAACCGCAGATGGGTCTTGCGCACCTCGGCCACCACGTCGGTCACCGTCTGCGCGGGCACACCCACCTCCATCTCACCCAGCAGTGAATCGACCCGGCTGGGTTCGCCGGGAAAGCCGACGCCGAGCAGCCGACGCACAGTGCTCCGGCCGCCGTCGCAGCCGACGAGGTACCGCGAGCGCAGCCGCGTGCCGTCGGCCAACTCCGCCGTGACCCCGTCGTCGTCCTGACTCAGCCCGATCAGCTCGCGGCCGCGCCGGATCTCGACGCCTACGTTGACGGCGTGTTCGGCAAGCAGGCGGTCGGTGACGGTCTGCGGGATACCGAGGACGTACGCGTGCGCGGTGTCGAGACCGCGCGGCGGCGGCTTGGGAATCGCGGCGAAGTAACCACCGAGCGGATGCCGCGTGCCCAGAGCGAGAAAACGCTCCAGCAGACCGCGCTGGTCCATCACCTCGATGCTGCGCGCGTGCAGGCCGAGCGAACGGACGTAGCGGGTCGGCTCGCTGTCCTTCTCCAGCACGAGCGCGTGCACGCCGTGCAGTCGCAACTCGCTGGCCAGCATGAGACCTGTCGGTCCGCCGCCGGCAATGATCACGTCGATCATGAAATCCCCCGATTTTCCCACTTGTGGGCTTCGGGTGCAGATTCTGCGACACCACGGGGGTCTTGCCGCAAGACCCCCGGTGCGATATACGTTAGAAGTGGCAGGGAGTTCGATCTCCTTGCCTTTTCAGTTTCTTCTCCGGGTTTCCCGCTCAGTGCCGTCCGTCGAGGTCACGCAGCGCCGTGTCGGCCAGGGTGACCAGGCCGACCGGCGACACGAGGCCCCGCACGATCCGGGCAGCCGTCGCGCGATCGTCGGGGCTGCCGATGCGGTCCAGCGCCTGACGGGTCCAGTCGCTGAGGTCGTCGAGCGCGCGAACGGCGAGGAACCAGGCCAGCCGTGCCGGCTCGATGTCGAGAGCGCCGTACCCGGCGCGCACGGCCCTCTCCTGCGCGGGGGTGATCGGCGCGAAGGCGAGCACGCCGCCCACGACGAACATCAGGTCACACTCGGGCGGGGCGAGCACCGCGTCGTCCCAGTCGACCAACCAGACCTGGCCATCTGGGCCGAGCAGCAGATTGCCCAGGTGGGGATCGCCGTGGCAGACCACCGCCGGACCCGACCGGCCGGCGGCCAGCCGTTCGACCCCCCGGATCAGACTGGCCACCCGGTCCGCGACGGACGCCCAGGTGGCCGCCAGCTCGGCGACCAACGGATCGCCGGGGTCGACCCGGTCGCGCAGCCGCCCGGCCATGTCGCGGGTCGCGGCCACGATCGAGGGGTACCCGTCACCGCCGGCCGGCAGCGCACGGGCCAGCTCGCCGGTCACCGGCACCGCGTGCACGGCGGCCAACACCTCGCCGTAGGCGCGCCAGTGCGCCTCGGTCATCGGGCCGTCGAGTGCCCGCTGGTCGGATACCCAGGGCACCACGGAGAGCCGCCGCCCGTCGCGGTCACCGTACAGACGCCCGTCGCGGGTACGCAGCGGCGCCGCGATCCCCGGCACGCCCTGCGCCGCCAGGTGCGCGGTCACGATCAGACCGGCGGGCGTGCCGCCACCGCTCAGCTTGACCGCGTACCGTGCGCCGTCGGGCGACCGGGCCCGCCACAGGCGGGCGTACTCGTCCGCACCGTGGTTCACCTCGTCCAGGACGGTCAGGTCGATACCGAAGTCCGCACGGACCCACGCGGCCACCTGACGCGACACGTCGACCATCATGCGTGCACCCTGCCACCGGCCCCGGGATGTGGCGCCTCCTTTGTTGGCGTGATTCGGGCCGGTGCCCGGGTATGAGGTGGCAGATCAGCGCTCTGCCCGACGGCCGGAAGGAACAGACATGGCGAGCATCCGCGCGCTCGTACTCAACTGCACCCTGAAACCGTCACCGGCCCCGTCCAGCTCGGAACAGCTCGGCCGGGAGGTGCTGGCCGAGCTGGCCGCACAGGGGGTGGACGGCGAACTGGTCCGGGTCGTCGACCACGACGTGCGCTTCGGCGTGTCGACCGACGAGGGACACGGCGACGGATGGCCCATGATCCGTGCCAAGCTGCTGGCGGCCCAGGTGCTCATCATCGCCACACCGATCTGGCTCGGCCAGCCGGCGAGTGTCTGCAAGATGGTCCTCGAACGCCTCGACGCCGAACTCTCCGAGACCGACGCCGAGGGCCGACTCCTGACCTACGGCAAGGTGGCCGGGGTCGCGGTCGTCGGCAACGAGGACGGCGCCCACCACACCATCGGTCAGGTGCAGCAGGCGCTCAACGAGGTCGGTTTCACCTGCGCCGCCGCCGCTGCCACCTACTGGGTCGGCGAGGCGCTGCACACCGTGGACTACCGCGACGTCGGCCCCAAGCCGGACACCACCGGCCGCACCACCAAAGCCCTGGCGCTCAACAGCGCGCACCTGGCCCGGCTGCTCGCCGAGCAGCCGTACCCCCCGCCGGACGCACGCAGCGCCGCCGTCGGCCCGAGCCGCGAACCGGCCTGACCGTCGGCGTGGCAGGCGTACGGTCAGCGCCAGCCGTAGTTGGCGCGCAGCGCCTGCCCGACCCGGTCGAAGCGGGGCCGGTCAAGCACGGCGCCCTCGCGGCGGATGCTGTCCTCGCGCATGGTGAGCACGCGGTCCAGGCGTACCCAGCTCGGCCGCTTGTCGCGGTCCCACTCGCCGGGGCCGAGCGCGAACCAGTGCCGCTGCCCGTCCCGCTCGCTCTGGCTGGACAGCATCAGACCGAACAGCGTCCGGCTGTGCCGCCCGACCACCAGCACCGGGCGGTCCTTGCCCTGGCGGGGGTCATCCTCGTACGGCACCCAGGTCCAGACGATCTCGCCAGGGTCGGCCTGGCCATCGCGTTCGGGCGCGTAGGTCAGCTCCCGACGCTGCAACGCGCTCACCTGACGGGGACGAGCCACCCGCGCGGGGGCCGGCCCGGTACGCCGGGGCGACGGGATGACCGCGCCCACCCGGGAGATGCGTTGCGCCACGTTCCTCAACAGACCAGCCACGGCGGGCAGCCTACCGGCCCTGGCGTGGGGCGCCGGAGTCGGCGCACTGCGGCAGACTGGCCCGATGGACGAACTACCCGACGACCTGCCGATCCTTGAGCGGCGCGCGGTGCGCGTGGTGGTCCTCGACGACACCGACCGGGTGCTGCTGTTCCACACCCGCGACCCGGACCATCCGCGGCTGGGTACGTGGTGGGAGCTGCCCGGCGGCGGCATGGACCCCGGTGAGACGTACCGCGACACGGCCGTGCGGGAGCTGCGCGAGGAGACCGGCATCGTGGTCGACGTCGACGAGGTGGGCACGCCGACCTGGCGACGACGGGCGAGCTTCCTGCACCGCCAACTGCGCCACGTCCAGGACGAGGTGATCGTCGCCGTACGGCTGACCCGGCCCGGCCCGGACGTCGACGAGGCGGACCGGCTCGACTACGAGCGCGAGGACTACTTCGGCTTCCGCTGGTGGCCGCTGGCCGAGGTGGTGGCCAGCCGGCAACGGTTCTACCCCGGGCAGCTCCCCCGGCTGGTCACGTCCTTCCTGGCCGGCGAGGAGATCGACGAACCGTTCGAGCTGTGGTCGTGAGCGGCGTCGGTGAGGATGCCGGAGTGGGGCGCGGCGGGCAGAGTGAAGGCATGACGACCGACCTGCACGGGCCGCTCTCCGCGTACGCCGAGCGGCTGCACGCCACGATCGGCGACCGGCACCACGTCGCCTCCCCGCTCGGCGCCTGGCTGCTGCTCGCCCTCAGCGCGGCGACGGCCGACGCCGACCCGGTGACCGGGCCGGAAACGGCGATCGAGCCCACGGCGGCCACCGACGTGGCGGCCGCGACCGGGCCGGACTCGGCGACCGGACGGCTGGCGGACGCGCTGGGCACGGATCTGGCCCGCGCGGCGGAGGTTGCCCGCAGGCTGCTCGACGCGCCGCATCCGCTTGTCGCGTCGGCCACCGCGCTCTGGCTCCGGCCGGGCCACCTCACCGGCGAGCCGGCCGGGTGGCGGGCCGCACTGCCCACGGCGACCGAGGTCGGGATACTCCCCGATCAGGCCGGGTTGGACGCGTGGGCACGCGAGCACACCGACGGCCTGATCGAGACGTTTCCCCTGAAGGTCCACCCGGACGTCGTGTTCGCCCTGGCCAGCGCCCTCGCGACCCGGATCTCCTGGGCGCAGCCGTTCGAGGTCATCGACGCCCGCGCGCTCGGCACGGCCAGCGCCTGGGCACGGGACCTACGGCGAGCGCTGCGCAGCCCGAGCCACGGCCACCGGTGCGCCATCGTCACGACCGCACGGGCCGGTGACGTGATCGTGCACGCCGCACCGGCCCAGGCGACCGACGGCGCGGGGCTGGTGGTGCTCTCGGTGGCCGCCGCACCGCACGTCCCGCCTGCCGATGTGCTGGCCGCAGCGTACGACCTCAGTGCCGGCGCGGCCGACGGCGCGCAACCGGCCGGACGGCGCTCGCTGTTCGACCTGCCGCTGGGCGAGACCGCGCTGTGGACGCTGCGGGAGGAGCGGGTCCGGACCCGCGCGCGCGACGGCCGCGAGGAACGGCACAGCGCGGTGCTCCCCTGCTGGTCGGCGCGCAGTGAGCATGACCTGACCGCCGAGTCGCTGGGCTTCCCGGCGGCCACGGCGGCGCTGGCCACGGCGCTCGCCCAGCCGGTGCAGGGCTTCGAGGCACGGCAGGTGGCGATGGCCCGCTACGGCCGGTACGGCTTCGAGGCGGCGGCGGTGACAGGCATGTTCGGCACGGTCAGCCTGCCGCCGGAGGGCGTCGCCCGCACGGCCGAGTTGCGCTTCGGCCACCCGTACGCCGTGGTGGCCGTCGCGACCGACACCACTGCCGACGGCGGCATCGGGCCGTGGCACGGGGTGCCGGTCTTCTCCGCCTGGGTCACCGAGCCGGAGGACCTGCCCGACGCCGACGCCTAGACGCCCGGCGCAGGCTTGATCAACTCGGGTTCCTGCACATCGGGGCATCCCGAACCCGCGGATACCCCGGTTTGCAGGAAGTCGAGTGGACCTTGGCGGCCCGGAGGGCGGACCGCGGCGGATGCGCGGGTCAGGGGATGGACGGGTCGGGCACAATGGGCGGACCGGTCGCGCCGTCATCGTCGTCGCGGGGCAGTCGCGCGACCATCTCCCGGAACTCCCGTACGGTCACCGCCTCCCGCAGGGTCGCGAAGACCGCTCCGGTGCCGGCCCGTGCCGTTGCCGGGTCCACCCCGGCGCGCTGGCCCACCCGGCGCAGGAACTCCGCCGGCCCGGCGTCCACCGGCGGCGGCGTCGTGACGGGCCCACCGACGTCGAGGCCCACGCCGGTGTCGAGCCCGTCGACGCCGGTGACCGGATCGGGAACCGGGCCCGAGGACGAGCCAGCCAAGTCCGCAGGCAGGCCAGCCGGGTCCGCAGGCAGGCCAGCCGGGTCCGCAGGCAGGCCAGCCGGGTCCGCGGGCCAGCCCGCCACACCCGCAGGCGGGCTGGACGGGTTCGCGGGCGGGCTCGGCGTCGCGCCGTCCAGGTAGCCGTCGACCTCGTCCGGGAGGTGTCCGGTGAGATCGTCCGGCGGGCCACCGGTTACTCGTTCGGCCATCGTCTGGAGCACCGCTCGGGCGAGCGCGGCGGCCTGCTCGGTCGGTAGGCCGGAGCGCCGGGACACCGCGTCGATGAAGTGCGGAAACCCGTCGCCGCCCGCGCTGTCGGTCACGCCGCGCGTTTACCCCGGGCAGCCCACGCCAAACGGCGCGACCAGCACGCCAGACCAGCCACCAGCACGCCAGACCTGCCAGTGCGGCAGACCGTCAGCGCAGCAGGTCCGCGTCCCGCAGGTGGTCGAAGATGAGCTGGTCGACCGGGGAGGTCCGGTGTCGGTCGGCGTACCCGAGCCAGGCCATCTCGGCGATTTCGCTGGCCGGCCGCAACCGCCCCCGGTAGCCGGCTCGGTAGCAGGTCATCCGTACGGTGATCCCGGTCGCGTGCCCGTGCGCCTGCGCGCTGAACGTGCCCAGGTGCACCGCATCCCGCACGTCCACCTCGACGCTCAACTCCTCGTCGATCTCCCGGCGCAGGGTCTCCAGGTCACTCTCCCCCGGCTCGCGCTTGCCGCCGGGCAGGTACCACACGTCCTTGCCCTGTGACCGGGTGCTCAGCACCCGCCCGTCCTCGACGAGGATCCAGGCCACCTTGTCGATCTCGCGCACGCCACCCCTCCCGCCGCCAGGACCGGGCACGCTACCAGCCGACGGCGCGCTCAGGGCACCGGCTCGTCGGCGAGCAGGTCGAGCAGCAGCGCGGCGGTCCAGCCGAACGCCGGTGAGCCCAGTCCGGCGCCCGTGTCGGGGTGGAAGTACTCGTGGCAGCCCGCGCCGGCGACCAGGTCGATCATCGAGCGGCGCAGGCCGGCCGCCAGCTCCGGGTGGCCGTGGGTCAGCAGACCGCGCCGCACCAGCCAGCCCATGTTCAGCCAGCTCGGCCCGCGCCAGTAGCGCAGCGGTTCGAAGTCGGGCGCGGTGCGGTCGTAGGTGGGCAGCGGCCGATCCATCCACCGCGCCACCCCGAAGCGCGGCGACCTGGCCTCGGCGACCAGCGCGTCGACCTGCCGGACGGGCAGTCCGGGCAGGATCAGCGGCGCGAGCCCGAGCACGGTACGCGCGCCGACGAGCCGATCGGTGCGCAGGTCGCGGGGCTGGAACGTGCCCGTGCGGGGGTCGTACAGCCGGCGTACCAACGCCTCGGTGACGCGGTCCGCGCGGAGCCGGTGCGGGGTCGGGTCCGCGCCGGTCAGCGCGGCGATCTCGGCCAGCGCGTGCTCGGCCGCCCCGAACGCCGCGTTGAACAGCGGGCACTCCACCAGGAACGGATGGCCGTCGGCCAGGTCGCGGTCGTCGTAGCCGTGGTCGCGGTAGGCCGCGACGATCGCCAGGTAGCGCGCGTAGTCCAGGTCCGTGGGGCGGTGCGCGGCGTCGGCGTGCGCGGTGTCGTGCCGACGGTACGCGCGCATGACCGCCGCGTCGGCGTCGACGGCTGCCATCGGCTCGTCCCAGGCGGGGCTGTTGTCCAGACCGGACTCCCACGGGTGGACGACGCACACCAGGCCGTCACCTGCGACGTCCCGCCGCTTCGCCAGGTACCGCTGCTGGGCGACAAGCGCCGGGTAGAGCCGGCGCAACGCGGCCAGGCCGGCCGGATCGGGCGCCCGACGGTACGCCAGCAGCGCGGCGAGCGCGTGCACCGGCGGCTGGACCAGGCCGGAGGTGTCCACCGCCGGCGTGCCCTCGACGTCGGCGGAGCGCCACAGCTGCGGGCCGGGGAAGTACGCGCCGACGCGCAGCGCCGGGTTGAACACGATGTGCGGCACCCGCCCGTCGGCCCACTGGGCCCGGAAGAGACTTGTCAGCTCCTGCCAGGCCCGCTCGGGACGCACGTGGGCCCACCCGACCGCGATGAACGCGGAGTCCCAGCTCCACTGGTGTGGATAGAGGGTGCGCGACGGGACGGTGTGGTCGTGCTCCCAGTTGGCGTCGAGGGTGGCGACGGCGAGCCGACGCAGCCCGGCCAGGTCCACGGGCCCGCCGGTGCGGGTGGGGACGGCGCCGGCGGTCATGCTGCGGCCCGCCGGGGCAGCGCGTGCCGCAGCACCGCCGCAGCCTGTTGCAGGGCCCGGACCGGGTCGCCGCGCAGCCGGCACTCCAGAGCCAGCCAGCCGTGGTAGTCCAGCTCGAGCAGGGTCCGTACCAGCGCCGGCCAGTCCAGGTGCCCGGTGCCCGGCTGGTACCTGTTGGAGTCGCTCACCTGCACGTGCCCGAGGTACGGAGCGGCGGCGCGCAGCGCCCGGTGCACGTCGTCCTCCTCGATGTTCATGTGGAAGGTGTCGGCGACGACCCGCACCGAGGGCAGCCCGAGCGCGGCACAGAGGGCGACCGCCTCGTCGAGCCGGTTGACCATGTGGTCCTCGTACCTGTTGAGGGGTTCGAGGAAGAGGGTGACCCCCTCGGCGCGGGCGTGCTCGCCCAGCGCGCCGAGGGCGTCGAGGAGCACCTGGCGGTCGCCGGCCGGCGGGCGTGGCGGCTCGAACGGCGGCAGCCGCCGGGAGAACATGCCCCACGCGGCCGGGGTCATCGCCCCGACGCCGCCCAGCTCGGCGATGACCGAGAGCTGGGAGCGCAGGTTGCGGACGGCGTCGGCGGACCGGGCGGGGTCGAAGTCGCCGATGAAGTGGTCCATCTCGACGCAGACGGTGGGCATCACCACCCCGGCGGCGCGGGCCCGGCGCAGCTCGGGCAGACGGTCGGCGAACGCGAGGTTCCCGCGGCCGCGCAGCTCGATGCCCTGGTAGCCGAGCGCGGTGGCGAGGGCGTACTTCTGGATCAGGTTGGTGCCCGGCAGGAGTTGTTCCTGGCAGGCCAGCGCGATGGTGGTCATCTAGAACCTCAACACCACTTGGAGGACGTCACCGGCGCCGCGGTCGAGCAGCGCGAGGGCGTCGGCGACCGCGCTGGCGTCGACGATGTGGCTGACCAGCGGCAACGGGTCGACGCTGTGCTCGGCCACCAGCTCCATGAAGGTCTGCGCGACCCGATCTCCGGTCCACCGGCCGGCCATGCCCGGCGCGGGGGTGGGGCCGGAGACCTGGGCGGCCACCAGCTGGATGCGGTTGTGGTGGAACTCCTCGCCGAGGCCGAGCGCGTCGGCCTGGCCCTGGTAGAAGCCGGCGGCCACGACCCGTCCGGCGTGTGCGGTGGAGCGGATCGCCTCGTGCAGTGCCGGGTACGCCCCGGACAGCTCCAGGCAGACGTCCGCGCCCCGGCCACCGGTGAGGTCACGCAGCACGGCGGCGGCGGACTGG
Source organism: Micromonospora sp. DT43 (assembly GCF_049841645.1). Classification (NCBI taxonomy): domain Bacteria; kingdom Bacillati; phylum Actinomycetota; class Actinomycetes; order Micromonosporales; family Micromonosporaceae; genus Micromonospora; species Micromonospora sp. DT43. The sequence goes on along the minus strand of NZ_JBNCKR010000014.1, from coordinate 49,108 downwards.
GTGGCCACGTCCACTGTGGATCGCGCACCGTAGCGGGTGGCGTGGGCCAGCCGGGCGGGCACCCGGTCGACGGCCACCACCCGGGCGCCGGAGAGCGCGGCGAGCCGGGTGGCGAGCAGCCCGATGACGCCCTGCCCGAAGACGCCGACCCAGTCGCCCAGGTGCAGGTCACCGGCGAGCACTGCGGTGAGCGCGATGGCCCCCGGCCGGGCGAAGACCGCGGCGAGCGGGTCCAGGTCGGCGGGGAGCGGCCAGACCGCTTCGGCGGCGAGGACCGCCTCGGCCCGGTGCCCCCAGATGCCCCACACGAGCTGCCCCGGGTGGCGGTCGACGACCTCCGGCGCCACCTCGACGACCTCGCCGACCTCCTCGTAGCCGAAGCCGATCAGCGGGTACGGCACCGGAGTCTGGCGGGGGACGAACATCCGGGCGGCGTCGTCCCAGTCCTTGCGGAGCCGGGGATTGCTGCCTCGGTAGAGGGTCAGCTCGGTGCCGGCCGAGATGCCCGAGTAGCAGGTGCGGACCCGGACCTGGCCGGGGCCGAGCGGATCCGGCGGGCAGGGCTCGAGGCTGATCCGTCGAGGCCCGGCGAGAGAGACCACCCAGTTGCCCATGTGTCACATCCCGGTAGCACTGGGCTCCAGGATAGACACAAAATCGCAATATGTCTTGTTATTGATCAATCGAACGTGTTGAATCCGTCATGTACCCTTCGAGAGGAGTGCCACCGATGTCAGCACCTCCGAGGCGGATACTCGCCACCACCCTGATCATGACACTGGCAGCGTCCACCCTGCTGGCCTGCGGGGACGACCAATCCGACAGCAACAGCAAAAAGATCACCGTTTGGAGCCTGGAGGACGTCGCCGACCGCGTCACCGCCACCAAGGCGATCATCGCGGACTTCACCGCGAAGACCGGGATCCAGGTCGACCTCGTGACAGTCAACGAGGACCAGTTCCCCTCCCTGATCGCCGCCAACGCCGCCGCCGGCGACCTGCCCGACGTGGTCGGCTCGGTCTCCCTGGCCGGCATCCGTACGCTCGCCGGCAACGAGCTGCTGCACGCCTCGGCGAACGCGGAGGTCGTCGACAAGCTGGGCCGGCAGACGTTCTCGCCCCGAGCGTTGGAGCTGACCTCCGACGACGGCAAACAGCTCTCCGTGCCCAGCGACGGGTGGGGGCAACTGCTCGTCTACCGCAAGGACCTGTTCGCCGCCGCCGGCCTGCCCGCCCCCGACACCTACGAACGGATCACCACCGCCGCGGCGAAGCTGAACACCGGGGGCGTCGCCGGCATCACCGCGGCGACCTCCCCCAGCGACGTGTTCACCCAGCAGACCTTCGAGCACCTGGCACTCGCCAACGGCTGCCAGCTCACCGACGACTCCGGCGGAGTCACGCTCGACTCACCACAGTGCGTCGAGGCGTTCCGCTTCTACGGCGACCTGATCCGCACCAGCTCGGTGAAGGGCGCGCAGGACGTGGACACCACGCGGGCCACCTACTTCGCGGGCAAGGCCGCCATGGTGGTCTGGTCGCCGTTCATCCTCGACGAGCTGGCCGGGCTGCGTAACGACGCCAAGCCGACCTGCCCGCAGTGCCAGGCCGACCCGACGTTCCTGGCCAAGAACAGCGGGTTCGTCACCGCGATCAAGGGCCCCAACGGCACCGAACCCGCGCAGTACGGCGAGATCAGCTCGTGGGCCGTGCTGGACGGCGCGGTGGCCGACCCGGCGAAGTCCTTCGTGGAGTACATGCTCGGCGACGGCTACCCGCGCTGGTTCGGCATGTCCCCGGAGGGCCGCTTCCCGGTGCGCAAGGGCACCCCGGCCGAGCCGGAGGCGTTCCTCACCGCGTGGAACACCAGCCAGGCCGGTGTGGACGCCAAGAAACCCCTCTCCGACGTGTACGGCGAGGAGGTGCTGGCCACCCTGCGCAGCAGCCCGGACACGTTCCAGCGGTGGGGGCTCAGCCAGGGCCAGGGCAAGCTCGTCGGCGCCATGCTCGGCGAGCTGCCGGTGCCCAAGGTGCTGGGCGACCTCGTGTCCGGCAAGTCGGACGCGGCGGCCACCGCCGGCCGGGCCAAGAAGGACGTCGAGGCGATCAAGGCGGGCGTCAATTGACCACCACCGCCCCCGACACCGGCCGCTCCCCCACCGAGGAGCGGCCGGCGCCGCCTCGCCGTCGACCACTGACCCTGCGCCGTCGTGAGTCGCGTGCCGGGCTCGCGCTCGTCGCGCCGACCCTGCTCGTCACCATCGCGGTCATCGGCATCCCGATCGTGTGGACCGTGGTGCTCGCCTTCCAGCGGGTCCGGCTCGCCACCCTGCGCAAGACCGGGCTCTTCGGCGAGTTCACCATGAGCAACATCGACCGGGTGCTGCACACCCCCGGCTTCGCCGACACGCTGTGGGTCACGCTGCTCTACAGCGTTGGCGGCACTGTCGGGTCGATCGCGCTCGGTCTGGTCGCCGCCCTGGTGGTACGCCGGCCGTTCCGGGGTCGCACGCTGGTGCGAGCCTCCATGCTGCTGCCGTACGTCGCGCCGGTGGTCGCGGTCACCTTCGTCTGGCAGGTGATGCTCGACCCGCAGCTCGGCATCGTCAACCACTGGGGTCAGCGCCTGCTGGGCTGGGACGCGCCGGTGCCGTTCCTCACCCAGGAGTCGACGGCGCTGGCCACCGTCATCGTGTTCGAGGCGTGGCGGTACTTCCCGTTCGCGTTCCTGTTCCTGTTGGCCCGGCTCCAGGCGGTGCCCGGCGAGCTGGAGGAGGCCGCCCGGGTCGACGGCGCCACGCCCACCCAGCGGTTCCGGCACATCCTGCTGCCGCAACTGCTCCCGGTGATCGCCCTGCTGGGGGTGCTGCGCTTCATCATGACGTTCAACAAGTTCGACGACGTCTACCTGCTCACCGGCGGGGCCGCCGGCACCGAGGTGGTGAGCGTCCGGGTGTACGAGTTCCTCACCGCCCGTACCGACATCGGTGCGGCGGCCGCCCAGGCGGTCGTACTGGCCGTGGTGCTCATCGTCTTCGTGCTGATCTACCTGCGCTTCTTCGGACGGAGGGTGAGCTGATGGACCGGGACATGGTCGAGACGGTGAGCCTGCGATGGCTGCGCCGCCTGGTGATCGCCGCTTTCCTGGTGGTCACCGTCTTTCCCTTCTACTACATGCTCGTGCTCTCGGTGCGCCCCATCGAGCGGCTGCTGCTCGACCCGGGCTCGCTTGTCGTCGGCTTCGGCGAGCTGACCGTGGCCACGTACGCCGAGGTGCTCAAGGCCACCGACGACGGCGGCCAGGGTTTCCTCACCTTCATCCGCAACAGCGGCCTCGTCGCGGTCGCCGCGACAGTGCTCACGCTGCTCGTCGCGATCCCCGGCGCGTACGCCGTGGCCCGGCTGCGGTTCTTCGGCCGGCGGCAGGTCGACTTCCTGTTCCTGGCCGTCTACCTGTTCCCGTCGATCGTCATCGCGATCCCACTGTTCGTGGTCTTCAGCCTCGCCGGGCTGCGCGGCTCGCTGTTCGGCCTGGTGTTGGTCTACATCTCGCAGACGCTGCCGGTGTCGGTCTACATGCTGAAGAACTACTTCGAGACCATTCCGGTCAGTCTGGAGGAGTCGGCGGCCATCGACGGGGCCGGCCGACTCGGCATCATCCGCCGGGTCAGCCTGCCCCTCGCCGCGCCGTCGATCATGGCGGTCGCGCTCTACGACTTCATGATCGCCTGGAACGAGTTCCTCTTCGCCCTGCTGTTCCTGGTCGACAAGCCGGACCGGTGGACCGTGTCGCTGGGGTTGTCGCTGCTCTCCGACGGCGTGGAGGTGCCCAAGACGGTGCTGATGGCCGGTTCGGTCGTCCTCACCCTGCCCATCGTGATCCTCTTCTTCGCCAGCGAGCGCCTGCTCACCGAGGGTCTGACAAGCGGCGCGGAGAAGGGCTGAGTAGAGGCGTACGGGGCGCTGGGCGGCGTCACGCCGCTCAGCGCCCCGCCCCTTGATCGTTGGCAGCTGAGCGGCTCGACACGCCGAGCAGCACCCTGCTGAGCTGCCACCGATCGGTACGCCCCCGAAGGCCGCGCCGCGTCCCCGCCGGTCCGGTTACGGTGGCCGTATGGCCAACCCGACCCGCTGGGCGACCGACACCGGTCCGGAGCACTCGCAGTGGTACATCGACCGGTTCCGCAAGCTCGCCGCCGAGGGAGCGGACCTGGCCGGCGAGGCCCGGCTGGTCGACACGCTCGTCGCGCCCGGCTCGCGGATCCTCGACGCCGGCAGCGGCACCGGCCGGGTGGGCGCGGCGCTGGCCCAGCGAGGGCACACAGTGGTCGGGGTCGACGCCGACCCCGCGCTCGTGGAGGCCGCCCGCGCCGATCACCCCGGCCCGCGCTGGCTGGTCGCCGACCTGGCCGAACTGGACCTACCGATGCTCGGCGAGGCGGAGCCGTTCGACGCGGCAGTCCTCGCCGGCAACGTACTCGCCTTCGTCGCTGCTGGCACCGAGCCGGAGGTGCTGCGCCGACTCGCCGTGCACCTGCGCCCCGACGGAGTGCTGGCCGTGGGCTTCGGCACCGAACGCGGCTACCCGCTGACCGCGTTCGACGCCGACGCGGTCGCCGCCGGGCTGCGCCTGGAGCACCGCTTCGCCACCTGGGACCTGCGGCCGTGGCGCGACGACGCCCCGTTCGCGGTCAGCCTCCTGCGCCGTCCGGCCACCTGACGTCAGGCCGGGGCGGCGACGGCTCGGGCGGCGGCCGGGTCCAGGGTGGCGCCGGCCGGCACGAGACTGACCAGGCCGGCGGGCAGCCGCACCGGTCGCACGTCGCCGTATCCGAGCATCGCCAGCACCTCCCGGTCGGCCAGCACGTACCGCCGGCCCAGGTCGGTGACCACGGACACCGCGCCTCCGGACGCGCCGGGCGACGCGGCCGCCTCGACCACCGCGCCGCCACCCGGCTGCACCACCACATGGTCGGCCAGCGCCGCGCCGCCGCTCGGCGCGGTCCGGGGAACGGCCGCCAGATCCGGCAGCCGTACGCCGCTGAGCACCTCGCCCGCGCCGCCGTCGTCACCGACCCGGGCGCAGATCGCCGCGTCGTCGGGACCGACGAGCCGGGGCGGGACGGGCGGCGGCGCGGTCGGGCCGCTCGGTGCGAGGTCGGGCATCGTGGGCAGCGCGGCGAACCGACCCAGCGTCATCGGTTCCGACTCCCCCTGCCCGGTGCGGGCCAGCAGCAGCCCGGCCTGCAACTCGGTGATCCCGGCCAGCCCGCCGTCGAGCGCCACCGCGTACTGCCGACCGCCGCCGGAGTTACGCACCAGGTAGACCTGACCGATCGTGGCCCCGGGCACCCGGGTGGCGGGTTGACCCTCGCCGGGCAGCGCCGGCGGGGCCAGATCCACGCCGGCGGGGAGCGCGTTGAGCAGGGCGGGCGCGACCGGCACCGACCGGGAACGGGTGGTGGCCAACGCGGCAAGCACGCGGTTGGGATCGCGGACCAGGTACCGGTGCTGGTGCCACACGAGGTGCAGGCCGCCGTCCGGGTGGCGCAGCAGCAGGGCGTCGTCGCCCAACGACCGACCGCCGTCGGGTTCGGTGCCGATGAGCAGCGCGGAGCGGGGGTCCTCGCCGCCGGCAGTCGAGCAGACCGTCCAGGCGGCCGCCGCCAGCCGGCCCGGGGCGGGCAGTGAGTCCGGCGCGTCGGCGATGCCCAGCGGCAGGCCGCGCGGCACGCCCTCGATCGACCGCCGGGAGACCAACACGGTCTTCGAGCGGTCCGCGCCGACGATCAGCAGCGCCGACGTGTAGTTGAGCACCGGGTGCAGCTTCTGCTCGCGGTAGACGAACCGGGCGCCGGACTCCTTCTCCACGATCACCGCGCCCGGATCGCGCCACCCCTTGCCGCCACCGGCGAACAGGCCGTAGAGCGCGAAGCCCCCGAGCCCGATCGCCGCGACGAGGACGCTGGCCAGGCCCGCGCCCGCCAACCGCCGAAACGGCGACTGGGCCGGGTCGGTCTCCCGCATCACCAGGGCGGCGACCGCCCGCTGGACGCTGAACTGGTAGGAGTGCAGCTGATCCTGCCGCGACGGCATGGGGTCCCTTCCGCTGGTTCGACCGGGCCACAGGATATGCGCTGCGTCGATGTCCCGTGGACCCTGCGTGGCGGCCCCGGCCCCGACCGGTACCATCCGGGGACGAATCCGGCGGCGAGAGGGCACCCGTGGGCGCGCGTTTCGAGGAGCTGGCCTGGCGGGAAACCCCGATCGGCGCGATCAGCCTGCGGCGACGCCGCGATCCGGCACTCCAGGTCGAGGTGTACGAGGTCAAGCTCGACGACGAGTACCTGATGTCCAGCCTCTTTCCCGTCGCCGAGATCGAGCTGGCCCGGCTGGGCCTGGCCGAACTGACCGGTGACGTCCTCGACGTGGTGGTCGGCGGCCTCGGGCTGGGATACACCGCGTGCACCGCGCTGGCCGACCCCCGGGTGGGGTCACTGCTCGTCGTGGAGGCCGTCGAGGACGTCATCGACTGGCATCGGCGAGGGCTGCTGCCGTTCGCGGCCGGGCTCGCCGATGATCCGCGGACCCGGTTCGCGCGGGCCGACTTCTTCGCCGCCGTGGCGGCCGACGGCGGTTTCGACGCCGAGTCCCCCGGGCGGCGGTTCGACGCCGTCCTGCTCGACGTCGACCACTCGCCGCGCAACGTCCTGCACCCCAGCCACGCCCCCTTCTACACGCCGGACGGGCTGCGCCGGCTCGCCGCGTTGCTGCGCCCGGAGGGCGTCTTCGCGCTCTGGTCGGACGACCCGCCGGACGACGAGTTCGTCGCGGCGCTCAGCGAGGTGTTCGCGACCGCGCGGGCGCAGGTCGTGCCGTTCGCCAACCCCCTGACCGGCGGCCAGTCCGCCAACACCGTCTACGTGGCCCGCCGCTGATCCCGCCCCTCCCCGCGCTGGTCCCGGCTCGCGGGACAGCAAGCGCAGGATCGCGGAGGTTGGGCGCCGGAGGGCTCGTTTGGGGATGGCGGGATCGGGAAGGGGAGGCTCGGGCCCGCGTATCCGAACGCGGCCCGTCCTGGGAGGTCGAGATGCGCGCCATGCTCTGGGTCGTCGGCGTGGTCGCCGGCGTGCTGATTCTGCTCGGGCTGATTCTCGAGGCGGTCCGCTGGCTGATCATCATCGGTCTGATCGCGCTGGTGATCGTGATCATCCTCGGCGTGGTCAAGGGCCGGCAGGCAATGCACCACCAGACCCGCCGACGGTGACGCCAGGCCCCCTCAGAACCAGTCCGCGCGCATGTCGAGCGTGGTCCGGTCGAGGCTGTCCAGCAGGTCGAACTGCGGGCCCGTGCGGGACAGCTCGACTGTGAAGAAGTAGCGGGCGGCCTGCCGCTTACCGGCGTGGAAGGCGTCGCCACCCTCCTGCGACGGCAACGCCAGCACCTGCTCCAACCACATCCACGCGATCACCACGTGCCCGACCGCCTCCAGGTAGACGCTGGCGTTGGCCAGGGCGAGCGCCGGGTCGCCGCCGGCCCAGAGTCGGCGGGTGACCGAGGCGATCCGATCCACCGCGTCGGCCAGCCGATCGGCCAGCTCGGCGGCCTCGCCCCCGGCCTTACGGCCCCGGGCGACGGTGTCGCTCATCGTCTCGCTCAGCAGGAGCAGGCCCGCGCCGTCGCGCATGGTCATCTTGCGGCCCAGCAGGTCCAGCGCCTGGATGCCGTGGGTGCCCTCGTGGATCGGGTTGAGCCGGTTGTCGCGGTAGTGCTGCTCCACGTCGTGGTCGCGCGTGTAGCCGGCGCCGCCGAGGACCTGGATCGCCAGGTCGTTGGCTGCCAGGCACCACTGCGACGGCCAGCTCTTGGTGATCGGGGTGAGCACGTCCAACAGCAGGTGCGCCCGCTCCCGGTCGGTCTGCTCCGGGGCGGTCTGCTCCTCGTCGAGCAGCCGGGCGCAGTAGAGGACCAGGGCCAGGGCGCCCTCCACGTAGCTCTTCTGCGCGAGCAGCATCCGCCGTACGTCCGGATGGTCGATGATCGGCACCTGCGGTGCCACCGGGTCCTTCGCGTCGACCGGCCTGCCCTGCGGCCGCTCACGGGCGTACGCCAGGCTCTTGAGATAGCCGGTGTAGCCCAGCGCCATGGCGCCCGCGCCCACGCCGATCCGGGCTCCGTTCATCATGTGGAACATCTGGGCGAGCCCCTGGTGCGGCGCACCGACCAGGTGGCCCACCGCGCCGGGGCGACCGTCGGGGGCGTGCCCGCCGTCGCCGAAGCTGAGCAGGGTGTTCGTGGTCCCCCGAAAGCCCATCTTGTGGTTGAGCCCGACGAGCACCACGTCGTTGCGCTCCCCGAGCGAACCGTCCGACCCGACGAGCACCTTGGGCACGACGAACAGAGAGATGCCCTTCACCCCGGGCGGCCCGCCGGGAATCCGTGCCAACACCAGGTGGACGATGTTCTCGGCCAGCTCATGGTCACCGCCGGAGATCCACATCTTGGTGCCGAACAGGCGGTACGTCCCGTCCGGCTGCGGCTCGGCCCGGGTGGTGATGTCGGCCAGCGAGCTGCCGGCGTGCGGCTCGGACAGGCACATGGTGCCGAAGAACCGACCCTCCAGCATGGGTCGCACGTACGTGTCGACCTGCTCGGCGCTACCGTGCGCCAGCAACAGCTTCGCGTTGCCGAGGGTCAGCATCGGGTACGCCGACGTGGCCACGTTGGCCGCCTGGAACCAGGCGAAGCAGGCGGCGGCGACGGCCTGCGGCAGTTGCAGACCGCCTACCGATTCGTCCAGCCCGGCGGTGAGCAGACCCGTCTCGGCGAAGCTCTCCAACGCGGCGCGTACCTGCGGGATCAGCCGCACCCGCTGCCCGTCGAACGTCGGTTCGGCAAGGTCGGCGGCCCGGTTGTGCGGAGCGAACTGCTCGGTGGCCACCCGCTCGGCGAGGTCCAGGGCGTCGTCGAAGGTCTCCCGGGAGTGCTCGGCGTAGCGGGGACGCTCGACGAGCTGCGACACCCGCAACCAGTCGTGCAGCAGGAAGTCGAGGTCACGGCGGGAGAGCAGAGTGGACGGCACGGAACTCCTCGGCGGGCTGGGGTGTGGCGGTTCGGGGTGGCGGCCGGCGTCGCCCCGACCATCCTGACCGATGGATCGGGAGCACACCACCGCCGCCCGTCGGCAGGCGTCATTGTCGTACCCGTCGGCTAGCGTCCTGGCCCGTGACCGCACCCGGAGACGTCGACCCCGAGGTTCTCGACCGGCTGCGCCCGATCTGCCGCGGGCTGCCGGAGACGTACGAGGAGCCGGCCTGGGTGGGCACGCGTTGGCGGATCCGTCGACGCACCTTCGCCCACGTGCTCACCGTCGACCCCGACCGTCAGGCGGTGCTCGCGCGCGCCGCCGCGCTCGACCGGCCGTCCTGCCTGCTGGTCTTCCGGTCGCCGCTCGACGAGATCGCCGGTCTCCTGAGCGGCGGACACCCCTTCTACAAGCCGGACTGGAGCCCGAACGTGCTGGGCATGATTCTGGACGAGGCCACCGACTGGGCCGAGGTCGGCGAGCTGCTCACCGAGAGCTACTGCGTGCAGGCGCCCAAACGGCTCGCCGCCCTGGTTGACAGGCCCGCCTGAGCGCACTCGGCGAGGCCGGCGCTTCGCGGCGCTCGGCATGGGGATACCGCGCATCGCCACCCTGCCGCACCTGGCCCTGACGCGCGGAGTTGTCGGAGGTCGACACTAGGGTTCCGGCCATGGCTGATGTGGTGCTGGTGGCGGGTGCGTGGCTGGGGTCGTGGGCGTGGGACGAGGTGGCGCCGGGGCTGCGGGCCGCCGGGCACCAGGTCCTTTCCCTGACCCTGTCCGGTCTCGCCGAGAGACAGGGCGTGCCCGCCGGGCAGCAGACCCACGTGCGGGACATCGTCGGTGAGATCGAGCGGCGCGACCTGCGTGACGTGGTGCTGGTCGGGCACAGCTACTCGGGCATCCCGGTGGGTCAGGCCGCCGCGCGGATCGGCGACCGGTTGACCCGGGTGGTCTACGTCGACGCGGAGGTGCCTGTCGACGGCCACTCGTTCGCGTCCGGCTGGTGGCAGGGGCAGGCGGCGTTCGAGTCGGTGCTCGCCGACAACGGCGGCGACTGGCCGCCGCTCGACGCGGGCGAGTTCGACGGTCAGGGGCTCACCGACGAGCAGATCGCCCGGCTGGTCAAGGGCGCCACGCCGCACCCGGGGTCCACGCTTACCGAGCCGGCCGTGCTGGCGCGTCCGCTGGGCGAGCTGCCGACGACGTACGTCAAGTGCCTGCTCGACGGGCCGGAGCCCAACGACACGGTGGCCGCGCTGCTGACCAGCGAGCAGTGGCGACTGGTCACGATGGCGACCGGCCACTGGCCGATGTTCTCCCAGCCCGACGAGCTGGCCCGGTTGCTGGCCGACGAGATCGGCTGACCGTCCGGGGGCTGCTCAGGGCGCCGCCGTGTCGAGCGTCCTGATGTGACGCACCGGGGACGCGAGCAGCCACAGCACGGCGAGCATGCCGCCCACTCCGGCGACGACCAGGGCGGGCCGCAGCCCGAGGGTGGTGCCCAGCGCGCCGCCGACAAGCGCGCCGAGCGGCCGGATGCCGTAGTTGACGGCGCTGTACGCGCCGGCCCGGCGACCGCGCGCGTCGTCGGGCGTCACGGCCATGAGCAGGGCGTTGAGGTTGACGTCCATCAGCATCACACCGAGGCTGGATACCAGCTCGATGGCGGCCAGCATGGCCACCTTCGCCCAGGTCGGGCCGGCGATCAGCGCCGTCAGCGCCAGCGGCGCGGGAAAGACCACCACGCCGATCATCGCGGTCCGGCCCAGCCCGATGGCCCGCGACAGGCGGGGCGCCAGTGCCGCGCCGGCCAGTCCACCGAGCGCGCCGACGCCGAACGCGACGCCGATGGCGCCGGGCGAGAGGTGGAGTTCACGGTTGGCGTAGAGCACCAGCAGCGCGGCGGCGATGAAGGTGAAGAAGTTGACTGTGGTGGTGCAGCCGAGCGCGGCGCGCAGCACCGGGTGGCGCAGCACCAGCACCAGTCCCTCGCGGACCAGCCCGAGGGTGGACGTCTCCCGGGGCGGCGGAGGCGACTCGGTGACCGGGATGCGCCGCAGTAGCAGCGCGGAGGCGAGGAAGGACACCGCGTCGACGAGGATCGCCACCGGCGCGCTGAGCGCCTGCACGAGTCCACCGCCGACGGCCGGGCCGGCGATGAACGAGAGGGACCGGCTCACGCTGAGTTTGCTGTTCGCGTCCACGTACGCCGATCGCGGCACCAGGGCGACGAAGAACGCCTGCTGCCCCAGGGCGAACAGCACCGCCCCAGCGCCGGTGAGCAGCGCCACCAGGTAGAGCTGGGTGAGGGTGATCGCGCCGACCACGTACGCCACGGGCAGGCTGAGCAGCACGGCCGCGCGGGCGAGGTCGGCGATGATCAGGAGTCGACGCTTGTGGGTGCGCTGGTCCACCCAGGCGCCGAGGAACAGGCCCAGCAGGTTGGGCAGCCAGATCAGCGCGGTGAGGACGCTTACCTGCACGGGCGTCGCGGCGAGCAGGGAGACGGCGATCAGCGGCAGGGCCAGCTCGCTGACCCGGTCACCGAACGCCGAGATCGTCTGCCCGATCCAGAAGGTGCGGAACCGCCTGTCGCGTCCCAGCGCCGGTGCGGGCGCGGCGTCGACGGCCGTCATGACGCGGACCCGTCGTCGGCCGGCTCGGGCAGCAGGTAGCGCAGCATCCGGACGAGCTGCGCGCCGGCCGGCTTCGTGTCGTCGTCCTTACGCCGCACGTACGGGGCGATCAGCTCCTCGATCGCCTCTTCGAGATGCCGCAGCTCGTCCGGCGTCGCGACGAAGCGGGTGTCGGCCACCCCGGCGAGCCCGCGCCACTCGGCGTCCAGGCGGGGTTCGTCGTGCAGCAGCCACTGCTGTGGCGTCTCCGCGATCCGGGCGAACATCTCGCCGCGTAGCTGCCGTCCTGCGGCCTGGCCCTCGGCGTCGTCGGGCAGCGTGAAGCGGAACCCCCGGGCGGCCGCCTGCCACCAGCGCTCCCGCTTGCTGGTGGCACCGTCGGCGTCGGTGACCAGACCGAACGTGGCGAGGTGGCGCAGGTGCCAGCTGACCACCGACGGCGTGGCGCCGACGTGCGGCGACAGTCCGGTGGCCGTGGCCGGGCCGTGCCGCTGGAGCCGGTCGAGGATGGCCAACCGGACGGGATGCGCCAGCGCCCGCAGCGCCTGCGGCTCGGTGATCTCGAAGTCCCCGTACGGATTAGTGAGAGACATGTTTCGAAAGTAGTCTCTCAGGTTCGTCGGGGCAAGCCCCCGCTAGCTCACCCCCAGGCGGGCCAGCGGCTCGACCAGCTCGCGCTCCTCGTAGCTGAGGTGCGACAGCAGGGCGTCGGTCAGCAGGTTCACCGCAGCGCGCAGCTCGGCCAGGCCGTCCGGCGTCCCGACGTATGCGACAAGCGCCTTGTCGACGCCCTCCAGCACCTCGTGGATGACGTGGTGCTCCTGCTCCAGCCGGTCGACGACCGGCCGCAGCCGCGGGTCGGCCTGCCGCAGTCGCGGAAAGAGTGCCTGGTCCTCGATGGTGTGGTGGGTGGTGACGATCCGGCAGTAGGACTCGCAGTAGGCGCCCAGCGTCCACCGGTTCTGCCGCATGGTCATCGTGTTGATGTGCGATCGCGCCGCGCCGGCGTCGATCTCACCCGCCGCGACCTGCTCGATGAGATCGTGGATCTCGGCCAGCTCGCCGCGCAGGCCGTCGTGCACCTGCACGAGGTGGTGACCGTTGGCCTGCTCGTGCGCCGTGTAGGTGCGCGTCGGGTCGGGTGCGGGCCCGGTGGGGCGGGCGGACTCGTCCCAGACCTGCCGGTCGCTGAGCCGCCGGCCGTCGTCAGGCGTCGGCACCACCGCGAAGGCGCCGCCGGTCACCCTGGCGCGGGCCCGCCGCGGGGCGGGCGCGACGAGCGCCGCTGGCTGCGCGGCCACCACGGGCTCGGCGGGAGTACGCGCCGACGGGGTGCCACTGTCGCGTTCGGCCGCGACCAGTTCGCGCACGGCGGGGGCCACCTCGCCGGCGAACCGGCGCAGGTCGTCGGGGTTGTCGCTGGCGAGGATGAATGTGCTGACGCCGTCGACAAGCGCCAGCTCGACCAGCTCCCGCACCCACTGCTCGGCGGGCCCGTGCAACAGGCCGCCACCGGTTGACGAGAAGGTGCCGGAGATGTTGAGCAGCCGGCGGACGTCGCCTGGCGCGCGGCCGGCCTCCCGCGCGGCATCGTCGATGATCTTGTTGGCGCTGGCCAGGTCACCGGGCTGGAGGTAGTCCAGTGACGGCAGCCAGCCATCGGCCCGGCGACCGGTGAGCGCGAGCATGCGCGGCTTGTACGCCCCGAGCCAGATCGGGACCGGGTGGGCGGGTGCGGGACCGCGCTTGGCGCCGAGCACCCGGTGGAACTCGCCGTCGACCCGCACGCCTCCGCGCGCCTGGGCGTCCCACATCTGCCGGATGACGTCGACGGCCTCCTCCAGCGCCCGTACGCCCTGCCCGGGGGTCAGCCGCCGGCCGCCCATCGCCTCGATGGCGTCCCAGAACGCTCCCGCTCCGAGGCCCAGCGCGACCCGACCGCCGCTGAGCAGGTCGAGGCTGGCGACGCTGCGGGCGAGCACGGCGGGCGGGCGCAGCGGCAGGTTGGTGACGTTCGCCGACAGGTGCACCCGGTCCGTGCGCGCGGCGACGAAGCTCAGCAGCGTCCAGGTGTCCAGGAATCGCGGCTGGTACGGATGGTCCTGGAAGGTGACCAGGTCCAGCCCGACCTGCTCGGCCAGGACCGCGAGCCCGACCGTGCGGTCCGGATCGTCGTTGCCGGGCGTGGTGAACGATCCGAAGACCAGGTCGTGGCCGTAGTCGCTCATGGTGCGAGCCTCCCGTCGTGACGCGTCGACGATGCGTCGTGACCTCAACCTTATGTCGTACAGAACATCTGCCGCCAACAAGGTCGGTCTTCCTGCGCTATTGTCGGGGCATGACGGCTGTCACCGACCGGCCGGACCGGCCCGATCCCCTCGACGACGATCTGGGCTGGATGCTGGGAATCGTCTTCCGGGGCTACGTCCGGGCAGCCGAACACGCACTCACCGACTTTCCCGGTGGCCCGCGTGGCTACCAGGTGCTCACCGCCGCGGCCACCGGGCCGGCCCGCAACCAGGGCGCGATCGCCGAGGAGCTGGGCATCGACCGGACGGTGCTCACGTACCTGATCGACGACCTCGAACGCCCCGGCTTCGTCGCCCGGCGGGCGGACCCGGCCGACCGGCGCAGCCGGCTGGTGGACGTCACCGACGCCGGGCGGGCAGCCTGGGAGCAGCGGCGCGGGGCGCTGCGGCAGGTCGAGGCGCACCTGCTGGGGGCGCTCACGCCTACCGAGTCGGCGACCCTGCGGGAGCTGCTGCAACGGGTCGCCTGCTCGACCCAGGCGATCGACCCCCTGCGCGATCTCTGCCAGGCGGTTGCCGAGGTGCGGCCCGAGCCCGCCGCGCCGGCGGCGAGTCCGCCGCGCGCACCGGCCGACCGCACTCGGCCACGCGCCACCCGATCGCGCCGCCGCAGCGACGACTGACCGGACCGCCGACAGGTGAAAGCGCGCCCACCGGCTCGGGCCGCTCGTCGGCGCGACGGCCGGTGAGTGATCTCGCGCTGGTCGCAACGGCGCGGGCCCGCCGGCCCCTCCCCGACCGTGGCGCGTCGAGGGGTGCCGGCGGGCCCGCAGTGTCGCTGCGGCGACGGGTCAGCGCACGTGCACGAACACCGGGTTCGAGTAGAACCACAGGTCGTCCCACGGGCTCTCCAGCCCGTCGGCGAGCGGCTCGGCCTCGTCCGTGCTGGTGCCGCGCACCCGCGCGTAGGTGTCGGCCTCGACGTTGCGCAGGGTGTGGCGGATGACGTAGTCCGCGCCCTGGCGACGCCAGTCCCGCGGACCGAACCGGGCCACCACAGTCGTGGTGGGGTTGGTGTCGGCGTCCAGGTTGGCGCTCGGCCCGGTGATCTGGCCGACGATCAGGTCGACCCGCCGGACCTCGGGACGGTCCCCGTTGCCGTTCACACCGTCCAGCGGTCGGAACCTGATCTCGATCTCGACGTCGGTGCGGCTGCGGCGGCTGACCGTGATGGTCTCGCCGACCTCGGCCGTCCGCCCCTGGGACCTGGCGGTCACGTCGAGGCTGCGGATCAGGTCACCGGTGGTCACCCAGATCCGGCCGTTGCGCAGGCCGTCCATGATGTCGCCGTAGTCCTGGCGGGCGTGCACGTAGGTCTTGCTGTACTCGCCCGGCCAGAAGTCCGAGCCGCCGCGCGACCAGTGCACGTGCGAGTCCGACGTCGCGGTGATCCACCAGCGCCGGCCCTCACCGAGCAGCGAGTCCCAGAGCCCACCGACCCGCGCGGTCATCTGGTCGAAGCCGCCGTAGGTGGGGTGGTTGCCGTACCCCCCGCGCTTGCCGCCGTTGAGCGGTCCGGCCTGGTGGCCGGGCGCGCCCTCGAAGCCGATGTAGACATCCGGCGCGGCGTTGTTGCCGTTGCGGAACTCCCGCGGCGTGTCCTGGCCGTAGACGCCGAGGCCGGTGGCCGAGCGGGACGCGTGGTGGGCGATGACCAGCGGCTTGTGCGGCATGCCCCGGGCGACCTTGAGGAACTCCACCATCTTGGCCTCGGTGTCGCGGGCCGGGTCGGTGGGGAAGGCGTCGTACTTGGCGAACCGGCTCTCCAGCTCGAAGAGCTGCTTCGCCTCGTCGTCGTGACGCGGGATCATCAACGTGTGGTGGTCCAGCGAGGGCGCGTCGAACTCCATGCCCCAGAACTGGAGCACCTCGGGGACCAGCTTGCGCGAGCGCAACAGGTCGGGGTACGCCTGCTCGATGTTCACCTTCGAGTGCGTCGGGCCACCGTGGTCGGTGCACATGGCCCAGGTCAGGCCGAAGTTCTTGGCCATGATCGCGTTGGTGACGATCGGGTAGACCGCGTCGGCGCCCTTGTGGAAGACGATGGGGCTCTTCGTGGTGTCGAACTCGCCGCTGTACTCGGAGTGCACGTGGTGGTCACCAGCGCGCCAGGCCCGGTTCCTGGTGTTGCCCCGGTCGCTCGTGTCGTCGCCGGGTCGGCGCTCCTCGTCGGCCCACGCCGCGCCCGCGCCCACGAGGGGGCTGGCGGCGGCGAGCGTCGCGCCGACGCCTGCGTACTTGACCAGCTTGCGCCGCGACAGCTGCGCGCGCTCGACCTCTTCGGCTTGCTTGTCTCTCACGTGAGAGCCTCTCCTCGATCAAGCGAATGCTCTTTCGATCAAGAAGCCTCGAAGAGGTTGGTGAACGCCCGCCGTACGACGGGCGGGCGCACGATGAACACCCTGGCAGTGCCCGTTGAAGGGCACGGCGAGACGCGGCGGTCGGTCACCCCGCGACAGCGGGGCGTACCGCCGGACCGAGCGCCGGCGGGGGTCAGGGCAGCTGCCGCGGGTCGCCTGCCGATCTGGCCGCGGACTGCTCGCTCGGCGCGGTGTGCACCGACGGCGCGACGTCGACGGCGGGCAGTCCGGCCTGGCCCGTGACCGGAAGGATCAGGTGGCTGCGACCGAGGTCGACCCGGACTGTCGCATCCTGGTCGTCGGAATCGGTGAACTCCGGATCGCTCTGACCGAGCACGAGGCCGAGGACGTGCCCGGCCGGAACCACCGTGTCGTACGCGCTCAGCGGCACTGTCACCACGTACCACCGGTCCGGCCGCAGCGGCGTGGTGAACCGCAGCGTGCGGTGGTGCGCGGCGTCCAGCCAGCCCCGGGTCAGCACCGCGTGGTCGGAGACCTCGGTGATCTCCTCGGTGTCGTGGTAACAGGCGTCGTCGACGTCTGTGGACGCTCCCCAGCAGGACTCGCTGTCCAGCGTCCGCACTCCCCCGAAGCTGATTCGCTCGGCGGTGCCGTAGTCGACGAGCCGGACGCTCAGCTCGGTGGTCGGCCGGTCCACCCGCACTCGTAGCCGCACGGACGGGCTGCCGGAGATCCGCAGTGGAGTGCGCAGCGCGCCGGAGAGGAAGACCAGCCGGCCGGCGGTCGCGGTGTTCGGCTCGGCTGTCACCTCCTCCTCGGTCAACGACTCGTCGACGTACGCCTGCTCCTCGCCCGGTCGCGCGCCGCGCCCACCCAGCGTGCCTGTCACGCCGTCGCCGACGCCGAGGGAAACGCGGACGTCGCGGGTGCCGGGGGCCGGCCAGTCCCGCTGTGTCGTCCACGTGTGCGGAGCGGTCTGCAGGTCGACCCGCGGCTCGTCGAGCACCCCGTTGGGCAGCCCCTGCAACCAGTAGTCGAACCAGCGGTGCAGGGCGGCCACCCACTCGGCGCGTCGCACGTCGAACGGATCCTGGTGGCCGGACTGGGAGAGCCACAGCTTGCGGGGCACGCCGCGCTCGGCCAACTCCTGCCACCAGTCGGCGAACTGGTTGGTCGTGACGTTGAGGTCGTTGAGGCCGTGTGCCACGAAGACGCTGGCCCGGACCCGGTCGGCCGAGGGCCGGTAGTCCCGCTGGGCCCAGAACCCGTTGTAGTTCCCGGTCTCCTCCGCGCTGTCCGCGCGCAGCCGGGCCAGCATCTGCGCGCAGACGTCCGCCGGGCGGCCGTTGACGACCTCGTGCAGGTAGCCGGGATAGTCGGGGGCGGTCAACAGTCCCCGGTAACGCATGTAGTCGTACCAGCTGGAGATCGCCGAGATCGGCACGATGGTGGCCAGGCCCTGCACCCCGGTGGCGGCGACCCCGTTGGCGACCGAGCCGTCCCACGACTTGCCGATCATGCCGACCCTGCCGGTGCTCCAGCCGGCGGCCACCTGTCGACCGTCGGCCGTGAAGGCGCGGGCGCGACCGTTGAGCCAGTCCACCACCGCCCTGGCGCTGCCCACCTCGACCGGCCCTCCGACGTCCTCGCAGCCGGTCGAGCGGGCCGTGCCGGCGAGGTCGACGGCGACGAAGGCGTATCCGCGCGGGACGAAGTAGTTGTCGTAGAAGAGCGGCACCTTGGCGATGACGCCGGCCGCGTCGTACGTCTTGAGCTCGCCCTCGTTGCCCCGGCCGCAGCAGAGGTAGTAGGGCGAGGCCTCCATGATGACCGGTACGCGGACCCCGGCGGCGGCCGCCTCCCGGGGCCGGACGACGTCCACCGCCACCCGGTCGCGCGCGCCGTCACCATCGCTGTCGACAGGGGTTTCGACCCAGACGCTCTCCCGGATCGCGTCGGCGTAGGAGTAGGCGGGGACAGTCCCGGTTCCGACGACGTGCGGCGGGGTCGGGCGGTGTCGCGCCGTCGGGGCCCCCGCCGTCGCGGCGGCGGGTTCGACGGCGGCGAGCACCGCGACCAGCAGGCTGGCCAGGACGGTGGCGATCCGTGCGCGGGGTCGGGCGGTCGACATCGGTGTCCTCCCGGGTACGACGCGTGAGGACATTCCACCGCATCGATGTCCTCCTTGCCTAGTGTTCTCGGCGGCGGGTCGTCGTCAGATCCGGGCGCGTGGCAGCCAGCCGAGAAAGCGGAGACGCGCTCGGGGCAGGGGCAGCGTCGGCAGATCCTGGGCGGCGGCGACGAGGCAGGAGCCGAGATAGACGGCGAGAGCGGCACGCGCCCCGCCGAATTCGGCGAGCAGTTGGCTCTGCTTGGTCGCGCAGGGCCACTCGCGGCCGCATCCGGTGCAGGTCCAGCTCGGTGGGCTGGGCAGGTGCTCGGGCAGCTTCGTACGCCGGTACCGGCCCACGACACTGTTGTCGGCGCGCACGTCGCGTCGCCGGGGCTCGGGGCCGCCGTTGCGGTGCGCGGGTGGTCGGGGGGCGGGCAGATAGCGCCGGACGGTGCCGAGGAGCGCTCCGACGCGAACCAGGGCGTCCGGCCCGACGTGGTGGGCCAGCAACGCCGTGAGAAGGTAGTGCCCCAACACGTCGAACGAGTCACGGTTGAGCCGCAGGTCCCGGCACAGGTCGACGAACTCGGGTGTGGACAGCGGCACCCGGTCGTCGAGCGCGCGGCGCAGCACCGTCCGCAGCGCGGCGCCGAGATTGACCAGCGCGTCACCCTCTCCCAGTCCCAGGCTGTCCTCGTCCGCCACCCGTGCCAGCGCTTCGGCCACCGCCAGCCGAACGACGCGCTCCGGATCGGTACTGTCCAACGCCTCACCTCCGCCTGCTGGCCGGATCTCCGGCAGCGGTCCGGACGCCGGCGACGCCCGGGGGATCATGAACAAGATTTCGTTGCGGCCGCCGGGACGACTAGGACAGCGGGCGCAGGATCGCCGCACGCGATAGCCAAAAAACGAAACCGACTTGCAATTTGCCGGATCATCGGCAAGGCACCGCCGTCTGCCGTATGGTGGAATTCCCATCAATGGATATATGAGTTGTTGGGAATGCTTAGAGTTTCCACCTTGACAACGCTCGACCGGTCGCCACCCGTCCCTCCGCCGACACCCGAGATCCACTGGGATCCTCCTCTGGCCGCCCCGCTCCCGGGCGACCCCACGGAGGCCGCCACCACCGCCGTACCGCCGGTCAGCAACGTGCCGCGATCAGCGGCGCATGCGCCCCGGACACGTCCCGACCACATCGCCGGCCCTGATCCCCATCCGGCGGTCCCCTCCCGGACGGAGACAGCGGATGACGTCACCAGTGCAGGTCCGAGGGTTCGACAGTCGCGATCCGGCGGCCATCCACCACTTCCTGGCCAGCACGTACACGCCGGACCTGCGGATCCGCGCCGGCGAGAACGGCTACCACCTTGTCCACCAGCGCGTCGACACCGGGCCGTTCGCCCTCGCCACGACCCGGCAGACCGCTCATCTCGGCATCCAGGTGGGCGAGATGGACGGGCTGGTCGTCTGCCGCACCCGCACCGCCCTCATCAGCCGCGCCTGCGAGGGGTCACCCCATCGCTTCGGGCCCGGCGAGACCTTTCTGGTCACCCGCCCAGGGCAGCCGTTCCACCTGCGGTGGGAACCGGGCGAGGTGGAACTCTGCGTCCTGGACCTCGGGGTGCTGACGCAGGTGGCGACCGCTGCCACGACCCGAAGGCCCGGCCAGATCCGGTTCACCGACCTCGGCGGAGTCGACGGGCCGCTCGCCCGGCAGTGGCAGCGGACCACCAGTTACGTCAGCGACGTCGTGGCGAGCATCCCGAGCGCCAGCGCCCAGCCGTTGGTGATCGGCAATGCCGCACGGATGCTCGCGGCGGCGGCGCTCGCGATCTTTCCCAACACGGCGTTCACCGACGAGACCGCCGAGGACCGCCGCGACGCCAGCACCGCCACCCTGCGCCGCGCCGTCGCGTTCATGGAGGAGAACGCCGACCGGGACATCAGCGCCGCCGACATCGCCAGCGCCGCCGCCGTCTCCCTGCGCGCTGTGCAACTCGCCTTCCGCCGCCATCTCGGCACCACCCCGATGGCGTACCTGCGTCGGATCCGGCTCGACCGGGCCCACCACGATCTGGTGCGTGCCGATCCTCGACAGGAGACCGTTTCGGCGATCGCCAGCCGGTGGGGGTTCGCCAGCCACAGCAGGTTCACCGCTCGGTACCACGCCAGCTACGGGGTGCCGCCGCGCGAGACGCTCAACGCCTGAGGCGGGCCGTCACCGCCCGGGACGCCACCTGGCTCAGCGCATCGCGCGGGCCAGGCGGCGCACGGCCTCGTCCATGAGGTCGGGCGCGGCGGCCGCGTAGGTGAGACGCAGATGAGGGGCCGGCGGCTCGGCGGCGTACCAGGGACGACCCGGGAAGATGACGACGCCCTCGGCGGCAGCCGCCACGCCCAACGCCACGTCATCGGTCCGGTCGGGCAGACGGACCCAGAGATGCAGACCCCCACGCGGAATCGTCTGCGGGGAGAGGCTGGGAAGGTGCCGCCGCAGCGCGCTCACCAACGCCCCGCGCCGCGCCCGCAGCGCCGTGGCCAGGGCCCGACGGTGTCGCGGCCACGCCGGGGAGGTGAGGAACTCCAGGGCCGCCTGTTGCAGTGGGCCGGCGACGAAGAAGTCGTCGAGCAGCCGCGCCGCGCGCAGCCGCGCGCCGGCCGGCCCGCGTGCGCCGATGGCGGCGACGCGCAGCCCAGGCGCGATCGACTTGGTCAACGAGCGCAGGTAGATGACATGCCCGTCGGGGTCGTCGGCGGCCAGCGGCGGTGGGGCCGGGCCATCGATGGTCAGATCGCGGGCGTAGTCGTCCTCGATCAGGAACGCCCCGGCGTCGCGTACCGCGTCGGCGACCTGCGCACGGCGGTGCGCCGCCAGCGTCGCGCCGTGCGGGTTGGCGTACAACGGTTGGCAGTAGAAGAGTCGCGCACCGGTGCGGGCGAACGCGGCGGCGAGCTGATCGGGGCGCACCCCGTCGGCGTCCGCCGGCACGGGCACCACCCGGAGTCCGGCCGCGCGGGCCACCGCCAGCGCGCCCAGGTAGGTCGGTGACTCGACGAGCAGTGTGTCGCCGTGGGCGGCGAGCGCCCGCAACGCCGACGACAGCGCGGCCTGCCCGCCGGAACAGATCACCATGTCGTCGGCCCGCAGCCCGCTCCCGGCCTCGCGGGCGAACCAGGCGCGCAGGTCCTCGCGACCCTCGACCGGTCCGCGCTGCCAGGACGCCGGCTGGCGGGCGGCCCGGGTAAGGGCGGCGCCCAACGCGGCAGCAGGCTGCAACTCCGCATCCAGGTAGCCACCGGACAGCGACAGCGCACCGGCGCGTGGAAGCGCCAGCAGTGCCTGCATCTCCTCCTCACCGGCAGGGCGGGGACCGAGCGCGACGGTCTGCCAGGACAGGTCGGATACACGCCGCCCGTCGGACGGTGCGGCCACGAAGGTGCCTCTGCCGGGTCGCGCCTCGATCAACCCCTGGGCCACCAACCGCCGGATCGCCTCGGCGACGGTGACCGGCGACGCCTGGTGCCGGGCGGTCAGCTCACGGACCGAGGGCAGTCGGGTGCCCGGACCGGCGGCGGTCGCCAGTCTACGTAGATCTTGGATAACGCGCTCGGCTGCGTTACCGTTTTCCATGAGTGGGGATAGTAGCGCTACTGCGACCCGGACGATAACAACTGACCGGGCCGGCGGCCTCGCCCTCGGCGCGCTCGGCGTACTCGGCTTCAGCCTCTCCCTGCCCGCCACCCGCATCGCCGTGCACCACCTCGACGCATGGTTCGTCGCGTTCGGCCGGGCCGTCGGCGCGGGCCTGCTCGCCTGGGCGTACCTGCGCCTCAGCGGCGCACCGCGGCCCAATGCGAGGCAGTGGCGCCGACTGGGGATCGTCGCCCTCGGCGTCGTCGTCGGCTTCCCGTTGTTCACCTCACTGGCGCTGCGCACGCAGACCTCGGCGCACAGCACGGTGGTCATCGCCGCGCTGCCCGCGATGACGGCCGTGTTCGCGGTGCTGCGCGGCGGCGAACGTCCGCCGCCGCTGTTCTGGGTGGCGAGCGTCGGCGGACTGCTGGCGGTGCTCACGTTCCTCGGCGCCAGTGGGGCGGTACGCGGGGTTATCACCGCGCCCGACGCGTTCCTGCTCGTGGCGGTCGTACTCTGCGGCCTGGGCTACGCCGAGGGCGGCGCGCTCGCCCGCGAGTTGGGCGGCGCCCGGACGATCTGCTGGGCGTTGCTGCTCTCGTTGCCCGCCACCGCGTCCGTCACGGTCGCCGCCGCCGTGGCCGACCCGCCGCGCACCGACGCCGCAGGCTGGGCGGCGTTCGGCTACCTCACAGTGGTCTCGATGTTCCTGGGCTTCTTCGCCTGGTACGCGGGCCTGGCCCGGGGCGGCATCGCGCGGGTCGGCCAGGTCCAACTCGCGCAGCCGGTGCTCACGCTGGGGTGGTCGGCACTGCTGCTCGGCGAGCGCGTGACAGCCGCCTCGACGCTGGCGGCCGCGGTGGTGCTGGGGTGCGTCGTACTGACCCAGCGCAGCCGGCGTTCCGCGCCGGGGGTGCGACGCGCGAAACCCGACTCGGCCTAGTCCCGCTCGCGTGCGCGGGCGGTCTGCAGCTCGGGCACCGAGGCTTCCAGCAGGTCGGCGAGGCCGCGCAACTGCTCGGCGACCCGGGTGCCGAGGGGGGTCAGCGAGTATTCGACGCGCGGCGGGATCGCCGTGAGCACCTCGCGGGTGAGCATGCCGTCGCGTTCGAGGGTCTGCAGGGTCTGGGAGAGCATCCGCTCGCTGACCCCGTCGACGCGCCGTCGCAGGGCGTTGAACCGGTAACCGCCCTCACCGAGCGCGAGCAGGACGAGCGAGGCCCACTTCGAGGTGACGTCCTCGAAGGCGGCCCGGGAGGTGCAGCCGCGCGCGAAGACATCGCTGACGAGGTCCTGGGTAGGCCCCTCCAGGCCCTGGGCCGGCATGTCGCTCACCTCACCAGCCTACCCGACGCTTACCTGGACGCTTGTGCTGTAGATTCGTAAGTGCTTACGATTCGTCACCTAGGCCCGGAGGTCCCCATGCCCACGTACGCCGTCACAGGTGCCACCGGCCGGCTGGGCCGCCTGGTGATCGAGCAACTGCTCGACACCGGCGTGCCCGCCACCGAGATCGCCGCCATCGTCCGCAGCCCGGAGAAGGCCGCCGACCTCGCCGCACGCGGGATCGAGATCCGCCGGGCCGACTACGACGACCCATCGACGCTGCCCGGCGCCGTGGCCGGCGTCCGTCGCCTGCTGCTCATCTCCGGCGACACCCCCGGGCAGCGGACCGCCCAGCACACCGCCGTCATCGATGCCGCCAAGCTCGCCGGGGTCGAGCGCCTCGTCTACACAAGCATCCTCAAGGCGGACACGACCACGAACCCGCTCGCCCCGGAGCACAGGGCCACCGAGGAGGTCCTTGCCGCGTCGGGCCTGCCCCACACGGTGCTGCGCAACGGGTGGTACACCGAGAACTACACCGACCAGCTGCCGCAGTACCTGCAGAGCGGCACCATCCTCGGCGCCACCGGCGGCAGCAAGGTCTCCGCCGCCGCACGGATCGACTACGCGGCCGCCGCCGCGGCGGCGCTGACCCGGGACGAGGACGGCAACGCCGTCTACGAGTTGGGCGGCACCGCGTTCACCTTCGACGAGCTGGCCGACGCCGTCACCGAGGTGACTGGCACGACAGTCGTCCACCGCGACCTGTCGGCCGCCGAGCTGGCCTCGACGCTGGAGAACATCGGGCTGGACGCCGGCACTGCCGGGTTCGTCGCCGCGCTCGACCACTCGATCGCCATCGGCGAGTTGGCTACCGACAGCGACGACCTCAGCCGGTTGATCGGCCGGCCGAGCACGCCGCTGCGCGACGCGGTCCGAGCCGCGCGGGCCTGACCTGCCGCGACCGATCGGGCGGGTGACGAGGGTACGTGAGCGTCGCCCGCCCGGCGGAACGCCCACCGGTCTCGGGGCCCTCGGGTATGCCCCGGGTCAGCCCACCTCGGGCGGCGTGGCGAGCAGGCTGGCCAGCAGACCGCGCAGCGTCCGCTCGAAGAGGTCCGTCCGGGGCGCCGGCGGCGCGGGCTGGCGGAACGCGGCGACCAGATGCGGGTACGCGGCGAGATCGGCGCCGGCGAAGCTCGCCGACCCGGCGGCGGCCTCACTGCGGGCGAACAGGGTCACCACGCCGGTCAGCATGGCGATCGCCTCGAACTTGGCGGTGACGGCACAGCGCACGGGTTGCAGGATCCGGAGGCAGTTGTCGAACCAGGCCAGGCTCTCGGGGCCGATGCCGGACGGCCGTTGGATCACCTCGACCAGCCACGGGTGGGCGCGGTGCAGCGCCAACTGCTGGCGGGCCACCAGCAGCATCTCGTCGAGCCAGTCGTCGCGCGCCGGCGGGTACGGCCGCAGCTCCCCCACCACCCGGTCGGTCATCAGGTCCAGCAGGTCGTCGCGGGACGACAGGTACCGGTAGAGCGATCCGGCGCCGGTGCCGAGCGCGGCGGCGACGGCGCGCATCGACACCGCGGCGAGCCCTTCGGCGTCGGCCAGGGTGACGGCGGCGGTGACGATGGCGTCCCGGCTGTGCGTCGGAGCGGGGCCACGGGCGCCCCGTTCGGGCCGGGCCCAGATCGGCTGCCGGCCGGCGTCGCGATCACCGGAGCTCGCGGGTGCGTCGGTCACCGATCCACCCTAAACAGCAAACATCGTTCGCGGTCCAGGTGCACCGTCACCCCCGCATCCTTGATCTTGGCTAGGGTGGTGGCATGCCGCCGCGCCGCCGGCCCGCGCTGGCCGACGCCTGCGCACGCCTCGCCCGATCCCGTCCCTTCGAGATCGGCATCGTCGTCGTCATCCTCGCCAACGGGATCGTCCTCGGTCTGGAGACGTACGACGGTCTGGTCCCCGCGACCTGGGCGCTGCACGGGCTGGAGGCGCTCTTCCGCGCCGTCTTCGTCGTCGAGATCGGCATCCGGCTGGCGGCCTACGGCCGGCGTCCGCAGGACTTCTTCCGGCACGGCTGGAACGTCTTCGACTTCGTCGTGATCGCGGCCATCTTCGTTCCCGGCCTGCACGGCGACTCGGCGCTGCTGCGCGTGGTGCGGGTCGCCCGGATGGTCAGGCTGGTGCGCTTCTCGCCGGGCCTGCGGACCATCGTGTCCGCGCTGTGGCGCAGCCTGCCCGGCGTCACCGGGTTCCTTGCCCTAGCCGTGGTGACCCTCTACGTGTACGGGATGGCCGGCTGGCTGATCTTCGGCGACAGGTATCCGGACGAGTACGGCGACATCGGCCGGTCGCTGCTGACATTGTTCGTGCTGCTCTCGCTGGAGACACTGCCGGACCTCATCGAGCAGGGCCTGGCCATCTCGCCGTGGACGCTTCTCTACTACGTCAGCTACGTGGTGATCACCGTCAACCTCCTGCTCAACATCCTCATCGCGGTCATCGTCAACTCCATGGAGGAGGCCCGTCGACTGGAGATGACCGAACGGCTGGC
The DNA here is from genome assembly GCF_049841645.1 of Micromonospora sp. DT43. Lineage (NCBI taxonomy): Bacteria > Bacillati > Actinomycetota > Actinomycetes > Micromonosporales > Micromonosporaceae > Micromonospora > Micromonospora sp. DT43. The sequence goes on along the minus strand of NZ_JBNCKR010000014.1, from coordinate 23,120 downwards.
CCCCGGCTACGACGCCGACGGCGACGGCGTACCCGACGAGGTGGACCGCATCGCGCTCACCCAGCGGCTGGACGACCTACGGGCGGTCATCGGCGAGTTGGAGCGGGAGCTGCGCATCGACCGGAACGACACACACCGCGAGGACACCCCCTCTCGACGGTGACAGCACGGTCTCGATCATGGCAGTTCGATCGGCTAGTCTCGATGGCAGTCCCGCCGGTCCGACTGAAGGGACACCGCGCATGACGGCAAGTGTCGACAGTGTCCAGCCCCGCACCGACGTCCTGACCACGCTCACACCCGTGATCGAGACCGTGATCCGCCGGCGGGCGGGTACCGTCGACCGGGACGCCGCGTTTCCCCGGGACGGCATCGACGCCCTCGCCGCGGCGGGCCTGCTCGGCCTGGCCAGCGCGACCGAGGTCGGCGGGGGCGGCCAGGGCCTGCGCGTCGTCGCCGACGTCATCGAACGGCTGGCCGCCGAGTGTGGGTCCACGGCGATGGTGGTTCTCATGCACTACGCGGCGACAGCCGTCGTCGAGGCACACGGCCCGCACGAGGTCCGCGCGGCCATCGCCGCCGGCCGTCACCTGAGCACGCTTGCGTTCTCCGAGTTCGGCTCCCGCAGTCACTTCTGGTCGCCCACCGGCTCCGCAACCGCGTCCGACGACGCCGTGCGACTCGACGCCCGCAAGAGTTGGGTCACCTCGGCGGGCGAGGCCGACAGCTACGTCTGGTCGAGTCTTCCGCTGGCGTCGGGAGCCGGGCCGATGACGCTGTGGCTCGTACCCGCCGACCGCGCCGGCCTCCGCGTCGCCGGTGACTTCGACGGGCTCGGCCTGCGCGGCAACGGTTCTCGGCCGATGACGGCCGAGGGCGTGGTGATCCCCGCCGACGCGATGCTGGGCACCGACGGCGCCGGCCTGGACCTCGCGCTCGGCGCCGTACTCCCCTGGTTCCTGGTGCTCAACGCGGCGTTCTGCCTCGGCCTCGCCGACAGCGCGGTCGCCGAGGCGGGCCGACACCTCACCGGTACCACGCTCACCCACACCGGCGCGGCGCTTCGGGACGCACCCGTCGCCCGACGCGACTTCGCCCAGTTGACGATCCGCACCCACGCGTTGCGCGCCTTCCTCGACGACACCCTCACCGCGCTGGAGACCGGCCGGGACGACGCGACGCTGCGCGTACTGCAGGTCAAGGCGCTGGCCGGCGACACGGTCGCGGACGTCACCGACGGCGCGATGCGGCTCTGCGGCGGCAGCGCCTTCCGCAAGGAGTTGGGCCTGGAACGACGGTTCCGCGACTCCCGAGCCGCCCGGGTGATGGCACCGACCACTGACGCCCTGCACGACTTCGTGGGCCGCGTCGCCACCGGGCTGCCGCTGCTCGACGAGGCCAACCGCTGATGCCGGCGCCGTCGGTCCTGATGGGCGCTGTCGCGTACGACCCCAAGGTCGTCACCATCTGGGAGGGCTTTCGCGGTTGGCTGCGCGATCACGGCCTGGACTTCGACTTCGTCCTCTACTCGCACTACGAGCGGCAGGTCGAGGACCTTGTCGCCGGCCGCATCGACGCCGCCTGGAACTCCCCGCTCGCCTGGCTGCGGGCCGACCGGTTGGCCACTGCCCGCGGCGGCGCCGTGCGCGCGCTCACGATGCGCGACACCGACCGGGACCTCACCTCGGTCGTGGTGGTGCGCGCCGACTCGCCGGTGCACCGGATCGAGGATCTCGCCGGCAGGCTGGTGGCCACCGGCGCGGTGGACAGTCCACAGGCGACGCTGATCCCGCTCGGCCACCTCGCCGCGGCCGACGTCCAGGTCAACGTGCGCCGGTTCGACGTCGGTGTCGGCCTGCACGGTGACCACGTCGGCGGCGAACGGGACGCCGCGCGCGCCCTGGCGGCAGGGGAGGTCGACGCCGCCTGCATGATCGACGCGAACCACCTGCTGTTCGTCCAGGAGGGCACGCTGCCGACCGAGGGCACCCGGATCGTCGCGCAGACCGGGCGGTACGACCACTGCAACATGACGGTGCGCGAGCCGGCGTCCGACGGGGTCCGGCTCTTCGGCGACCTGCTGCGCGGCATGTCGTACGCCGACCCGCAGGTGCGACCGCTGCTCGACCTGGAGGGCCTGACGGCCTGGCAGGACGGCCGCACGACGGGGTACGCGGCCCTCGCCGAGGCGGTCGACTCGAGCGGGTTCTACGCCCCCGACGGGCGGGTGACCGCCACGGACTACCGGCCGTGACCGCCGACGTCGAGATCGATCTCGGCGGTCTCGGCTTCGACCGTGGCGCGCACCTGCTGGTACAGCGCGCCCTGGCCGGGTTGCCGCCGGGCGGCCGGGTGGCGGTCTCCGGCACCGACGCGGCACTGGGAGTGCACCTGCCGGCATGGTGCCGAAGCCGGGGTCACCGGGTCGAACGGCCCGATCCCGCGGACCGGAGTCGTCTGGTGGCTGTCGTCGTCCGGGGCACCGCCGACGACGACCGCTGGTTCGGCGCGGAACGGGCCGGGCCGCCCCTGCCCGCGGCGCTGCACAGCCGCCCACCGCCGCGCTGGGGGCTCGGCGCCCGTGGCGCGCTGCTGGAGGCCGGCGGGCCGGAGGCCCGGTTCGACCTGGACGACCGCGATCTGGTGTGGGCCGACATCGCCCCCACCCTGTACGCGCAGGCGGCCGCACGGCAGTGGGACCCGCAGACGGCGGTGCCGTGGGACGACACGTTCGCCCTTCCGGCGGACGTCGAGGCCGCTGTCGTGCAGGTGATGACCTATCTGGTCGAGAACGAGCAGGCGGCTCTCGTCGTACCGGCCCGGTTCATCGGCCGCATCCACCCGCACTTCCGGGAGGTGGTGCAGCTCCTCGCGGTGCAGGTGGCCGACGAGGCCCGGCACATGGAGGTCTTCAGCCGGCGGGCGTTGCTGCGCGGCGCGGAGCTGGGCACCTCCTCGGCGGGTGGCCGGCAGTCGCTCTTCACGCTCGTCGCCGAGTCCGATTTCGCCCTGGCGTCGTTCCTGCTCTCCGTGCTCGGCGAGGGCAGCTTCGTCGACCTGCTGGGGTTCCTGGTACGGCACGCACCCGATCCGGTGACCCGCCGGATCTGCTGGTTGGCGATGCAGGACGAGCGCCGGCACGTGGTGTTCGGCATGGCCCACCTGGAGCACCAGGCGACAGTCGACCCGGCGCTGCGCGACCGACTCCGTGCCGCCATCCACCGCCGTCACGACGCCCTGGCCGACACCGCGGGTCTCAACGCGGACGTCTTCGACGCGCTGGTGGTGCTCGCGGCGGGCGGGTGGAACCCCGACGACGTGGCCGCCGGCTTCGCGCACGTGCGCGCGCTGCAACAGGCGATGGACCAGGGCCGCCAGCGCCGCCTCGTCCGGCTGGGCTTCCGACCGGACGAGGCGGCCGCGCTGTCCGCCCTGCACACCCGCAACTTCATGTAGACGCGTGCGGGTCCGCGGGCCGCGTACCGTTGAACCATCATGCCCACCGATTCCCGCGCGGTCCGTGCGGACCTGCTGCGCCGACGCGACGAGACCGCCGCCGAGGCCGCCGCGCTGGAGGGTGACCTGCGGAGCCTCTTCGAGGCCTCCCGGTCGTCGAACGCCGACGACGAACACGACCCCGAGGGCAGCACCATCGCGTTCGAACGGGCGCAGCTCAGCGCCGTCCTGGACGCGGCACGTCGACGCCTCGCGGAACTGGACGAGGCGGTGCGCCGCGTCGACGCCGGCACCTACGGCGTCTGCGAACGATGCTCGCGCCCGATTCCAACCGAGCGGCTCGCCGCCCGCCCGTCGGCGCGTACCTGCGTCGCCTGCGCCAGCCGACGGTGACGGCGGCGGCCCCGGGGGCCGGCGGGCGTCCGCACCGCGGTGCCGTCAGCTGGCGCAGCAGCCATCGGCGGACGCGGTCCCGACAGCGACGAGGTTGAGCAGCCCGCCGGAAACGCCGGTGGCCAGCCCGCGGCGGATCGGCTCGGCGGGCGGCGTCGGGCCGCAGCAGCTGTCGCCGCTCAACGGGTCGGCGGCGTTGCTGCCGCACACGCCGGTCTCGGGCAGGTCGAGTTGGACGTCGCGGGCGGCGGCCCAATCTCCGGCGAGGGCGGCGACGACCGAGCGGACCTGCTCGTAGCCGGTGGCCATGAGGAACGTCGGCGCCCGTCCGTACGACTTCATCCCGACGGCGTAGTAGCCCGCCTCCGGGTGGCCGAGCTCGTCGACGCCGTGCGGAGGCACGGTGCCGCAGGAGTGCTCGTTCGGGTCGATCAGCGGGGCGAGCGCGCGGGTCGCGCCCAGCACCGGGTCCAGGTCCAGCCGCAGCTCGGCGGTGATCGAGTGGTCCGGACGGTAGCCGGTGGCCGCGACGACGCGGTCCACGAGCACCGACTCCTCGCCGCCGTCGGCGTGCCGGACGAGCACCCGGACGCGCCCGTCGACAGGTGTGAGGGCGTGCACCCAGAAGCCTGTGAGCAGCCGGACCCGGCCGGCGTCGACGTGCCCTCGCAGCCGCGCGCCGAGGGCGCCGCGCGCCGGCAGGGCGTCGGCGTCTTGACCGCCGTACGTCCGCGCGGGTGAGGCGGTGCGGATCGCCCAGGTCACCTCGGTGCCGGGCTCGGTGGCGGCCAGTTCCGCCAGGGAGAGCAGGGTGTTCGCCGCGGAGTGACCGGCGCCCACGACGAGCGTGTGGCGCCCGGCGAAGCGGTCCCGGTCGGCGCCGAGCACGTCGGGCAGCGCGTGTTCGAGGTACGCGGCGACGTCGGCCTCGCCCCGGGCGGGCAGGCCGGACGCGCCGAGGACGTTCGGGGTGCCCCAGGTGCCGGAGGCGTCGATCACGGCGCGGGCCAGCAGTTCGTCGCCGTCGGCGAGGCGGACCAGGAAGGGCGTGGTGTCACGACCCGCGGTGCGCAGCCGGTCGAGGCCGAGGCGGCTGATCGCCTCGACCCGGGCGCCGTAGCGGACGTGCGGCGCGAGCGGGGGCAGCTCCGCGAGCGGCTGGAGGTACGCGCGGACCAACTCCGCTCCGGTCGGCAGGGCCTCCGGGTCGGGGGCGACCCAGCCGGCGTCGTCGAGGAGCCGGCGGGCGGCCGGGTCGATGTTGTAGCGCCAGGGCGAGAAGACCCGCACGTGCCCCCACTCGGCGACGGCGGCGCCCGGGGTGTCGCCGGCCTCCAGGACGACGAAGGGTAGGCCGCGTTCGTGCAGATGGGCGGCGGCGGCCAGGCCGGCCGGGCCAGCGCCGACGACCACGACGGGAAGGCTGTGCAGGGCGTTCATGGGGGACTCCTCGTCAGGTGATGGTGGGGCTGCGGCGTTCCAGCAGGACGACGTCGCGCCAGCGGTCGTGGTGGCGGCCGATCCGCTCCCGGACGCCTATGACACGGAACCCGGCCCGCCGGTGCAGGGCCAGGCTGCCGATGTTCTCCGGGAAGATGCCGGACTGGATGGTCCAGATGCCGGCGGCCTCGGTCGAGGTGATCAGTGCGTCGAGCAGCACCCGGCCGACGCCGCGCCCCTGGGCCGCCGGGTCGACGTAGACGGAGTGCTCGACCACCCCGGCGTAGACCGGACGGCTCGATGTCGGTGTGACCGCGACCCAGCCGAGGATGGTGCCGCCGCCGTCCACGGCCACGAAGCGGTGCGCGGGCAACCGGGTGGCGTCGAACGCCTCCCAGGTCGGCGCGGTGATCTCGAAGCTGGCGTCACCGCCGTCGAGGCCCGCCTGGTAGATCGTCAGGACGCGGTCGGCGTCGGTGGCGGTCATCGGGCGCGTGGTCAGGTCGATCATCGACGGGCTCCGTTCCGGTATCGGACCGTGGGACACTGTCTCGACTTCCGTCGAATCAGACAGTTGCACGCTGATTAGATGTCTGTCAACCTAGAGGAATGTCGAAACAAGCGGTCGTGGACGCGCTGTGCTGCCCGCCCCTGTCCGAGCGGCGCGTGCCGGCCGAGACCGCCGCCGCGCTCGCCCCCGCGTTCAAGGCCCTCGGCGACCCGGTCCGCCTGCAGCTCATGTCGATGATCGCCTCCGCCGAGGGCGGCGAGATCTGCGTCTGCGACCTCACCCCCGCGTTCGACCTGACCGGCCCGACCATCTCGCACCACCTGAGGACGCTGCGCGAGGCCGGGCTCGTCGACGCCGACCGCCGCGGCACCTGGGTCTACTACCGTGCCCGGCCGACGGTCCTGGGCCAGCTCGCCGCGCTGCTCACCGTCGTACCGACCGACGCCGCTCCCGCCGCCCGGCCGGAGTGCTCGTGAGCACCCTCACCCGCCAGACCGACACGGCCGCGAGCGCCGTCGTCGGTCGACTCTCCCGACTCGACCGGTTCCTTCCCGTCTGGATCGGGCTGGCCATGGCCGTCGGACTGCTCCTCGGCCGCCTGATCCCCGGGCTCGACGACGCGCTGGACGCGGTGGCGGTCGGCGGGATCTCACTGCCGATCGCGCTCGGCCTGCTGGTCATGATGTATCCGGTGCTGGCGAAGGTCCGCTACGACCGACTCGACACCGTGACCGGCGACCGCCGCCTGCTGGTCTCGTCGCTGGTCCTCAACTGGCTCGTCGGCCCGGCCGTGATGTTCGCCCTGGCCTGGGTGTTCCTGGCCGACCAGCCCGCGTACCGCACCGGCTTGATCATCGTTGGTCTCGCCCGCTGCATCGCCATGGTCGTCATCTGGAACGACCTCGCGTGCGGCGACCGCGAGGCCGCGGCCGTCCTCGTCGCGCTCAACTCGGTCTTCCAGGTCCTCGCCTTCGGCCTGCTCGGCTGGTTCTACCTGTCGGTGCTGCCCGGGTGGCTCGGGTTGCCGGGCGCCGAGCTGCGCGTCTCGGCCTGGGAGATCGCCCGCAACGTGCTCGTCTTCCTCGGCGTCCCGCTGCTGGCCGGCTACCTCACCCGCCGCCTCGGCGAGCGCGCCAGGGGTCGTGACTGGTACGAGTCCCGCCTCCTGCCCCGCATCGGCCCCGCCGCCCTGTACGGGCTGCTGTTCACCATCGTGATCCTGTTCGCCCTGCAGGGCGACGCCATCACCGGCCGGCCCTTCGACGTCACCCGCATCGCCCTGCCGCTGCTCGTGTACTTCGCGCTGATGTGGGCCGGCTCCTACGCTCTCGGCCGGACCCTCGGCCTCGGCTACGCGCGCACGACCACCCTCGCGTTCACCGCCGCCGGCAACAACTTCGAACTCGCCATCGCCGTCGCGATCGGCACCTTCGGCGTGGCCTCCGGCCAGGCGCTCGCCGGGGTCGTCGGGCCGCTGATCGAGGTGCCCGTGCTGGTCGGCCTCGTCCACGTCTCGCTCTGGGCGCGCCGCCGCTTGTTTGCCCCACCCCTGGACCGAGAGGCGTCCCGATGAGCGACAAACCAAGCGTCCTGTTCGTCTGCGTCCACAACGCCGGCCGCTCCCAGATGGCCGCCGGCTGGCTGCGCCACCTCGCCGGCGACACCGTCGAGGTTCGCTCGGCGGGCTCCGCCCCGGCCGAGACGATCAACCCCGCCGCCGTCGCCGCCATGCGCGAGGTCGGCATCGACATCACCGACCAGACGCCAAAGCTCCTGGCGTACGCCACAGCGGAGTCCTCCGACGTCATCGTGACCATGGGCTGCGGTGACGCCTGCCCGGTCTTCCCCGGCAAGCGCTACGAGGACTGGAAGCTCGACGACCCGGCCGGCAAGGGAGTCGAGGCCGTCCGTGGAATCCGCGACGACATCCGGACCCGGGTGCAGCAGCTCCTCGCCGACCTGGCCGCTCGCCCCTGATCCCGGACGAGACCGACAAACACCCCCGCTGACCGAGACCCACCGACGGCACCCGGCGTCCACAAAGATGCGATGTATCAAGTCGGCGACGCCAGCAACGCCTCCCCCAGCCACCGTCGACAGTCGCGGCGAACATCTAATCTTCATCGGACCTCATCGACGTCCGGAGCACCGCCCGGCTCCGGCCGGTGCAGTGCCCGCCGGTCCGGCCCACGACGCGGCGGAGCAGGCCGGCGATCCCGCGAGAGGGTCAGCAAGCAGCATCGGTGCCCTCTGACACCGGCGCCACCTCCCCTGCGTGGGCTCGTCCTGCGGGCGCGGCGGACGCCCCGCCGGGAGGAGGACGGACGCGGTCACCCGACGCCGCCGGAGCGCACAAAACGTTGGATCTATATTGGCACCGGTCGATCGACATCGTTGACGCACCCGATCGGGCCTCCGTATACTCCAAATGATCATCAGATCTTTAGCCTAGTCGGGCGAGGAGCGCATGCCGCAGATCACTGGCGTCACCGTCGAGGACGTCCGCTTCCCCACCTCGCTGACCGCTGACGGGTCCGACGCCATGAACAAGGACGGTGACTACTCGGCGGCCTACGTCGTCCTGCACACCGACGGCGTCGACAGCGCCGGCGCGCCGCTGGCGGGTCACGGCCTCACCTTCACCATCGGCCGGGGCAACGACATCGTCGTCGCGGCGGCGGTGCACCAGGCCCACCGCCTGGTCGGTCTGGACGTCACGACGATGGCCGCCGACATGGGTGCCGTCTACCGCCTGCTCACCTCCGACTCCCAGCTGCGCTGGCTCGGACCGGAGAAGGGCGTCATCCACCTGTCGTTGGCCGCCGTGCTGAACGCGGCGTGGGATCTGGCCGCCCGACTCGCGGCCAAGCCGCTGTGGCGGCTGCTCACCGACATGTCCCCCGAGCAACTCGTCGACATCGCCGACCTGCGCTACCTGTCCGACGCGCTGACCCGGGACGAGGCGCTGGCCATCCTGCGCGCCAAGCAGAGCACGAAGGCCGACCGCCTCGCCGAGTTGGCGCGCACCGGCTACCCGGCGTACACCACCTCGGCGGGTTGGCTCGGCTACGGCGACGACAAGCTGCGCCGGCTGTGCCAGGAGGCCGTCGACTCCGGCTACGGCTACGTCAAGCTCAAGGTCGGCGCCGACCTCGAGGACGACATCCGGCGGTGCCGGATCGCCCGCGAGATCCTGGGCCCGCACCGCAACCTGATGATCGACGCCAACCAGGTGTGGGACGTCGACCAGGCCATCGAGTGGGTCAAGGCCCTCGCCCAGTTCTCGCCACTGTGGATCGAGGAACCGACCAGCCCGGACGACATCCTGGGCCACGCTGCCGTGCGCCGTGCCGTCGCTCCCGTCGGCGTCGCCACCGGCGAGCACTGCCACAACCGGGTGATGTTCAAGCAGCTGTTCCAGGCCGAGGCCATCGACTTCTGCCAGTTGGACACCGGCCGGCTGGCCAGCATCAACGAGATCGTCGCCGTGCTGCTGCTCGCCGCGAAGTTCGACGTCCCGGTGTGCCCGCACGCCGGCGGTGTCGGGCTCTGCGAGATGGTCCAACACGTGTCGGTGCTCGACTACGTCGCGATCTCGGGGGACCTCACCGACCGTGTGACCGAGTTCGTCGACCACCTCCACGAGCACTTCACCGATCCGTGTGTCGTCCGGGACGCCGGCCGGGGCAGCGGTTACGTGCTGCCCAGTACGCCCGGCTACTCCACCCGGATGCACCCCGAGTCGATCGCGCGGTACCGGTTTCCCGACGGCCTCTACTGGGCCGCGGCGGAGCCGGCTACGGTGTCATCTCCGGAGCCGTACGTCATCGCGGGTGGGGCGGCCACCCCCGCCGGCCGCTAGGAGGTGTCATGTCCCGCACCGACGAAGTGGTGAACGGCATCAAGCGGATGATCCTCGAGGGGACGTTCAAACCCGGGGACCGGCTGCCCATCGAGAAGGATCTCGCCGAGTCCCTCGGCGTCTCGCGGGGATCGCTGCGCGAGGGGATGTCGGCGCTGTCCATCCTCGGCATCGTCAACATCCGCCAGGGCGACGGCACGTACGTCACCAACCTCGACGCGCCGCAACTGCTGGCCCCGATGGGCTTCGTCGTCGACTTCCAGGGCCAGGGCGACGGGCGGCACATCCACACCGTCCGCCGTCTGCTGGAGTGCGAGGCCGCCCGGTTGGCGGCGACCAGGATCACCGACGAGGCCCTCGCCCAGGCCGGTGAGCTGCTCGACGAGGCGGCCCGGATCGCCGGTCGGTCTCCGCAGGACCATGAGCGGATCATGGAAATCGACATCGCGTTCCACCGGATCATCGCCGCACACGCCGACAACCCGGTGCTCGTCGGCCTGATCGAGGCGTTCGCCGGGCGCACCCTGCGGGGGCGGCTCTGGCGGAGTCTGCACGAGGAGGGCGCGGACCGGCGTACCCACGACGAGCACGTGGCGATCCTGAGGGCCCTCGTGGCGCGCGACCCGGAGCGGGCCCGCACCCGGATGGCCAACCACCTGATCGGTGTGGAGGAGTCGCTACAGGGGCTGCCCGACGAGGCGGAGGCAGGCGTCGACGCGCAGGCGCAGTGATCGCCCGCCCGCTCCGAGCACCGGCGGAACCGATGCCGGTCCACCGCGCTCGGTCACGGGCGGGCGACAGCCGTCACCGCTAGCTAGTCGCGCTCCGCGCCGGTGCTTCCGGTCATCGCCGCGACCAGGTCGTCGGTGGTGACCTCGTCCGCGCGCAGTCGAGCCGCCCGTCGGCCGAGGCGCAGCACCTCCACGCGGTCGGCGATCTCGAGCACCTGCGGCATGTTGTGGCTGACCAGCACCACCGACATGCCGGCATCCCGGGCGCGCCGGACGACGTCAAGCACCCGCCCGGTCTGCACGACGCCGAGCGCGGCGGTCGGCTCGTCGAGGATCACCACGTTTGTCGCCCAGATGATGGCGCGGGCCACCGCGACGCACTGCCGCTGCCCACCGGACAACATCGCGATCGGGGTGGTGACCCGGGGGATCCGCACACCCAGCTCGTCGAGGGCCGCGGCGGCGCCCTGGCGCATGGCGCGCTTGTCGAGCAGCCCCAGCCGACCGAGCGGCCCGGAGCGCAGGATCTCCCGCCCGAGGTAGAGGTTGGCGGCCACGCTGAGGTCGTCGGCGACGGCGAGATCCTGGTAGACGGTCTCCACCCCCGCGCGCCGGGCGTCGACAGGCGTGGCGAACTGGACCGGACGTCCATCCACCCGGATCTCGCCCTCGTCGGGCGGATGCACACCGGACAGGGTCTTGATCAGCGTGCTCTTTCCGGCGCCGTTGTCGCCGATGAGCGCGACGACCTCGCCCCTGTGGACCGTGAAGTCCGCGCCACGCAGCGCTTCCACGTGGCCGAACCGCTTGACGATGCCACGGGCTTCGAGGACCGGCGGCCTGTCGGCGGCCGGCTGGCTGTTCTCGGTGGTGGCCGTCGCGGCGGTGGCCATCACTGCACCGGGGGGTTGGCGCAGCTGGGCTCGAGCACCGCCTTGATCTCGGCGGAGTCGATGTTCTTCTTGGTGACGAACGTGACCCCGGTGTCCGCCGACGCCAGCGGCGCCTTGTCCCGCAGGTGCTTGACCATCTTGTCGACGCCGAAGTAGCCCATCTTGAAAGGGTTCTGCACGACAAGCGCGGAGATCTGGCCGCTCCGCAGCCCGGCGACCTCGTCCGGGGCGGCGTCCCAGCCGATGATGACCACCTTGCCGGACTTGCCCGCCGCCTGGATGGCCTGCGCGGCGCCGAGCACACTCGGTTCGTTCGCCGCGAAGATGCCGGCGAGGTTCGGGTTCGCGGTGAGGATGTTCTCGGTGACCCGCCGGGCCTCGTTGACGTCGCTACGGCTGGGCTGTTGGCCGACCAGCTTCAGATTGGGGAACTGCGCGAGGCCGGCCTTGAAGCCGTCCACCCGCTCGGTGTTGGTCTGCGACCCGGGCTGGAACTCGACCAGGGCGACCTGGTGGTTGCCGGGGCCGAGTTCGGTGGCGAGCAACTTGGCCGCCTCGGTGGCCGACGCACGGTTGTCGGTGGCGAAGAGGGGCACGCCCGACGGCTGCGGGCTGGTGCCAGAGTCGATCATCGCGACCGGGATCTTCGCGGCGAGCGCCTGGTCGGTCGCGGGCGCCAGCGCGCTGGAGTCGGTCGCCGCGTAGACGATGCCGTCCACCTTCTTGGTGACGAAGTTCTGGATGAGGTTGACCTGGCCCTCGACATCGGTCTCGGTGGTCACCCCGTCCCACTGGACGGTGACGTCCCCGGCGCGCTGCGCGGCGCACTCCGCGCCCGCCTTCACCGTGTTCCAGTAGTCGGCGCCGACGGCCTTCGGCACGACGGCGAGCTTCAACGGACCGCTCGCGTCCTTCGTCGCCCCGTCGCCCCCGTCGCGAACCTCGACCCCGCTACAGGCACTGAGCAGGGCGGTCGCTGCGGCTGCGGCCAGAACGGCCCGTACAACCAGGATCGACCGTCGCGTCCGCCGGCTGGTGGTGGTGTGCGCCATGGTGTGTGTCCTTCCTCGTTCGGACTCTCGGAATGGCATGTCAACCCCGTGATTCCAGCCGCCGACGGCGGTACTGGTCGAAGTAGACGGCGGCCCAGATGATCAGGCCGACGATCACCTGCTGGTAGTGGATGCTGATGTCGAGCAGAACGGCACCGTTGCGGACCAGTGCGATGAGGAAGGCGCCGATGATGGTCCCGACGATCCGGCCCTGCCCTCCGAACAGGCTGGCGCCGCCGATGACCGCGGCGGCGATGACGTCGAGTTCCAACGAGATGCCGTAGTTCGGCTGGCCGGAGTTGACCCGGGAAGCGGCGATCATGCCGCCCAGACCGACAAGCACACCCGCCAGGACGTACACGTAGGTCAGATGGCGGCCCACCGCGACGCCCGAGCGGCGGGCGGCCTCCAGGTTGGAGCCCATCGCGTAGGTGTACTGGCCGAAGCGGGTCTGCGAGAGCAGGAACGCCACCCCGACGGCGACCACCGCGGTGATCACCACGGCGAACGGGATACCGATGATCTCCCCGTTGCCGAGCAGCTGGAACGACCGGGGCAGACCGTAGACGCCGACCGCCCCGGTCATGATGAAGACCAGACCCCGGCCGACCGACATCGTGCCCAGCGTCGCGATGAACGGGGGAATCCGGGCGACTGTCACCAACAGCCCGTTGAGCAGCCCGGCCAGGGCGCCGACGCCGATCGCGACCGCCGTCGCCGCCAGGAGCGGGAAGCCCAGGTCACGGACGACCATCGCTCCCGCCACACCGGCGAGCGCGGCGACCGAACCGACCGACAGGTCGATGCCCCGGGTGATGATGACCATCGTCTGCGCGGCGGCGATGATGGCGATCACCGCGGTCTGCGCGCCGATGTTGAACAGGTTGTCCGCCGTCAGGAAATAAGGACTGGCGAAGCTCAACGCGATGAACAGGACGACGAGCGCGGTGGCCGCGGTGAACTCGGAGAGCGCGTGGGAGATGCGCTCCCGCAACCAGTCGTTGAGCGCGCCGCCCTGGGCGTCCGTCGTTGCCTCGACCGCACTCATCGTCGGACCCGACCTTCCTCCACTGTGTTCCCGGCGCCACAGGCGTCTGCGCCGGTGAACAACACACTCCTCAGCAACCGGACCTCCCCAGGAAGTCACCCACGGGCCGCACCCGCAGCGCCTCGTGCGATAGATCGGATGTTTCCCGCGATCAGGCGTTACCTTGCCATGGTCACACTCATGTTGCCAAGGTCTTACCGCCATGTTTTGGCATCGTCGCAGCCCACTTCGGACTGCATACGTCGGACCAAAACCCGGCCGCCTGCCACCGGCCGCCGCGTGCGCCCCGCCGGGAGCCGGCCGGCCCGCCCCGTCGTGCCGTTCCCCGCTGGCGGTAACGCCCGACGACCGGCCCGCACGGGCGCCATCGCCGCAGACCCGCGCCGCCGGGCCGCCGCTCATCTTGAGCATGTTATCGATAACATGCTATGTTCCGCCAAGGAGTCGAGGGCACATCCCTCCCGTTCGGAGTTACCGACACCTCGAAGGGCATCGGGTCCCGCGACCCGGTCGACGGTCGGTGACCTGTCCGAACCACACCTGTCCGGCGTACGCCTGATCCCGCGTCCGCGGTCGCTCACTTCGTGACGTCCGCCCTCAGGCCATCGCTGTTGGCAACCGGTCCGATCGCACCCGGGTCCCTCCACCCATCCCGAACGGATCGCGACGGGCCGCCCACCACCGGTCGGGCAGGCCGACCCCCCGCCTCCGGCCGCCACCATCTCGAAAGGCAGAACCCCATGGACAAGATCCCCGACGAAGACGCACCACGACCCCGGTTCCGGGGTCGTCGGGTGCTGGTACCGCTCGCTGCCACCCTCGCGGCCGCCGCCGCGACGGTGGCGATGACCTCCGCCGCCAACGCCGGCACCACCCTGGGCGCCTCGGCGGCCGAGAAGGGCCGCTACTACGGCGCGGCGGTACCCGCCTTCAAGCTGTCGGACAGCCAGTTCGCCAGCATCGTGAACCGGGAGTTCAACCAGCTCACTCCCGAGAACGAGATGAAGTGGGACGCCACCGAGCCGCAGCAGGGCCGGTTCACCTACGGCGGCGGGGACCAGATCGTCGCCCACGCCCAGTCGCACGGCATGCTGGTCCGCGGTCACACGCTGCTGTGGTACCAGCAGCAGCCGGGGTGGGCGCAGGGCATGTCCGGCACCGCGCTGCGCAACGCCGCGATCAACCACGTCACCCAGGTCGCCACCCACTACCGGGGCAAGATCTACGCCTGGGACGTGGTGAACGAGGCGTTCGCCGACGGTGGCAGCGGCGGACGTCGCGACTCCAACCTGCAGCGCACCGGCAACGACTGGATCGAGGCGGCGTTCCGCGCCGCCCGCGCCGCCGACCCGGGCGCGAAGCTCTGCTACAACGACTACAACACCGACGGGATCAACGCGAAGTCCACGGGCATCTACAACATGGTGCGCGACTTCAAGTCCCGCGGCGTCCCGATCGACTGCGTCGGCTTCCAGTCCCACCTGGGCACCACGGTGCCCGGTGACTACCAGGCCAACCTGCAGCGCTTCGCCGACCTCGGCGTCGACGTGCAGATCACCGAACTGGACATCGCCCAGGGCTCCAACCAGGCCAACGCGTACGCCCAGGTCACACGGGCCTGCATGGCCATCGCTCGGTGCACGGGCATCACCGTCTGGGGCGTGCGGGACAGCGACTCGTGGCGCGGCAACGACAACCCGCTGCTGTTCGACCGCTCGGGCAACAAGAAGGCCGCGTACACCTCGGTCCTCAACGCCCTGAACGCCGGAACTCCCATTCCGACCACCGCGCCGCCGACCACCCCGCCGCCGACGACGCCCCCGCCCACGACCCCGCCGCCGACCACCCCGCCGCCCACGACCCCGCCGCCGACGGGTAACGGGTGCACGGCGTCGGTGTCGCTGAACTCCTGGAACGGCGGCTTCGTCGCCACCGTCAAGGTCACCGCCGGGTCGACGGCCCTGCGGGGTTGGACGGTCCGGGTCACGCTGCCCTCGGGCGCCGCCGTCACCAACACCTGGAGCGCGCAGGCCAGCGGCTCGTCGGGCGCGGTGGACTTCCGCAACGTCGACTACAACGGCCAGGTCGGCGCGGGCGCCAGCACCGAGTTCGGCTTCCAGGGCACCGGCGCCAGCCCTTCCGGCGCCCCCATCTGCACCGCGAGCTGACCCGTCCCCTCTCAGCTCACCCCCGGGCACCCCCGGGGCGTCGCGGACGTACCGCGCGCCCCGGGGGTGCCGTCCTATTCGGACGTGCCGGTATCGACACCCGTCCGCGAGGCGAGATCCCGACGGGGCCCGGCCTCGGCCGTCAGTTCAGGTGTTGACGGAGGATGGCCGAAGCCGTGCCGGTCAACGAGGTGCCGGAGGTGGTCGCGTCGACCAGCCGCCGGTAGGCCGGCCCGACGGCGACGTTCTCCCGGTCCATCAGCACACCGAGCGCCCGTTGGACGAGGTCGCGGCAGCGCAGCGCCTCCGCGAGCCCCGCGAGAAGCTGCTCGCTGCCCGCGTCCAGCCGAGTGGTCGCCGCGGAGTCGCCGGTGTAGCAGGATTCGACCCGCTGAATCAGCGGTCGCATGGCACTGGCGTCGCGGGCGTAGAGGTTCAGCCCGGCGATAGGTGCGCCGCTGCCGGCGAAGAGCGGGATCGACAGCGACGCCCGAACGCCGTACCGCCAGGCCACGTCCCGGAAGCCGGGCCACACCACCACGCCGGCCAGATCGGGCACGCCGACAGTCGTTGCCGAACGCAGCGCCGCGAGGCAGGGCCCACCGTCCTCCGCGTACTGAGCAAGGTCGATCTCCTCGGCGGCGTCGGCGCTTGCCGCCTCGGTGCGCGGACCCCCCGCCGCCGACACGGTCACCGAGGCGAAGTCGACAGGACCCACCACCGCCGCGCTCAACGCGACGATCGTGCGCAGGTGCGCCGGCAGCGCCGGAGACTCGTCGGGCAGGCCGGCGAGGGCGAGCAGCGCCTCCCGCAGGGCCTCGGGCGACTGCTCAGGCGTCGGCGACAACGGGCTATCTCCCTGATCGACGGAACCCACGCTCACACCCGAGCCCTCTGGACCGCCCTGGCGACGAGGGCCTCCGCCACCTCACGCACCTTGCGGTTGGTGTCCTGGGAGATCTTCGACAGCAGCGCGAACGCCTCGTCGGGCGTGCAACGCCGCTCCCCCATGATGATCCCCTTGGCCTGCTCGATCACCGCGCGGCTGCGCATCGCCTCCTGCATCTGCTCTGCCAGGGTGGCGGCGCTGTCGTACATGTGGGCGTTGGCGAGCGCCACCGCCGCGTACGCGGCGAAGTGTTCCGCGACCGCGACCGCCGGCGGGTCGAAGGCGTTCGCCGGGCCGCCGTAGACGTTGAGGGCCCCCACCACCGACTCCTGGATCGGCAGCCCGATCGACAACGAGCTGCCCACGCCCACGGCACGCGCCCGCCGCGCCCACTGCGGCCAGCGCTGCTCGACTGTCATGTCCGGCAGGGAGATGGTGTCGCCGCTGGCGGAGGCGTCCAGGCACGGACCCCGTTGCTGCTCGTACTGCCACTCGTCCAGCTCACGGGCCAGGTCGCCGGTGAACGCGGCGGTCCAACCCAGCTGAGCCCGGACGAGGGTGACCGAGACCTCCCTGGCGCCGGGCACGGTCCGGCTGGCCAGCGTGGCCACCCGGAGCAGCATGTCGTCGAGGCTGATCTCGTCGAGGCGGATCCGGCTCAACTCGGCCAGGGCGTGGGTGGGGTCCGCTGTCGGCTCGCTCATCGCCGACGTCCGTGTCGGCCGGCGCCTGCCGGCAGGTGAGAGTCGCGCACAGCTGGTCACCCCGTCGGATCGTGGCAGCGTCTCGTCGCATGGCCGCCGTCGACGACTCCCTACCCCGTACGGCGGCGACTCACACCGCAGCAGGCCGGCTCAGGCGTCGAGGCAGGCGCGGACGGCAGCGGTGAGCCGGTTGGCGCGCTCGTCGCCCGCCCCGTACATCTGGTTGACCACGTAGCCGAACCCCACCTCGTGGTCCGCGTCGGCGAAGGCGAGGTTGCCTCCGGCGCCGTCGTGGCCGAAGCTGCGCTCCCCCAGCAACGGCCGCGCCGGCGGAGAGTGCAGCAGGAAGCCGCTGCCCCAGCGCTGACCGGTGTCCGGCGGGCCGTGTCGCTGCTGACCCTGCGAGCGGACGACCACCGCGTCGTCCACCGACGCCCGCCTGAGCAGGGGCCCGCCCCGCAGGTCGGACACGCAGGCCGCGTAGAGCCGCGCCAGGCCATCCGCGGTGCTCACCGCACCCGCGCCCGGGATGCCGGCGGCCTGGATGGCGGGGTCGTTGAAGCTGACCAGGCCGTCGGCGTCGGCGGGAAAGGCGAAGGCGCCACCCATGGTGATGCCCCGTTCGGCAACGGGGTCGACGAACGGGTCGGCGTCCGACAGTGGCGCCAGTTCCCAGGCGACGGTGTCGCGCTCGCTGGCGGGCAGCCCGAGCCAGGTACGCAGTTCCAGCGGTCGCGCGAGGGTGTCGTTGAAGTACGCGCCCGGTAGCTGGCCGGTGACGCGGTGGATGACCTCGCCGACGAGCCACCCGTACGTCATCGAGTGGTAGCTGTGCTCGGTGCCCGGCTGCCACAGTGGCGTCTGCGCCTCGATAGCCGCGATGACCGGATCCCAGGCGAGCACCTCGTCGAGGGTCAGGGGCCGGTCCAGGGCCGGCAGACCGGCCTGGTGCGTGAGCAGCTGGCGTACGGGGATGTCCGCCTTGCCGTGCTGGCCGAACTCCGGCCAGTAGCGCGTCACGGGCGCGTCGAGGTCGAGTCGCCCCTGCTGCGCCAACAGGTAGGCGCAGATCGCCAGGATCCCCTTGGTGCAGGAGAAGACGACGGCCGGGGTGTACGCCGTCCAGGGCCGTCCGGTGCGGGTGTCGGCCAGCCCGCCGTACAGGTCGACGACCTTGCGGCCTCGCACGTAGAGGGTGACCGCGGCGCCGACCTCGCCCCGGGAGGTGAAGTTGTCGCGGAAGGTGTCGGCGACGCGCCCGTAGCGTTCGTCGACGTCACCGTGGATCTGCGGCTGCGTGGCCACTACCTATCCCTTCAGTGAGCCCTGGATCAGGGCCTTGATGAACTGTCGCTGGAAGATCAGGAACACGATGAGGGTAGGCGTGAGGATCAGCAGCGATCCGGCGCACAGCAGCACCAGGTCGGTGCCCCACTGACCCTGAAACGCCCCGAGCGCGCCGGCCATCGTACGTTTGGTGGCGTCGTCGACGAGGACGATCGCAAGCAGGAACTGGTTCCACGTCCACAGGAACATCAGGATCGTCAGCGACGCGATGGCCGGGCGGGCCAGCGGCACCTGAACCCGCCAGAACAGCTGCCAGGTGCTGCTGCCGTCCACCCGGGCGGCCTCGGACAGCTCGACCGGCACGTTGGTGAAGTGGGCACGCATCCAGAACACCGCGAACGGCATGTAGAGGCCGATCAGCGGCAGGATGATTGCCCACCGGGTGTTGAGCAGGCCGAGATCCTGCATCTGGTAGTAGAGCGGGGTGACCACGGCCTCGAACGGCAGGGTGAGGCCGAGTAGCAACAGGCCGAAGACGAGCCGACCACCGGGCACCCGCAGTTGACCGAGCCCGAAGCCGGCCATGGTGGCGATGAGCACGGACACCGGTACGACGCCGGCCACGATGAGCAGGCTGGAGCGCAGCAGCGCGCCCATGTTGGCGGCGGTGAACGCGTCGGCGAAGTTTCCCCACTGCGGGTCGGACGGCCAGGCCAGCCCGTCGGGCACGGTGCCGCGCGGTTGCAGCGCGGCCGAGAGCATGCTCACGAACGGCAGCAGGGTGACGAGGATCAGTGCGATCAGGAAGACCCGCCCGGTCACCTGCTCACGTCGGCTCAGGTTCACGGCTTCTCCTTACGGGTCAGTCGCTGGATCGGCAGCACGAACGCCAGCACCAGCAGCATGAGCACGACGGCGAGCGCCGAGGCCAGTCCGACCTGACGCTGCGAGAAGGCGAGGCGGTAGATCTCCAGGCCGGGAACGGTGGTCTGCAGACCCGGGCCTCCGCTGGTGGAGATGTAGACGATGTCGAAGCTCGCCAGAGCCGCGATGATCGTGACGGTGAGGCAGACCCCGATCTCCTGGCGCAGGCTGGGCAGGGTCACCGCGAGGAACTCACGGACCGGCCCCGCGCCGTCCAGGCGGGCGGCCTCGTAGAGCGCCGGATCGATCTTGCTCATGCCGGTGACCAGCAGGATCGTGCAGAGACCGAGCAGGACCCACGCGCCGATCACCCCGACAGCGGGCAGCGCCGTGTCGAAGTCGCCGAGCCACGCGCGCGCGACTCCCCCCAGCCCGAACGCGCGCAACACCTGGTTGACCAGACCGTTTGTCGAGAGCAGCCAACTCCACGCGATGCCGGCCGCCACGAGCGGGATGACCTGGGGCAGGAACAGGATCGTCCGGACGACGGTCCCGAACGCGCCGGTGGTGATCCGGCGGACCATGCTCGCCACCAGCAGACCGAGCGCGACCGGGATGAGGCTGAAGAAGATGATCAGGATGATCGCGTTGGAAATGATCTTCAGTAGGTCGCTGTCGGTGAACACCGTGACGTAATTGTCCAGGCCCGCCCAGTGGGCCACCCCGATCCCGTTCCAGTCGTAGAACGAGTACTGGACGGTCAGCGCGAGTGGGCGTAGGACGAAGACCGCGTACATCAGCAGAGCGGGCAGGACGTACAACCAGCCGGTCCCGGCCGCGCGGGCCCACCGGCGTCGGTGGGCCCGCGCGGACGTGAGACGGGCGGGACGGACCGTCGGCGGCGCCTGGTCGTCCCGCCCGCCTGGTGCGCTGCCGAGGGCAGACGTCATCGGGACAGTTCCTTCGCGTACTCGGCCTGGACCGCCTTGACGTACCCCTCGGGCGTCTGCTGGCCGGCGACCAGCTTCTGCATCTCCGGCGTGATCGCGGCGGCGAAGATGCCGCCGGTCGCGTTGGCGGTGAAGTCCACCGCGCCGTTCTCGGCCCCGAGCTGCTGCGCCGCCTTGAGGGTCTCGGCCAGCACGGTGTTCGGGGCGGCGGCCGGCACCGGAAGGTCGCTCGGACCACCCGGGCTGGACCCGCCGACCGTCACGGCGATCTCCCGCGCCTTGGCGTCGGTGTGCACCCAGTTCAGGAAGTACGCGGCGGCGTCCGGGTTCTTGGCCTTCGCGGAGACGCCGAACGTGTTGGGAGCGGACATCGCGACGTGCTTGCCGCCGGCGGTCTCGGCCGGGAACAGGAAGAAGCCCACGTTGCCGGGCATCGCCTTGTCGAGGTTGGCCGACTCCCAGTCGCCGTTGAACATGAACAGGCCGTTGCCCTTCTGGAACTGCCCCACCATGCCCGCGTAGTCGAGGGCGTTGGCGTCCTTCGGGAAGTAGCCGGCCTGGGCCCACTTCTGGATGGTCTGGGTGGCCTTCAACGCGGCCGGGGTGTCGAATGTGGCCCCCGGCTTCTGGAAGATCCAGTCGGCGACCTGGGCCGGGTCGCCGAACTGGTTCTGCAGCGCCTGGTGCGGGAAGTTGATGCCCGCGGTGTTCTTGTTGAACTGCACGATCGGCTGGACCCCGCCGGTCTTGGCCTTCGCCAGCAGCTGCTCGAACTCGGCGACGGTGGTCGGCGGCTGGGTCATGCCGACCTGGCTGGCCAGCTTCTTGTTGTAGAAGACGCCTGTGACGCTGTAGCCGAGCCCCATGCCATAGAGCGAGCCGGTGCCCCGGGTGTTCTCGCCGACGCGCAACTGCATGAGCTGCGACGCCGGGAACTTGTCCCAGCCGTACGCGGTGACGTACGGGTCCAGGTTCTTGAGCAGGTCGTCCTTGACCAGGTCGACCATCGTGGGGAGCCGGATGATGTCGGGCGCGTTGTCCGAGGCCATCACACGCGGCGCGTTCTCCACGATCACCGTGAACTGGTCCTCGCGGATGGCGAACGTGACGTTCGGGTGCTGCTTGGAGAACTCGTCGGCGAGCGCCTTGGCCAGCGGGAAGCCGGTCTCCGCGTACATCTCCAGCTTGATCGGAGCGGTGCCCAGTTCGGCCTTGACGGCGGCGTCGGGCCCGGCCGTCGACGACCGGTCGGCTCCCGGCGCGCTGCACGCCGTAGCGGCGAGCCCGATCGCCAGCAGCGGCGCGAGGATCACCGCTCTGCGTCGTGGGAGTTTAGTCAGCAATTCTGCCATTTCATCGCTCCTAGATTCCTTCGCACGCCGCGCGACCCATGGCCGCGCGACGGCTCCACCGGGACCACCGCGACCGGATGAACAGCCACGACGAGTCACGTCGTGACGGCCGCCCGGTGGCGACAAACCTTCCGGCCACCAATGACCGTCAGCACGCGACCGACGGCGCCTCCCGACGCGTCAAAAGTGGTCGCTAAACTGATTTAGCAGAGCATGCGCGTGACACCGAGGGCTGTCAAGGACAACCTGGCAACGGTCCGGAAACATCGACGTCACACCACGATCGACCCGACCGGAGCCCGACTCCGGGCACCGACGCATCATGATGGGCGGGAGCGGAGCCCGTGGCGCCGCGCCTGATTCGGAGGACTGATGGGCCGCAACAGAGCAACCCTGGCCGACGTCGCGCGGCGAGCCGGGCTGTCCAAGACCGCCGCGTCGATGGTGCTCAACGGCAGGGAGGGCACGCGGCTCTCGGCCGAGGCACACCAGCGTGTGTTCGCCGCGGCCGAGGAGCTGGGCTACCGGCCCAACCTCGCGGCGCGCAGCCTGCGTACCCGCAAGACCGCGACCATCGCGTTCGTCTCCGACATCGTCGCCACCACCCGCTTCGCCGGCGGTCTGATCCGCGGCGCGCTCGACGCGGCCCGGGAGCGGGACCACGTGCTGCTCATCACCGAGACGCAGGGTGACGCGACGTTCGAGCAGTACGCCATCGAGGCCATGCTCGACCGACAGGTCGACGGAGTCATCTACGCGGCCATGGCCACCCGGCGGTTGACGGTGCCTCCGGCCATCCTCGGCCGCCCGGTGGTACTGCTCAACGCCACAAGCGCCGACGGCCTGCCCTGCGTCCTTCCCGACGACGACCGGGCTGGCCGCTCCGTCGCCGCCGCCCTGCTGGAGCACGGCCACCGCGACGCCATCGCGCTGATCGGCCGCAACAGGCTCAAGGAGGACGACCCGGAGGTCTCCCTCGCCGCCAGGGCTCGCCTGGGCGGCATCCAGCAGGCCCTGGATGACGCGGGCGTCAGCCTCCTCGCGGAGTGCTTCTGCACCGAGTGGCTGCCCGAGCACGGCTACGCCGCCATGCGCGGGCTCCTGAGCAGGCCGTCGCGACCCAGCGCGGTCATCTGCATGAACGACCGGCTGGCCTTCGGCGCGTACCAGGCGCTCGGCGAGGCGGGCCTGAGCGTCCCGGACGACATCTCGGTGATCTCGTTCGATGACGACCCGATCGCCGCGTGGCTACGCCCCAGCCTGGCCACCACGGCGCTGCCCCACGAGCAGATGGGGCGGCGCGCGGTCGAGCTGCTCCTCGACGGCGGCGTCGCCGAGCCGTCACTCGTCGCGATGCCGCTGCGCCGACGCCGGTCCCTCGGGCCCCCCGCCGCCCTCGTCAGCTAAACCGGTTTAGTGCTACGTTTCCGGCCATGCTCCGTCTAGCCCGTGTTTCATAAGGCTCGGAGGTACTGGTTGATGGCGGCGATGGTCAGGGTGGCTTCGTAGCGGACGGCCAG
>NZ_JBNCKR010000013.1:190825-202784 GCF_049841645.1 Micromonospora sp. DT43 | reverse complement strand
ACGCCGACGTGCCGTCGCGTACGAGATCCCCGTGGCCGCCGCCCATTCCTTCAAGTTCACAACACCGACTATAGCCCGCCAGTGAGCGCTACTGACGACCGACACGCCAGCAGCCGACTACCCTCTCGTCTCGCTCGCGTACGCGACGCCGTCGCGGGCGGACCTGTCGAGGAGACGGTCGCCCGTGGACGTGCCACGCTATAGAAGGTCGGCATTTCGCGCCACACCCAGGCCGTCGCTCACCTGCCGGTCCCGATCAGAGGCGCGGTGCTCTCCCGCACCACAAGCGTGGGGACGACCAACGGCAGGGGCTGAGGCACCGTGTCGTCGATGGCCTGTGTGACGGCCGTGATGGCCCGTCGACCGACCGCGTCGAAATCCTGCTGGATCGTGGTCAACGGCGGAACCAGGTACGCCGCCTCGGGAACGTCGTCGAATCCGACGACGGAGATGTCCTGGGGCACC
Source organism: Micromonospora sp. DT43 (assembly GCF_049841645.1). Taxonomy (NCBI): domain Bacteria; kingdom Bacillati; phylum Actinomycetota; class Actinomycetes; order Micromonosporales; family Micromonosporaceae; genus Micromonospora; species Micromonospora sp. DT43. Next base: position 202,319 of record NZ_JBNCKR010000013.1, on the reverse strand, counting down.
CGCCGCCCGCGCTCGTGCAGCGCGCGCAGCACACCGATGGCCATCTGGTCGTTGGCGACGAAGACCGCTGTCGTCCCGCGCATCTCGCAGATCCGCAGCCCGGCGACGTAGCCGCTGTGGGCCTGCCAGTCGCCCTGGACCGGCTCGGGTGGTCGTAGGCCCGCCGCGGTCATCGCCGCGCGCCAGCCGTCGCGGCGGGCACGGGCCTCGGCCCAGTTGAGCGGGCCGGCCACGTGCACGATCTCCCGGTGCCCGAGGCCGAGCAGATGGTCGGTCGCCATCCGGGCACCGAGCACCTGGTCGACCCCGACGGTGACGCTGGCCCTGGACACGTCGCCCTCCACCACCACGAAGGGGACGCCGGATCGGGTCATCCGCACCACCTCGAGAGCCTCGTCGTTGCCGGCGATCATCACGACGCCTTCCACGCCGACACGCATGAGGTGTTCGGTGGCGTCGCTGAGCGCCCGTACCGTGACCTCCGACAGGCTCACCGAGGTGGCGAAGTAGCCGGCGGCGCGGGCGGCGTCCTCGACGCTGCGGTGGATGCTCGTCGGACCGAACAGCGTCCTGGCCGTGCCGATGATGCCGATCATCCCGGAGCGTCCGCGCACCAGCGCGCGGGCGGCGGTGTTGGGGCGGTAGTCGAGCCGTCGGATCGCCTCGAGAACCCGTTCCCGTGTCTCGCGTCTGATGGCCGGTGCCCCGTTGATGACCCGGGACACCGTCTGGTGCGACACGCCCGCCAGACGGGCGACGTCCGCCATGACCGGTGGACGGTGGGCGGCCGTCACCGCTTTCTCCGCGTGAACTCGCACTGGCGGGCCGTCCGTTCTTCCAAGAGTCGGGTTCCTCGTCCGTTCCCCGCCCGTCAGTGTGAGTGACGGGGCACCGCGCTGCCGCTTCCACCGACGAGGAAGTCGAGGTCCGCGCCGCTGTCGGCCTGCAGAACATGTTCGCTGTACAGCCGTGTCCACCCCCGCTCGGCCACCGGCTGCGGTGGGACCCAGGCGGAACGGCGGTCGGCGAGTTCCGCGTCGTCGACCAGGAGGTCCAGGCGGCGCGTGGTGACGTCGACGCGGACCAGATCGCCGGTGCGTACCAGGGCGAGGGGGCCGCCCACGGACGCCTCCGGCGCCACGTGCAGGACGCACGTGCCATAGCCGGTGCCGCTCATGCGGGCGTCCGAGATCCGCACCATGTCCGTGACGCCGTCGGCGAGCAACCGGCGGGGCATGGGTACGTTGCCCACCTCCGGGAAGCCGGGGTAGCCGCGTGGTCCGGCGTTGCGGACCACGATCACGGTGTCGGCTGTGACATCGAGATCGGGGTCGTCGGCGGCGACGACGTACTCCTCGATCCGGTCGAAGACGAGCGCCGGGCCGGTGTGCGTGAGGAGGTGGGCGGAGGCGGCGGAGACCTTCAGCACCGCCCCGGACGGCGCGAGCGACCCGCGCAGCACAACGGTGCCGGAGCCGGCAGGCTGGAACGGCTCCTCCAGGGTGGCGATGACGTCGGTGTTCCAGCACTGGGCTCCGTCGACGTTCTCGGCCACGCTCCGGCCGCTGACGGTGATGTGATCCGTGTGCAGCAGCGGGGCGAGTTCCTTCATCACCACCGGGAGGCCGCCCGCGTAGGCGAAGTCCTCCATCAGGTACGCCCCGGACGGCATGAGGTTGACGAGCAGGGGCACGTCGGCGGTGAGGGTGTCGAAGTCCTCCAGCGACAGGGGCACGCCGAGGCGTCCGGCGATCGCGAGCAGGTGCACGACCGCGTTTGTGGAGCCGCCGATCGCGGCGTTGACCCGGATGGCGTTCTCGAACGCCTCGCGGGTGAGCACCGTGGACAGCCGCTGGTCCTCGCCGACCATGGCGACGATGCGACGGCCGGCGGCGTGCGCGAGCGCGTACCGCCGGGAGTCGACCGCCGGCACGGCGGCAGCGCCCGGCAGCTGCACGCCCAACGCCTCGGTCACGCAGGCCATCGTGGACGCCGTACCCATGGTCATGCAGTGGCCCCGGCTACGGGACATGCCGACCTCCGCCTCCGCGCAGTCGGCGGCGGTCATCCGGCCGGCCCGCATCTCCTCGGTGAACCGCCAGACGACGGTGCCGGAGCCGATGTCCTGGCCGCGGAACTTGCCGTTGAGCATCGGGCCGCCGGTCATCATCAGCGTCGGCAGGTCGACGCTCGCCGCACCCATCAGCAGGCCGGGAGTGGTCTTGTCGCAGCCGGAGAGCAGGACCACCCCGTCGAGGGGGTTGGCGCGGACCGACTCCTCCAACTCCATCGCGAGCAGGTTGCGGTAGAGCATGGTGGTGGGTCGCATGAGCGGCTCGCCCAGGCTCATCGCCGGGAACTCCAGCGGCAGGCCGCCGCTCTCCCACACGCCCCGCTTCACCGATTCGGCCAGGTCACGCAGGTGGGCGTTGCAGGGCGTCAGCTCCGACCAGGTGGTGGCGATGCCGATCACCGGGCGACCGTCGAAGACGTCGTCCGCGAAACCCTGGTTGCGCATCCAGGACCGATGGATGAACCCGTTACGGCCCTGGGCACCGAACCACTGCCCGCTGCGCAGCGACCGATCCGTCGTCGACATCAGCACACCTCTCTGTTCGTCCGAACGCGTAGCTGGCGGAAGGTCGGCCCTACCGGAGGCCCCCGACGGACAGTCCGCCGCGCCAGTGTCGTTGCAGGCTGAAGAACGCGATGACCAGTGGGATCACGGACACGAGCGAGCCCAGGATGATGAGGCTCCACAGCGAGGTGCCTCCCGAGTTGTTCGCGGAGGCGATCCCCTGCCAGAGGCCGAGGCCGACGGTCACCGGGAAGAGCCGGTTGTCGGAGAGCATGGCCAGGGGCAGGAAGTAGTTGTTCCAGGACGCCACCGCCGACAGGAGCAGCACGGTGACCACCGCGGGGCGCATCAGCGGAAGAGCGATCTGCAGGAACGTCCGTACCTCTCCCGCGCCGTCGACACGCGCCGCGTCGAGGAGTTCGTCGGGCACCGCGTCGCGGGCGTACACGTGCATCAGGTAGACGCCGAACGGGTTGAGCAGCGACGGGAGGATGACCGCCCACACCGTGTTCGTCAGGCCGAGCCGGGAGAACATGATGAAGGTCGGGATGACCAGGGCGGTGGCGGGCACCATCAGCGCGCCCAGCACGACAGCGAAGCTGAAGCGCCGCGCGGCGAACCGGTACTTGGCGAACCCGTAGCCGGCCATGACCGCCAGGACCGTCGCGCCGACTCCGCCGGCGATGGCGTACAGCGTGGAGTTGAGGATCCACCGCAGGTAGATGCCACCGTCGTAGGTGAAGAGCTGCCTCAGGTTGCCGAGGTAGTCGATCTGGTCGGTGAACCAGAGGGTGTTGCCCCCACCGAACAGGCCCGCCGCGTCCTTGGAGGAGTTGACGATGACCCACCAGAACGGTACGAGGAAGTAGATCACCAGGAAGCCGAGGAGGATCTGCAGGGGCAGGTAGCGCTGCGGGCGGCGGGCGCCGGCGCGGACGCTGGTCTGGTCGGCCATCTAGAGGAAGCTCCTCCGCTTGCGGGTGAAGAACAGGAAGGCGTACACGCAGATGAACACGATGCCGCCGAGGGCGAACGAGATCGCCGACCCGTAGTTGAAGTTGGCGAGCGCGAACGCCTGCTGGTACGCGTACATGTTGGGGGTGAAGTCGGTCCCGATCGTGCCCGCGGCGAGGTAGCGCAGGATCTGCGGTTCGTTGAAGAACTGCAGGGTGCCGATGAGCGAGAAGACCAGGATCAGGATCAGCGCGGGAGCGATCAGCGGGATCTTGATGCGCGTGGCGATCTGCCACCTGCCGGCGCCGTCCATCCGAGCGGCCTCGTAGAGGGTCGGGTCGACTCCCTGCAACGCCGCGTACAGGATGATCATGTAGTAGCCGGCCCACTGCCAGGTGACGACGTTGAGCAGGCCGTAGAAGATCAGGTCACTGCCCAGGAAGTCGGGTGCGGTGGCGCCGAACAGCCCGAAGATTTCTGTGAGCGGGCCGAAGCCCTTGCTGTAGAGGAACCCCCACATCACGGCCCCGATGATCGTCGGGATCGCGTACGGCAGAAAGATCATGAGGCGGGAGAAGCGCGCGAACAGCGTCGTCACCGCGTCCAGGATGAGGGCCAGCACGAGCGCGATGGCGATCTGCACCGGAATGGAGACGAGCGAGAAGCGGAGAACGAACCACGCCCCGGACAGGAAGCTCGGGTCGGTGAACGCCTTCACGTAGTTGTCGAAGAGGACGAAGCTGGTGCCGCCGATCAGCTTCTTCTGAAAGAGGCTGAGGTACAGCGCGTACGTCAGCGGCGCGATGAGGAACGCCAGGAAGACGACCGCGAATGGCCCGACGAAGAGCCACCCCATCAGATGCTCGCGGAGGTGCACCTTGCCACGGATCTTGCGCGTCTCGTACTGACGACGCCGTGCGCGCTTCTCGGTCAGGAGTGTCATCTGTGGTCTCCAGGACGTGGACGCTGGTGGGGGTGGGTGGGCCGGCCGATCGTGCCGGCGCGGCCCACCCGTCCGGTCACTGAACGGTGAAGCCCTGTTCCTTGGCGTACTTCGCCACGTCCTCCTGGAGCTTGTCGGCAGCCTGCGAGCCGCTGACCGAGCCCTTGATGATCTCGCTGACCTGCTTCGTCATCGCGTCCAGGTAGTACTGACCGAAGGGCGCGTAGGCGACGCCCTTGTAGGCCTCGGCCGCGGGAAGGTAGACCTCACTGTTCGCCTGCTGGCCGTCGAAGAACGCCACCTTCAGGTCGACGAACGCCGGATCCTTGAGCGCCGTGAGGTTCAGCGGGAAGATGATCTGGTTGGTCCAGCCGTCGGTGAGCGACTCCTTGTCGGCGTAGAGCCCGTAGGCGACCTTCGCCGCCAACTCCGGCTTCTTCGCCTGCTTGGTCACCGAGAAGGCCGACCCACCCCAGTTGACCTGCACCGGGTTGGTCGGATCCCACTGCGGCAGCGGCGCCACCGCGAACTTGCCGGTGTCCTGGCCCTTACCGACACCCGCCCCGGTCAGGTAGCCGGGCGCCCACGCCGCCGAGATGTACGTCGCGTAGTTGCCGTTGATGACGCCGGAGATGTACTCCGGGGTGAACTGGTCCTGCGTGCCCACCAGGCCCTTCTTGGCGAGGCCGCCCCAGTAGTCCAGCACGTCCTTGGACGCCTGGTCGTTGAGCTTCACACCTATCGACTTCGGCTGCGCCGGATCAAAGGTGAAGGGCACGGCGCCCTTCTGGATCTGCAGCGCCATCAGGACCGCCGGCACGTTCGCGCCGAGGTCGCCGAAGAGCGGGCCACCGGCGTCCTTCACCTTCTGCGCGGCCTGCTCGTACTCGGCCCAGGTCTTCGGCGGGGTGACCTTGTACTTGTCGAAGATGTCCTTCCGGTAGATCATGCCCATCGGACCACCGTCGACCGGGACGCCGTAGACCGCGTCGCCGACCGACACGTCCTTCCAGGCGCCCTCGCCGTAGTTGGCCTTCACCGCGTCGTAGCCGTACTGCTTGATGTCGACGAGCGCGCCCTGGATCTGGAAGGTCGGGATCCGGTCCGCCTCGACCATGATCACGTCCGGCGCCCCGGTGCCCGCCGAGATGGCCGTCTGGAACTTGTCGTACTCGTCGCCGCCCTGCCCGACGTTGGTCCAGCAGACCTGCACGTCGTCGTGCTGCTTGTTGAAGTTGTCCACGACGAGTTGGGTGTTGGGGTACCAGCCCCACATCGTCACCACCGGCACGTTCTGCTTGGTGATGGTGTTCGTGCAGTTGCTCGCGTCGCTGCCGCCCCCGTCGGAGGAGCAGGCGACCAGGCCGCTCCCGGCCGCGAGCATGACCACCGTGGCGAGTATGCGTCGTCTCTTCATTGAGATGGTTCCCTTCGGAGGTGGCGGTGCGGAGGCATCCGTGCGCTGGCGGGCGCCACCGGGGCGAAAGACCCCGCTCCCGGTGGCGTCGCCGGGTGAGGGCTCCTAGCGCTTGAACAGACGCGGAGCCAGGTCGATGAGGTTCTTCTGCCACACGTCCCAGCCGTGCGGCCCGGGGGTGACGCCGTCGAACTCGTAGCGGATACCGAGGGTGTCCAATGTGGTGAGCGACGCCATGAAGCTCGGGTAGACGAAGTCGGTCTGGTCGCCCACGTACAGGCGCAGCATCTTCGTCCCGTCGTTGATCGCCGCCACGTCGACCCCGGCGCCACTGCCGAACCCGGCCGAGAGGGCCGCGACGTACGCGAACTCCCCCGGGTACGCCTTCAGCACCCCGAGCGCCTGCCCGCCGCCCATCGACAGACCGGCGAGGGCCTGCTGGGACGGATCGCTGGAGATGTGGTAGCGGGCACGGGTCGTCGGAACGATGTTCTCCAACAGCTCCCGGTTGAAGTTCGACGAGTTGCCGTTGCCCATCACGACGACCATGGGCGTGAGGTCGCCGTCGAGGAACTGGTTGTCGAGGATCTGCTTGGCGCGGCCCATCTCGACCCAGTCGGTGTAGCTCTGGCCGCTGCCGTGCTGGAGATAGAGGACGGGGTACGGCTGCGCTCGATCCCTGTCGTACCCGGGCGGGGTCCACACCAGCGCGGTGCGGTCCTGACCGGCCACCGTGCTGGAGTAGGTCATGCGCTCGACGGTTCCGCCCCGACCTGCGGGCACGTCCGACAGCAGGCGGGCACCCGGCCCCGGGAGGAGGAAGGTGCTCCACATCGGTTCGGAGCTCACGGTCGTCGGGTTGGAGGTGTCCTTGACCGCGACCCGGTCAACGATGAACCGGTAGTAGTAGAACCAGGGCTTCAGCGGCCCGATTGTCGCCCGCCACCTGTCGCCGTCGCGCGTCAGCGGCACGCGCAGCCAACTGCCGCCCGGCGCGATGTTGGCCCACACCGTGACGTGCCGAGCGTCCGTGAAGTCGGTGGTCGTCTCGAAGGTGACGAACCCGCCCTCGCTGATGAACGGTGTCGGCGTGGTGCCGGCCGGCGGCGGGGTGAACTCCCGCCGCAACGGCTGGTGACCGGGGCTGGGCCGGTGGTCGGCCACGTGCCGGAACAGCCGCGGCAGGAGGTCGACCAGGTTCTCCTGCCAGGTGGTCCAGTTCGCGCCGCCGTCCGGGTTGACCCCGTCGAACTCGAACCGGACGTCGGCTCGGTCCAACGCCCTCATCAGCCGGTAGGTGGGGTTGTACGCGGGATCGGTGACGTTGCCCGTGTAGAGGCGCAGCAGCTTGAGGCCGCGGTTGGTCGCCGTGGCGTGCTTCCGGTCGACCGCCGGGGCCGACGTGCCCGAGAACGACCCGACGTACCCGAACTGACCCGGCTTCGCGAGCGCGGCCCGCAGCGCCTGCGCGCCACCGTCGGCCACTCCCGCGATCGCCTGGTGTGCCGGATCGCGAAGGACCCGGTAGGTGTCGGCGACCGCCTTCCGGAGGTCCGTCAACTCCCTGTCGTCGGCGTCACTGAGCACCACCACCATCGGGCTGATGGCACGCGCGGCCGAGAGGTTGTCGAGGATCTGCTTGGACCGACCGAGGTCGAGCCAGTCGGTGGCGGCAGCACCGGCGCCGGACTGGAGGAAGAGGGCCGGGTAACCCTTCGGTCCCTTGGCCGCGTACCCCGGTGGCGTCCAGACCAGGGCGGATCGCTGCGCGTTCCTGGTGCGGTAGGTAAGCGTCTCGATCTTTCCGCCGGTGCCGGCCGGCGCGTCGACAAGCCACCGCGCCGAATCACCCGCGACGAGGAAGGTGCTCAGCAGCGGGTCCGACGCGACGCCTGTGGCGTTCGTCGGGTCCTTGATGGTCAAGGTGTCGTCGGCGGTGAGCTGATAGCGGTACAGCCCCGGGGCGAGCGCGCCCAGCACACCGGACCACACGTCACCGCGACGGGTCAGACCGAATTCCGCCCAGGTGGCCGACGGACCGAAGTTGCCCTCGACGACGACCTGCGAGACGGTGCCCAGCTTCTCCTGGACGTACGCCGCGGGAACGGCGAACGAGGCGTAGCGGTCCTCGGAGACGGCCAGCCACGGCGTGTCCGCCGTCGCGGGCTGCGGGGCGAGCAGGGCCGCCGCGATGGCGACGACTCCGGCGGTGAACACCGCCGAGACCCGCCGGCGTACGCCCGGGCGGCGTAAGCGCCCATGATAATGTTCGGTTGTCACGCTCCACTCCTTTCATGTGCAGGCAGCGGATGCGACCCGCTGGCCGGCTCAACTCATCGGTGGATCTCGCCGTACGTGGTGCGTGCACCTCCTTCCCACTCCTGCCACGGGTGCGCAAGTTCTCACGGTCGTGCCGCGCCCTGAGGTGCCGCAGTCGAGTTGCGGACCACGAGACTTGTCGGGAGCACTATCTGGTGGGGCTCGTCCCACTCGCCGGTCACCAGCGACTTGAGCATCCGCGCGGCCTCGTACCCGAGCTGGTACATCGACTGGTCCACAGTGGTTAGACCCGGCTCGGTCAACGCCGACTCCGGGATGTTGTCGAACCCGACGACGGACAGGTCCGCCGGGACGGAGAGCCCCATCTCCCTGGCGACCTCCAGGACCTTGAGGGCCATCCCGTCGCTCGCCGCGAAGATCGCCGACGGCCGGTCCGCTCGTCGCAGCAGGGCACGCGCCAACGGAGTTGCCGACTCGGGGTTGAAATCCCCCCTGCCGATCAACGTCGGGTCGACCGGGACGCCGGCCTCGGTCAGCGCCGCCCGGTAGCCCTCCTCACGCGACCACGCCGAGGCCAGGCTGTCGCGGCCGGCGATGAACCCGATGCGCCGATGACCCAGGCCGAGCAGGTGCTCGATCGCTGTGGTGGCGCCCGCGAGGTTGTCGGCCGTGACCGAGGGCGCCGTCGAACCTCGCACCGGGTCGATGGCCACGACTGGTGTCCGGCTGCGTACCTCACCCCACGGGGTGACGACTATGCACCCGTCGGTGAGGGTGCCCGACAGCCGGGTCAGATGCCGCTGCTCCCAGCCCTCCGAGTACGACCCGTAGAGGTCGCTGTTGGCGTAGATGATGAGGTCGAAGCCCGAGCGGCTCAGGGCCTTCATGACCCCCTTGAGCACCTCTGCCGTGTACGACTGGAAGCTGTGCGCCACGAGGCCGAGAACATTTGTGCGGCTGCGGCGGAGGCTCGACGCCACCAGGCTCGACTCGTAGCCGAGCTGCTGGATCGCGGTGCGCACCTCGGCGATCGTGCGGGCACTGACGCCGTAGTGCCCGTTGACGACGCGCGAGACGGTGGCTGTGGAAACGCCGGCGACCCGGGCGACATCACTCATTGTCACCGGCGCATTGCCTTCGATCATGCCGCTCTCTCTGGACTGCAATCGTTATCGGTTACGTTTCCAGGATGTTGCCAACGTAACGGACGACGATTACGAACACAAGACTCCTTCACGCGCACGGGAACCCGGATCGGAAGGTCCTAACGGGATGGTCGCAGCGTGGACTTCCCACCCCGACAACCGATGCGCAGAAAGCGAACGGTCGCCACTTCCGGCGGCCTGAGTGGATCGCCAATTCCGCGATGGCTCCACCCGATGACAACTCCGGGAACCATTCCCGGCCGCCGATGACCGATCACGGCAGCGGAACGAGCCCGGGGCAGGCGACACCCGCGTCCGGCGCAGCCGTCCGACGCGAACATTGGTCACGGCCGCCGTGTTCCCTGCCGCAAACGTGATCGGTAACGTTTACATAGATCGAGAACGTAATCGACGATCATGGCGATGTCCAGAGCTCGCACCGACCCACCGCCCCTCGGTCCCGGCACCGCGACGGAGATCTCGACGTCGGGGCCCCGCACGAAGGAGCCCGCCCTGAACACCCACCTCCACCGCGCCGCGCTGCCGATCCGACCCCGTCGCGACCAGCAGGGAGGGCTGTCGTGAACACCGCGCGCCTGCTCCTGGATCCCCGCCGACGCGTCGCGCCGGTGCCCCGCCGACTCTTCGGCTCGTTCGTCGAGCACCTCGGCCGTGCCGTCTACACCGGAATCTACGAGCCGGGCCATCCGACCGCCGACGCGGACGGCTTTCGAGGCGACGTCCTCGCGCTCGTCCGTGAGCTGGGCATCACCGCCGTCCGCTACCCGGGCGGCAACTTCGTCTCCTCGTACCGCTGGGAGGACGGCGTCGGGCCGGTCGACAAACGACCGGCCCGGCTCGACCTCGCCTGGCACAGTCTGGAGACCAACGCGTTCGGGCTGGACGAGTTCATGCGCTGGGTCGGCAAGGCCGGCGTCGACCCGATCATGGCGGTCAACCTCGGCACCCGTGGCACGGCCGAGGCCGTCGACCTGCTGGAGTACGCCAACCACCGCGGCGGGAGTCACCTCGCCGAGAAGCGGCGCGACAACGGCGCCGCCGACCCGTACGGGATCAGGCTGTGGTGCCTGGGCAACGAGATGGACGGCCCGTGGCAGGTGGGCCAGCGCAGCGCGACCGAGTACGGGCGGCTCGCGGCGCAGACCGCGAAGGCCATGCGCCGTTTCGACCCGGACCTCGAACTCGTCGCCTGCGGCTCGTCCTATCTCGGCATGCCGACGTTCGGCAGTTGGGAGCGCGACGTGCTGACCGAGGCGTACGACGACGTCGACCTGATCTCGCTGCACGCCTACTACCAGCCGGTCGACGACGACCTGCCCAGCTTCCTCGCCTCGGCCGAGGACATGGACGTCTACATCGAGGCCGTCACCGCCATCGCCGACTCGGTCGGAGCGATCCGCCGGTCGACCAGGAAGATCATGATCGCGTTCGACGAGTGGAACGTCTGGTACCAGTCGGCCGCTCCGTCCACCCCGCCGAGTGGGGAGGACTGGCCGGTCGCGCCGTCCCTGCTGGAGGACCACTACAGCGTGGCCGACGCCGTCGTCGTCGGTGGCCTGCTCATCAGCCTGCTGCGGCACAGCGACCGGGTGACCGCCGCGTGCCAGGCCCAACTGGTGAACGTCATCGCCCCGATCATGACCGAACCGGGCGGCCCGGCCTGGCGGCAGACCATCTTCCACCCCTTCGCCCGCACGGCCCGGCACGCCCGGGGCGCAGTGCTCGACGTGCTCCGCGACAGCAGCACGACGACCACCGACCGCTACGGCGCGGTTGACGCGGTCGACGCGGTCTCCACCTGGGACGACAGCACCGGGGAGATGACCGTGTTCCTCGTCAACCGGGTCGTCGACACTCCGGCCGAGGTGACAGTCGACGTCGCCGGCGCCCAGCTGGGCGGGATCATCGAGTGCGTCACAGTCGGCGGCGCCGACCTCGACGCCAAAAACACCGCCGACGGTCCGGACCACGCCGAGCCGCGCCCCAACGACACGACCCGGGGCACCGGTGCTGGCGTCCGGCTGACCCTTCCGCCCGCGTCGTGGACCATGCTGCGGCTCCGCGCCACCGACGTGACCCCGTAGGCCACCCCCGGCCGCCGGCGGGGCGGGGGTGAAGACGCGGCCGCCGCGGCCCGCGCGGGTGAGATCTCGGGG
>NZ_JBNCKR010000013.1:71637-190815 GCF_049841645.1 Micromonospora sp. DT43 | reverse complement strand
GGGCCCTTGCGGGGGCCCCGCGCCCCCGAGGTGCCCCGTTCGGCCCCCCCCGGCGGCGCGCCCCCTGGTTTCACCCGGGGCGCGCGGCCGGACCTTTCCACCAATGGGAGTAGGTCAGCAGAACCAGGAATTGCCACGACTGCCACAATGGGTCGGCACATGGATTCGGAAAATCATGTCGACGACCATTCGGACGCGCTTCAGCGGCGCCAGTCGCGGGTGACCCGGAAACGCACCTGCGAGAGAGCGGCGGGCGCGATTATTCGGCCGCTGGCGTCAACCTCCCATCGACGCGCCGAGGAATGGCTGTGTATTCGTCGCGCAACTCCTCCGGAAGCACCCAGGCCGGGGCGCCCTGCCACGCCAACGGGCGGAGGAATCGTCGGATCGACGTCGCGCCCACCGACGTGTGCACCGCGTTCGTCGACGGCCAGGGTCCACCGTGGTGCTGGGCCCACGACACCCGTACACCCGTGGGGTAGCCGTCGAAGACGATGCGGCCCGCGCGGGCGGCGAGCACGTCGACCAACAGGCGTACGACGTCGGCGTCATCACCCGGGCCGCGATGGACGGAGCCGGTCAGCGACGGCGGGACGGCGTTCAGCGCGGCGTCGAGTTCGGCAGCGTCGTGATAGCGGACCACTACCATGAGCGGGCCGAAGCACTCGTCGGCGATCTCGGCGCTCAGGCCCGGCAGATCGACCTCCAGGAGCCTCGGTGCGGCGGTGAAGCCCGTACCGGGGTCGACCTGGGGCTGCGCCGAGAGCCGAGCGCCGGCCCGCTCGAACTCCGTAGCCCGGCGCTCGTACGCGTCCCGGATGCGCTCGTTGAGCAGGACCGTGCCGCCCGAGGTGGCGACCTTCTCCCGCAGCGTGTCGACCAGCCGGTCGCCGCCCCGATCCGACGGGATGAACGCCAGGCCTGGCTTGGTGCAGAGCTGACCACCGGAGGCGGTGAACGAGGCGAACAGGCCCTCGGCGATCTGGTCGGACCGGTCGGCGGCCGCGTCGGGCAGGACGACGATCGGGTTCACGCTGCTCAGCTCGGCGTACAGGGGAATGGGGTCGGCTCGTTCGTCGATGGCGGCCTGGATGGCGCGGGCGGCGTTCACCGAGCCGGTCAGGGCTGCCGCGCGGATCGCGGGGTGACGCACCAACGAGCGGCCGGCCTGCTCCCCGTACACGGTGGCGATCACCCCCTCGGGGCCGCCGATGTCGCGGATGGCCGAGGAGATCGCGGCGGCGGAGGCGTGCGAGGTCAACGGGTGGGACGGGTGGGCCTTCAGGACCGCGGGACAGCCGGCGGCGAGCGCGGCGGCCGTGTCACCGCCGGCGACCGAGAAGGCGAACGGGAAGTTGCTGGCCCCGAAGACGGCGACCGGCCCGAGGGGTACGAGCATCCGCCGCACGTCCGGGCCGGGTCCGAGCGGGGTGTCGGCGGCGTGGTCGATGGCCGCCTCGACGTACGCCCCGTCGCGCAGCACGTCGCCGAACATCCGGAACTGGACCGCGGCCCGGGTGAGCTCCTGGTCCAGCCGCGCGTGGGCCAGCCCGGTCTCCGCCTCGGCGGCCGCGACCAGATCCACCCGACGGGCCTGAAGAGACGCGGCGATCGCGTCCAGCAGGTCCGCCCGGCCGATCCTCCCGAGGCCTGCCAACCACCGCGTCGCCCGGGACGCCTGGCCGACGATCACCTCCAGCCGGGACTCGTCGGTCTCGGTGAGATCCGTCGCGCGACGCTTACCGTCGCGCGGATCGACCGTGCTGACCACGTTCACAGCAGTCCCCTCCTTGCCAGATTGCCCATGAGATCGCGGACGCCGAAGTGCCACGGCTCGCACTCCTGGGCGTGCCGCACCCGGTTGACCAGGGTGCCGAGTGCCGGGCAGCTGATGCGTACCACGTCGTCGATCTTGTGGGTGAAGCCCTCGCCGGGGCGGTCCCGGTCCTGGATGGGCGCGAACATGGTGCCGAGCATCAGGGCGGCGCCATCGGGATAGTGGTGGTGCGGGCCGATCAACTGCCGCACCAGATCCTCCGGGTCGCGCGACATCCGGGTCATCTCCGAGACCGCCTCCAGGAGGAAGCCGTCCACGCCGCGGACCTCCAGACGCACCTCGAGTTCGCGTACCCGTTGCATGCCGAACCGGCCGTCGAAGAGCCGGATCAGCGGGCCGAGGGCGCAGGAGGCGTTGTTGTCCTTCGCCAGGGGAAGCAGGAGCGCCGAGCGGCCCTCGATGTCGCGCAGGTTCACGTCGTTGCCGAGTGTGACGCCGACGATCCGGCCGCTGGACGCCACGATGAGGGTGACCTCGGGCTCCGGGTTGTTCCAGGTCGACGCGGCGAGCACGCCGACTTCGACGGCGGTGCCGACTGCGGAGAGGATCTGCCCCTTGGTGAAGATCTCGGCGTCCGGGCCGATCCCCACCTCCAGGTACTGGCTCCACATGCCCTCGGCGACCAGCAGGCTCTTGAGCCGCGCCGCCTCGGCCGAGCCCGGGTCCAGGTCGTACAGGTCGACGCCGATGTCGGCGAACATCCGTTGCCGGATGTCCGCCGCGAGCGCCAGGTCTCCCCGTGCCCGCTCCTCGATGACGCGTTCGATCATCGAGACGGGGAAGGTCACGCCGGCGGCCTTGAGCGCCTGGAGGTCGACCGGGGCGAGCAGCCAGGGCCGGCGACGGTCCCGGGTGGCGGTGCCCGTGTTGGCCAGGATCTCCGCGAAGTCGCCCACCCGCGCGCCGTCGAGCTCGGCCACTGTCGCCGCCGGGTCGGGTAGCTCGCAGATGTCCCGGATGGTGGGGAACCGGTGGCTGAGGTCGACGACCTCGCCGTTCCGGACGGCAACGGGCGTGGGGCCGTCGGCGGAAGGGTCCCAGATCCGGCCGATCAGGACGCTTTCCACGTCGTCCGGCAGCGCCTCGGTTGCCGTCCCGAACCAGTCCGCGCCGGTGGCCGGCCCTCGGGTCACCGCGAACACGTACTCGTTGTGGGCGTACGGGCGGTGGCGACCGGGCCGAGGGCACCTGTCGCCCTGGGGAAGCCGGAACGAGCGTGCTGATGACCCATCGTCACTCCACTGTTACGAGTTGGCGTCAACGAATGGAATTGCAACGATCGTAGCGACATACGCAACGCTGTCAAGTGACGATTGCGCATTGCGTCGCATCTATTGCACATGATGCAATGGCTGTCACGGTGCTGCCCGCCGCGCGAGGGGAGAAGCAGCCTTGGCGCAATCGATACGCCGCGCCATCGACCTCATCCGTCGATCGGCCGAACATCCGCTGTCCCTGACGGAGGCCGCGGACGTGCTCGGCGTCCACAAGTCCACGGCCCTGCGGATCCTGCAGACGCTGGAATCGGCTCGCTTCGTCCGCCGGACCGGGGCGGGCACGTACGTGCTCGGCAGCGGGCTCATCGAACTGTCCGAACTCGCGCTCGGCTCGATGGACCTGCGCCAGCCCGCCGCCGCTCACCTCCGCGCGCTGCAACGCGCGACAGGCCACACCGTGCACCTGGCACAACTGACCGGCGATGAGATCATCTACATCGACAAGGTGGACAGTCCGGCGTTCGACGCCGTCAAGCTGCCCTCGCGGATCGGACGTGCGGTGTCGCTCTACGCGAGCGCGGTGGGCAAGACGATCCTGGCCCACCTGCCGCGGGAGGAACGCGACCGTCTCCTCTCCCCCGTCGTCTTCGAGAGATTCACCGACACCACCCTGACCGACCACGACGCCCTCGACGCCGAACTCGCCCGCATCCACGAGCGCGGCTGGGCCGTGGACAACGGCGAGCACGACGCGTACGTGCTGTGCGTGGCCGCACCGATCAGGGATTCGCGAGGTCAGGTCATCGCCGCCGCCTCGATCACCGCGATCGAGGTCATCGCGAGCCTCGACCAACTGAAGAGCAACCTTCCGCTCCTCCTGGAGACCGCCGAGCAGATCTCGTACGAACTCGGCTACCCGCGGCCGTCCGTGGACCCGGACGCTGACGGCCGGTCCGCGCCCTGACGACGCGCGGCCCGGGCATCAGCGCTTGCCGTCCCGCCGGGCCGCCAGGGAAGACGGCGTACGGGGTGCGGGGTCGACCGGCTCTGCCATCAACCGGTGACGCCGTAGACAGCGGCACCCATCGGCTCGTCGACTTCCAGGTCGGCTGTCACGGCGACCCGCGCGATCATCATGTACTGCCCGATCACCATCAGGAGTTCGACCACCTCGCGGGGAGAGAGCAGTGCGGTCAGCGCGGCGAGGGTCGCACCGGATGGGCGGACGTCGCGGACGATTTCGGTGGTGAAACGCAGGACAGCCCGCTGGTCCGCCGAGAAACAGTCGGCCTCGATCTCGTCACGCCCGAGCGCGTGGATCATCTCGTCCGTGGCGCCGACGGAGCGGGCGATCGGCTCGTGCTGAACCCACTCGTACCTGACGTCACTCAGCCCGGCAACTCGCAGGATCGCGATCTCCCGGAGCAGCGGGGCGAGGGCCAGACCCTTGAGTAGCGTTCCTCCCCACCGCATCCAGGCTGGAAATGCCGTCTCCGCGTGGGCCATGACGCGGAAGAAGTTCAGGGGAAGCGCGGCCTGCAGCGCCTCGCGGACCGGCGCTGGGGCGTCGGTGGGGTTCACGTATGGAAGGCGGCTCACGACTTTCCCCTCATAAGCGGCATATCGCGCGTCACGGACCATATCCGATCCCGGGATGCTCCCGCCGCCGATCGGCTCGGGCAGACCGGCTGCCGGGCGTGACGCCCGGCGCCCACCCGGACATCAGACGTGCACGGCGTCGCACCGAGCCGGGGATCGCCGGGCGCCACTACTGGCCAGGACGACGACGAAACTCTTCGATGGAAGAAATGTGCTGCTCGGCCCACGCCCGGACCGCTGCCAGCGGGGCATCCAGGGAGAGACCCAGGCCGGTGAGCGCGTAATGGACGCGCGGCGGCACGCTCGCCTCGACCCGTCGGGTCACCAGACCATCGCGGCACAGGCTCTGCAGCGTCTGCGACAACATCTTGTTCGACACCCCTGGGGCGCGGCGGCGGAGCTCCGCGAAGCCGAGCTCCGCCGGATGGTTCTCCGCCAGCACCTTGATCAGCATCGACGTCCACTTGTCGCCGATCCGGTCGAGCAGCTGCCGGGTCGGGCACGCCGGGCTGAACAGATCCCCGGTTACCCCGGCCTCACCAGGTGGCGCGAAAGTGCCGTCTTGCCAAGTCATCAGGCATCTCCCATGTTAAGCAGGTAACCAATGGTAACCAGCGGAGGTCAGGCATGGAGTTGCGCAGAATCCGGACCAACGGCACCGAGTTGAACGTCGCCCTGGACGGCGCCGGCCCGCCGGTGCTGCTGATGCACGGCTGGCCACACACGTGGCAGGTGTGGCGGGACGTCCTGCCGTTGCTGGGTGGACGGCGCCGCGTCATCGCACCGGACCTTCGAGGGCTCGGCGACAGCGCTCGCGCGGCGGACGGCTTCGACGCGGCGACCGGCGCCGGAGACATGCTCGGCCTGCTCGACGCGCTGGGGGTCGAGCAGGCCGAGGTCGTGGCCCTGGACGCGGGCGTGCCCGCCGCTTTCCTGCTCGGCGCGCTGCACCCGGCCCGGGTACGCCGCCTCGTACTGATGGAGGCGGCGCTGCCCGGCCTGCCCGGCGGCTTCCCGGCACCACCGTGGTGGTTCGGCTTCCACTCGGCTCCCGGGCTGGCCGAGACGGTGCTCGAAGGCCACGAGGCCGAGTACCTCGACTTCTTCCTCGCGGCCGGCACCTTCGAGCGACGGGGGGTGCCCCCGCAGATCCGGGACGCGTTCGTCAGCGCGTACACCGGTCGTGAGGCACTGCGCTGCGGCTTCGGCTACTACCGCGCCGCCGAGCAGAACGTGACGGCGATCTCCGCGGCCGGCCGGCTGACCGTTCCCACCCTGGCCGTCGGCGGCAACACCGTCGGCGACCTGCTCCACCGGCAGCTCATCGGTGTTGCCGACGACCTAACCGGTGAGCTGATTCCCCGCAGCGGGCACATCGTGCCGCTGGACCGCCCGGACGCCGTCGCGCAGTTGCTCCGTAGTCACTCCGCCGTGTCCCGTTAGCCGAGCGCGGCAGTGTCGCGACGACTGCGTCACGAGCGGGAACCCGGTCTGCTCCCGCTCGTGGCCACCCCTGACCGGATCGGTCAGTTCCCGGCGCTGGTGAAGTTGAGGACGTCGATCCGGCTGCCGCCCTGATGCGGCGCGAAGACGCTGGCGATGTTGTTCGACTTCAGCAGGCGGTGGTCGAGCAGCGGATCGGAGGTGAAGGTCGCCGAGGACCGGTAGCGCACGGCCCAGTCCGACCAACCCGAGGCCCGGGACGCCGTCGCGACCTGCAATACGCCCGTGTTCGAGGCGGCGCTCACCACGAACAGATTGTCCCGGGAATCGACGCCGATGTCGCCGCGGCTGATGCCCGCCTGGTAGCCGAGGATTCGCTGGCGCCACTGGCCGGTCGCGGCCTCACGCCAGTAGTGCACGAGCACGGCGCTGGTGCGGGCGTTGGTGAAGACCGCGTCACTCGGCGCCGACGGCGGCAGGTGGGAGGCCAGGACGTGCACGTTCCCCGCCGAGTCGACGGTCTGCGACTCCTGGTTCATCAGGCCGCGGTTCTGCCCGATGGCCCAGAACCGCGCCGCGGCGGTGGTCGTCGAGATCGGGCTGGAGTCGGCGGTGCCGATCAACGCACCCGAACCACTACGCCACGTACGGCCCCGGTCCGTGCTGTACGCGTAGTAGAGATCGTGGTTGCTGCTCGCGTCGAAGGTCTCCCGGACGGTCCAGGTCATGTGCAGAACGCCCTGGCCGTCGTACTGGAAGCCGAACAGGTAGGCGTTGTTGCCGAGCGTGGTGCCGTTCATGATCTTGCCAACGAAACTCCACGCGCCGGCCCGATACTCGAACAGGACCTGGTTGCCGTTCCCGCTCTCCCCCGTGCGGATCGTCAGCTGCAGGTTGCCGTCGGGCATGGTGGTGAACTGCGGATAGGTCATGACTGCCATGTCCCGTCCGGCGAGGTTGTTCTGCACGGCGCCGAAGATGCCCGGCGACCAGGTGGCGGTGTCCGGTGAGGTGGCGATGCCGGCCACCGAGCTGCGGTAGCGGAACCGCTGGGAGTGCATGTCGAACGAGAGGTGGATGCTTCCGTCCACGTGCGAGAGCCCGATGCTGATCACGTTGTGCGAATCGGTGGTGGTGGTGCGGTAGTCCGTCAGGCGGATGGTCTGCCACGTGCCGTTCGTCGGACGCCGGGAGACGTTGACGTAGCCCTCGTCGTCCCAGAACGCCGCGTACTGCCACCGTCGGTGCGAGACGATGCCGTCCTGCTGGAACGACTCGCCGTTCATCAGGCCCGTGTAGCTCTCGGCGGTGCGGCCGTGGGTGGTCAGTGTGGTCGTGGTCGGCGTGCTCACCGTCGGGGAGGCCGCCGAGGCCGGGGAGCCTTCGGTGACCATCAGCAGGAGCCCGGCCAGCGCCGCGCCCGCTCCGTACCGTTTCAAGACCGTCATTCGACGATCCTCTCCTGGGTAGTGCCATCCTGTGCACCCCGGACCGCCGGCACTGACGATCCGCCGGCCGCCCGCGATCTGTAAACAACCCTTGCTATTAACCGTCGTGAACGTCAATATGTGGAGGTCGCGGGACGTCGATGCCTGGGGAGTGAGCCATGAGAAGCCGTCGGATTTTCGCAGTGGTAGCCGGGGCGGCGATGACTGTCACCGCCGCCGTCGCCTTCGTCCCCAGCAGCATGGCCGCCGTGTCCTCGGCGGACACTGTCGCGATGGTCGCCTGCGCCGCCCCGGTCTGGGCCGAGGGCGTCACCTACCAGGCGGGCACCCAGGTCACCTACGGCGGCCGGCTCTACCAGGCCCTGGTCACCCACACCGCCTACGCCGGCGCCGGCTGGAACCCCGCCGCGACCCCGTCGCTGTGGCGCGACCTGGGCGCGTGCTCGGGCAGCACTCCGCCGCCCAGCACGGCACCGCCAACCACCCCGCCGCCCACCACCCCTCCCCCCACCACGCCGCCACCGACCACCCCTCCCCCCACCACGCCGCCACCGACCGGTGGGACCTGCGCGGTGAAGTCGCGGCCCACCGGCAAGGTGTTGCAGGGCTACTGGGAGAACTGGGACGGTGCCGCCAACGGCGTACACCCCGGGCTCGGCTGGATCCCGATCACCGACAGCCGGCTCGGCCAGCACGGCTACAACGTGATCAACGCGGCGTTCCCGGTGATCCGCGCGGACGGCACGGTCCTCTGGGAGAACGGCATGGACGCCGGCGTCAAGGTCGCCACCCCGGCCGAGATGTGCCAGGCCAAAGCGGCCGGCGCCACCATCCTGATGTCGATCGGCGGGGCCGCCGCGGGCATCGACCTGAGCTCCACAGCCGTCGCCGACCGGTTCGTCGCGACGATCGTGCCGATCCTGACGGCCTACCACTTCGACGGCATCGACATCGACATCGAGACCGGCCTGACCGGCAGCGGCAGCATCAACACCCTGTCCACGTCGCAGGCCAACCTGATCCGGATCATCGACGGCGTGCTGGCCCGGATGCCGTCCAACTTCGGCCTGACCATGGCCCCCGAGACGGCCTACGTCACCGGCGGCAGCGTGGTCTACGGCTCGATCTGGGGCTCGTACCTGCCGATCATCAAGAAGTACGTGGACAACGGCCGGCTCTGGTGGCTGAACATGCAGTACTACAACGGCAGCATGTACGGCTGCGCCGGCGACTCGTACCCCGCCGGCACCGTGCAGGGCTTCACGGTGCAGACGCAGTGCCTCAACAACGGCCTCACCATCCAGGGCACCACCATCCGCGTGCCCTACGACAAGCAGGTCCCCGGCCTGCCCGCGCAGAACGGGGCGGGCGGCGGCTACCTGTCGACGTCACTTGTCACGCAGGCCTGGAATTCCGTGCCCGGCCTCAAGGGCCTGATGACCTGGTCGGCGAACTGGGACGGGTCGAAGGGCTGGACCTTCGGCGACAACGTCAAGCGCCTACAGGGCCGCTGACCGGTTACGGCCGGCCACGGTGAACGACGGGAGAGCCTGAAATGCCGGAGGGGCGGCGGAACCATCCGCCGCCCCTCCGAGCGAGGTCACCGTCCGTACAGTTCGAATTCGTAGAGCGAGAATCCGTACGAGGTGGCGCGCTTGACCCCGTACGCCCGCACGTAGCGGGCGGTGACCGGCGCGAAGGTGACGTTGTCGACGCCGCCGTTGCCGGCGGTGGTGGCGAACACCGGCGTCCAGGAGCTGCCGTCGCCGGAGACCTCGATCCGGTACGACGTCCCGTACGCGGACTCCCAGCGCAGCACCGCCCGGCTGACCGTGCGGGCCGCGCCGAGGTCGACCCGGAGCCACTGGTTGTCGTTGTAGCTGCTGGCCCACCGGCTGTCGAGGCTGCCGTCGACCGCCTTGCCCGGGGTGTAGCTGGTCAGGAACTGGGTGCTCGACGCGGTGGCCGAGCGCCCCTGGGCCAGGTTGGTGACGTCGTCGCCCCGGTGCGCCGGGAACGAGACGACCTGCTGGTAGGTGGGGCGGTTCTGCCAGGCGATCAGCGGCTGCGTGATGCCGCCGAGGCCGGACTGGGCGATCGAGTCGGCGCACCACTGGTCGCCGGCGGAGCAGGACTTGTCCCCCGGGTACACGGTGGTGGCCGGCAGCGCCGCGGCCTGGCCGAGCGCGTCGAGCAACGCCTGCCGGCACGCGCCGAGGTTGCCGTCGCCGCAGTACGCGCGGCCCAGCCCACCGGCCACCGGGTCACCGAGCACGGTGCGCAGGTCCCTGTCGACGTAGCCCCACCAGCCGTGCTGGAACGACGAACCCTTGTGCGCCTGCCCCTGCGGCACCCAGCTCACGGCGCCGTCGCGCCCGCCGTTCTGGCCGCCCGACGGCGCCTCGTTCACCTCGATGGCATCAACGAGCGCGGCGTACAGGTCGGGCCCGAGGCCGGGGCGGAACTCCGCCGAAGCCAGCAGGGGCCACCAGGCGTCGAAGATCCGGATGGCGTCGGCGTGCTGGTAGACCTTGGAGCCGGGCGACGTCTCCACCCGGCGGGTGCCGGCCTGCTGCCAGGCCCGCAGCTTGCCGATCGCGTCGGTAAACGCCGGGTCGGTGACCGGCGCGCTGTCCAGCACCCGCAGCAGTTCGCCGAGGACCTGCTGGCCACGCAGGTCGGTCACCGCCGCGTCCGCCATGATCTTCACGACGTCCGCGCGGCCGAGCTTGCGCTGGGCGATCGCGGCGCGCACCGGGCCGTCGAGCAACTGAGCACGGTGTACGGAGCCGAAACTGAAATTGCCGTCCGCGGCCCCGAAGTCCCGCGCCTGCTTGTTGTTCCAGCTGACGTAGTAGTCCTGGTTGACCGACTGCGGATGCGCTGACGCCGGAGCGTAGGTGGCGTCGTTGGTGTCCGGGTTCCAGCCGGCCCACTCGTACGCCGGCTCGGCCTTCGTGGGCAGGTTCGGGTCGGCGGTGGGCGGCCGGATCGGGTTCGAGCCGGAGTTGAAGTACGCCGCCTCGGTCGAGTTGACGTAGAACCAGTTGAACGCGTACCCGACGCTGGTGGCGGACGCCTGGAACGCCGCCGCGTTGCCCATCGCCGACGGGTCGTTGAAAGCCTGGAAGCCGATCGCCGAGTCGGCCTCGTGCCGGTAGGTCGAGCGCAGCTTGGTGAACGCGGTCGGCTGCCCGTTCACCAGCCCCCGGTACGCGACGAGCCCGTACTTCGTGCGCAGCGCGCGCAGCGTGTACGCGCCGGCCGGGGTGGAGTCGGCAAGCGTCGGCGACCAGGAGTTGCGCTGCTCCAGCGCCTCCATGGCGAGGCACTGCCCGCGGTAGAGGTAGCGGTTGGTACGCAGCGTCGGCGCGCTGCCGTCGGTGGTGCACAGCGGCACCGCGTACGTGTCGGTCAGGTCCTGGGAGGCGGAGGTGGCGCTCCACGCGTAGTCCTGGCCGCGGCCGAGCAGCACGTAGAGGTTCAGACCGGCGAACGCGGCGCCGCGCGCGCTGATCCCCGGCCCCTGCAACTCCTGGAGCATCAGGAGTTGCGGCGCGAAGTAGCCGGTCTGCGGCCCGAACACGGCGATCGGGTTGCCGGTGGTGGTGTGCCGCCCGGAGACCACCACCGCGTTTGACATGCCGTGCGCGCGCAGGTTGGACAGGCCGCCCAGCAGCCCCTGGGTGGCGGTGCTGGCGCCGGTGCGGGCGGCGGCCCCACCACTGGCGTCGTACGCGAGAGGCTCGGCGACCACCGAGCCGGCGTCGGGGAGCACCGCGCTTGTCGCGCCCGACGGTGTCGCCCCGTACGGGAAGCTCTGCCCGTCGTGCAGGGTGAGGACGGTCTCCGGGTCGTTCTGCGACCGGAACGCCGCCCATACGCGGTCGCCCTCGGTGGCGCCGTACTTGGCCCGGGCGGCCACCCGGACCAGCGCGGACTGGATCTCGCTGCCGCCGCCTCCACCGAACAGCCCGCCGATCACCCCGGCGGTGGCGATCAGGTCGGTCATGGTGAAGTGCTTCGGCTTGCCGGCGCCGGCGAGCACGTACTCACCCGGGTAGTTGTCGTCGGCGATCGACTTGTCGATGTAGGCGTTGATGCCGGCGATGTAGTCGACCACGTCGGTGTAAAGCTGCTGGCCCCGGGCGCCCTTGGTGCGCAGCGCGTCCACCTGGGCCTGCAGGTCCGCCTCCGTGTAGGGCGAGTTGGCCCAGACGCTCTGCTCCAGCTCCCGGTTGCCCGGCGCGCCGCCGGCGAACGAGGTGACGTTGCCCCGGCCGACGTGCCGCAGCAGGTCCATCACCCACAGCCGGTCCTGGGCCCCGGCGTACCCGGCGCCGAACATCGTGCCGGCGCGGGTGGTGCCTGTGACGTGCGGGACGCCGGTGGCCCTGTCCCGCACGATGGTGACGTCCGCGCGCGGCGACACAGTGCTCTCGACCTGCGCGGCCGGCACTCCGAACGAGGCATCGTTGTAGAAGTGGCCGATCTGCTCGTCGGTCAGCCCGGCGTAGTTGTAGACCAGGTTCGCGTACTCGTCGAGCTGGTCACTGGAGTGCGCCGGGCGGGTGCCGAGCGCCTGGTGCGCCAGGATGGCGACGAGCGTGGCGTTGCCGTTCTGCCCGGGGGGCAGGATGTCGGCGCACTGGCCGAGGCAGTAGTCGTTGGCGGCGAACGTGCTGGCGGCCAGCGCCGGTGACGGCGGGGTCACCGTCAGGACGCTCGCGGTCAGGGCGGCGGCGGTGAACGCCGCGAGCCGGTTACGGAGAGCGGGACGGGGCATGGCGATCCTCCGGGGACGCGGAGTCGGGCCGTTCGGGTACGCCCGGCTGCCGGTGCCGATCTCTCGCCCTCCGCGCCCGGACGTTCCACTAGGAGGTGAGACTGACTCATGTCTATCTCCGGGCAATGATCGACGCAGGATCGCCGTCCCGGATAGCCGTCGTTCACCACGCGCCAATGCCGACGTTTCGCCGTCTTCCGGACCGGACGCATGAGGATCCGGACACGGAGACAGCAGCTAGGGCCTGCGTCAAAGTCCTCGGTCGACCCGCTCAGGCCACGGCCGGTGACGGGGCCGTCGGAACGGATGATCTGCTGAGGCCCACGACGAGCAGCAGGTACCCGGTCAGTTCGACCATCGCCGTGAGCGCCGGCATCGGTTGCGGCAGGGACAGCGTGGGCGTGATGGCGTACCAGGCGAACACGGCGTTCTCGCTGCTGGCGTACAGGGGCATTGGGACCGTGGCGATGCAGGTGTCCAGCAGCGGCAGCGCCGTGAGGGCCAGCAACACCGCGCCGATCGCGGCGAGCCGTCGACCGTGGCCGGCAAGCGCCGAGGCGAGCGCCAGCGCGGTTATCCCGAGGATCAGGGGCGGCAGGACCGCCGTGATCAGGTCGGCCATACCGGCGCCGGATCCTCGCCGAGTTTCCGCGTCGGCGGCACTTCGGACGGCAACGATACGGACGGCCGCGTACCCGATGATCAGCGCTGCCCCCACGACACCCGGCACCACCCATCGTCGATGCCAGCCACCGCGGCGCCACGCGACGAGCAGCACCCCGACTGCGACCATCGCGGGCCAGCAGAGGGAGAGACCCGACTCCAACGCGGACGGTGCCTCGGGCGCGGAGCCGGGCACGAGCACCTGCCAGCCGTAGTCGGCGCTGTCCCGAGGGGCCGGCATCGTCCGGACCGCGTCCACGAGCAGCACCGCGAGGGCTGCCCCCAGCGCCCATCGGGAGCGCGGCGGTCGACTGACCACCGCGTAGGCAAGGAGCAGACCGAGGCTCCCCACCTCGGCGTAACGCCAGATCGGACGGGCCGTCAGGACACCCACAACATGAAAGACGGCGCACGCAGCCGCAGCGGACAGGAGGAGAAGCCGAGGACGCACGGGCGCATCCTGCCAGGGTGCTGATGTGGGGCGCAGCCCGCCGAGGGCGGAACCTCGCCGTGCACCCGCGTCGGGGAGTTGGTGGGTACCGACCATCAGCCGCGACGCGTGGCGTTGTCGATGCACGCTCTCTGCGGGGTTGCGGCCAACCGCACCGTCAGCGCAGCAGCGCCATCCGGTCGATGACGGAGTCGCGCAGCTCCGGTGGCCACGGGAACAGCGGCGCCGCCACCTGGAGCTGCGCGAATCCGTGCAACGCCACCCAGAGCGCCGTCGCATCACGGAAGGGGTCCGCGCTGGCGGACCGGCCCGCCGCGACGCAGTCGGCGAGCGTACGCCGGAAGATCTCGAACGCTCCCATGCCGAGAACGGAGAGCTCGTCGGCCATGCCCGGGGCCCGCTCAAGCGCCTGCCCGGCATCCCAGACGGCGCCGAACATCAGCCGGTACTGCTGCGGCCGGCGTTCGGCGAAGGTCAGGTAGGCCGCGCAGATCGCGCGCAGGCGCTCGACCGGATCCGCGTCATCCGGCGTGCCCAACTCCTGCTCCAGGATGCCGAACGCGCGTTGCGCGACCGCGAGCAGGATCGAGTCCAGGTCCGGGAAGTGCGGATAGATCGACGGCGCGGAGATGCCGGCCTGCCTGGCGATCCCCCGCAGGGTCACGTTCTGCGGCGTGCCGTCCTCCAGCAGCCTCATCGCGGCGTCGACGATCTCGTCGCGCAGCTGGGCGCCTTCGCCGCGCTTGTTGCGGGCCCGCATTCTCGGTGTGGTCACCCCTCTGACTTTACAGACGTTAGGCGAGCGCGTAAGTTAACGGTTGTAAGTTCACAGCCGTTCTCCAAGAATGGAGCTCTCATGACCGCCGCGACCGCTACCCGAATCGACATCGCCGCCCCCGCCCACCGAGCAGACCTCGTCGGCCGTGGGCTGGCGGCCCTCGCCTCACTCGCCACCGGCGTCGCGTTCGTCAACGGCGTGCTACTGACCATCAACGCCAGCGACGACCGTCTGTTCGTCGAGGGCTGGCGGGTCTCCAGCTTCGGCATCTTCGCCGCGCTCTTCGCCCTGCTCGCGGTGCGGCCCCGTCAAGCGGCAGGCGTCTGGGAGATCGTGCTCGCCGGCAAGACCGCCCTCGTCGTGTTCGGGGCGCTGATCGGAGACGTCCCCGAGGCACGCCTGTCAGCCATCATCGACTTCGGGCTCGTCGCCGTCGTCGCGGCTGCCTACGTGCTGTGTCGCGGCTGGCTGGCATGGCGTCCCGCGATCACCGACCCCACCCGCTGACGGGGACGACAATGCCCTCCACCGCGTCTCCCCATACCCGGCGAAACCGCGCCGACCGGACTGCCGTCATCTCGATCTGGGCCGTCCCGGTCCTCGTCATCGGCCAGTTCGCCATGCTGGCCATCGTCCCGGTCGTCCTTGCGCTGATCGTGAGCCTGCGGCACGCCCACCTCCGCGGCCTACGCCGCTGGACCGTCACGCTCGCCACCGCGTACGCCGCACCGCTGATCCTCTGGGCCATCGGGCCCGACCGCGCCCCGAGCCTGTCCAAGGACATGCACCCGTTCTTCGCCGCG
Organism: Micromonospora sp. DT43; assembly: GCF_049841645.1. NCBI lineage: Bacteria > Bacillati > Actinomycetota > Actinomycetes > Micromonosporales > Micromonosporaceae > Micromonospora > Micromonospora sp. DT43. The sequence continues at coordinate 175,790 of NZ_JBNCKR010000013.1, read as the reverse complement.
CTGATCGTCATGGCCGCGCTGGCCGCGGGTACGGTCTTCCACCTCGGTCGTCGGCGCCCGCGCACGCCCGACGGGTCGTCGAGCGGAGGGCCCGACCTCCGGGCCGCGCGGTGACCGAGCCACCTCTCCCCCCGCGTGAGCGGAGGCGTCGGATCGCCCGTCCCCGTCATCCGACGGTGGCGGGCGATCCGAGTATTCAGTACCGAGGGAACGGGCCCCACTGCTTGACGGCGACGCTCAGCGGATCAGCGGCCCGGCAGGGTGGCCAGTGCCAGGTTGGGGTCGACGCCTGTCGTGTACGCGGCACTGAGCACGTAGACGGTGCGGCCCCGCACGGCCACCGAGGTCGGGTTCTGCAAGCCGTCGGCGGCGGTCAGCAGCGTCCGGGAACGGCCTGCCGCGTCGATGCTGACCACGGTGTTCGGGCCGTTCAGCGTGGCGACGACCTGTCGGTCGCCGACACCGGCGAAGGCGAAGTCGTCGATGCCGACCAGGCCGGTCGCCGCCACCCGGACGGGCCCGGACCGGCCGTGCCGCACCGCAATGCGCAGCAGCGTGCCCCGGTCGAGGTTTGTCGCCCAGATCGCGCCGGCGCGTACCTTGATGCCGTTGGCACCGAGGAAACCCGCCGCGGCCAGCTCGGGCGCCGAGGACCAGACCTCGGCACGGTCGCCGTCCAGGGGAACGGTGGAGATCGTGCCGAGCACCGAGTCGGTGAGGTAGAACCTCCGAGCCTCCGCGTCGAACGCCAGGCCGTTGGGCAGCCCGTCGGCCGGCAGAGCCGCGATGCGGTACGGGGTCCCGCCGGGGCGTAGCCGGTACAGACCTGTGGAGGCGGCATCACCGCTCGCGTACAGGAAGTAGAGAGTGCCGTCGATCATCCGGACGATGCCCGTGGTCAGCGCGAACGCGAGCACCGGGGTGTTGACGCCGCCATCGGCGGGGGCCGGCAGGGTCGCCAGGATCCGCGTACCACCGGACGGGGTGACAGCGGCGACCTGTCGAGCCGCCGCGAAGGTGACGTAGGCGGTGCCGTCCGGACCGACCGCGACGTTCTCCGGCATCTGTCCCTTCGACAGGTCGAAGTGGTTCGTGATCCGCGAGGGCGCGGCGGACGCTCGGGCCGACCCGACGGTACGGGCCCCCGCGGTGGCGGCCGGCGCGGCGCTCGACGGTACGACCGTCACGACGCCGATTCCCGCTGCGGCGACGGCGACTGCGAGGGTCATCGTTCTCTTGCGCATTTGTGTCCTCACTGAGGCTGATGGTGCTGGGCTGGAAAAGGGCGCGACGGGTCCGGCGCTCCTTTCGGAGCACCTCGGGTCGAGCCGATGGGAACGGCGCTATTCGCGCCTGGTGAGCGGCTGCGCAGCGCCGGCACGGGTGGTGACGGCGCCGTGCACGAGCAACGTCATCGCGGCGTGCGATGCCGAACCGGGTTCGGTGGTGGCGATGACAACTGTCTGATCGTCGTCGGTACGCAGGGTCTGCTGCGTCACGTCCATGGCGCCGACCAGCGGGTGACGCATCTGGTAGACGCTGTCACCGCCGACCTTCACCCGGTGGTCGGCCCACATGGTCGCGAACTCCGGGCTGCGCACCGTCAACTCACCTACCAGCGCGGCCATCAGCGGGTCGTCCGGGTGCTGTCCGGAGGCCATCCGCAGCGTCGCCACCACCGCGCGGGCCTTGGTGGGCCAGTCCGCGTACAGGTCGCGGGTGTGCGCGTCCAGGAACACCAGCCGCGCCATGTTCGGGTGCGGGTTCGGCCGCTGGGGGATCCCCGGATTCAGGTGACCGGCGAACAGGGCATGACCGGCGGTGTTCCAGGCCAGCACGTCGGCGCGGCGACCGAGCACCACCACGGGTACGTCACCGAGCGTCGCGACGAGTTGGCGTACCGCCGGGCTCACCCGCTCCGCGGCCGGGCGACGCACGGCAGGCGGGCGGCGGGTCCCGGCCGCCAACTCGGTCAGGTGGCGGCGTTCCGCGTCGTCGAGCCGCAGCGCCCGGGCGAGCGCGTCGAGCACCTCGGGTGAGGCGTTCACGGCCTGCCCCTGCTCCAGCCGCGAGTAGTACGACACGCTCACCCCGGCCAGCAGGGCCAACTCCTCCCGGCGCAGCCCTCGCACCCGGCGCCGCTCGCCGTACGTCGCCACGCCGGTGTCCTCCGGCCGCAGCTGGGAGCGCCGGGCCTGGAGGAAGTCACCGAGCTGTCCTCTCGCCTTCATGGCTCGAAGTATTGCGAGCCCCGCCCGTGCCAACCACTCCCCACCAGGGGTAGGCACCGCAGGGCGAGGCAGCCCGTCCGGCCGGCACTACTCCCCGGGCCAGACGTTGGTGGCCGGTAACGACGTGCCGCTCACCGGCGCTCGCCACCCACCGCCGGATCCGCGGGGGTTGCCGGAAAGCGTTCCGCGAACGTGCGCAACACAGGTGTTCCCGGCACGTTGTCGCGGATGGCGAACACCACGTGGTCGAAGCGATCGACCTCCCGCAGCGCGGCGGCGAAGGCGTCGGCGACCGTGGCGGGATCGTTGCGGAACACGCCACATCCCCACGCGCCCAACACCAACGTCCGCTGTCCGTGCCCGGCCGCGACCTCCAGCACCCGGCGCGCCCGTCGGGCCAGCACCGCCGGTACGTCCGCCACGTGGTCGGGTTGGTTGCGCAGGATCGCGCCCAGGTTCGGCGCCGCGGCGGTCAGGAACGACGTCGTGTACGGCTGGTCGAGCAGATCTCCCCTGTAGTCGCGGAACACCGGCACGTCCGGGGAGAAGATGACGCGATCGCTGTACCGCAGGTCCCGCTGTTCGCTGTGGAACGCGTAGAACTGCGGGGCGGCGAGGAGACACGGGTACAGCGCCGAGGAGCGGGCGACGCTCTCCTCCTGGGCCTGCGCTCCGCTCAGGAACCCACCACCCGGGTTCTTCGCCGAGGCGAACACCAGGCAGGCCGCTCCGGGCGCCAGTCGACGGGCTGCCTGCAACGTCGACTCGTTCGTCACCTCCACCCTGCCTTCGCCGGGCTCCGCGTCTCCCGCCGCGGGGACCTCGTGCGGTAGGTGGAGACGAGTGCCGGCAACTGCGGCACGTACCATCTCGCCGATGCCGACCTCGGCACCGGCGGCATTGCGGTAGCGACCCGAATCGGCGATCGCGACCGTCTGTCGGGCAATCTCGCGAAGACGACCGCTCATCGGGCGCGCCCGGGCACGCTACGACACTCGTTCCCCATGGTGAGCAAGCTAGGCAGTCTGGCCCCGGCGGGCAACCGGGTTGGTGCGCAGTTCTCGGGCACGCCTGCGGCTGGCGTCGATGATGTCGGGGCGGAGCAGGTGGCCGAAGCCGGCGCGGGTGCTGGTGGTGTCGAGTGCCGCCTGCGATGAGGATCCCGCACCGGGGCACTTGTGTCCGAGCAGCGAAAAGCGAGATCATCACGCATGCTCGACCCCTCCTCCGAGGACGACGGAACTGCACCGACCGTTTCCACGCCGCATTTCGTGGGTCGTGAACGGGAGATGGCGGCGCTTCGGGGTGCCCTGGCCCGGCCACCGGCGATCGTGCTTGTGGAGGGCGAGGCGGGGATCGGGAAGAGCCGACTGGTGCGCGAGTGGCTGGCCGCGCCGGAGAGGCGCAGCGCCCTGGTCTCGGTGTGTCCGCCGCTTCGCGAATCGCTGACGCTGGGGCCGATCGTCGACGCGTTCCGTGCGATCGACCGACCGGTGTCGCGGTTGCGGCTCACCGAGCTCGCGGGCGCGTTGCGGCCCCTGTTCCCGGAATGGTCCGCGGACCTGCCGCCCGCCCTACCGCCCCTGGACGATGCGAAGGCGGCACGGCATCGCCTGTTCCGCGCCCTGGACGAGCTGCTGCGGGCGCTGCGTGTCGACGTTCTCGTGCTCGAGGACGCGCACTGGGCCGACGAGGTGACCCTGGAGTTCCTGCTGTTCGTCACCTCCCGACAGCAGACGGACGGGCCCAGCCTCGTCATCTCCTACCGGCCGGAGGAGGTGCACGACGGATCGCTGTTGCTGCGGCTGACGTCCCGGTTGCCCGCCGGCGTGACCCAGCTGAGGATCGCCCTGGCGCCCATGCGACCCGACGACACGGCGGCGCTGGTGTCCTCGATGCTTGACGGGAACCCGATATCACCGGAGTTCACGACGTTCATGCACGAGCGGACGGGTGGCGTTCCGCTGGCCGTGGAGGAGTCGGTCCGCCTCATGTGCGACCGTGCCGACCTCGTCTTCCGGGGCGGACAGTGGGTCCGGCTGAAGCTGCGCGAGCTACAGGTGCCGCCGACGGTGCGCGACTCCACCCGGGAGCGGGTGGGTCGCCTGTCGCCAACGGCGCAGCAGGTGTTGCGTGCCGCGGCCACGTTGGTGGAGCGGTCGTCGCTGGCCACGATCGCGATGACTGCCGGTCTGTCACCGACTGCCTGCCGAACCGCCGTCGCGGAGGCGGCCGGCGCCGGCGTCCTGGACGCGGACGACCGTGGCCGGTGGCGATTCCGGCATGTGCTGGCCGCCACGGCTGTCTACGAGGCGATCCCGCTTACCGACCGCAGGCATTTCCACCTGCTGGCCGGCCGGGCTCTGGAGGACATTCATCCGCCGGCCGTGGCACGCCTTGCCCACCACTTCCGCGAGGCGGGCGAGACGCAGTCCTGGGCGCGGTACGCCGAGCAGGGCGCCGAACTGGCCATGGCCTCGGGTGACCACACCAAGGCTGTCGACCTGCTTGTCGATCTGATGTCGTGGGCCGTCCTGCCGCCGGTGGATCGGGCACGGGTCGCACGCGTCGCCGGAGTCGCCGCACTGGGCCGTCGTGAACAGGTCGACGCGGTCTACCACCGCGTGATCCGTACCCTGCGCTCGGTGTTGGAGACTCCCGGTCTCTCCGCCCGCCAACAGGCCGAGATCCGCAACCCCCTGGGCCGGCTTCTGATCACCGGGGGTGAGGCGCAGGCCGCACTCAGCGAGCTGGAGCAGGCGGTGGCCAACCTCGATCATGATCCGGTCGAGGCCGCCCGGGCAATGACCTACCTCGGCTGGGCCTATGCCGGCCCGTGGCCGGCGTCGACGCATCGGCGTTGGCTGGATCGCGCCGCCGAACTCGCCGCCGCGTTCGACTCTCCCGCGGAGCGGCTGAACCTGGCCGGCAACCGAGCCGCGGCGTTGCTCATGCTCGGCGAGGAGGAGGCCTGGGATGTCGTCGCGGACCTCCCCGTCGACGGCACGACCGCGGCGGAGCGTCTCGACGTGGCCCGCATCCACGCGAATGTCGGGACCGGCGCGCTGATCTGGGGCCGGTACGCCGACGCCGAGGAGCACCTTGGCGTGGCCGAGCGCCTTGCCGAGGCCGAACAGGCGTCCCGGTTGCAGCACAACGTTCGACTCGAACAGGCCAACCTGGCGTGGCTCACCGGTCGGTGGGAGGGTCTCGCCGACCGAAGCGCGGCACTCGCCGACGCCGACCGCGACCGGCCGGCGCACTACCTCGGCAGCATTCGGCTCGCTGCCCGGCTGGCAGCCGCGGCCGGACGGCGGCGCGCAGCGGAGGAGCAGTTCCGGCTGGTCCTTGAGGAGTCTGCCCGTCTCGGCGCGGCCGACGACACGATGGAGGCCGCCGCCGCGCTGGCCAGACTGTGGCTGACGGACGGAAACAGCATCCGGGCGCTGCAGATCACCAACGAGCCGATGGACACGGTCCGACGAAAGGGCATCTGGATCTGGGCGACGGACCTCGTCCCCGCCCGGGTCGAGGCGCACCTCGCCGCGGGCGACCGGAAGGCCGCGACACGCCTGGGTGACCAGTTCGCCAGAGGACTGCGTGGCCGTACGGCGCCAGCGCCTCGCGCGGCGCTCGCCGTGTGCCGTGCCCTGCTGCTCGCCGCGGCCGGAGACCACGCCCGCGCGGCGACGGCCTGGGATCGTGCGGCGCGCGCCTGGAGCGCGTTGCCGCGCCCCTACGACGCCATGCTCTCCCGCGAGCGTCACGCCGAGGCTCTCATCGCGCACGGCCGGCTCGACCAGGGCCGCGAGCTGCTGGCGACACAGTACGAGCAGCTGTTCCGGCTCGGCGCCCGAGGCGATGCGGACCGTGTCGCGCAGCGGCTTCGCGAACACGGCGCCGAGGTCCCGCGACTGTGGCGCGGTGGCCGACGCGGGTACGGCGACCAGCTCTCGCCGCGCGAGCTCGACGTCGTCCAACTGGTCGTCGCCGGTAAGACGAACCGGGAGATCAGCCGGATCCTGGCCAAGTCGCCGGCCACAGTGGATCAGCAGCTGCGGGCGGCGATGCGCAAGTTGAAGGTGAGCTCCCGGACCGCGCTCGCGGTCAAGGCGGTGGAGGCCGGCGTGTTCGCGGAAGAGGCCTCCCGCGACGACGCTTCGTGAATATTGACGTATCCGCTGGATAGCGAAGGTCACTCGTCCCGCCGAGCATGAGTCCATGATCCATAGCCATTGGGCAATGCATGCCTGAGCGACCTGTCGCGCACGACGACTCCGCCGCCGAGCACCAGCCCCCTCTCGTGCTGTCCCCCGAGCCGGGTGACAGCGCCCGTGACGCTTCCGACGCCCACGACGCCGACGCCCGCGAGAGCCACGACCCCTACCAACCCCTGTAGGCGGAAGGACCCCCATGAGACTCAAACCCCTCGCGGCAACACTTGCCGTAGTGGTCGGCCTGAGCATGATCCAGGCACCACCGGCGTCCGCCGCGGAGCCTGACCCAGGCCCCGCGAGCAAGATCGCCTCGAACCTGAAGGACCGCTTCCGCGCGCAGCCACAGTCCGACTTCTGGATCACGTTCGAGACGGGCGCCGACCTCGCGCCGGCGAAGAAGGTCGCCGACTGGACCGCTCGTGGTCAGTTCGTCTACGACGCGCTGAACACGGCGGCGAAGAAGTCCCTGGCCTCCGTCTCCACCGACCTCGACCGGGCCGGCGTCACGTACACCTCCTACCCGATCGCCAACGCCGTGCTCGTCAAGGGGGGCACCGAGAAGCTCGCCCTCAACGTGGCCTCGAAGGTGCAGGTCGCCGAGATCCACGCGACGCCGCAGGTCGCGCTTGTCGAGCCCGTCGACGAGAAGATCCCCACCGACCAGGCTGCCCGACCCGCCGCTGGAAAGAAGGCCGAGGCGGGCACCTCCACGTGGGGTCTGGACGCCATCCACGCCCCCGAGGCGTGGGCCATGGGGGCCACCGGCGCGGGCATCACCGTGTCCAACCTCGACTCGGGTGTCCAGTTCGACCACCCCGCCCTGATCCACCAGTACCGGGGCGCGAAGCCCGACGGCACCGTCGACCACAACTACAACTGGATGGCCACCCGGGGCACGTGCGCGGGAACGCCCTGCGACGACAACGGACACGGCACGCACACCATGGGCACCATGGTCGGTGACGACGGCACCAACCACGTCGGCGTCGCGCCGGACGCGCAGTGGATCGCGACGAACGGCTGCTGCGACAGCACAGGCGTCGAGTCGCTGCTGCGCTCGGGCTGGTGGCTGCTCGCCCCGACCGACCTGCAGGGCAACAACCCCGACCCGTCCAAGCGCCCCCACGTCATCAACAACTCGTGGGGCCAGACCATCGAGCACAACTTCGACGACTTCTTCCAGGCCATCGACGAGGCCTGGAGCGCGGCGGGCATGTTCAGCGTCTGGTCCTCGGGCAACTCCAACCCGTACGCGGACTGCGACACCGTCTCCTCCCCCGGCTCCGCCACGAGCGCCTACTCCGTCGGCGCCTACTCGTCGGACGGCACGCTCGCGGTGTTCTCCCGCAAGGGTGAGGGCGAAGGCGGCCAGATCAAGCCCGAGATCTCCGCCCCGGGCGACGGCGTCCGGTCGTCCTATCCGGGCAACAACTACGTCGAGATGTCCGGCACGTCGATGGCGGCACCGCACGTCGCCGGCGCCGTCGCGGCGCTCTGGAGCTACGACCCGACCCTGATCGGGCAGGTCGAGGAGACCCGACGCCTGCTCGGCGAGTCGGCCGTCGACGTCGACGACACCGAGTGCGGCGGCACCGCCGAGATCAACAACAAGTATGGCGAGGGCCGTCTCGACCTCGTCCGCCTGCTGGAGCTCGCGCCCCGCAAGGGCGGCACCCTCACCGGTGTCGTCACCGCCGACGGTGCCCCGGTCCCGGCTGCCGACGTGACGATCAGCGGGCCGTTCAGCCGGTCGATCGGCACCGACAAGGACGGCCGGTTCACGACGAACCTCCCGGTCGGCGACTACCAGCTCAGCACCAAGGTCTTCGGTTACCTCACCGCGACCGCCAAGGTCACGATCACCCTCGGCCAGGACACCGCCGTCACGCTGCCGCTCACCGCCGCCGCGAAGCACGACATCAGCGGCCGGGTCGTCGACGACAAGTCGCGGCCCGTCCCGAACGCCGACGTCTCCGTCACGGACACACCGCTGAAGCCGGTACGCACGGACGCCAACGGCGCGTTCACGATCACCGGCGTGCCCGAGGGCGCGTACAAGCTGGCCGTCAAGCCCAACGCCTGCTTCTCGTCCAGCACGGTCCCGCTGACCGTCGGCGCGCAGAACCCGCCGGCCGAGATCCCGGTCGGACTCGTCGTCGACAAGGGCGGCTACAGCTGCGTCGTCTCCGACGGCGAGTACCTGCGTGGCAGCGAGCCGGTCACCTTCGGCAGCGGTGTGTGGGCCACGGTGCAACTGCCGTTCCCGATCGCGCTCTACAACGGCAGCCACGACACCCTCGGCATCGGCCTGCGCGGGGTGATCGCCCCGGACGGCGCCACCGGACCCGGCTACGGCGGGGCGGGCATCTTCCCGTTCTACGTCGAGACCCCCGTCGAGTTCGCGCCCGGTGGAGGCGTCTTCACGGCAGCCACCACTGTCAACGGTGAGGACGCGTTCGTCGTCGAGTACCGCAACGCCAAGCTCTGGGCCTATCCGGACCGGACGGAGTACACGGAGCCGGTCAGCTTCTCGGCCACGCTCACCCGCTCCGGCACGGTGATCTTCGGGTACGGCGACGGCGTCGGGTCCGACGACCCGGTGACCGCCGGCGCGCACGCCGTCACCGGCATCCAGGGCTGGGCGGGCGTCGACGGCATCCGGTTCTCCGACCAGGCCCCGGTGCTGCGCGACGGGATGGTCGTCACCTACGACCTGCCTGACTTCGGGTACCTCGACGCGACAGTCGTCGACCGCAACGACGGGCAGCCGGTGGCCGGCGCGAAGGTCTCCTTCAGCGACAAGGACGGCCTCGTCGAGACCGTCACTACCAACGGGACGGGCGTCGTGCATCGCCAGCTTCCGGTGGGCGACTACACGATGACCGTCGACGCGCCGAACTACACGACCGCGGCGTACCCCTTCTCGCTCGACAAGCTCTACGCCAGGGCCACTATCGACGCGCGGCTGACCACTGGCGTCGCCGGCCTGAAGGCCGACGGCCTCGACGCGCTGTTGGGCACCGACCAGAACGGCGTGGGCTCGCTGACGCTCACCAACAACGGCTCCGCCCCCCTCACGTACGACCTGGGCGAGGCCGCGCGGCACCCCGAACTCGACGCCGTCGACGCCACCGGGCGCACCGGCAAGGGCGCGGCCAGCACGATCGACCTCGCCGCGTGGAAGGCCGGCGCGAGCGGCATGAAGCCGTCGAACGTCGACGGCAAGGCCGCGACGGCGAGCGCCGCGGAGGCACAGGCGGCCGCCAAGGTCGGTACGACCTCCGGCGGTGACGTCATCACCCGGATCGCGATCCCCGGCACGATCGCGGAGAAGGAGCCCTCCGGCATCGGGTACGACGGCGACGTCTGGGTCCACGACTACAACGCGCGGACCAACACCGCCTACACGGTGACGGGCAAGAAGACTTCGAAGGTCTTCGACGCGTCGTGGAATCCCGCGTACCGGGCGTTCGACATGGCGTTCGACACCAAGACCGGTGACATGTGCCAGATGGAGGACAGCCCGGCCAGCTACATCCACTGCTTCAACACCGACACCGGCAAGGAGACGCGGCAGATCAAGGGTGACTGGTCCACGCTGCAGCTGACCGGGCTCGCCTACAACCCGACGCAGGACGTGTTCTACGTCGGCGGCCGGGCGAACGGCATGATCGGCACCGTCGCCGGTACGTCGCACGACAACCCGGGCGCGCTGCTGTCCTTCTGCTCACCGCCGCTCTCCGAGGTGATGGGCCTGGCCTACAACCAGGCGTCCGACACCATCTGGTACACCGACCTCACCTCGAACCGGCCCACCCGCCTGCTCCAGGTCGACCCCGACGACTGTTCGCTCGTGAACGCGTGGTGGTTCCCCGGCCAGAAGGCGGGCCAGGGCGGCGGCCTCGAGACCGACTCGACAGGTGCGCTGTGGGCGGCGGACCAGATCGCCGACGACGTCGTGCTCGTCGACGTCGAGGACGACCTGCTCACCGACCTGCCGTGGCTGTCGCTCTCCTCGACCGGCGGCACCCTCGCCCCGGGCGAGTCGACGACGGTCAAGGTCTCGATCTCGTCGAAGGGCGCCAAGCCCGGAGTCCTCGGCGCGAACATCGTGCTGCGGTCCGACTCCGGACGCCTGTCCAAGACCTACGTCCCGGTGACGCTCACGACCACGAAGTACCAGGTAGGCGTCAACGCCGGCGGCCCGAAGTTCACCGACGGCTCCGGCTACACCTGGTCGGCCGACCAGCCCGCCGGCAAGAAGGCGTGGGGCTACGAGGGGAAGAAGACCAAGGTCGCCGCCACGAACGCCGGGATCGCCGGCACGACTGACGACGCCCTGTTCCAGTCGCAGCGCACCACGGCGGACAAGCAACTGTTCTACACGTTCCCCGACGCGCCCAAGGGCACCTACGCGATCGACCTCGGGTTCGCCGAGATCGACAAGGTGGCCAAGGGGAAGCGGGTGTTCGACGTCGTCGTGGACGGAGCGCTGACTGACTACGCGTACGACACGGCCGCGGCCGTGGGGCCGAACGCCGCCGACTGGCGTAAGGCTGTCGTGCAGCACGAGGGTGGTCCGCTGACCGTGGAGCTGCGGGGCTCGAAGGGCCTGAAGGCCCCGAGCATCGCCGCGCTGCGGGTGACGCTCGACCCGCGCGCGGACGCGGTGGAGCCGGAGCCCGAGCCCGAGCAGCCGGCTCCGGGTCCCGTACCGGTGGCGCCCGCCGGCCGCTCGTACGCGATGAAGGTGACCGACGGGCTCTACCGCCAGGGCACCGAGGAGTCCGGGTGGCACGGCGACGACCTCTGCGGCGTGCTGTGGTTCGACTCCAGCTTCGTGTTCCCGTTCTACGACACGACCTGGGACGGCGTGTGCGTGACGACGAACGGCACGCTGGCGTTCGACCGCGCCAACACGTCGGGGAGCAACACGGCACTGCCGTCGCCGTCCCCGATCGACGCGATCCATCCGCTCTGGGACGACCTCATCGTCGACGACGAGGCGGGCATCTACTACGGCACGACGACTGTGGACGGGCTGGCGGCGCAGGTCATCGAGTGGCGCAACGTCGCCTTCTACGGTGACCAGACCGCTCGCGTGAGCTTCTCGGTCACCCTGATCGCGGACGGACGGATCCAGATCGGGTACGGCGACGGCGTCGGCGGCGACAACGCCCTCACCAAGGGCTCGTCGGCGACGGTCGGCGTGCAGAGCCTGACGCGCAACCCCGCCGGCCAGTTCTCCTTCAACCAACCCGCGCTGAAGGCCGGTCTGGGCCTGGAGTACACCCTCCCGGCCGCGGGCACGATCGAGGGCACGGTCACCGACAGCAACGACGGCAAGCCGATCGCGGACGCGGTCGTCACGCTCAAGGGGCCGAACGGCGAACGGGTCATCACTGTCGACGAGAAGGGCCGCTGGAAGACCCAGGCGTTGGTCGGCGAGAACACCGTGCAGGTCGAGGCGCCGAACTACGTCACCGCCAGCCATCCCGTGACCATCACGAAGAAGGACCAGGCCGAGGTGGTCGACACGGCACTGACCACGGGCATCGCCACCGTCACCGGAGCTGACCTCGACTGGCTCCTGGACAGGAACCAGAAGGCGACCGCCGACGTGACGGTCACCAACACCGGCTCCGCCCCGCTCGACGTGCGGATCAGCGAGCAGAAGCGCACAAGCGACGGCGGACACGAGGCCGCCGACCTTCCCTGGCTGGCCCTCACGGGCGCGGCCGCGACCGGCACTGTCACGCTCGCGGCAGGCACGTCCACCACGGTCACGGTGACAGCCGACAACGCCGGCAGCACGCCCGGCGTGCTCGTCGGGGACGTGCTCGTGGCGTCGAACGCCGGCAAGGGTGAGGCCCAGCTCAAGCCGGTCCGCCTGGCGACGTCCGCCTACTGGAAGGGCGTCGACGCGGGCGGGTCGGGGTACGTCGATTCCGACGGCTTCTTCTGGGCGCCCGACCAGGCGCTCGGCTCGCGGCCCTGGGGCCACGTCGGCGGAAAGGTGAACACCACCAGGGCCGACATCGCCGGCACCGAGGACGACGCGCTGTTCCGCACCCAGCGGACCGGCCAGACGTTCACCTACGTGTTCAAGAACGCCCCCGCCGGCACGTACCGGATCGGCCTCGACTTCGCGGAGATCGAGAAGGTCAAGGCCGGCAAGCGTGCCTTCGATGTGCTCGCCGACGGCAAGGTCGTCCTCTACGACCACGACGTGCAGGCGAAGGTTGGCGCGTTGACCGCGGACACGAACACGGTCACCGTCGAGCACACCGGTGGCGATCTGACGATCGAGCTTCGCCGCGACAAGGGCGAGAGCGACCCGATCCTCAACGCCCTCAAGGTTCAGCAGGACCCGCGCCTCTGAGCTAGTCCAGAAATGGTCAGAGCCTCCTCGGAAGAATCTCCGGGGAGGCTCTGACCACGAGTGTCGAACCCCCGAATCCTCACGAGCGAGTGCGGATGATCGTCTTTCCGGTGATCCGCCCGGTTGGGTTGAGCGCGGCGACGGCGTCGTCGAGGTCCGCGACGTTGCCGATGTTCGTCCGCAGTCGCCCATCACGTACCCGCCCGACGATCTCCCCCAGTTGGGCGCGATCAGGCGTCACGACGAAATCGATCGCCAGGCCGTCCGCGGGCCGCGCCTCGGGCGGCCCGACGACGGACACCAGGATTCCTCCGGCTCGAATCAGGCCTGCCGACCGCTTCCCGATGTCGCCACCGATGACGTCGAAAACCAGATCGACTCCGTCGACGGCTTCGAGGGCGTCGTTTTCGAGGTCGACGAACTCCTGCACACCGAAGTCGAGCGCCTTCGCACGGTCGGCAGCGCGTCCGGTGCCGATGACGTAGGCGCCGAACTCACGTGCGAGCTGCGTCACCATCGAACCGACCGCGCCGGCCGCGCCGTGCACGAGGATGCTCTGCCCCGTCCGGAGGCGGCCGTGCTCGAACAGTCCCTGCCAGGCGGTCAGGCCAGAGATCGGCAGGCTTGCGCCCACCGTGAAGTCGACGTCGCCGGGAAGCGGCGCGAGGTTGCGCGCCTCGACGGCCACATATTCCGCCAGGGTGCCGTCGCGGGTCCAGTCCGTGAGGCCGAGTACCCGCTGACCCACCGAGAGTCCCGTCGTGCCATACCCGAGAGCGGTGACCACTCCGGCCAGTTCGTGCCCAGGGATCGACGGCGTCCGGTCACGGCCGAGGCGATCGGTCCAGGTCGAGGGCCACGCCATCTCGGTCGGGACGAACCCTGACGCATGAATCTGGACGATGACGTCGTTGAGGGCCGGTTCCGGCTCAGGCCGCTCCACAAGCGTCATTCCGGCCGTTCCGGCAGCCTGGTCCGTCACCACGATCGCCTTCATCAGATACCTCCTGTATCCCGCCCCCGTCTGCACCGGCCCGAGGAGCACATTTCCGTTTCCCAGCAATGGCGGTGCCAAGCCTCGGCGCCGTGCCATCCACTCCGACCGGTAGCGGTTCGGGCGCGAGGATGTCGCCGGAGGCACCCCGCTGGGGCGTCCCGAACCTAGCGACGGCAAAACTGGTCTGTCAAGTCCACTATTGAGCCGCGTGACCACTACTGTGTCCGCGAGGATTGAGCCAGATCACCCCCATGAACAAGGCGGCTCGCCGGACCCCGACGAGACATGCATACTGGACCATGGAGTCCAGAGAAGGGAGAGGCTGTGGGAATATGGCCGACCCGGAGAGTGTCTGCACCTGCGGGTCCTGTGCACTCCACCTGGCTCCGCGGTTCCGAGCACCCAGGTGACCCAGCACGACGACAGGCAAGGAGACGACGTGAACACCGAAAAGGCAATCCTCGCCGGCGGCTGCTTCTGGGGAATGGAGGAGTTGTTCCGCCGCCAGCCCGGCGTCGCGTCCACGCGCGTCGGCTACAGCGGCGGCGACGTTCCGAACGCCACCTACCGCAACCACGGCACGCACGCGGAGTCCATCGAGGTCGTGTACGACACCGACAAGACCGACTTCCGCGCGCTGCTCGAGTTCTTCTTCCAGATCCACGATCCTTCGACGAAGAACCGCCAGGGTAACGACATCGGCATGAGCTACCGCTCGGCGATCTTCTATACCAGCGACGAGCAGAAGCGGGTCGCCGAGGACACCATCGCCGACGTCGACGCCTCGGGTCTGTGGCCCGGCAAGGTCGTCACCGAGGTCACCCCGGCAGGTGACTTCTGGGAGGCCGAGCCTGAGCACCAGAACTACCTGCAGACCTACCCCGACGGATACACCTGCCACTTCCCCCGCCCCGGATGGAAGCTTCCGAAGCGGGCGACGGCCTGACACCTCCGGCGCGCGGGCCCCGGGTCCGCGCGCCGGTCCGGGCGCAGGTGGTCGCCGGAGGGCCGCTCACGACGCGCGGCCCTCATACGGCCCGCTGGATAGACTTGACAGATGAGCGACGAGCAGACGGCTGCGCCGAAAAATGGGCGGAGGATCAGTCAGCGGGGCATCGCGACGCGAGAGCGGATCCTCGAGGCGGCGAACCGGCTGATGCTCGTGCGCGGAGTGAACGCGACGACCCTCGACGACATCCGCGAGGCAAGCCAGACGAGCAAGTCTCAGCTCTACCACCACTTCGCCGACAAGCAGGAACTCGTACGCGCCCTGGTCAAATATCGGGGCGCGCTTGTGCTTCAGCGTGAACGGGCAGGGCTCGAACGACT
Source organism: Micromonospora sp. DT43 (assembly GCF_049841645.1). Lineage (NCBI taxonomy): Bacteria > Bacillati > Actinomycetota > Actinomycetes > Micromonosporales > Micromonosporaceae > Micromonospora > Micromonospora sp. DT43. The sequence goes on along the minus strand of NZ_JBNCKR010000013.1, from coordinate 160,634 downwards.
GAGATCGTTCTCCGGCCTGGTCCGGTGGCGTAACGCGCTGGTCCAGGCAAATTCGCTTAACAACGGCAAGTACGGGTGCGGCCTCGGGTCAATGGCGCTCGAGCTGTCTGATCAAGATGAGCAGGCTCGATCGTCGCTGTCGGAGACGTTCGCGGCATGGGAAAGGCTGATCAGTGATGGTCTGCACCGGATGCGCGACAGCGGTCTACTGCGCCAGGATGCCGACCCGGAAAAGTTGGCCACGGGATTGATGGCCGCTCTGCAGGGCGGCTACCTGCTGGCGAACGCCGCGCACGACGTCGCACCCATGGAAGTCGCACTGGACATGGCGCTGGAACACATCAAATCGTTCCTCGTGCAGCCGGCACCGCGACCGATCAGCCACACTGTCGGCGACCAAGCGGCAGAGATGCGGTGACCCCCCGGCTGCCGGCCGTGGCGCTTTGGTGACGTCGTCGTACCGCGATCACCGGCGGCCCACAGAGGGCCCATTCCGCCAGGTGCATCCGCCACCGGGGGTGCACGAGATCAGGCGGCATTCTGCTCCGGTGCGCCGGCCGGTGGAGGCGATGTGAGGATGGGAACGTGCTGACAATTGGCCCGTTGACCGAACCCGATCGTGACGAGTGGGAACGGTTGACCCGAAGCTTCCACGCGCACTGGGCCGGCCGCCCGGGTCGGCCCTCGACCGAGGTTGACGACGCTGGCTACGAGCGGACATGGCAACGCCTGGTCAACGGAGAGCAGATCCGTGGCATCTGCGCGCGGCTCGACGGCACGATGGTGGGCATCGCGCACTACCTGTTCCACGCCAGCGTCTGGGGTGCCGGGCGCTGCTACCTGGCGGATCTGTTCGTAGATCCGCACGTACGACGGCGAGGCGTCGCGACGGCCATGATCGAGTGGGTGGCCAAGGATGGCGATGAGCATGGCGCCCCACGCCTGTACTGGAACACCGAGATCGACGCCGACGCACGCGCCCTGTACGACAGGCTCGCCGTCTACCGGGGCTACATCGTTTACAACTACACGTGGCCCGCGACTACGGCCGTGACGTGAATCAGCGGATGGACGGCGGGTTACCCAGCGGCGGTATCGAGGTCCCGCCCGGCGACACCGAGGCTCTCGACTCCCGCTGGGCGCACTGTTGGAAGCCGCCCGACGTCGCACGCCGCCTGGCCGGGATCTCCGCGCCTTGGTACGTGGCGGCAGGCTGGGCGTTGGACCTGTACCGCGGCGAGCAGACCCGCGCACATCACGACATCGAGATCGGCGTACCGGCCGGGCGGTTTCCGGAGATCCGCGAGCGTTTCGCCGAATTCGCGTTCGACGCGGTTGACTCAGGTCGAATCTGGGAGGCGGCGACGCCACAGGTGCTGAGCGTCACGTGGCAGACGTGGCTGCGCGAGCCGGATACGGGGCGCTACCTGCTTGATGTCTTCCGGGAGCAGCACGACGGTGATGAGTGGATCTGCCGGAGAGACGCGACGATCAGGCTGCCCTATGCCGACATCATCAGGTACACCTCGGCGCGGATCCCGTACCTGATCCCGGAACTTGTCCTTCTCTTCAAGGCCAAGCACGTACGCCCGAAGGACCAGGCGGACTTCGACGGCGTTCTCCCGCTGCTGGCGCACAGCCAACGCGCGACGTTGTCCACACTACTGAGGCAGGTGCATCCGGGTCATGTCTGGCTGGCCGCCCTGTAGCACCAGCTTCACCGTTGTCGCGTCAACGGATGCCGACCGTCTGGTGATCGGGTTCGATGACGGCGACGACGCGCTCGTCGTCACGCGGGTAGGTCTCATCGGTGTATTTGGCGACGATGCGGTCGATGATCGACCAGCCGGCGTCGCCGTCGATCCAGTTGACGACGCGGCCGCGTACGGCGACAGGGTTGAACGGGTCGTCGGCCGGAGCGATGGACAACGCCAGGCGCGGATCGCGACGCAGGTTGCGGGCTTTGCGTTTGCCGGGCGCGGTGAAGATGACGATGTGCTCGTCGTGAGTTCCGACGTAGACGGGGGTGGCGTGCGGTGAGCCGTCCGGTAGGACGGTGGCGAGGTGGGCGATCGGTGCTTCGTCGAGCACGCGGCGGATGTCGGGATGCAGCACGGTGGTTCTCCTGTCTGTAGTGGTCAGCGGTCGTGGTGGGTGCGCCAGGCGAGGTAGTCGGCGACGGCGGCGGCGAGGTCGAAGTCCGGGGTGAAGCCGGTTTCGGTGGTGAGCCGGGCGATGTCGAGGTAGGGATCGTGGCCCGGCCCGGCCCGGCGTCCCTCGAGCAGGTCGAGCTGCGCGTGCGGAATGGCGGCGTGGACGGCCTCGACCAGCTGCCGGTTGGTGAAGGGCTGTCCGCTGGAGACGTTGTAGACGTCGTGGGCGAGGGTGTCGGCGGTGCTGAGCAGGGCGATGGCGCGTCCGGCGTCAGGGGCGTAGCAGAAGTCGCCGCCGTCGTCGGCGTACAGGGGCGCGGGGTGCTCTCCGCGCAGCACGGCGCTGAGGTAGGGCGGGACCGCGTTGAAGGGTGTTGCCGGGTCCATGAGCGGTCCCCAGGTGCTGCCGATGCGAAGCACGACCGCTTGGATCCCGGTGTCCTGTAGTGCGTTCGAGGTGAGCGGTTCGACCGCCTTCTTGAAGGCGATGATCGGGTGCGGTGCCGGCGCGGCCGGTAGCGCCAGGTCTTCGTGCCAGGGGATCTCGTTTCTGCCCAGGTAGGAGCCGAGGCTGCCGGCGACCGCGAAGCGGCGCACGCGCCAGGCGCGGGCGGCGTCGAGCATGGTGAGCAGCCCGGCGGTGTCGGCGCGGAAGTACGCCACCCGGTCCGCGCCGGGGATGCTGCCGGCCAGGTGGACGATGTCGGTGATCGGATACCTGTCGCCGAGTGCGGCCACCGCGGCGGGGTCGGTGACGTCGAGTTGTTCGACGATGACGTCGTCGGGCAGGAACGCCGGGCGCACGGCTCGCCGGTGGGCGGTCGCGACGACGGCGTGACCGAGGTCCGTCAGGGCGCCGACGGTGTGGGCACCGATCATGCCGAGGCCGCCGGTCACGAGGATCACCGGACCACCTCGTAGTGCAGGTGGGTCACACCCGGTGCGGCGACGGCCTCGATCAGCCGAAGTTCGACGGGCGCGGGCAGGGTCTGGAAGAACGGCCGGCCGTCGCCCAGCAACACCGGCCGCTGGTGCAGGATCAGTTCGTCGACCAGACCCGCGGTGAGCGCGGCGGTGGTCACTCCCCCGCCCATGAGGGCCACGTCCTTGTCGCCGGCCAGGCGACGAGCTGTGTCGACGGCCTCGTCGATGCCGCTGGTGACCAGGGTCTGGCGGGGATGCTCCGCGGGCAGCGGTCGGTGACTGAGCACCACGAGCGGCGCGTCGGGGTGCGGGGTGCCGCCGCTGCCCCAGCCAGAGTCGTCGTAGGTGTTACGCCCGGCGACGCTGGCTCCCACCCGTGCCGCGGCCCGGTCGAAGACGCGAGCGCTGGGGGCACTGAGCCGGAATCCGTCGAGCACCGCGCTCGGGGTGTCGCCGTCGAAGTACCAGTCGAACAACATGTCACCGTCACCGAGGCCGCGTCGGGCGCCCGGGTCACGGCCGGTGATGTAGCCGTCGACCGAGACCGACAGCGCGGCGAGGACCTTGCTCATGGATTGCCTTTCGTTAGTCGCGGTACGTCTCCGAGGGATGCCGGTGGGCCAGCGTCCACGACTCGTCGATCCAGGAGTCGCCGCGGTGGCCGACGTGCTCGAGCAGGTAGCGTTCGCGCCGGTGGACGAAAGCGGTGTCCGCCGGAGCGACCCGGTTGTACGCGCCGCCCATCGGGCCGAACGTGAGTCGCCTCCGGTGCCGTGTGTCACGCGGTCGGGTCGGCCGGGTCGTACCGGGCGTGGTCGCGGGTGCGCACCTCACCGTCGAAGTCACTGGCCAGGCGCAGCAGATGCCGATCGATCACCGGGGCACGTTATCGAGCGACGGGTTCGCCGGTCTTGAACGAATCGCGCACCGTCACACGGGTACCGGCGAGCGACGGTCCGCGAGAAACGGCGCGTAGGAAGCGGTGTGGTCGTGACCGCACGAGCACCTGTCGACCTCCGCGCCGAGCAGTCCGCGTGGCGTCAAGCCGGTGAGGCGGCGCACCTCTCGACTCAGGTGGGCCTGATCCGCGTAGCCGACGTCGACCGCGAGCCCTGCCATGCCGTCGGCACCGCGCCGTCCGGTCGCGATCGCGCCCGCCTGCGCCAACGCGAGGAAGCCCTGGAACCGCAGCGTCCGCTGCAACGACTTCGGCCCCGTACCCACCGCCCACACGCAGCGACGCCGCAACTGGCTGACCGACAGTCCGAGGTGGTCGGCGACAGCGCCGACGTCACGCGGCTCCCAGGGCATCAACAACCGCACCGCCTCGCGGACGAGCGGGTCCGCACCGGCGGTCCGCGCGCGGTCCAGCAGGAACGCCTCCAGGATGAGCAGCGCAGCCCGGGGTGTCGCCGCGGCGGCGATCGCCTCGCCCAGGCGGTCCACCCACGGGTGACCGAGCTCGTCGAGCGAGACACCCCGGTCGAGCAGGTCCGCAACGTCACCGGGTATCAGAACGGGTACGCCGGGGTGGAACCGGACGCCCAGCAGGGTCGTCGCCGCGGGGATCACCTCGACCCGCGGTCCGGTCAACGGGCCGAGCAGCCGCGGCTGTCCACCGAGCGGCCAGTGCAGCTCCGCACCACCGGTCGGCAGGTGTCGCTGCACGTACGGCGCCGACCCGGTCGTCTGCACCCACACGGTCCGTAGGTGGTTGACCAGGCCCGGCATCGGGGTGAGTTCGACGTAGGACGGAGCCGCGGTCATGCGCGGGCCTCATCGTGATCGGACGCGAGGGCCGCCTCCACCGCGTCCGCCGCCGCTCGGCGTCCGCCGGCGGCCCGCACCGTCGCGGAGGCGGCGCGCAACCGTTCGCGGATCGTCGGATCGTGCGCGAGGTCGCGCATCCTGGCCACCCCCTCGTTCCCGCTCGGGTCACAGTCGTCCGGGAGTCGCACGCCGAGACCGAGGGCCTCGACCCGTGCCGCGACGAGGTGCTGCTCGCTCGTGCGCGGTGCGCACACCATCGGGACGGCGAACCAGAGGGCCTCCATGACGCTGCCCATCCCGGCGTGCGTGACGAAGAGGTCGGCCTGCGCCAACGCGGCGAGCTGGTCGACGTGCTCGTGGACCTCGACCCGGTCGGGCACCTTCGGAAGGGCGGCGACCGGGAACCCGCCGGTGGACACGAGCACCCGGTGCTCCGGCGCCGCGGCGGCCGCGGAGCGGACCAGCGACCGTACCGTTTCCGGCTCGGCCGCCGCGGTGCCCGCGCTGACGTACACCAGCCGTTCGTGCCCCGCGGGTCCGGCGCCGAGCCGCGAACCCAGACACGGTCCGACGAAGTGGTGGTCCGTGCCGAATTCGTCCCCGTTCCACTGGAACCACCGCGGGAGGAACGCGATCGAGCACTGCTCGCGCGCCTCGGCCAGGTCGCGCACGGTGCCGCGCTCGACTCCCCAGCGCGCGCAGAACTGGTCGAGCTGATCCTGTAACGCCGTGAAGGCGGGGTGTGCGGGGTCGAGCACGCTCGTCTGCCCGGTGGCCGCGGCCAGCGACCACGCCGGCCCCTGGGCGAAGGACGGGAACAACGCCACCGCCGGCCGGTCGAGCAGCTGCGCCAGCGCGCGGCCGGCCGGGTGGGCGGCCCGGTCGTAGAGCAGGACGTCGGGGACGTCGCCGCGCAGGACGGGGAGGACCTGGGGTACGACGGCGGCTGCCTCCGCCAGCAGCACGAACGGCAACCACACGGCGAAGTCGCCCGGCGGCACCGACGACGACGGGCGCGTGACGAGCGTCGACTCGTAGGTGACGACGTCCGCGCCGGCGCGTCTCGCCGAGGGTGCCGCGACGTCCGGGGCGAAACAGGTGACCCGGTGCCCGCGCTCCCGCAATTCGGTGATCACGTCCAGTACGGGAAGCAGGTGGCCGGTGGCCCCGACGGCGAGGACTGCGACGTGCGCGCCGGGCGTCGTGCTCATGCGCGCAGTCCGTGTCGGGCGGTGTACCAGAAGAACCAGGACAGCAGCCCGGCGAGCATGACGACGTACTGCACGTTGGTGACCGTCGCGACCGCGTCGAGGTCGATCACCGAGGCGATCGCGATGCGGACCACCGCGTCCAGCATCAGGACCACGCCGACCACCACGCTCACCAGGCGCAGCCGGCGCCGGAAGACGGGATCGTCGATCCAGCGCCGCTGCCACGCCGCGGCTCCCGCATCGCCGACCTTGGCCGTGGCGATGACAGTGCCGAGGTGGAGCATGAACGGCCGCTTCATGGCCAGCGACAGCAGCACCCAGGCGCCGAGCAGACCGGTGAGCCATCCGTCCTTGATGTACAGCAGACGCGCGTCCCCGGTGACCACGCTCAACGCGCCCCCCGCGACGAACAGGCTGACGACGACGAGGCCGGCGACGTCGACCCGTCGGCTGCGCGCGGCGACCAGGGCGGCGTTGGCGGCGGGAACCGCGCCCGCGGCGAGGGTGGCGGCCAGCACGTCGGCGCCCAGGGCGCGGAGTACGTAGTAGACGACAAGTGGCAGGACCGCGTCGACGACCACTCGTCCGACCAGAGCCCGGCGCGCGCTTACCCGCACCTCGGCGGCGGCTGTCGCGTCCTCCGGGTCGTCGTCGACCGTCCTCACGAGAGCACCTCCCCGAGGTCCCCCGGAGTCGTGTCCACGGTGACCGCGCGATCGAAGATCGCGCACAACTCCTCCGCGTAGGAGGCCAGGTCCATCCCGTCTCCGCGGGCGAACCGCTCCACAGCGGCATCGACAGCGGCGCGGACCGTCACGGCCATCACCACCGGGTCGAACCGGCGCAGCTCCCCGGACTCCTGACCGGAGACGAACAGCTGCGCCAGCAGCACCACCGGCACGTCCTCGCGAAGATCCGCATCGGCCGTCTCCCGGGGCAGGTTACGGGCGATCTCGACCGCGGCGCGGGCGTACGCCGGCCGTTCGCCGAGAAAGCGGAAGTTCGAGCGCAGGTACGCGGCGAGCTTGCCACGCGCCGACGCCTCGGCCTCGATCGCCGGGACCATGAACTGCTGCGCCCGCTCACCGATGTGGCGCAACGCCGCGGCGACCAACTCCTGCTTGGTGTCGTAGTGGTAGGTGATGAGCCGCGTGCTGCTGAGTTGCGCCGTCTCGACGATCCGCGCGAACGTCGCCCCCGCGTAGCCGTGCTCGGCCAGCAACTCGACGACCGCCTCCAGGATCCGCGTCTTCCGATCAACTTCCGGCGTTATCTGCATGGATAAGATAGCAGCAGATGATGAGTGTCCACGTCAAGGGAAGGCAGCCCCGCACGTACGGGAGCAGATCCGCGATGGTGGTGGCGTCGCCCGCTTCCGGGCCCCCTGGTCGGGGCGTACCCGCCAGCGGCACACGTCAGGTGGTCATCGGAGGGTCGTCGGTGGATTCGGGGACGTAGCCGCAGCGTTCCGGGTCGCACTGCGCCCTGTGGTCCCGGCCCCAGAGGTAGGTGTCTCGCCTGGTCGCCCGAGCGAGGTGGACGAGTCGCAGTTGTTGCCGGCGGTTCACCGTCGAGGGCAACGCGGTGAAGGTCTCCGGGAGTACGGCGAGCATGCTGCTGACCTGCGCCCCGTCGGACATCCGCACCAGCGCGGTGCACTGCCACCAGCGGATCGTGCCGCCTCGAGCGCTCGGGTTGCCCGGCCAGTAGTAGTCCGCCGGATCCGGGACCAGGTAGTGCACCCCGTCGGGGTCCAGATGGGCCCGGAGCCACAGCCCGCCCCCGCCCAGGCCGAGTCGACGTCGTCCGGCCTCCTCGGACAGGGCGCAGAAGGCGTCGGTGTCGAGAGCCTTGAGAACCCTCGCCTGCGCAGGCAGCGGCTGACGCCCGGCCGGAGCCCTGACCGGCCAGCGGCCCAGCAGAACACCGGCCCGTTGCGACAGCGTCATCGGCGACGGGCCCTCGCTGCGAACCGGCAGTGGTGGCGGCGGCGTCCACCGGGCCCCGCTCTCCTCGATCTGGCGCAGCATCCACGCGCGCCCCGAGGGCCCGCTGGTGTTCCACGTCCAGCTCATCGGCCGCCTGGCCATCGCCTGCTGAGAACTGCTGGGGGTGGCTCCTCTGCGGGATGGCCGCCACGGGCGTGGTCGGGCGATCCCTGGCATGTTGTGGCAGAGGTCGGCCAGAAACCTTATGCGCTCCAGATCCTCGTCGAGGGAGCCGTCCTCCGACCCGTGCCGGGCGGTCGCGGCCAGATAGCGAATCTCGGTGAACGCTCTGGCCGCCAACAACGCGGCAATCTCCCGATCGAGCCGGACATCCCGACGACTCACGCCGCCTCGCCAGCACCGACACGACAGGCGAGTTGCGGCGCCCGGGTCCACTCCGCCGTCCGGTCAGGCCCGTCGTCGAGCAGGAGCCACGTCGCGTCGACCGGCCCACCGACGAGGCCCACAGCACCGCCCACCTCGACACCGAGCCACATGCGCCAATGATGCCAGTCGCGTCCGCGGTAATCAGCCCCAGCTGACGGCGTCAACGCAGGCCGACCACGGCCACGGCCACGACCCCGACGCGGAGCTGGCGCACGGCGGGTGGACCGGCGGAGCGGAGAGACCGACCTCGGCCCCGAGCCACCGGAGGTGCTCGGTCGACCTGCCGGGCCAGTTCCTCGTCGCGGGGTCCGCGCCGTCGACGCGCCTTTCCGGGATTGTCTCGACGAGCGGGAAACTCAACTATTGAGACCTACGCTAAGGTCCGTTCATGTCAGCCGACACCGGCGCGCGCCAACTGGGCGGCGAGTCCGTGAATCGCCGAGACCCGCTCGCCATGGGCGTCATCACAATGATCGTCTACGGGTTGCTCTGGCTGATCGTGGGCGCGACCAGCCTGCCGGTGCCCGCCGGCGTCCGACTCGCCCTCGCCCTGGCCGCCGCGGCCGGCGCGGGCGCCCTCCTGGTGGCCGGCCGGCGGCTGCGGGCGCGCGGTCCGTCCCGGGTCCGCCGCGTCCACCCGCATTCGATGCGCTGGTTCCACCTGGTCAACCTGGCCCAGACCGTGTTGATCCTCGCCGCCGTCTTCGGGCTGCTCCGGGCCGGTTCACCAGGGCTTATCGTCGTGGCCGTCTGCCTGGTCGTCGGCGTGCACTTCCTGCCACTGGCCCGAATCTTCGACGTCCCCGGCTACTGGTGGACCGGCGCGCTGCTGATCCTGGTGGCCGCGGCCGGCGCGACGGCGTACGGCCTCGACGCGGGCAACGAGACCGTACGCGCGGTGGTCGGCCTGCCGGCGGCCGTCGCGCTCTGGTCCACCGCTCTGGACGTGTCCCGGCGCGGATGAGCAACGGCCTGCGCCGATGCTGCCGACATCAGTTCAAGCCTCTCCCACCGACCGTTTCCATGCTTCTCTCGCCGTCCCGCAGTCCGCGTCACGACACCCCGAACTCCCAGAGCGAGTAGCCGTACTGGTTGAAACGCTTTGTGCCCACCACACGCACGAACTGCCCGTTGGCCTTGCCGGCCGGGATGAGAGCCGGGCCCCACGAACCCGACGTCGTCGTGAAGATCGTCTTCCAGGCGGTGCCGTCGACCGAGACGTCGACGTGGTAGGCGGTGGCGTGTGCGTACTCCCAGTTCAGGTTGACGGTGGTGATCGACCACACCTCACCGAGATCAACCATGATCCATTGTGGGTCCGAGAACTCGCTGGCCCAGCGGGTCGCCGTGTCACCGTCGAACGCCTTCGAGGCGACCCAACCGGAGTTCTCGGAGCTGGAGGCGCTCGCCGGACGGCCCAGCGCGAGGTTCCTGCCGGAGGGGTTGGCCCTGCCGGAGACGACTGCGTTGGTCTTCGGCGCCGAACCGCCTGTGGGCTTCGCGGCGCCGCCGGTGGCGGTGCGGCCCGGTGCGCCCGGCGCCGGCGGAGCCGGTGCGGGCGGAGCGGGAGCCGACGGCACCGTCGACATCGCCGACGGGCCGGGCGCCGGCGGGGTGGTCGCCCCGCCGGGCGGGACACTGCCGGGCGGCAGAGGCGGCCCGAAGCCCGGCCCCGCGGTGAGCACGATCCCGCCGTCCCCGGGCGGGGTCGACGGGCCGGCAGTCCGATCATCGGGCAGGCGACTGCCGAGCGTGACCGCGGCGACCGCCAACAGGCCAACGAGCAGGAGCGACACCAGCCAGGGACGGAACCATCTGCCCGGGAAGCGCCCCTCGGTGGTGGCGTTTTGCGGCTCCGGCACGGTCTCCGACTCGACAGGTGCGGCGGCTGAGTCGGGGACCGGCTCGGTACGCGGCGCACCGTCAGCACGTGATCCGACGGCATCCGGCGGCCTGTCGACCGGAGCCGGCGGCAGAGGTGACGGAACCTCTCGCCGGACCGCCGGCTGATCGGCGGAAGCCTCCTGCCCGGCCGGCAGCGGGCCGGTCGGAACGGCGGCCACCACGGGCTTCGGCGCCGGGGCCTGCGGGGCGGGCAGCGCGGGCTTGACCGGCCTGGGCGGCCGGACCACAGTCGGTGCAGAGTCCGACCGCTCGCCGGGACGAGGCGCCGGCACCCGGTTCCGATCGGCGACCGGAACCGGCGCGGGGCGCAGGGGGGAAGCAGGCGGTGCAGAGGCAGGCGTCACCTCGTAGGGCGGCAAGCCGCTCAGCGCCACGGCACGCTGCACCGGTGGCCGCTCAGCCGGGGCCGCCGGCGGATCCCCGCCCGCGTCCCGGCCACCAGCCTCCGACACGGGTCGGCGACCCGACGTCGCGTCGTCCTCAGGGCGTTCCATTCTCGTGACTCCCCCGCTCGGTGAAGTATCCGCGCCCGTCCTGGCCGGAATGACCGTGCTGACCGTCTGTACGCGGTGACACCGTGCACCACCCCGACGCCGCGGCGGTCGGCGGCGCGTCCGCCACCAGCGAGGCGCGGGCGCCGACCGGGCAGCCAAGGTAGTTGGCGAGCAGTCGCAGCACGGGCTCCGTGAGGTGGTCGGCCTCCACCCAGACGACCTCATCCCCGCCGACCCACCCGGGCCGCCGGTCGGCAACGACAGTGGCGAAGTCCCAGGCGGTGACCGGCTGGCCCGCCAACCGGAACGGCCGCCGCCAGTCCGGGCCGCGCGCGGCCACCACGGTACGGAGAACGGACCCGTCGGCCCCCCGCCGGATGTCTCTGGCCGGCTCCTCGGGAAGCCGGGCCAGTATCAGCAGTGGCTCGTCGGCATCCGGGTCTCTCCGGGCCCGTGGCAGCGTCGAGCGGGCCGGCGCCAGCACGTCGGCCAGGTCTTCCTCCCGGAAGGGAAAGGACGAGGCGAGGCGCGACGCCCGACGGGGCACGCGGTCCACCCGACGTGGCAGGCTCGCCCACCAGCCGTCGGCCCGTCGGCCGATCGTCACGACCTGCATCTGGTCGGCGATCTGTTGTTCGATCTCCGGAGCGACGGGCACTGACGACACCAGCAGAACGGGTCGTGGATCGGAGTCCCGGTACGGGGCGATGATCTCGCCCAACTGCCCGGGCTCCACCTCGCCCGCGTCGGTGTGCACCGTGCCCGTGCGGCCGTCAACCGTCAGCAGGACCGCGAACAACCGCGCGTCGCGGTGCCACCAGCGTGGAGGCGTCGAGCGCTGCGCCGCGAGCACCACGTCGGGCCGGTCGGCGGCGTCGGACGCCAGCAGGTGGCTCAGCTCCTCCGGAACGAACCGCACCCGGGCCCGCGCACCTTCCGGCAGCCGGTTCAGCAACAGGTGCAGAATCGGCAACACGTCGTCGGGCAGCGGCAGGCCGGGCAGGCCGACGACAACGGTGAACCACTGCGCGTCCCACGGACGACGGCGGACGTCGCCTGTGTGCTGGCCGGCGAAGGGGGGCCGGACCCAGAGCCCGAACTGGGTGGGCTCGACCACCCAGCGCTCGTCGAGTCGGAACGCGCCGGCACCGGCGGGCCGCAGGTCCGCGAGGAAGTCAACGGTTCCGAGTGGCATCGGCGGGACGCCGGGGGCGTACCGCAGCCGCGCCACCGGAGGCGTCCACCACGTGTCGCCGGCGGGGTCGATCGCGATCGACACCGGCCGGTGTTCGTCGTCGAGGGTGGGCAGGCCGGCAGCGACCTCCACCGGGCGGTCCCAGCGGTCGGCGATCGTGGTGGCCAGCCGCATCGCCTCGGCAGCGGCGCCGCCGTAGGGGGCGATGACCATGGAGGGATCCAGTGCGTCGAGGATCGACAGCGTCGCCTCGACACCGGGTGGGGTTGCCCCGGGGCGGCCGAGCACCACGGTCACCCGATCGACGTCCATCGGCACGGCGAAGGCCAGGTCGTCCAGGTTCGGGGCAGGCAGATCCGGAGAGTCCGCGTAGAGCCACAGGCCGGCCGGTACGGAGTGCGCCCGGACGCCAGCGCCGACGTGCCGGACCAGGGTGTCGACCTCGGCTTCCCACTGCGGCGGCGGATAGCGGTGGCCGCCGTCGGAGACGCTACCGTCGGGTCGGAACCAGCGCCATCCGTCGACGGCGAACAGGCCGCCGCCGGGCACGAGCAGGAGCTGGCCGCTCGGCGCGTGCACGTCCGCCTGGAGCTGGTGGGCCAGAGTTGCCGCCGGGGGCGGACCGTGTGCGGGGGCAGTGCCCGTGCCGCTGACAGCGAGCCGGGCCGCAGCACCGGGCGGGACCGCGATCGGCAGGACCTCGGTGATCAGGGCCCAGTCGTCGGGGTCGATGATCTGACCGACAACGGTGACGACCCCGGGTTCCGATGGCAGCAGACGCGCCATCGCGACGATCGCGCCGGCCGGGTCGGGCCCGACGACTGCGAGGTTGTCCGCCACCCACCGCAGCGCGCTCGCGGAGCCACGCCGTGGACCGCTGCTCAGCGACGTCGACGGTTCGAACATCACTGACGACACCCGGGTCGACTCTGGAGCGACCGATGAGATCGCTCCCACGCGAGGCTCACCAACCCCGTCTCATCTGTCTCCACCCGCACCCCACCCCGAGAACCATCACATAGTTGACTCGGGACAATGAATTGTCAATCGACGGCTGCGCCGCCCGTAGCCCGCCTTCGGCGGGGCCACACCACGGTGTCGACTGGCGTCCACTCCACCGCGTACGGAGGCGCGACGACCGTACCCGATCGGCGTCCGACGCGGATGTCGAAGCCCGCCAGGGCGCACCTCCAGGAGCCGGATACGAAGCGTCCCAGGGATGGTAGGGGCCGGATGTTTCCGGCGTGCTGCCTAGGGCCGACCTTCACGCGCCCGCAACGCCGGCCCCGATGACTGCGGTCGGCAGATCCTCGGCGGTGAGCAGGGCCAACTCGGCGTTCGTCACGTCCGACGCGGTCGCCAGCCGGGATGCCTGCAGGTCCGCCATCCGCTCGAAGACCTTGCGCGCCTCACGGCCGTTGCCGAACGTGCCGTCCTTGGGGATCCGGTCGAAGTGGGTCAGCAGCGCCGACGCCGCGGCGGGGTCCAGTTGGTAGTCGTGCCGGCCGCACTGGTTCTCCACGATGGTCACCAGTTCCGCGGGCGTGTAGTTGGCGAACTCGATGGTCCGGCTGAAGCGTGACTCCAGGCCGGGATTCGCCTGGAGGAAGCGTTCCATGTCGGCGGAGTAGCCGGCGGCGACGACCACCACCTCGTCACGGTGGTCCTCCATCAGCTTCACCAGGGTGTCGATGGCCTCCCGGCCGAAGTCCGGCCCACTGCCGCCGCGGCTGTTGCTCAGCGTGTACGCCTCGTCGATGAAGAGGACCCCGCCGAGGGCGGAGTTGAACGCCTCGGTCGTCTTGATGGCGGTGCCGCCGATGATCTGCGCGACGAGATCGGCGCGGGCCACCTCGACGAGGTGCCCCTGACGCAGCACCCCGAGTTCGGCGAGGATCCGCCCGTACAGCCGGGCAATTGTGGTCTTGCCGGTGCCGGGCGCGCCGGCGAACACCAGGTGCCGTGCCATCGGCGGGGCGGACAGGCCGGCCTCCTGGCGGCGCTTCGACATCTTGTTCAGATTGATCAGCGAGGTCACCTCCTGTTTCACGCCGTGCAGCCCGACGAGGGACTGCAACTCGCGCAGGGGGTCGGAGCCGCGGGAGACAGATTGTCGATCCTCGACGGGCGGTGTCGCGGTGGCCGGGGCGCTCGCAGCGGCAGCCACACTGACCGTGCCGTACGCGTCGGGGAGCCCGTTGCGGGAGCTGGTCAGCTCCTCGACCGACAACTGGCCGTCCGGAACTGTCTGCCGCAGTCCGGAACCCTGGTTGTCCCGCACCGCGCAGCCGGTCACCCGCACCGAACCGCCGGTCCGCACCGCGATGCCGTCGCCGCCGTTGCCTGTGAACTCCGAGTCGACCGCCGCGCCCCTCGACTCGTCGCCGAAGACACAGCCGTCGCCCTGTGCGCCGTGCACCCGACAGCCGGTGAGCGAGATGTCCCCACCGGAGGCAACCGACACGCCCTCCGCGCCCGCGTCGGCGATGTCACAGTCGCTGAACGAGGCCGTGGCCCCGGCGACGACCACCCCGGCGGCGGCGCTGCCGCGCAGGCTCAGCCCACTCAGCGACGGGTGGGCACCGCCGCCGACCGATACGCCGACGTCGCCGCACCGTTCGATTGTGAGATTCTCGAACCGGCCACGGGCACCGTCGACGATCTCGACCGCCGCACCGTCGCAGCCGAAGACCTGCAGGCGGTGGAAGAACGGGTCGGCGCCGCCGTCGAGGTGGACCCCCGCCTCCGTACAGTCGCTGACCACCAGGTCGGTGAGGTCGGGCGTGCCACGGTCGCCGATGCTCACACCGACGCCGGAGACCTTCGTGGCGATGCACGCCTCGAGCCGCCCGCCCGCGCGCCCGGTGAAGCGAAAGCCGGTACGCCGTGTCCCACTCACCCGGCACCGACGAAGGGTCGGCGCGCAGCGCTCCCCGACGAAGACACCGTCGGCGGCACAGCCGTCCACGATGCAGTCGTCCAACGTGCAGGCCCCGGCGGTGGCCAGGTAGAAGCCGACGCCGTTGGTGTTGCGGACGCTCAACCGGCGCACGGTGATCTCGGACTGCTGCTCGGCGGCGAGCGCGGGCTTGCTCGTGCCGACGATCTCGGTGTCCTCGATGGAGATTCTGCCGTGGCCGTTGAGGCAGATGCCGTTGCCGCGTGCGTCCCGGACGGTGCACGCCCGTACCCGCAGATCGCCGCGCTCGGCGACGACGACGCCCGAGGTACCGAGTCGCTCTATCCGGCAGTCGTCGAGCACGCTGCCGGCGGAGGAGGTGACGACGACCCCGGCGCCGACCTCGTTCGTCACCAGGCTGCCGCGCATGGTCAGTGACCCACCGTCCCGGACGAAGACGGTGGCCCACGACGACGAGGTCAGCTCGCACTCGGTGACGCTCAACTGGCCCGCGGCCAGCGCGAGCGCCGGACTGTCGGCGTCGGTCGCGATGATCGACAGTCCGGACAGCGCGGCCGACTCCGCGGCGAGTACGACAGGGATACCGCTCGCGGCGGTCACCTTCACGGTGCCCGGCCCATCCTCGGCGGTGATGGTGACGATCTTCGTCAGCACCAGGTTCTCGGTGTAGCTGCCAGGTTGCACGCTGATCACCGACCCGTCCGACGCCGCCGCCAGCGCGTCCGTGAGCGTCCGGTATCCGGAGACGGCCGACTGGGTGACGGTGATTCGCCGCTGGTTCACGCTCGCCCTACCTCCATACGACACCGGGTCTTCCGACGCGGCCGGTTACGCGGACCTACGAGAGGTTGGCGCTGTTGTCGATGTCCTGGTTCACGAGCGCCTCGATCGCGCCACGTCCCTCGCGGGCCAGCTCCTTGACGGACTCGCTCGCCGTCCCGATGTAGCCCAGCACCAGTTCGACGTTGGGCTCCCGCTGCTTTGCGAACTTCCGACCGTATTCGTCGCTCCCCCACGGCTCGGGGAGGCTCGTCCGGATGTTCTTGACGCGCGAGAGGGCCTCGTCGATCTCGTCGGCGACGGCCTCGACCACGTTGAAGAGGTGCCGGGCTCCACCCGGGTCGATGCCGGTTTCGTCAGCCATCGATCCTGCCCCCCTCGCCCTTCGCGGCCCGGGCGATCGACGGAAGGTCGATCGCGGAGGTCATCAGCGATCCGACGACCTCGTTGAGGTCGAGCTTCCCGCCGGCCAGCTCACCGAAGGACACGCCGGGCAGCACCTCCCCGCCGGCCATCTCGTCGATCTTTCCGAACGACTCGGCGCGGCCCCGGCGCAGGGTCTCGAACAGCAGGCTGCTCAGCTCGTTCGGTGCCATGCTGCGGTACTTGGTGTTGTGGAACGTCAGCTTGACCAACTCACCCCGACCGTCGAAGGTCGCGGTGAGCATCTTGTTCGGCGACTCGATTGTGGTGCTCGTCTCCCGCATCTTCCGCTGGAACTCCTCCAGCTTGCGCTGCTCCTCGGCGAGCATGGCGAAGACCGAGTTCAGCCCTCCGCCACCCGGTCCGTGGTCGGTCCCGTCAGCCATGTCCGTCACCCTTCTTCGCGTCCCCCAGCTCCTTGCGGAGCCCTTCCCGGATGTGCTGGTCGACGTCCTTGCGGCCGAGCACGTTCCACCCGGCGTCCGCGTCCTTCCACACCGCGGCGTCGCCCTGGGCGAGCGTGCTGCCGCGCCGCTGCCCCCCGTTCTCGTACTGGGTGCCACCCATGCCACCCATGCCGCCCATGCCGGCGCCCATTCCCCCGCCCATGCCCCCGCCCATGGGCATGAACGGCATCATCGGGTAGCCGCCGCCTCCCCCGCCGCCACCGCCGGGTGGCGGAGAGACGGCCTCACCGGGCTGACCGGCCCTGATCGTCGGTGCCGCCGGTCGGAAGAGGTCGACGGCGTCGGAATCCGCCGCGAGGACGACCTCCGCCAGGTCTCCCCGCGCGGACGCGGCGAGGGCCCGGGAGATCCCCGGCTCGTCGACGGTGACGGCCGCCGGCGGGGACTGGCCGCCGAGCCCGAGCCCGACATCGCGGTACGTCTCCGAAAGCCCCTGCAGGACGACCCGAGCCTGGTGGTCCCATACGTCCTCCGGGCCGGTGTCCGCCGCCCGTTGAGCCCTCAGCTCACGTATCCGCGCCTGCCCGGCGCCGAGGGCGTTCGCGGTGACCCGCAACTGCTGCCCGCACTCCGCTTCGTCCAGGGCGTGCACCAGCTGCCGGGTCCGGCGCAACGGCTCCCCCAACCGCACGCTGGCGAACCGGGTGCTCCGCCACGAGTCGTCGAGGTCGCCCAGCGCCCGGTCGAACGACTCGGCGACCGCCCGCAGAACCCGTCGGGCATCGTCGAAGAGACGGGCGCACGTCTCGACGTCCGCCGGGGACGCCGCGTCGAGAGCGAGAGCGATGTCGTGCAGTGTCTGCGGCTGCTCGCCCAGGCCCCTCCTCGCGGTGGTCACGGGTCAGTCCCTCCCCACGGCCCTGCTGGAGACGGCGTCGCCGTCGTCGCCCCACATGCCGTCCTCGCCGACGAGCCAGGTGTTGCGTTCGCGGTCCCGGTCGCCCTGGCTGCCCATGCCACCGCCCATCGGTGGGGACATCGGCATCCCGGACCCGAGGTTCTGGCCGGCCTGGGAGCCGGCCGCCAGCGCGGACTGCGACAAGCTGCCGGGATCGCCCGAGGTCACCGGGGCCAGTTCGAGCGGGGCAGGCAGGTTTTCGCCGCCCTTGCCGCCGCCCTCGCCCCCGCCGGAGCCACCGGAACCGCCGTCGGGACCACCGCCGGGACCACCGCCGGGACCACCGCCGGGACCACCGCCGGGACCACCGCCGGGACCGCCGCCGGGGCCGCTCTCGCCGGAACTGGCCTTGCCGTTCAGGAAGTCCGAGATGGACGACTGGTCGCCGCCCTCATCGATCAGGTCGTCGATGGCCTCGTCGGCGGCCTCCTTGGCGTCGGTGAGCGCCTCAACCCGTGCTTCGCGTTCTGCCGCCGTCTCGCCCTCACCCTTGCCGGACTGCTCATCCTTGATCATCTCGTCGAGCGCGTCGGTGACCGACTCCTTGGCCTCGACCAGGGCGTTGTCCCGGGCCCTCTCGTCGGCTGCGTCGCCTCCCTCGCCCTGACCGCCGTCGCCGTCGCCCTTGCCCTGACCGCTGTCACCCCGGCCGCCGTCGCCGTTACCGCCCTCGCCCTGACCGCCGTCGCCGTCGCCCTTGCCGCCCTCGCCGTTTGCGCTCACCAGGTCGTCGATGGCGTCGTCGGCAGCCTGCCGTGCGTCCTTGAGGGCATCGTCGCGCGCCTGCTCGGCGTCGGCGTCCGCGCGTTCACCCGAGGTGTTCCCGTCGCCGAGGCCGTCGATCGCTGTGTCCGCCGCCTTGGCGGCCTGCTCGAGCGCGTCGTCGGCGGCCGATCCGCCCGTGCCCGAGAGGTCTTCGATGGCGTCATCGACTGCCCTCTGCGCCTCGTCGAGCGCGTGCTCGCGTGCCTCCCTGGGCGTGGCGTCACCCGCGCCCTCGTCCTTCAGGTCCTTGATCGCCTCGTCCGCAGCCTCCCGGGCGTCCTCCAGCGCATCCTTACGGGCGGCGTCGTTCTCCGGGTCGCCGGTGGGCTCGCCGATCAGGTCCTCGATCGCCTCGTCCGCTGCCTCCTGCGCGTCCTCCAGTGCGTCCTTGCGCGCCTCCTCGGCGGCCGGGTCGGCGGACGACGTCGGCGGGACCCCGTCCCTGTTCTCGCCGTCCCCGCCGGTCAGCCCCTCGATCGCGTCGTCGGCCGCCTCCCGGGCATCCTCCAGCGCGTCCCGGCGTGCCTCTTCCTGAGCCTCACCGGGGCTGCCCGAGCCGGAACCGGGGCTCTCGGGCCCACCGGAGGTCGGCGGTTTCTCGCCCGCACCGCCCAACAGCCCGTCGATCGCGTCGTCGGCCGCCTTGCGCGCGTCCTCCAGCGCGTCCTTGCGTGCCGCGCCAGCGCCGGGCTTCCCGCCCGTGCCAGCGCCGGTCGGCGTGCCGCCACCGCCCGTGGTGGGCGGGGCGGAACCTCCCGCGCCGAGCCCTTCGATCGCGTCGGACGCTGCCTTCCTTGCGTCCTCCAGCGCGCCGTCGCGTGCCGGGTCGCCGGACTTGAGGTCATTGATGGCATCGTTCGCCGCGCCCTTGGCCTCTCCGAGTGCCTTGTCCCGCGCGTCGTTGCCACCGGGCGTGCCGCCGCCACCCGCGGGTGCTCCACCGCCGGAGCCCGACGGCGCCTTACCGCCGGAGCCTGTCGGTGCTCCGCCGCCAGCGCCGGAGCCCGCACCCGTGGGCGCCTGCGAGGTGGTCGTGATGCCGTGGGTCGGCGGCGACTCACTTCCGGACCCGTTGGCCAGGCCCTCGATCGCGTTCGTCGCGGCCTTCTCCGCCTCGTCCAGCGCGGCGTCGTGGGCGGGGTCGCCGTTCTTCAGATCGTCGATGGCCTCGGACACCGCGTCCCCAGCCTCGTCGAGAGCCTTGTCACGGGCGTCGCTGTTCTTGCTGTCGCCACTGCCACTGCCACTGCCACCGCCGCTGCCGCTGCCACTGCCACTGCCACTGCCACTGCCGCTCGTGTCCTCGTCCTCGTCTTTGTCTTTGTCCTTGTCCTTGTCCTTGTCCTTGTCTTTGTCCTTGTCGTCGCCCTTGCCGCTGCCGCTGCTGGTGTCGACAGGCTTCAGCAGAGCGACGTCGAGCTTGGGCAGCCGGCCACCGATCTCCAGGTACGTGGCGGACAGCTGCATCATCAGGGCGCGGAGGTTGGACATGGACCACCTCTCACCGGCCTGGTACGCCTGGCCCCAACCGCGCTCCTTGTCGGCCTGCATGCCGCTCTTGTCGTCGACGTCGGCGTAGATCCTCTCGATCTCCGTGGTGACCCAGTCCCGGAGCCGGTCGGTCAGACGGTGGCCGGTCTCGACGATGTCCCAGAAATCGCGGCGGAACCCCACGATGGCGTCGCCGACGTTGCCGATCCTGGTGCCGTAGTCGTTGCCGTCCAGGACGTTGTAGACGCCGGTCCTGCTCTTGGCGATCAGTTCGGTGACGTGCGTGTCGAAGGCGGCGGCCGCGTCTCCGGCGAAGGCCGGCTTCGCCCCGCCGGTCAACTCCTTGGTCAGCTTCTCGAAGTCCTCGAGAACGAGGTCGAGCTCGATCCGCGCCTTGTTGAACGCCTGCTCCGCCTCGGACCACCCGCCCTCGGCGTCCGGGCCGGCTTCGGTGAGGTCCGCGACGAGCGGGCCGATCTGGGTCCAGACGTGATAGTTGCCGAACGTCTCTCCCGTCGGCGGGCTCTTCTCGTCAAACGACCCGACTTCACCCGATGCCACGACTCCCCCACCGATCGGACCTTCACGAACTGCCGGACGGACGCCGAGGAGCCGGCAGGCTCCCCGGCGTCACCACGCTGCGCTCAGCGGTTGCCGAACCGGTTGCCGGAGCGGACGTCCTGCTCCTTCATGTCCTCGGCGTTGAGGCCCAACGTCTTGGCCAGCTCCGCGACGATGGTGTTCATGTCGGCGAATTTCCGCTCGATCTCCGCGGCGAGATTGTTGTAGCTCGCGGCGGCCGGCCCCTTCCAGTTGTCCAGGGCGTTGCCGACGTTGGCCGCGAGCGTCTCGATCAGGTGCTCGACGTTGCGGTTCACCCCGTTCATCTGGTCGATGCCCTCGAGAATGTCGTCGTACCGGTAGGTGATGAGATCACCGTTGGCCATTCCGATCTCCGTTCCGATCGCCTGTCGACTCAGATGTCCTTGAGAATGTCCTGACCAACGGCGGAGACACCGCCGGCGTTGACGTAGTCCTGCTCGTCGAAGTCACCCACGGTGCCGTCCACGTTGCCGGCCATCTCGCCGAGGTCGGCGACGATGCGGCTCACCTCGTCCATCCAGGCGTCCCGGGCGGAGAGCAGCGCCCGCATCATGGCGCCGTTGCAACTGTCATCCAGCACGTCGACCGCGGCGCTGAACTTCTGCCTCTCGGCACTGACGAGGCTCGCCGTGTCGTGATGTTGCCGGGCCACACTGTTGGCGACAACCGGATCGAGCTCGGTATTCGGACTGGTCATGACGTCCTCTCTCCGCGTTGGACTGTTTAGGGAGCCGTATTCGATGACTGGTAGGGCTCATGCAACCAGCCGCCGCAGCCCCGGCACCGGGTCGGCGGGCCGGCCGGGCCCCTTCTCGGGGATATCCCCCGTCAACCGCCCCAGGTCTGGCTCACCAGCGCCGCTGCCGGATCCAGCACCGGGCCGGTCGGCAGCAGTTCCAGCAACTCGGCCGGGACGTCGACAGGCGCGGCGCCTGCGTAACCGAGCGCCGCGGCACCACTTGGCGGCAACGGGAACTTCACCCCGTACTCGGAGACGAGGTAGAGCGCCCCGCCCCCGCCCGGCGCGTACGGGTTGCGAGCCAGCACCCCCGTGCCGGCGGCGATCAGCACCCGATCCACTGTGCCTCCCGCCGCGACAGCTGTCCGCGGCACCGGCAGGGCGTCCCGCACCGCCGACGTCGCCACTCTGGTCAGGCTCACCGTCACCGTCTCCTTCGACGGCCGGAAGCCCACACACGGCAGCGTCGACGGTCCGCTCACCGGCTTCGGTGGCTCGGGCGGATAGCCGTCCACGAACTCCGCGCTGCCGGTGACCGTGGCGCCCGCCAACTCGTCCGGCCGCACGGGGATCGGCGCGATCACGCCACCGGTGTACGCCTTCCGGATCGCCGGATCCGCGAGGACCAGGGCCGCCGCGGTACGGCTCAACCGCACGAAGCCGTCGGAGCGGGACAGGAACATCTCCGGCACATCGCTCGCCGGATTCCGTACTTCGTACACCTGACCGATGACGCTGGCCCGGCCGCCGATCGACGGCCCCGCGCTGCCGCGGCCGCCCACCTCCGGAGAGGCGAGGTCCCGTCCGGCCGGAACGGGATTGAGCCACGCCGGCGTCACGAAGACCGGTTCCACGGCCGCGTACCCCAGCGCCACCGCGGCGCGCTCGTCCAGGCGGTAGCGGCGTCCCTGCCAGACCAGGTAACGCTGCCGGTCCGCCGTCACGACCAGGAATCCCTCCCGGTCCGTCAGCGCGACCG
Organism: Micromonospora sp. DT43; assembly: GCF_049841645.1. Taxonomy (NCBI): domain Bacteria; kingdom Bacillati; phylum Actinomycetota; class Actinomycetes; order Micromonosporales; family Micromonosporaceae; genus Micromonospora; species Micromonospora sp. DT43. Next base: position 138,542 of record NZ_JBNCKR010000013.1, on the reverse strand, counting down.
GCGTGGTGAGGTCGCCCAGCAGCAGCGTGGTGGCGGCCGCGCCGGAGGGCTCGGGCGGCTGGGCGCACACCGTCCACGCACCCGAGTGGAGACGTTCCGCCACCGGCACCGCGTCCGGCGCTCCCGGTATGCCGATCGGGGCGCCCACCGGCACACCCTTCAGCGAGTTGCGGGAAACCTGCACCAGGCGGGCCGGAGTGCTGCTGCCAAGCACCAGACGGGCGGTGGCGTAGTTGAGTACCGGTCGGAGCTGTCCCTCCAACAGCAGGTAGCGGGCACCGGTCTCCTTCACCGCGATGACCACGCCCGCCTGCCGCCACGACGAGTCTCCACCGGGCCGGAAGATGCCGTAGATGCCGAAGCCGCCGGCGACCACGATGGCGAGCAGGATCCCGATGACCATGCCGAGCACCGGGCGGTAGTTCGGCGGCTCGTGCGGGTCGGGCCGGCCCTGCATGACGGCCGAGTTGAGGCGGCTGACCGTGTAGAAGTACGCGTGTACCTGATCCTTGCGGGACTCCATCAGCTGGCCCAGGCCCGGACCATCTGGTAGACCCCGAGCACCGCGGCGAGCACCGGGACCAGAGCCACCGCGAGGAGGATCTCCAGGATGTCCACGGCACGTCCCCAGTAGGGTCGCAACCGGCGACCGGGCAGGGTGGCCGCCGCGGTCAGCAGCGCGCCGGCGCCTGCCACCACGGCGGGCACCAGGACGGCGGCGCGCGCCACGTCCTGCTGGTCGGCGGCGTACCGCACCAGGGTGCAGAGGACCAACGCGACGGCCGGGATCATCGTCGCCCAGCGTGCCAGCATGCCGGTCAGATGCCGGGCCCTCATGATCAGCAGAGCGGCGGCCACCAGCGCCAGGATCATCGCCCAGCGTCCCCCGGACGCCAGCAGTGCCGCGGCGATCAGGACCTGAGCGGCGCCCACTCCGATCGTGAGAGCGGCCAGGTACGCGAGGCCGGCGGCTCCCCGCTCGGTCACGACCCGGTAGGGCTCGGGGTCGATGTCCTCGGAGAGCTGCTCGGGCTTGCCCGGCAGCAACGGCAGTGTCAGCCCGCCGAGGCGGAACGCCGCCGGCGGCAGCATCAGCGCCCCCACCATCGAGAAGACGAGCCCACAGGCGGCGGCTTCCTGCGGGGTCACCGGGCCGGCCCCGGCGAGCAGCGCCGGAACGGCGACGCTCACCGCGAAGGCGAGCGCACCGGTGAAGAGCAGGCCGGAGTCGGCGACCGCGGAGAGCCCCGCGGAGAGCGTCACCAACGTGGCGAGTGCCGCCAGGGTGATCCGTACCGCCGGTGACGAATGGGGGGCGATCGCCGCCGCCCCGAGCCACCCGGCCGTCGCCGAGTACGTCGCCGCCGCGAGCGCCAGCAACGTCCCGGTCTGTGGGTCGGGGACCGCGCGGCTGACCAGGCCGGCCGCGGCGAGGAGCACGACGGCCAGCGCCGCGGCGACAGTGGCGCGCACCACCGCCGGCCCGCCGAGCCAGAGCAGCACCAGGCCCACGGCAAGGACCACCGCACCCTGACCGAGCAGCATGGCGCGGGTCCGGGCCACCGTCCACTGCCACTGGCTGGTACGCGCCTGCTCCCCGACGCCGTCGACCAGGTCGTCGAAGTCGATCGGTGGCAACTGCTCGGCTCGCGGCCGGAAGTGCAGGGCCTCGCCGTCGAGCAGGTTCAGCTCGACGGCGGAGCGTTCCTCGTCCAGCGGCGGCGCGCCGAGGCGCTGCACGACCCATCCGTCATGCTCGGCGCCGTGGTCGGCAGCGTCCGGGTTGAGCTGGAGCAGCACCGCCGGCAACAGGTCGACGAGCGGCGCGTCGCCGGGAAGGGCCACGTCCACGGCACGCGCGCCCAGCACGAACCGGAGGCGTACGGGCGCCGAGAGACGCGGCGCGGTCAGCCGTTCCATGCCCGCGGGTCAGTGCTTGTACGGACGATAGATGCGGCCGTCGTAGTAATAGGGCTCCAGGTTCAACCACCAGATCTTCTTACCGTCCGGGCCTGTCTGATGCTCGCCGTCGATGTCGTAGTACCGGTACGTGTTGCCCCGGAAATCGTCGTCGTTGGCCGGGTCATGCGTGTACTGCTCCCCCGACGGCTCGTGATGCGGATCGAAGTTCTCGCCGGTCGAAAGCTTCGACTCCGGCTTCGTGTCCTCGGGCTTCTTGTCCTCCGGCTTCTTCTCCTCCGGCTTCTGCTCCTCCGGCTTCTGCTCCTCCGGCTTCTCCTCACCCTTCTCGTCGAGCCTCGAGTCGGGGTAGCCGTCGGTGTCCTTCAGGGTCGGGCTCTCGCGGAGGTCGAGATCCTTGTCGTCCTTCGGGCCGACATCCTTGACGTCGAGGAAATCGTCCATGCCCATGATGTCGCCGGGCTTGAAGGGTTTGACCAGGTCCTTCGACGGGTCGATCGTCAGCTTGTCCGGGCTGGAGTCGTAGTCGCCGGTCTTGTAGCTCGACCTCTCCTGCACCTTCTCCGGCGTGAACTCGGCGTCACCCATGCCGGTGACCACCTTCTTGGCCTCCTTGTTGAACGCGGCCACCGCGTCGGCGTTGGACCCGTCGATCAATTCGTAACCGTCGGCGATCTCGTACAACCCGGTATTGATCTCGTCGAACGCCCGTTGCAGGTACTTCACGTGTTCGATGATTCCGTCGCGACGGTCGATGAAGAGATCCTCCAGCCATACCGCCGCGTCGAACGTGCCGGCGTTCGGTTCCAGATCGGTCAGCTTGTTGAAGACGGACTGGTGGTCTTCCAGGAGGTTGCCGATCTTCTTGCCGATCTCCCGCAACTGTTCCGGGCTAACCTGCGTCTCCGCCACAACCGCCCCCTCCTGCTATGGTCACTTCTGTTCATTTCTCGGTGCCGGTCTGCCCTCCACAAGCGAGACCGGGCCCTTCCTCCGGCGAGAGCCGAATCCCCAGGACGGTAGGCCCACAGCCGTACGCCCAGCGCGTGCTCGGCGGGCGACGGGCCGATCGGAGGGAATTCCCTCACCGAAGGAGATGAACGTGGGCACGGTGTTGTACACCCGCAAGGCCCGCCGGGCCGGTCCCGTCGCACCGGCCGAGGAGATCGCGCTCCAGGAGCCACCGGTCATTCCCGAACCGGCCGAGCGGGGTCTCAGCGCGGTGCTGATGCTGGCGCCGATGGCCATCGCCTCGCTCGCGATGGTGCTGATGTTCCTCCGACCCAATGCGGGCGCACTGGCCTACATCGGCGTCTGCCTGATGGTGCTCTCCGCGGTCGCGATGATGATCGTGCCGCTGCTCCGCAACGCCGGGCAGCACAAGCACCGACTCAACGGCGAGCGCCGCGACTACCTGCGCTACCTCGGCCAGGTCCGGCGCAAGGTGCGGGCGGCGCTCGTCGAGGAGCGCCGGGCCGCCCGCTGGCTGCACCCCGACCCGGGCGCGCTGTGGTCGATGGCGCTGAGCCAGCGGCTGTGGGAGCGGCGCACGGCACACGGCGACTTCGGGGAGGTACGCGTCGGCCTCGGCACCCGACGCTCCACCGTGCGACTGGCCGCACCGAACAGCAAACCGCTGGAAGACCTGGAGCCGCTGGCGGCGCACGCCCTGCGCCGGTTCCTGCGGGCGTACTCCACCCTGCAGGACGCGCCGATCGCCATCTATCTGCGCGGCTTCGCGCGGATCGGTCTCGGCGGCGACGCGTCGGTGGCCCGGTCCACGGTGCGCGCGATCCTGGCCCAGTTGACCGTCGCCCACTCCCCGCAGGACCTACAGGTGGTGGTCGCCGCACAGGGGCCCGAATGGGAGTGGGCGAAGTGGTTGCCGCACGTGCAGGACGACACCGTTCCCGACGTCACGGGCACCCGACGGCGGTTCGCTGCCGACGCGACCGAGATCGAGGAGGTCCTCGCCACGCTCGGCGTGCAGGACCGGCCCGGTTACGAGCCGGACACCCCCGTCACGGCCGTCGAGCCGTTCGTGGTGCTGGTCCTCGACGGGCCGCGCCTGCCGGTCGGCCACCGCCTCGCCATGGAGGGCTACCGCAACGTCCTCACCCTCGATATCGGCGCCACGCTGGGTTGGGAGGCCCATCCGCACACCCTGCTGGTGCGGGCCGCTGAGCAGCAACTGGACATCGTCTCCTTCGACCACCTCGGCAAGTCGAGCAGCAATCGACTGTGCCGCCCGGACCGGATGGGCGTGGTGGCGGCCGCGGCATTGGCCCGCTCGATCGCCCGCTACCGGGTCGGCGCGGGCTCCGACACCGAAGAGCCGCTGGCCACCGACTACGACCTGGCCGGGCTGCTCCAGCTCGGTGACGTGTCCACGCTTGACCTCGTCGCGTACCGCGCCGGCCGGACGGCAGCCCAGCGGCTGCGGGTGCCGATCGGCATGTCGGCCACCGGCGCCCCGATCGAGCTGGACATCAAGGAGGCGGCCGAGGGTGGCATGGGCCCGCACGGGATGCTGATCGGCGCCACCGGTTCCGGTAAGAGCGAACTGCTCCGCACGCTGGTGCTGGCGCTGGCCGCCCGGCACACCTCCGAGGAGCTGAACCTCGTCCTTGTCGACTTCAAGGGCGGTGCGGCGTTCCTCGGCTTCGAGCGGCTGCCGCACACCTCGGCCGTGATCACCAACCTGTCGGAGGAGCTCGAACTGGTCGACCGGATGCAGGACGCCCTGACCGGCGAGCTGAACCGCCGCCAGGAGCACCTGCGCGCAAGCGGATACCCGTCCCGGCGTGACTACGAGAAGGCGCGTACCGAGGGCGTGGTGCTGGAGCCGATGCCGGCGCTGTTCATCGTCGTCGACGAGTTCAGCGAGATGCTCAGCAGCAAGCCCGAGTTCATCGACGTCTTCGCGATGATCGGGCGGCTGGGCCGGAGTCTGGGCGTACACCTGCTCCTGGCCAGTCAACGTCTCGACGAGGGGCGCATCCACCAGATCGAGACCCACCTGTCGTACCGGATCGGCCTGCGGACGTTCTCCTCGATGGAGAGTCGCAGCGTGCTCGGCGTGCCGGACGCGTACGAGCTGCCCAACGTGCCGGGTAACGGCTATCTGCGACCGGACACCCAGACGCTGATCCGCTTCAAGGGCGCCTACTGCTCCGGACCGTGGCGCCCACCGCACCAGCGTCGCCTCCAGTCCGTGCAGGGCGGGCTCGTCCCGTTCGGCACCGAGCATCTGCGTCCCACGGCGCCGGTGACGCCGGCCCCGGACCCGGATCAGGAGAACGGGGACAAGCCGCCGGTCCTGGCCGACGTGCTGCTCTCCGTGCTGCACGGACACGGCCCGGCCGCGCACCAGGTGTGGCTGCCGCCGCTGACCGAGACCACGACGCTGGAGAAGCTCCTACCGCCGCTTATCGACCACCCCACGCTGGGCCTGGCGCCTGTCGGCGGGTACGGCACCGGCCAGCTCGTCGCGCCGATCGGCCTCGTCGACCTGCCCGCCCAGCAACGACGGGAGCTGCTGGTGGCCAGCCTGGCCGGCAGCAAGGGCAACGTCGGTGTGGTGGGCGGCCCGCAGAGCGGCAAGAGCACCCTGCTGCGGACGCTGATCAGCGCCTTGGCCCTCACCCACACCGCCGCCGAGGTGCAGTTCTACTGCCTGGACTTCGGCGGTGGCGCGCTGGGCGCGCTGTCGCGTATGCCGCACGTGGGCAGCGTCGCCGGTCGGCTCGACCGGGACCGGGTGACCCGCACGGTGCTGGAAATGACGAACCTGATGGCCCGCCGGGAACAGATCTTCGCCCAGAACGGCATCGATTCGATGACCAGCTACCGGCGGGCCCGGCAGACCGGCGCGTACCAGGACGTGGACCCGTACGGGGACGTGTTCCTGGTGATCGACGGCTGGTACACGGCCCGACAGGACTTCCAGGAACTGGATGACCGGTTCGGCGAGATCGCGGCCCGCGGTCTCAGTTTCGGCGTCCACCTGCTCGTCTCCGCCGGCCGCTGGTCGGAGATCCGGCCCTGGCTGCGCGACGTCCTGGGCACCCGGTTCGAGCTGAAGCTCGGCGACCCCGTCGAGTCCGAGGTCAACAGCAGGGTCGCGGCGACCGTCCCGGCGATCCCGGGTCGCGGCATCACCCCGGACCGGAGGCATTTCCTGACGGCCCTGCCCCGCATCGACGGGTACCCGGAGACCGAGGATCTCGCCGAGGCGACGGCCGAACTGGTCGAGGCGCTGGACGTGCCCACCGCGCCGCGCGCGCCGCTGGTGCGACTGCTGCCGGAGGTGCTGCCGGTCGCGGACCTGCCGGCCGCGACCGCACCCACCCGCGAGGCCGAGATACGCATTCCGCTCGGGCTCGACGACGTACGCCTGGCACCGCTGTGGCACGACTTCGACGCCAACCCGCACCTGCTGATCTTCGGGGACACCGAGACCGGCAAGACCAACCTGCTGCGGCACATCGCCCGCAGCGTCGCGGCACATCACCCGCCGGCCGAGGCGCGGGTGGTCTTCGGTGACTTCCGCCGCGAGTTGCACGACGCGATTCCGCAGGCGAACCAGATCGGATACTCGATGTCGGCGGAGCGTCTCGCCGCGACCATGGCCGAGGCCGGTCAGGTGTTGACCGGCCGGCTGCCCGGCCCGGACATCCCGCCGAGTCGGCTGCCCCGACGGGACTGGTGGACCGGCGGGCGGTTGTTCATCATCGTCGACGATTTCGAACTGATCGAGGGCGGGCGGGATTCGCCGCTGCAACCGCTGCTGCCGCTGCTGCCGCACGGCGCGGAGATCGGCCTGCACCTGATCATCGCGCGGAGCACAGTGGGCGCGTCCCGGGCGATGACCAGCCCGGTGCTGCGTCGGGCCTGGGAGTTGGGTTCGCCAGCGGTGCTGTTCTCCTGCCCCCGCGAGGAAGGCGCCTTCCTCGGCAACGTACGGCCACGCGTCCTGCCCACAGCCCGTGGCCAGTACATCGACCGTCGGCGCTCGGTCCGGCTGGTCCAGACCCCCGAGGTGCCGACGCCGGACCAGCCGGAGCGGTGACGTCGTACCGACGGTTCAGGTCGCCGGTGGGCGGCGGACCTCGACGACACGGGCGGGCCGCCAGCGACGTCGATGCCCGGCGGGCATCAGCACGGTGAGCAGCGCGACGAGCCCGGTCAGCACGATGGCCAGGCCCGCGCCGAGGGTGACCAGGTAGCGCCCGATCGGATCCGGGGTGGGCAGGTCGGGATGGCGGGCGGCAGGCACGGGGGCGCCGGGCCCGACGGCACCCTCCTCGGGCAGCACCGTCGCCACCGCCGCGGCCGGGTTGACCACGCCCCAGCCGTACCCCGGGTGCGGCAGAGCGACCGCCGGGTGGTCGGCCGTGACCAGCAGCCGGTGCCGCACCTCGGCGGCCGTCAGCGCCGGTCGGTACGCCCGCACCAGCGCGGCCGTGCCCACCACGAACGGTGCGGCGTAGCTGGTGCCGCTGCCCTGCCAGTGGCCCGGCCCGCCGGGGCCGATGCTGACCACGTCGACACCGGGCGCGGTCAGGCCCAGGTGTCTGCCGGTGCGCGAGAAGCGGGCGAGGGCACCGGTGGAGTCGATGGCGCCGACGGCCAGCACCGTGGGCAGCGCCGCCGGGTAGGCCGGCTGTTGGTTCTGCTGGGTGCCGTTGGCCGCCGCGGCGACGACCACCACGTCCTTGGCCTCGGCGTACGCGATGGCCTCGACCAGGCTGGGCTCCGGGGACCCGGTGCTGGCGGAGATGTTGATGACGTCCGCGCCGGCGTCCACCGCTGTCCGGATCCCCCGGGCGAGCAGCGCCGCCGAGCCGTCGTCCGTGCTGTTGGCCACCCGGACCGGCAGGATCCGCACCTCGGGCGCGACGCCGACGAAGCCGGTTCCCGCGGCGGGGGCCGCCCCGATGATGCCGGCGATGAACGTGCCGTGCCCGAAGCAGTCGTCGTCGGCGGGCGGCCGGCCGGCCGCGGTGAGGTCGACGCCGGCGAGCACCCGACCGTCGAGCTGCGGGCTGTTCGCGGCCACGCCCGTGTCCACGATCGCCACCGTGACGCCCTGTCCCCTGGACAACGACCAGGCCCGCTGCACGCCAAGGCGCTCCTGCGCCCAGGGCACGCCGGTCTCGATGCTCTCCGGCGTCCGCAGGCAGCCGCCGCCGGACGGAGGTGGGGTGGGCGCGGCCACCGGCCAGCCCGCGCCGACCGCCAGGGCCGTCACCACCGCACCGACAAGCGCGCCCACCACGGCTAGCGGGGCGTTGCCGACCGCGAGGCCCGGTCCACGACGGCGACAACCGCGAGGGAACCGTCCGCCGCGGTGACGCTGAACCGGGCGAGGCGGTCGAGCGGCACCGGACAGCCCCGCACCACCTCCTGTTGGTGGTCGGCGCCGGTCACCACGGCCAGTTCCCAGCTCTGCCCGTCGACGTCCGTCACGAACAACCGGTAGGGCGCACCGACCCGCAGACCGGCCACTGTCGCCCGCAGGTTCACGGCGTCGCCCTGCTGCGAGACGGCCACCGACAGCACTGCGCCGCTCGGAGTGTCGGTGGCGTTTGTGACAAGCGTGACGGCGGTGTCGCGACCGTTCGGGTCCGCCACGTCCCGGACTGTCGGCCCGCCCAGGAACGACTGACCGACGAGCAGTCCTGCCGCGATCACGGCCACCACGGCGAGCCCGGCGCCCGCGAGTCTGAGCCGCTGCCGGCGCTGCTTCCGGCCGGGGCGGGTGGCAGGCGTGGGCGTCGAGCGGCCTGGGCCGGTGCTTCCCCGCGTTGTGGCGGGGCCACGGGCCGGGTCGACACCGCGGGACGCGACCACCGGCTCTGCGGCCACAGCACGAGGCTCCGACTCGGGAGCGGGCTCGGGCTCGGGCTCCGGTTCGGGCTCGGGCTCGGGCTCCGGTTCGGGCTCGTCGGCCTGCGCCGACGGTGCCGGGGCGACCCCGAACTCGGCCACCAACTCTCGGCGGTCGAGGTCGGAGAGCAGGGCGAGCATCACCACGGCCTCGCCCAGTCCCTCGGCCTCGGCGAAGCACTCGGCGCAGGTGGCAAGGTGGCTCTCGATTGCCGCGCGTTGCTCCGCGTCCAGCGTGCCGGCCAGGTACACGCCGAGCGCGCTGCGGAGCTGGGGCTCATCGCACACGTCGTCAGCCATGCCGCACCAAGTCCTCTACCCCTCGCCCGCGAGGCTCGTCGCCCGCGGTCCCGACCTTAGAAGAACGGAACTGCCCTGCTGGGAGTTCACGACCGGGGACTTCCGCGCTGTCACGAAACCGACCGCCGCTCAGTGGGAACCGGTGAGCGTGGGCTGCGCGGGCTGCTCCTCGGGCGCGGTCCGCACCGGCCAGTCCGCGTCCAGCGCATCGTCACCATCCCCGGTCTCGGTCTCCGCCCGCCGGACACTACGGCGGAGGCGGAACACGAGCAGCCCGCTGATCACGAGCCCAGCCAGTACGGTCAGCAGGAACGCGACCCGGACGCCGTCACCCCCGCCGCCGCCCTGGTCGCGACGCCGATCGGTGGACACCTGCGTCGCCTCCTCGGGCAGTCCCCGGGTCACCGCGGCCTCCGGGTTGATCATGCCACCGCCGTAGCGGGGGTCCGGCTGCGCATCACCCATCCTGTCGGCCGTCGCCCGCACCCGGTGCACGACCTGGGCGGCCGACAGGTCGGGATGCGCGGCGCGGACGAGGGCAACCTCCCCTGCGGCCAGGGCGACCGCGTACTGCGTGCCGCTGCCGACGAACCGCCTCGTGCCGTTGATGCCGATGCTTGACACGTTGATGCCGGGGGCCACCACGTCGACCATGTCCGCGGCGTACTCCTCCACGAGCTTGCCGTCGGCGCCGACACCGCCGACACTCACCAACTCGGCCGGTGGCGCCACGGCGCTCGGGCCGGTCGGTGCGCCGGCCACCACGACGATGTCCCGGGAGATCGCCGTCTGGATGGCCTGCGCCACGCCCTCGGCCGTGGCATCCACGTACGAGCCGAGCGCGATGACAGTCGCCCCGGCGGAGACCGCCACCTCGATCCCCGCCGCCTGGGCCGCCACCTCGGCGGACGAGCCATCGGTGACCACGCGCACCGGCATGACGACCGACTCCGGTGCGACGCCTCCGACCGTCTCGCCGTCGGTCGGCTGCGCGGCCACCAGGCCTGCCATCGCCGTACCGCTGCCCAGGCAGTCGCTGTCCCCCCGGCCGTCACCGGTCACGATGTTGGCCCCGATCGAGACCCGGCCACTGAGCGGCACGGCTCGGCCGTCCACACCGGAGTCGACGATCGCGACGAGTTGACCGACGCCGCGGCTGTGCGGCCAGGCCAGGTCGGGTGCCAGCCGTACGGTCGCCCAGTTCGACGGCTCGCTGGCGGCGGATGCCGCGACGCACCTGCCCGCCGGCTCGGCCCTCGGCGGCGTGGACGGCAACTGCCCGGGGCCGGAGGTGGCACCGGCGGAGGGCCGCGTCCCGCCGACGGACGGCGTCGGCGCGCCGGGGTTCCGCTGCTCGGTCGGCGACCGTGGCGTGGACGTCTGCTGTGGGGCGGCCGGACCGCCCGCCGTCGGCGCGGCGGCGGGTGCGGGGGCTGTCGTGGGCAACACGCCGCGTTGCAGACCCGCGCCGACCGCGTCCCACGGCACGACGAGATACCAGCCGGCGTGGAGCGTGTTCGGGTCGGTGAGCGAACCGCCGTCCGGCTGCCGCCGGGCGGTGTTCAGGTTGAAGATCTCCGCGGACCGCGACGGGTTGCCCAGGAACCGTCCCGCGATCTCACCGAGATTCTCCGGCTTGCCCTGGTGGGCCGACGTGACCGTGTAGTAGAGCACGTACTCGTCGGCCGCGGCGCGCGCCGGCGCGACGGGTGCCGCGCCGACGAGCACGACCGCGGCGAGGACCGCCGCCGCCCGGCCCGTCGCGCGACGGCGATCCGTGTCCCGTGTCCGCGTCATCTGCTGAGCACCCAGCGCTGGTCGACGGCATAGCTCTGCCAACTCCACTGGGTGATCGGGGTGCCGTTCTTGCCACAGCAGTCGTCGCCGATGATGTCGAGCGCCTTGCCGGAGTTGCGGTTGATGAGGGCGACCCACGTGCCACCGTCGATGAACTTCCACTGCTGGCTGGGGTTGGCGAACGCCGGGTCGACCTGCACCAACTCGGCGGCGTTCTTGATGGAACCGCCGCGGATGCCGAGTGCCTTGTTGTTGAACGCGTTGGTGATCACGACGTAACCGGGCTCAGGGGCCTTGGCGACGTGCCAGTACTGGTCCTTCTGGCGCAGGTTGTCGCTGAGCTGCATGGTCGTCCCCCCGGCGGTGACGTTGTCCTTCCCCGGAACCTCCATGACCCGGCCGCTGAGGGCGTTGGTGAACTGGTAGGAGACGGCCGGATCCCAGCTCGCCGGCAGAGCGGTGACCGGAGGTGACGAGGACCGCGCGGGCGACGGGGTCCTGCCGGGCGTGGGCGGCGGATCCGCCGGGTGCGTCGGAGAGGACTTCGGCGAGGCGGAGGGCGGCGACGGGGCGACCGGGCGGCTCGCCGACGGTGCCGGGAACGGGTTGGCCAGTCGCTTGTCCGCCGTGTAGACGCCGAGGTGGTCGGCGACCGTGTCGACGAGCTGCGGGACGGCCGCCTCACGTGGCACACCGCCCTCGGCCCGTACGGCAGTGATCCCCCACTGGTACGCCGCCAGCGCCAGCGAGTACGCGTCGGTCTCCTGACCCGTCTGCCTCAACCTCATGCCGGAGAGCTGGTTGCGCAGGTCACACATCGCGGTCGCCAGGGCGGGGATCGCGACCTGCGGGTCCCAGACCGACGCGGTGTCGGACGGCCGGTACTCCTCCCACAGCGCCGGGGTGAACTGTGCGATGCCCTGGCCGCCGCCGCTGCCCTTCAGATTCGGGTTGAAGCCGGAGAGCGATCTGAGCTGCGCGGCGATCCGTGGTGCGGACACGGCCGCCGGGCAGACCTGCCCGGCCTTGATCACCGTGTCGACGTACTCCTCGGGAAGGCTCAACGTGGCGGGCGAGGGGGCGGTGGACGGCCGCGCGGTCCGGGCCGTGCCGGAGAACTGAGGCTGGTCGGCGTACCAGTTGGCGTAGCCCACAACGGTGTCGACGTGCTCCCGGGCGGACTTCGGCACGCCCTTGGCCCTGACCACCGCGTCCAGGCCGACCCTCTCGGCGGCCACGGCCACCTCCCAGACGTCCCCCTCGGCGCCGATCGACCTGGCCTGGCCGATCGACTCGCAGGTGCGGTGCGCCAGAGCGAGCACGTTGGCGCGTACGTCGGTGCGCTGGGCCTGCTGCCACGGCGCCCACTTCTGCCACGCGGTGGAGTCCAGCCCGGCGATGCCCTCACCCCGCTCGGACACGGCCGTCGGCTTGAACTGGGAGGCGGCCATCAACTGCGCGGCGAGCCGAGGCCCGGTCAGCGCCGGACAGGAGGTGGCGCCGACGACGATCGCCGGCAGCACGTCGTCGGGGACCGGCTCACCCTCGATCGTGGTCTCCGCCAGCGCCGGGCCGACCTGGATACCCGCCGCGACGATGCAGACGACGGCTGCCACGAAGGCGACTCCGGCCTCGATCCGCTGACGGGTCGTCCGCAGCGAGCGCCACGCACGCCTTCTGAACGTCTGGAAGGTGGCCAGGCGCCCGATCACCGATCTCAGTGTCACGGTTGGTTCCCTCTCCGGCGAATGTGCGCTGTGAACGAGTCGGACGAGCGGTCGGTTCACGGATGGGCGTGCCAACTTCGGAACTTTCTCGCCGTCCGGGCCGCCGGGCTCGTCGTCCGACGGCGGCACCAGGCTCAGAGGGTGAACCCGCGCGCGGTGAGGTCCTCGCGCAGCGCGCGAAGCGCGTAGAAGGTCCGCGATTTGACGGTTCCTTCGGGAATCGCGAGGTTGCGCGCCGCCTCGGCGACAGTGTGCTCCTGGAAGTAGATCTCGATCAGCGCGCTGCGCAGCCGCTCCGGCAGTCTGGCGACGGCATCGCGTACCTCGCGACCGTTGAGGAGGCGGTCGATGTGGTCGTCGGCGACGTGCCGCTCCTCGATGCGCTCGTCGAGCTGCTCGGCGGGCCTGCCCCGGGCGGCTCTGATGTGGTCGATGGCGATGCGCCGGGCGACTGTGAACAACCAGCCCCGGCTCCACTGACCGTCGGCCGTACGCGCCTCCGGATGGTTCCAGGCACGCATCAGCGTCTCCTGGAAGATGTCCTCGGCAAGGCCGCGATTGCCCATGGTCAGACGCAGGAGGTAGTTGAGCAGGATCGGCCCGTGTGTCTCATAGGCGAGCCGCAACGCCTCGTCGTAGGTCGGATCTGGCGACGACTCGCCGGAGAGCATGTTCCCCGCGGCCTGGTTCATGGCAGCGATAACGAGTGCATCGGTACCCGCGTTCAGTGTTCGTGGGGGATTTCCCGAGGAATCTTGGCAGAGCGGCGTCGCCCACTTCGACTGTGGAACCTCGCGGTGCACGGTGAACTGCTGAAACACCGCGGCGGGCGGCTCTGCCCGGGCCGGTCTCGATTCGACCCCGTCTCAGGTCGACAGGGCTCGCGTCGACTCGGTCGGCCTTCGCCCGGTCACGGCGATCCCTTGATCACGTCAGCCGTCACCAGAACTCCACCCTCGACCTGACGCACGCTCAACTGGCTCAGGTCGTCCACCGACACCGCGACGTCGCCGGCGTAGGTTCCGCCGCCTGGCTCGCCGTTGAGCCCGCCGAGCAGCAACTCCTCGCCCTCCCTGGTGACCGCCCAGAGCTGGTATGACGCGCCCGGCGCCAGACCGTCGGTGGAGACCCGCATGGTGACCTGACCGTCGTCATCGTAGAGAACCGCCGACAGTTCCACACCGCTGGCAGCGTCCTCGGTGGTGGCCATCGCGACGGCCGGGCCGGGCGAGTCGGCGCCGCTGAAGGGTTCGAGCAGCAACGCCGTGCTGAGGGCCAGGGCGAGCAGGCCGGTCAGGCCCACGGCTGCGCCGGCCCGCCGGCGGCGCGACCGGGGACGGCGGTGCGAGTGCGGGCCGCGCGACAGCGGACCAGTCGTGGGTCGCGGAGGCAGGAAACCTTCACCGGGGCCGTTCCGCTGCCGCTCGAATGTCGTCGACACCTGGTGGATCCGGATCACCGGAAGACTGTCCCCCGGCACCGGGGTACGGGCTGAACCGGCGGGCCGGGGTTCGGCGCGGACGGGTCGGGCTCGGGCCGGTCCTGCGCCGGGCGCGCCGAAGAGGTGATCGCCGGGTACGCCACGCGCCGCGCCGGGGGTACCGGCCCCGAAATCGGCGACCAGATCCCGAACGTCGCCCTCGGTCAACAGGCCGAGCGAGGCGACGGCATCGCCGATCTCCGCACGTTCGGCCCGGCACGTCGTGCACTCCCGCAGATGCGCGACGACAACGCCTCGCTCTCTTTCGGACAGTCGACCGAGCACGTAGAGGCCGACGCTGGTCCGGATGGACGCGTCAGGGCAGGTGAACGTGCTCATGAGCGGTCACTCCCGGTGCGCGGCGGACGAGCCGGACGCGCACTCGGACGAGCCGGACGCGCACTCGGACCAGCCGACGGCCACGAGGTCCGGCAGGGTGATCTCCAACGCGTCACTGACCATGCCCAGCACCCCGTTCGGGCCGAGCAGGCCGTCCGCCGCGATGGTCCACTCGTCCGCCGGTCCCAGGTAGTCGTGGATGCCGCTCCACCGCGCGCGCGTCGGCTCCAACTCGTCGCGCAACATGGCCAACCGATCGGCGACGTCGGCGGCCAACGCCTTGATCGCGGACCCGATGTCGGCCGGCTCGGGAGCCGACCCCGGCTGTGCGGTGCTCACCGGGGTCCACCACCCACGAGGGCCGTGTCGGATCGCCGAGGATCGGGCTCTTCCTGCAGTCCAGCGGCGATGTCGTGCAGCGCGTCGTCGAGCATGCGTACGTAGATGTCGTACCCCGTCAGCAACGCCTCCCGACGGACGGCGGACATCTGCAGGCGGGCGAGGTCGAGGCTCGCCAGGTGGGCACGCAGTCGGTCGAGTTGGTCGCTGATGCCGACCGCCGCGTCACGGCACGCGTCGGCCATATTGCCCTCGCCCCGCAGGTACGGTGTAATTCCGCTCATAGCGCCTCCGATCTCGGGAGAACGTCCTGAGAACGAGAGGTGACGCGCCCCGGTTCACCATTCCGTGGACGATCCTCGGAAGCACGGCAGCGCACGACGACCCCGGCGAAGGACGATGCCCGATGAGACGACGGCGCACGGCTCTCGGCGTTCTCCTCCTGCTCCCGCTGCCCGCCGTCGCGGCAGTGACCGCCGCGGCAGCCGTGCCAGCGACAGCCGTGGCCGCGCCCGCGGTGGTGTCCCGTGCTCCGGGCGAGACCGGCAAGTACTACGTGGTCGGCCCGGCGGTCGACGGGCAGCGGGAGTATCTCTTCGCGATCGCGGCGAAGACGCTTGGTGACGGCAACCGGTACCGCGAGATCTTCGCGCTCAACGAGGGACGGCTTCAGCCGGACGGCCGCCGGATGACCGATGTGACACGTGTGGAGCCCGGCTGGATCCTCGCGCTCCCGCGCGACGCGAAGGGCCCCGACGTCCGGGTCGGCGCGCTCCCGGCACCGAGCCCGTCGGCGAAGGCGCCGGCACCGTCGCCCCCGCCCGCGAAGGCGCCGGCAGCGTCGTCCTCGCCCACTGCCGACGCGGCCACGCCAACCGCCGCCCGGCCCGGCCCGGCGGAATCCGCACCCTCCAACGGTCTGCCCGAACTGTCCGCGATCTGGTCCCCGACGGGGCTACGGGTGGCGCTTGTCGCACTCGCCGTCCTGCTGCTGTTCTGGGCACAGGTGGCGCTCCGATCTCGACACCGGGCACCTCGCGCCCCCGGGCCGGGCGACCGTCGCGGGACCGGGGCCGCCCCGGAGAGCACGCCCATCCAGGCCGCGTCGGCGGCGGCCGATCCGCCTTCGCCCACCGTCACGGGTCCCGCGACGTCGGGCGTCGACAGCGCCGACCTCCCGGTCAGCGCCGATCCGCACCCACGGCCCGTGCCGGTGGCCCTTCCGGCGCCCGCGCCGCAGGACCGGGCGGCGCCGGCAGTCCCCGCGGCGGTCGTCACGGCGCTCAGCTCGGTGGAGGTGAGCGCCGACGACCGGGCGGCAGGCCTGCGACCCCCGGCGCCTGCCAATCCGTTCGCCACCCTGGTCACGCGCCTGACCTGTGGCCCGGACCCAGCGCACGTACGACTGATCGGCGCGCGCCCGGCCCGCTGGGGCTCTCCGTACGGGTGGCTGGCCGACGGAGAGCGACACCCGCCGTCGAGCGCCCCCGTCGTACTGGGTGGGCGGGACGGACGTCTACTGTGGGTCGATCTCGCGGTGGCACCCGACGTGCTCACCATCCAGGGTGAGCTGGCCGCCTGCCGCCGCTACGCTCTGACCCTGCTGGACCAGCTCAGCCGCGAGACGGACGTGATCGTGGCCGGCGACGCGCTCGGCGACACGACGCCCGAGGGCTGCCGCCGGGTCGACGCGGTCGAGGACGTGGCCGCCGAACGGTCGACAACCAGGGTACGGGTGCTGATCTGCGGCGGTGCCGATGCCGCGAAGCTGTGGGGCGCTCTGCGCGTACTCCCGCAGGGCCACAACCGGACCGTGCCGATCGTCATCGGCGCGGGCCCTGCGGCGCGGTGGTCCCTGCGGCTTGGCGCACCTGCCGCGGCGGGGGTCGGACGGTGAGGTGGCGAGCCCCGGACCAACGGGTCCCCGTGGACCTGCCGCTGCCGGTCGAGGGGTTGTGCGACATCGTGCTGGTGCGTACCGAGAACGGCGGGCTGGCCCGGCCGGAGGATCCGGGCACGGCGCTGACCGTCGAGGAGTTGGCCGACCACGCGCGGTCTGCCGGGGTCACGGGCCGCGACCTGCGCGTCCTCGTCGACGACGGCGCCCGCGACGCGCGCCTGTTCGGCCACGTCGCGGACACGCTCGGTTGCGACATCCTGGTCGCCCCGGTGGGCGCGGCGGTGCAGCGCCTGACCGGGCCGGGCCTCGCCGTGCGGACCGAGGCCGTGCCTGTCGACCGGACCAGCGGCGAGGTGGTCGACTGGGTCCTGGTGCAGCCCACCACGCTCGCGACCACGCTGCCGGGGTGGTTCGACCTCGCCGGAGGTCTGGTGCTGCGCAGAGGCGGGCTGGCGACGCTGCCACTGGCGGGCGGCCTGGAGTTCGCCAACCGTGACGACTTCGTGGTCCGCCGGGCGGCGGCGGCCCGGCTGGGCGTCGGACATCCGGACCTGGTGACGGTGGCCCTCGCCACCCGGGCCGGGGAGTTCCGGCTCTCGACCCATCGACTGGACGCCGCCGGCGACGCCCAGGGCCGGTACTCCGGCGCGGACGTGGCCGCGGCCCTCTCCTCGACCTGGCTGCACGGCGGCGACCTGCGTCTGTGGTTGCGCTGGCCGGACGACGCCTCGGAGCGCCGCCTGCTGGATGCCGAGGTGACGGCGCTGGCCGAGGCGACCGGCGCGACGGTGTGGACACCGGCGCTCGGCGGCGAGGCGGTGTTGCTGCGGGGCTGTCTGGACCTGGCGGCCCGGGACCGCTCCGGGCGGATCAGCCGCTGGCAGGAGTATCGCCCCCCGCACGCACCGGACACGCCTCGGTTCACCACCGACCGCGACGGGCGGCTCGCACCGTCCCCCGGGGCCGACGTCACCGCCGCCGGTGGCGTCGCGCTGATCAGCACCGACCGGCCGTCGGAGGTCACGCTCCTCGACCGGTACGCGGATCTGTCCGCCGAACCGGGCATGACGCTGCTCGACCTGAGCATCCTCGGCGGTGGGCGCCTCGCGCTGCGCCACCACGACGGCAGCCACCTCGCCGTCGGTGCCGCCGAGTTGCGGTCGCTGTTGACGGAGGCCGGCTGGACGGGTGCGGATCTGCAACTGTTGACCCCGGTGGCGCCCGAGTGGACCGAGGGTCTGCGGGAGCACCTGAGCGTCCTGGAGGCCGACCTCGGCGTCGAGATCTGGTCCCTGACGCCCGGCGCCGTCGTCGCGGTCCGGGACGGTCTCGCCCGAGCCGTCGACGAGCAGCGGCGCCCGACGCGCTGGCTGCGGGCCGCCGACCCCGGTGCGGACGCCGAGAACAGTCGGTGGCGCAACGACGACGGCTGGCTGATCCCGCGACGGCGGGGCACGGTCGAGCGGCCCACGCCCACGCCCACGTCGGGGCCGGCGCCCGCCGAGCCCGCCGCCGCCGCGCCGCCGCCCGAGCGGGTCCTGCCGCCCCCCGGCCCGCGTCCGTCCCGCACCGTTGCCGCACGTGGTGGCCGACCGCACGGCGTACGGTGGCTGCCGGAGCGGCCGGAGGTCAACGCCGAGCCGGTACGGGCGTGGCTGGTCAGCCCCTGGTCGCCGCAGCGGGTCGCGGTGGAGGGCGTACCGTCGGCGAACCTGTTCCTCCTCGGCCACCTCGACGGCGAGCGGCTCGCCCGCGCCCACCCGCGTCAGCACCTGCTGTGCCTGCGGGTCGAGGCCGGTGGCCTGGTGGACCTGGGCCGCGTGGATCCGCTGCCTGCGGACCTGCGCCACCTCGCCGCCGAGGCGGGGACCTTCCTGCTCCCGGCGGGCTGGCTCGATCAGGCGCGACTGCAGGCCGGCTACGACATCAACGACGGCGGCCGGCCACACGAGGAGATCGAGCTGCCCGGGAGTCGGGTCCTGCTGGGCTGCACCGGAGCCCGACACGGCGCGGACGGACTTCCCAACGAGGTGGTGCCCTGGCCGCGCGGCGAGCGGAGCGCCAACGCCTGGGCGGTCGTGCCGGAGTCGCCGGATGAGCCGCCGGGAGACTTCCTGCCGGTGCAGTACCGCCGACCGGCGGTGCGGGAGGGGCACCGGCTGTTACGCCTCGAGGTGGCGGCGGGCCGGGCCGTCGACGTGCCGGCCAGCGCCGCGGCGGTGGCCGGCCTCACCTCGGTCCGCTCACGCCTGCCCGAGCTGGTGGCCGACGGCGTGACGCTGCTGGTGCCGCAGGGCTCGTACGACCGCACCCGGGTGGACCAGGTGCTGCACGTCGACGGCGGGCGCTGGCGGCACCGTGCCAAGGGGATCGACCTTCCACTGTCGAGCCTGTTGACCCCGACCGGGGCGTGAGCCGACGCTCGACGCCTCAGGTGATGCGGTGTTCGCCGACCAGTACGGCGGCGGCCAACTCCACCCGGGACCGGTAGCCGGTACGGCTGAACAGCCGGGTGAGCCGGCCCTCGATGCTCTTCTCGCTGCCCTGCGTGGCGGCGGCCAGCTGTCGGTTGGACAGGCCTTCGGCGACCAGAGCGGCGAGCAGCCGCTCCCCCTCGGCAAGGGTCTCCGCCCGCCTCGGCACTGTGACACCGTGCTCGCGCATCGCCTGGCGTAACCGGGACCGGTGCAGGATCGCGCCCAGGTCACCGAGAAGCTCGTACGCCTCGCTCAGCAGCTCGGGGTTCCGACCGGTCCGGCGAACCACCCGCTCGATGGCCCTGGCCAGCTCGTACGGCTGGCCGACGACCCGGGCCCGTCCCACCACCTCGTCGGCGCGCGCGGCCTCGGGTCGGAGGAGCAGTTGGGCCGTGGCGAGCCGCAGCGCGCCGATGCCGCTGTCCCGGTCCGCCGCCGCCGCCGCGGACGTGGCAGCCACCCGGGCCGCGTCGACGTCGCCGCGCTCGGTCGCGAGTTCCGCGGCCACCAGCCAGAGTTCGTCGACGCCGATGACCAGGCCGTGCCGAACGGCCAGGTCCAGAGCGTCGTGGACGATCCGGCCGGCGGCTGCCGCGTCGCCCAGGATCCACTCGGTCTCGGCCGCCACCACCGCGAGCAGGTGCGGCAGCGGGGCAGCGTCGGCTCGGGCCGCGTCGAGCAGTGCTCGGGCACGTACCGGCCAGCCACGGGCGAGCTGGATCTCCGCGGCGGCCCGGTGAACGGTGCTGTGCGCCACCGGCCGGGTCACTGGCAGGTCGGCCGCGATGCCGAGGAGCGCGGCGTCGAGGGCGGCGTCCCACCGGCCCGCCCGCCAGTCGTGCAGGCACCGTTCGGGCGCCGGCAGGTCGGCCACCGTCAGACCGGCCTCGACCAGCTCACGATCCGCCCGGTCGAGCTCACCGACGACGGCCGCCGCGCGGAATCGCGCGACGCACTCGCCGGCACGGCGACGAGCCGCACCCCGAACCGAGGCGTTCACGACGAGACCGTCACCGCCCGCACCCGCGCCGGCCGGGCCCCCGCCGACCCACGCCTCGGTCCGCGCGGATCGCGGACCGTGCGCCGCCGCCGGAGCGGCCCGCGTGACGGTGGCGACCTGTCCACGGATCACCACGTCGGCGTCGGGCCAGGTCGAGGCGGACCGGCTGGCCGACAGCAGGCTCGCGGCCTCCGACCAGCGATCCAGGAAGCAGAGCGCGGCAGCGCGGGTGGTCAGGTCCGGCTCGGGGCCCTCGCGCAGCCAGGCGTCGCCGGCCGCGGCCGCCTGCACGTCATCCGCCGTCCGCGTGCCGCGCGCGCAGGCGACGGCGAGCAGTTCCGCCTCCAGCCGACCGGCTTCGCCCAGGATGTCGACGTACTCGCCGAGCAGTCGGCGCACCTGCGCCTGGGCCGTGCCGTACCGCCCGGCGCCGACCTCGACGGTGGCCAGCGCGAGCAGGGCCTCGGCGCGGTCCGCGCGATCGCCGCTGAGATCGGCCGCACCGGCCCACCAGCGCGCGGCGGCTGCGGGTGCCCGTACCGCAGCGGCGTTCGCGTGCCGGCGCAGCAGGGCCACCGCGCGGGCGGCGTCGACCAGGCCACCGGCGGCGACGATCTGGTCGGGCAGGTACTCCGGGTCCGCGCACCGCGCCCTGCCCGACCAGAGCGCCTCGACCGCCACCTGCGCGAGCCGCTGCCGCTCGTACGGGCCGAGACCTGCGGCGAGGGCCAGTGCCATCGCGGGCACCGGGAACCGCCAGCCGCGCCGGCTCTCCCGAACGACACCCTCCGCGCGCAGGTCGTCCAGGTGAGCGCCCACCTGCTCGGGCGCGAGGGCGAGGGCCTGCCCGATCAGCTCGGGGACGGTGGCGCCCAGCGGCTCGAACACGGCCAGGGCGCGGGCCACCGCGTGCGTCGCCGGTCCCCGCCGACGCGCCGGCCGGGTGAGGTCGTGCGCGGCGGGAATCCGGGGTCCGCCGAGCGGGTCGGTGAGATAGGCGCGACGGTCCACGATCCGCAGGAGGGCCGAGTCGCGGTAGCCGTCCAGGGCTGCCAGCACCGCGGCGGGGACACCGCGGCTGAGCCGGCGCAGGTGCGTCGAGAGACAATCGTGCGGCGTCGCCTGCAACACCTGACGCGCGAGCGCGTCGACCTCGGCCCCGGCCAACGGTCGCAGCCGCTGGACCCGCACGAGCCCGGCCGCCCGCAGCCTGTCGAAACCGGCCCGCTGGTGTGTGCCGGCGGGATCGGTACGCAGGGTGGCAACGCAGCGTACGGAGGTCCGAGGCACCTCGTTCAGCACGCTCAGCAGCGCCTCGGTGGAAGCCGTGTCGGCCCACTGGGCATCGTCGACGAAGAGCACCAGACCGGGGTGCCCCCGCAGCACGCGGGAGAGCGCACGGGCCGGCGGCTCGTCGACGCGAACGCAACCACGTCCGGCGGCCAGTCGGGTGGGGATCGGGACGAGCGCGGCGAGGATGCGCCCGGCGAGAGAGCCGGCGTCGTGCCGGGCGTCGGGGGCCAGCCGCAGATCGAGGACGGGCCGCCCGGCGCGCACGACGGCGTCCCGCAGCGCGCGCAGGGCGTGGGTACGACCAATGCCGGCCGGACCGGTGAGCAGGGTCAGGGGCGGCCCGTCGATCTCCGCCGGCGTGGCGCTGCGGACGTCGGTCACGACGCCGTACCGAGGATGTCCGTGGTGAGACTCACGGCGGCCAGCTCGACCCGGGAACGGCAGCCGGTGCGTGCGAAGAGTCGGGTCAGGTAATTCTCGACGGTCTTCTCGCTCATCCGCACCTGAGCCGCGATCTGCCGGTTGGTCCGGCCCTGCCCGATCAACTCGATGACCCGCCTCTCCACCACGTTGAAGGTCGTTTTCGGCGTCCGAGAGCGGGGCTGACGGACACCCCGCTCCCGCATGGCGGCGGCGACGGCGGTGCGCAGCCAGCCGGAGGTGACAGTCTTCGCCACCGCCTGGGCCTCGATCAGCCACGGTCGCGGGTCGTCGGCGGTGCGGCCGAGCGCCAGACAGGCGTGCGCCAGGGCGAGGCGGTGCCCACGGGAACGTACGAGGTCGACACCACGCACGGCGGCGTCCGCGTCGCCCCGGCACAGTGCCTGAATCAGCAGCGTGCTCTGCCCGCTGAGTCGCTGCCGCCCGACCGGGTCCGCGTCGGCGGTCGCCGCCAGCCAGGCGCTCTGCTCGTCGAGAGCGAACCGTGCCGCGAGGCCCGCCGCCCGGACCAGGAGCTGCTCGACGCCGATCCTGCTGCCGTGTCGTCGGTGGCTCTCGTACGCCAGCTGTGCGTCGCCCAGCCGCCGCGCGGCCTCGCGCGCCGTCTGGGCCTCGCCCGCCGGCCCGTTCGCGGCCCACCAGCGAAGCGCGGCGTACGGTGGCCCGGCCGGCACCGAGCCGAGCCAGGAGGCCGCCTCGGTGGCTCGTCCCCGCAGGCCGAGTGCCTCGGCGGCCCAGAGCCGGGCGAGACCCCGGATCAGGGGCACGTCGGTGCCGGCGAGGTCCACTTCGCGGGCGGCCGAGAGCATGCCGGACAGGTCGCCACGGGCGTGGCAGGTCTGGAGCCGGTGGTACGAGGCCAGCAGCCCTCGCTTCGGCGTGCCGTAGCGATGCTCGCCCAGGGCCAGCCCCAGAAGCGCTACGAGGTCCCCCGTCTCGCCGGCCAGCAGCAGGTCCTCCGCGCTTCGATCCGCCTGCGTGAGCCCATCGCGGACCGCCCCGTTCAGGATGCCGAGCTCCGTGGGGTTCAGCAGCGATCCGACAGCCGCAGGCATCGGCGCTGCCGGTTGCACTGTCGGTACGCCGGTGCGCCACCAGTCGGCGAAGTCGAACAGCGCCTGCGCGGCCGGTGCCTGCGCCAGCGCGCTGCGGGTGCGCTCGGGCACCGAAGCTCCGGTGTGGACGGCCGCCAGCGCGGCGGCGGCCGCGAGGTCCCCGACGCCTGTGGACGACCCGGCACCACCTCGGCGGATCGCCGTGTCCACCACCTCGGCGAGGCGGGCGACCTCGCCGGTGCGCAGCAGCAGCCGCAGGAGACGGGCGAGGATGTCGTCCACCGCCCGCCCGTCGCAGGCGTGCCGGAGCGCGGCGCCCAGCCAGTGCGCCGCCCGGTTCGGCTCGCGGTCGGCGGCCTCGGCGGCCACGGCGGTGAGGGTCAGCGCGGTACGCCCGTCGAGGGGCATGGCGATGCCGGCCGAGGTGACCTGGTCGGCCAGGGCCGCTCCGTCCGACGGTGTTCCGTAGGCGGCCCGGCGGAACATCGCCGCGGCACAGGCGCGGTGCAGGCGGGCCACGGCGTGCGGGCCGGCATCGGTGATCAGCCGTGCGGCGAGCGCCGGGCTCTGCGGCCGGATTCCGCCCCGTGGCTCGGCGACGAGGACCCCGTCGCCGACAAGCTCGTCGACGATCGGACCGTAGTCGGAGAGCCGGCCGAGGGTCGCCTCGGCGAGCAGCGGCAGGTCGTCGATGCGCAGCCGGGTGACGGCCGCCATGGTGGCGAGCCGCAGGGCGACCCGGCCCCGTCCGTGCAGCGCGGTGAGCAGGTGGTGATCCGTCGGCAGCGCGATCGGGTCGTGCGGGTCCAGGAGGCACAGGTGCCCGCGCACGACCGCGAGCCGCCCGGCCCGGGTCAGCTCGTGTGCGGTCTCCAGCACCGTGAGGGGATGCCCGGCCAGCGGCCCGAGCGCGCTGGTCAGGGCCGGCGGCACGGCGTCGTCGAGTGGCACGCCGTACCGCCGGGACAGCATCTCGCGCACGGCTTCGGCACTCAACGGCGGCAGCTCGACCACGACGTCCGCGAGGGTGCCGAGCCGGCCTTCGTCGGCACCGCAGGCGGCCACCACGAGACAACTGTCGCGTACGGCGGCGGCCAGCGCCGACGCCAGGGCAGAGCCGGCGTCGTCCGCGACCAGCACGGTCGGCGTCCGCCGGCCGATCAGCGCGAACGCCGCCGCGGTCTGCTGAGCCAGGGCGGCAGCGCGTACGGCCTGCTCGCCGCCAGGCTCGGCGCAGAGGGCACCGAGCGCGCTCAGCGGGCCGGCGAGTGGCGGGTCGGCCACCACCTCGTACTGCTCCCGGACGGCGTGCAGCAGCGCCGCGAAACCGGCGGTGGCGTCGTCCGTCGCCGGCGGCGTCACCCGGAGCACCGCGACCCCGGCGGTACGCCACGCGTCGGCCGCCGTGTCCAGCAGAGTCGTCCGGCCGCTCCCTGCCGGTCCGCGGACCAGCGCGAACCGGCCGCCGGTGGCGGCACTCTCCCGTGCCGCGTCGAGGGCGTCCAACTGCGCCTCGCGGCCCATGATCGTCCGCCGTGTCCGCACGGCACCTCCAGCTCCACCCCTGCCGGACGGGCTGCCCGGACGCGCCTATCCAACGAGGCGCGCCGGTGAACCGTTCACCGCGATCTCGCCGGACCGGCGCCGGTCGCCACCGCCGACCTCGTCAGGCGGGCACCGAGGCACGGTGGCCGAGGTGGAAGAGCTGAGCGAAGTAGGCCCGTTGTTCGGGCCCGGCCGCGACGATGTCGATCAGGCGGCGGGCGTCAAGCGACGTGTTGTCCGGCCGCCCGTCGGCTGGGGGCGTCGGGCCGTTCGCCGCGGCCCGAACGGCCATCGCCAGCGCGAGTTGAGCCTGGAGAACGCCGAGGTCGAGCCCGGATCTGGGGATCGTCAGGGTGAGGGCGTCGCGCCCGACGTGGACGCTGCCCGGCAGCGACATGCCGGGGTCGGCGTCAGCTGCCAGCATCGTGCCCAGTTCGGCCTGGTACCTGTCGAAGAGGGCGCGCCGGGCCGGTCCGTCGTCGCCCGCGTCGAGGGCGGCGGCGATGCTCAGGGCGGCCTCCCGCACCCCGGCGGACCGCAGATGGCGGACTGTCGCACGCAGGTCGGCCCAGACCTGCGGGAAGTCTTCGGTGAACCGCAGGACGATGGCACCGGTCTCGGGGACAACCCTCACGTTGTCCGGCCGCTGGAGTTGTTCGGCGAGCGCCGAGCCGTCGAGGGACGACTGCCCAGGGTCCATCACGTCGAGGAAGAGGGTGAGGACCAGTGCGGAGTTCACGCCGGACGGAAGGCCGGGCAACACGCGATCCGTGCGGTACGCGATGGGATCGTCGCCCAGCTCCAGGCGGCGACGCACGGCATCGTCCACAGCGCTGAAGTCCTCGGGGTGGCGCACGTAGCCGTCTGCCGGCCACTGCGCCCGGCGGCCGGCCACGGTCATCTCGACCATGCCGGCGACGCGCTCGGCCGGGACGGCGACGGCGTCGGTGCCGTCACGCAGGTGGGCTGCGGCGCGGGCCGCGTGCCCGGCCAGCTCGGGGTTGTCCCACAGCACCCGGGCGATCCGCTCGGCGGCCAACCGGTCGTGCCCGGCGGCAACCTCGGCGGCCGCCCACACCACGGCAGCCTGGACCACCTCAGCCGGTTCCCGGGCAGCACCACGACTCAGGGCGGCGACGGTCACCAGGGATTGCGAGCTCCCGCTGCTGGCCAGGTCGAGCAGCAACTGTGCGCGAGTGGAGGAGTCCGGCTCGATGAGGTACCGGTACGCCTGCTCCCCGCGCCCCTCCCGGGCGAACTCGTGGACCGCGAGAGACGCGGCCAGTCGGCCGTTCGACGGGTCCCGCGCGACCAACTCCTCGATCCGCGAATTGATCCACGCCTGGGTACTGGCATCGGCTCGCCTGCTCATGTCGGTGAGGTGGTTGAGCGCGTCGACCGACTGTTCCCAGCTCTGCGCGTGCGACCACCTCGTGATGCCGGCCTCGGCGATGAGCTGGATCAGCCGGTCCACCTCGGGGCTCTCGTCGTCGAGGTTCTCGGCCAGGGAGCGCAGCTGACGGATCCAGTACGCCCGGGACGGGGAGTCGAGATCGACGATCGTGTCCCGGATGATCCGTTCCGCCGCGCCCACCTCGTTGCGGGCAACCCTGCTGAGGGCGCTCACCATGGCGACCTCGGACGCGGGTGGCGGGGCCACGGCGATCAGCGGGGCGAACGTGTCGTAGCTGTCCGGGTAGACCTCGTCGACCAGGGCGCGCAGAGCGTCCCGACGGGCGTCGGGCCCGTCGGCGGCCAGCAGCGCGAGCGCCTGGTCGCCGAGGGTCGAGCTGGCGAGGCCGACGACCGTGGCCGCGGCCGCGCGGGCCGCGTTTCCACCGTCGACGGTTCGCCACGGCGGGGCGGCGAAGGTGCGGGACAGGACGGCCTGCCGCACCAGCGGGACGAGGTCCTGGGTGCCGTCGATGATGAGCACGTCGTTCAGCGGCGCCCAGTTCCGCATCGTGTCGGCCCAGGTGGGCGCGGTCAGCCACTCGTCGATCAGCGGCAGCACGATGCCGTTGGCGAGACGGAGCACGGCGTTCGCGGCATCCGGCTCGTCCGCCAGGACGTGCGTCTGGCGGAGCAGGATGAGCTGTCTGGCCACCTGGGTCCGCTGGCCGCTGTCCAGGTGCAGGCGCGCCGGCTCGACCGCGTCGAGCGCACCGCGCAGGTCGCCGCCGACAGCCCGTGCGACGGCCTGGAAGATGGTCAGCAGGGAGGCGTTCGCGGGCTCGCCGCTGCCCGTTCCGAGCTTCGTCAGCGGCTCGTCCCGCAGCGGTGACAGATCCTTCACCTCCAGGTACAGGTCGCGGGCGAGGCCGGCGAGTTCCTGGTACCAGCCGCGGGCCTGGGCGACCGTTCCCCGCCGAGCCCCGTACGAGCGCACCTCCAACACGCCCAGCCCGACGGTCAGGCTGCCGTCGGCGGTGTCGAGCCTGTCGAACGTGGTCACCTCCGGAAAGAGGATCCTCTGATTGACCGGTTTCCCGTTCAGTACGGCGAGCAGATACGACCTCGGGGATATCCGCCTGTCGAGCCGGGAGGCGGTCCAGGGGTCACCGCCCTCCGCCATGAGCAGCTCATCGGTGGCGTCGGCCGCGGCTGCCAGCCGGTCCTGGTAGCCGTCGTGGTGGTCCAGGTAGTACGGCGCGAAACGGTCGTGGATCGCCTGGGACTGCGTGATCAGATAGAGCCGCGCCCACCAGGGCAACTCCCCCAGATAGCGGGCCAGCGACATACGGGACAGCGCGGCGACGTGTGCCTTGGAGAGAACGTCGGGGGCGGCGAGGTTGTCGGCGACCGCGGCCGTCTGCGCGTACGCCAGTGCGAGCACGCCCTGCAGCGCCTCCACCACTCGCGGGGAGGGCGCCGCGCCCAGGCCGGCGAAGAAACGGCGGAACTCGTCGGCCTCCTGGATGCTGAAGGCGATCCCCTCCTGCTGGCTCGCCTTCGTCCGGTAGCTGGACCGGCCGGACAGGACGGAGGTGTAGGCGACGGATTCGTCGCGCCAGGTGCGATCGGCGACGCGTGCCAGGAATCGCCGCAGACCCTCGGTCGGAACGCCTATCGAGATGTGCCAGTGCCAACCTCCCTCGTCACCGCGGGGCGGCCGGCCGATCGTCCCGCCCGTCGCCAACGGCTCGGCCATCATCCCGGCGGAGGCGAGGGTCGCCGGCAGGTCGACAGTGGGCAGGCCGGCGGGGCCGGTGACCGCCTCGAAGCGGTCCTCGACCGCCTGAAGCTGTCGCCAGAGGTCCTCGGTGTCCTCGATCCGGCCTCGCTCGCCCGGAAGGTTACTGATGATCTCGGTGACCAACTCGGGCATGGCTACCTCCTCCTGGTCGCCGGCCGCCGGGTCGCTGGGCAGCAGGTACCCGTCGAACTCCCCGTCGCCCGCGTACCCGGCCGGGTAGTGCAGGGCCTTCGTCTCCACCTCGACGCGGAAGCTGCCGTCCGGGGCCACCGCGAGCCTCCGCTTGCGCAGCGAGTGCCCCGACTCCTCGGAGTCGAAGTGCGTCGGCATGGTGCGCTCACCCTCAAGCCCGCCACCCCGGTAGCCACGGCTGCCCACCGGATCCAGGAGGGGTTCGACGTGGGAGTCCGACGCCTGCCGCGCCGGCGTTCCGGCCGCACGGGCCACCCCGTCCGGACCGATCACCGCCGCGCGGGCGTGGACGTCCGCGTCGTACTCCCGCGGTGTCTGATCCGGCGCACCGACCCGTGGCGTCGCTCCCGGATCGGTCAGGTTCAACCACAGCACCCCCTCGTCGCGCGAGTGGTACGCGGCATAGACGTGCCCGTACTCGGATCTCATCCGCTCGACAAGCACCACTGCCACCGAGCCCGGACCGAGCCCGTCCGCACCCAGACGGGTGGTCAACCCGTCCCAGCCGTCGAACCGTTGCCAGTCCCGATGGTCGCCGAGCCAGACCTCCGCCGGTCGGTGGAGATCGGAGTCGTCCCGGGTGCGGGGGACGCGCACCGTGTGGGACAGTCGGTCGTCCGGGTGCAACCGGGACAGCAGCGCCTGGACCACGGCGAGGCATTCGGCGATCCTGGTCCGGCCGGTCGGATCGACGGTACGGCCCTCGGTCACGACGTCCTGGAACAGCTGCCGCAGCGCGTCGCCGGAGAGGATGGCGGGCGCACTCGGCGTAACCACGGGCGGGCCGATCAGCTCCGTCACCCGAGGCAGGACCGAGTCGGGGCCGACAACCTCGGCGACCTGTAGGTGCGCGAAGTCGTACGCTCGCAGCACCTCGGCGAGGTCGTTTCGCGCGTCACGATCCGACAGGCCGGCGACCGACCGGTCCAGTTCCGTGAGTCCCCGCTCGAACGCCCCGAGCGCAAGCCGTGCGGTCTCCACCTCGTCGGCCCGGTCGGCGGGCGCGTCGTCCAGTGCCGACGTGACCTGCTCGCGGACCGCCTCGTACCGGGATCGGCCCGTCGTCACGGCGTCGGTCACGCCCTCCTTCGTGGCGGGCACCAGGCGTCCCGGATCGTGCGGTGGGTTGGCGACGATCCTCGTCAGGGCGTGCACCCGAAGGTCGTTGCCCCGGGAGGCCGCGCTGCTGGGCCCGAGCGCGTCGAAACGACCCGATGCCCACGAGATGAACAGCGGCAGGGGCAGCCTGCCGGGGTTCAACCGCTCGACGTGCCCGTCTCCGACCACCACCAGGTCGAGGCCCATGAGGTGGGCGAACGCTCGCGGCGCGGCTTCGTCGAGCGCGGTGTCGGACAGGTCCGCGCGGGTGAGGGCCGCGGTCAGCAGTTCCCGCTCGGAGGGGAGCCGCCCGTCCCGGGCCGCCGTGTCCGTGTAGAGGGCGGAGAGGTTACGGACGCCAGCGTTCGCCTCTGAACGGTAGACGGAGTCCACGATGGGCACCCAGCGTCGCGGGTCTTCCTCGATCCGGCGTACCAACTCGGCGCGGCGGGCGGCGCTCCCGGCCTCCTCAACGATCTCCGCCATCCGCCGTGGGTCGACGGTCGGCGTGAAGCCGGTCAGGGCCGCCCGCAGTTCGTCGGCGGGCCGATCGTTCCAGCCCGTGACGGAGGCACGGCGAGCCGCCCGGCGGACCTGGGCGTCCTCCTCCGCGACGCGCAGGTCCACGCGCTGTTGCGGGGTCAGCGCCGGCGGGGTGTAGTCGCCGAGCACCTGCTCCAACCGGTCCCGGCCCGCGCCGGCCACCAGGAGCTGCGCCGGTGAGCGGTCCAGCAGGCCGTCGAGAAGCTGTGGGGCCTCGCTCACCCTCGCCCGCACGGCAGACCGCAGTGCCTCGCCGTCGGTTATCTGCGCGCCCAGGTCGACGTCCTGTAGCCGGGCGCTGGCCGCCACGGCGTGATAGAGGCGGACACCGCCGTCCGGCACGGTCACCACCCGAGGGAACCGCTCGGCGTCCGCCTCGGCCTCGGCCAGCGAGATCCGGTCCACGTCGCCGGGGAGCAACTCCTCCGCGATGCTCGCCAGGGTCCGTGGGTCTTCCCGGCTGGTGGTGACGACATCGGGTCTGGCGGGCGCCTTCTCGGCGGCCCTGGACGTCGTGCCGGCGTCCGTGCTGCTGTCCCGGCCCGGGTTGATCGTGTTCAGCAACGAGGCCGGCAGGCCGAGCCGCAGGGCGGCCGCGTCGTCGA
This sequence comes from Micromonospora sp. DT43, assembly GCF_049841645.1. NCBI lineage: Bacteria > Bacillati > Actinomycetota > Actinomycetes > Micromonosporales > Micromonosporaceae > Micromonospora > Micromonospora sp. DT43. Next base: position 108,404 of record NZ_JBNCKR010000013.1, on the reverse strand, counting down.
CGCTGAACTCCATCGTGCCCGGGACCCGCCGCGTCGTCCCACCCGGGACGGTGACCTCGAAGATGACGTTGGCGTACACGTGGTAGACGCCCGCCGGCGGGATCTCCCGCAGCCAGGCGCGGTGCTCCGTGGCCCGGATCTGGGTGAAGCCCCGGCCGCTGGTCCGGTCCACGCCACCACCGCCCCGACCGCCGACAGCGACGGCGGGAGCGACCGGGTGGGTCGCCAGGACAGCGGCGTCCACCGCCTGGCGGGTGGACGTGGCGGAGCCCTCGCTGACGCCCTGGGTGCCGTGCTCGTAGTCCTCCATCTCGGCGGACCTGACGTGGTAGACGTCGATGACGTCACCGAACTCGGCGGCGACGCGGGTGCCGTCCTTGAGCAGCAGCCGCCGCGCTCCGGTGTTGATGCCCTTGAACGGGATCCCGCCCGACTGACGCTGCATGTCGCCGAACAACTGCGTCACGCTTGTGTGCGTGAGGACCGATCCCTCCGAGCGCGCCTCCAGGACCCCGGCCGCCACCTGCGTGGCCCGCGCGCCCCGCGGCTGGTTCGCGGTGACCGCGTCGGCGAGCGCCCGAAACGCGTGTACGCCGTGGATCCGGGCACCGTCCGGCAGGTCGCCGAGCCGCACGCCGCTCAGATCCGGCTGGTTCCCGGCCCGGAGGCGGCTACCGTCCCACGGCGCGTACATGGGACGTTCCTCGATGACGGGTATGGCTGGCTCTTTCGGCACCGACCCGGGCAGGCGCGGAACGGAGCTGACCGAATGCAACGAGTACGTGAAACGGACCGGTTGCCGGAACTTCGCGGTGTCCTGGGGACGCTCTCCCGACATGGTCAGCATGTTGGATGTGCCGCCCTGGGTCCGCTCCGCCGTGTGCGTGCTCGTCACCGACGCGGAGACCGGCGCGGTGGTGCTGTCGCTGACCCCCCGGTTGAGAGTGCTGACGCCACCGGTCGCGCCCAGCTGCCGTACCTGCAGGTCACGGAGTTGTCGGGCGCGCGTCGTGTTGCGTCGGGTGTAGAGCTTGAGCCGGTCCCGCTTACCGCGCCCCTGGTACACGGCCTCGTCCATGATCTCGGCCTGGACCTTGAGTTCGAACGTCCTGCCGCCGATCGTGATCTCCCACGCCTTGCCGTCATCGGTGAGCTGGTACATGTGCGCCATCAGACCGGTCAGCCGCCGGTAGACCTCGTTGCGGAGACGGAGGCCGCCCAGCCGCGTGGCCCTCTCGCCGGCCCGCCGCTGGAGCGCGGTGATCCCGATCGTGTCCAGGAAGACGCCTGTCCACGGGCGACCGTCGCGCAGGCTCACCGGTGGTGCCGGATCGTCGGCGCCGGCGGTGCCCCGGACCGACGTGTCGATGCCGCCCTGCGGCTCCTGCCCGGGGGCTTCCGGCGACGCGGGAAGAAGGGATCGTGGGTCGTCGAAGTCCTGGAACCGCTCGGGGTGGGCGTGCAGGTCCTCGTCGGAGAGCATGAGGATCACCTCGCCGTCGCCCGTCAGCTGCGTGTCGTCGGACGTGAAGTAGCTGTTCTGCACCGCCGTACGGACCACGTACATGTCGTTCATGCCGGTCCAGGCCCGGTACGAGCCGGCTGTCGACTCGTTCGCGGTGAGGCTGCCGTCCCCGTGCCCGGCACCGACAAGCGCACCACCCGAATCGGTTGGAAGGCCTGTGTTGTAGCCCATCGCCGCGCGCCGGAACACCGAGTCCAACTCGTCGGCGTCGCTCATGCTGCCGGTCTGGCTCTCCAGGGTGTAGTCGTTGTACGCCTTCACCCGCTTGAGAATCTGCGGCTTGCCCTTCGGGGTGACCCGCAGGATGCCGCTCTCCGGCCCGGCCAGGACAGCGGCACCGCCCTGCAACGCGGTCCCCAGGTTCGCCTTGTAGTGCACCATGCTGAGGCCCTCCATGGCGTCCGCGTACGTCGCCTTGGTGGCGGCCACCATTCGGTGCCGCATGGCCGCGACCCCACTGGCCGAGACCGCGGCCCTTGGGGTGAGACCGATCAGCGGAGACTTCCGGCCCGACGGCAGCGGCCGCAGGTCCGGCAGCGGCTGATGTCCCCGCTCGTCCGCGTCGGCGTACGAGTCCGGCTGCCACACCTGAACCGAGCCCGTCGCGGAGCGCGGCTCGGTGTTCGCGTCCCGCGCCAGGCCCGTGAACGGCGCGGTGCCATCGCCGCCGTACGCCATCCAGTAGAGCGTGATCGGCACGTCGAAGAGCGACGCGTCCTCCTCCAGCGCCGCCGCCGACTGCACGTTGGCGGAGACCGACTCGCCGAACCGCGCGCCTTCGCGGCGGCTGCGCGTCTGGCCGCCCACACCGCCGACCGGCTCGCCGTGCGCCCACGGTTCGGCCTTGGGCATGCCGCCCAGGTCGTAACCCCGGTCCGTCGCCTTCGACCGGGTCTCCCTGGAGACCACGCCGTCCTGGCCGCTGAAGCTGTTCAGGCTCCACAGGTCGTCGCCCGCAAGGTAGCGGCTCCTCGACCCGGGGACCGCGGCGAAGCCGACAGTCAGGGAATCGTTGCGGGCATTGGTGAACGTGACCGCCAGGCCGGGCTTGTCGGAGCTACCCGACATCAGGTCGTCGATCCGACGGGTGAACACGCGGTCGGAGACCCGCTCGGTCAGGCGACGCCAGTTGACGTACTCGACACCGGGCTTGTTCATCTCGTGCCCGGTGGACGACAGGCTCTGCAGGTGCTGCCACGGTGTCATGTCGTCCGGGCCGTTCGCCTCGGCGGGGAGCATGTGCTTGCTCACCAGCCAGGGAACCAGCGAGTCGTAGATGCCGTCGATGCCGCTCACCCGGGTGGGAGCACCGTAGCCCAGACCGTGCCGACCGTCGGCGGTCGGCGTCCACCAGCGTAGGTGCGGCTTCGGCCGCTCAGACCACGGGAAGGGCCGGGGTGGATCCGGGCGACCCTGCTCCGTGCCGCTCCCGGTGGTCGGCGCCGTGTCGGTGTCCGGGCCGTCCGCCACCGGCACGATGTCCACGCTGCTCTGCGGTCCCGCGCTGCCCTGCGGACCCGCGCTGCCCTGCGGACCCGCGCTGCCCTGCGGATCCGCAGTGTCCGTCGACCCGAGGTGGCTGAGCTGGCTGAGCAGGGCGCTGAGTTCCTTCTCGCGCAGCCGGACCTGGATGTAGCCGTCCACGGGCGACGTCGACCCCGTCTCCTGCGCGCCGTCCCGACCCCAGTTGGCGTGCAGCCGCAACTGGCTGTCCAGCTTCGCCACCCGGCTGGGGTTGTTCGCCCGTATCGCGCGCAGCGCATAGCTGCGCTGCACACCTACCGACTGCCGTCCGCGCCCGCGGGACCCGGCCCACCGGCCGCCGGCGGTGAACAGGCCGGCCAGGGCGCGGAACGTACCACCGGCGTTGTACCGCCAGGCCCCACGGCGGTCCTGGCCCTGCTGTGGCTTCTGCAGCGCGGCCCTGATCTTGTCGACGATCACCTTCTTGGTGCCCCGGCCCGATTTCTCGATGGCCGTGGCGGTGGCCTCGAGGCTCAGGTTCAGGAAGCGGTCGCCCACCCGGATGTTGAGCCGCGGCCTCGACTGGTGGTCGCCGCCCCGCCGGTACGCGTCGGGCAACATACCGGTGAGGTTGTCCTGGCCCAGGAACTTCTCGATCTGCGCCGACCAGAAGGCGTACTCGGCGGGCCCGAGGAGCCGCCGCAGGTCCGCCCGTAGCTGCCGGAGGCCGGAGATCCGCTCGATCGCGTTGTGCATGTCCCAGAGCGGAAACGGCTGGTCGGCGCGCAGCTGCGTACGAACCAGGTCCGCGCGTGGCATCTGACTGGAGCCCGCGTACAGGCGAACGGTCTCCGGCCGGGGCCGGCCGTCCCCGTCGGTGAACGTCTCGTGCCGCCACGCACCCTGCTCCGCGCCCTCAGTCGTGACTGTCGCGGAGAACGCGACCGGGACCGCCATCGACCGCACCGGGTCGCTCGGCTTGAAGTACGTGTAGCCGGCGGTCGAGACGTTACTGACATGACTGCCACCACGCGTCACGGATCGACCGCCGCCGACCGTGACGAGGAACGACGCGAAGACGCGCTCGCCGAATCGGGTGACGACGCCACCGTCGGCGTACCCCGTCCGGCTCCTCTGCGCCGAGCGCAGCGCCTCGTCGGTCACGTTGACGCGCGTCTCCAACCGCGCGGTCGGCTTGACGTCCGTCTCCTCCCGCGGCGGACCGACCACGTCGGTGAAGAGCGTCACCACGTAGGTCTCGTCACCGACCCGCATCTTGACGACTGGCACTCCCTCGTCGAGCGAGGCGGTGAAACCCCAGGTGAGCGCCCGCTTGACGGTGTCGGTGGTGAGGTCGGCGCCCGGCACCGGCAGCAGTCCCGCCAGCCAGTCGCGCAACTGTTCGAGGCTGGAGACGTCGTGGACATACTGCAGGCCGGGGACCAGCGCGGCATCCCGCGAGTCGAGCGACTCCGGCGGTAGACCCTCCACCGGCCTGGTGTCCGTCGGCCAGTGCTGCGACGTCGCCGCCTTCGCCAGCGCCGCAGGCGTCGCCTGCGGCGACCGTACGGCCTGTCGTACCTTGTCGACCGGGTTGCGCCACGTGCTGTCCGGCTGGCGTACCGACCGGACCAGGTCGAGCAGGTCCCGCCGGTTCTCCGGGGTGTCGCCGTCCGCGCGGCGCAGCAGGGACCAGGCCATGGCGTCGACGCCGTCGGTGTCACCCGACCGGCCGGCAAGGTACGCACGCCGCACCTCGTCCAGCGCCCGCAGCTCGGCGTCGCTGTACGTCGCGCCGGCCTCCACCGGAAGCCTCGCCCGGGACGCCTCCAACGCCGCCGCCCCTGCCTGCGGCCCGCGCAGAAGCCACCTGTCGAGCACATACCGCCGCTGCCGCGGGCCGGCCGTACGATCGTCCGGCGCGGGGCGGTCGGCGTCGGGTGCCTCCGGGTCGCCGGCGGTGAGGCTGACGACCAGGTCGGCGGGGCGAGGCAGCAGCGGGTCGTCCTGGTTGCGCCCCGACTGCTCATAGAGCGTTGCGCGGGCGAAGTCGTAGCGGGCGACCACTGACTGCACCTGAGCTCGGGTGACGGCCATGCGGTCGGCGGTGACCGCGAGGTCGGCGGCACCCCGCGCGTCGCTCAGGAAGCTGGTCCAGGCCAGCGCGGCGGCCGAGGCCGGATCCGTCACCAGCGGCCTGACCACGTTGTCAAGGCGTGCGGCCTCCCCCGGCAACCGGCGAACCACCTGGGTCAGATCCCGTACGGATTCGCGGGGAACCGCCGCGAGCCCTGCCTGCAGGGTCTCCGGGCTGGGCGTTTCAGTGGACGCCATCCAGATCTGCGGATGACGGAGGTCGTCGATCGCGTCGTTTCGTGGGTGGGACCGATGCGGGCTCTCCTCCGCTGCCGCCTCGATCGTCGCCGGGACCGACGGGGCGTCGCCGATCGCGTGCTCGGTATCGCCGCGCGACTCGGTCGACGGGGGACGCAGCAGGCGTTCCAGGGGCGGCACGATCTCCTGCCCGGTTGCCCTGTTCACCTCGTAGCGCGCGTGGTCCACCTGGTACAGCACGTCGCGGAACTCGACCCGTGCCAGTCGGGACCGACTCGGGTCCGGGTTCGCCGCACCGGTGATTGACTGCTTCGCCGCGTCGAAGACCGCGGTGGCGACCTGCACCTGCTCGGTCCGGGCGGCCTCCGCCCCGGCCGGGTCGGCAAGCGCCCCGCGCAACTCGGATTCGACCCGATCCGTCAGCCCGTTCAGCTGGTCGAGGACGTTCCGCGCGGCCTGCTCGACGCCTTCGGCCGTAGCCGGGACCAGGTGGTCCACCTGGACCGGGACATCGACCTCCAGCCCCGTCATGGCGTACACCCGCAGGTCGTGATCGCCGGGGCCGGGGCTCTGGACGTCAAGCACGGCGAGGTCGAAGACGGGGTGCAGGGAGATCAGGTGGATGTCGTAGGGGTTCGCGGGCAGGTCGACCGGTCCGCGGGTTTCCGCATCCACGAACGCGACCCCGTCCGGGCCGTGGTGCACGACGGCGACCAGCGGAGGCGCGTCCGGACCGGTCCGTACGGTCAGCACGGCGGCCGACCCGGGGATCGACCGGGCAGCCGCCTCCACCCGCTCGTAGCTGCTGGGAGTCGCCGCCAGTCGTTCGCCGGCCACACCGGACACCAACTGCTGCGGAGAGAGGCTCGACACCAGGTCGGCGAACCGCTGCGCCGCGTCGGCGGTACGGCCACCGGTGACCTGGGAAACCAACTCCCCAGCCGCCGCCAGGCGGTCGGCGCCGATGGAGGTGCCGACCGGCGCCTGGTGGGCGGGCAGGTCGCCGTAGATCCGACGTACCGCCTCGGTCGGCAGTCCTCGGGTGACCTGCTCGCCGTCGGAGCCCGGCGCGCGGCCGGCCCCACCCTCGGAGGAGGCCACACCCCCGCCGGTGCCCGACGGCGTGTTGTCGTCCGAGCGCAGCGGGTCGGCGACCGCGGTCGCCGGCCCGCCCGATTCCTGGGGGCGGGTGTCGAACGCCGCGGTCTCCGGCCGATGCACACCATGCTGGCCGGATTCCGTCGACACCGCCGGTGAGGACTCGGCCCGGACGTCCGCCCCGGAGCCGGCCTGCGCACCCGAGCCGGCCTGCCCACCCGACCCGGCCTGCCCACCCGACCCGGCCTGCCCACCCGAGCCGGCCTGCCCACCCGAGCCACCCTGCACGCCCGCAGGCTGCCCGCCGGTCGCGGCGTCCGCGTCGGCACCACCGACGGTGTTCGGGTCGCCGGACCCGCTACCGCCACCGACCTCTGCCGTCGACACGATCGCGGTCGCCGGCATCCCCTGCGCGGTGGCGTCCCCGGTCACACCCGCCTCGGCACCGAAGTTCTGCGCTGCTCCGGCGAGCCCGCCACGGACTTCGCTCCCACCAGCGCCGTCCGACCGGCCGTTGGTGACCCGCGCGTCGCCGTCCCCCACGCTGCCGTCGGCCGCGCCACCAGCGATCCCGGCCCCTCGACCCGCCACCGCGTCCGCCCGGCCCGCCCCCTCGGCGTTCGCCCGACCCGCCACCGCGTCCGCCCGGCCCGCCGCCTCGGCGTTCGCCCGACCCGCCGGCCCGTCCGCCCGACCCGCCGGCCCGTCCGCCCGACCCGCCGCCTCGGCGTTCGCCCGCACGCCGAGGCCGGCCATCGCGCTCACCGCGCCGTCGCCGGTCCCGACGGCTGGGGACACGTCGGCGGCCATCGACGCGAGGGCCTCCGACCCCGTGCCGGTGCCCGCGTCTTCGCGTCCGGGCTGTCGAACCTCCCCGGACTCGTCGACGACGGATGCCGTGTCCTCGCTGCCGGTGCCGCTCCCCGTCTCGGCGAACAGACTGTCGGCGTCCCGGTCGACACTCTCCTCCTCGCCGACGAGGGTGTCGGCGTCCGAGACGACACTCTCGTTGTCGCCGCCGAAGGATTCACCCCGGGCCTCGACAGGCGGCTTCTCGTTCTGGTACTCGCCGTCGACCCCGAAGTCCCCGCCGCCCTTCTCCCCCTCACCACCCGGGCCGGGCTTCTCGCCGTAGCCACCGGCCTGGGACAGGTTGAGGCCGTTGACCAGCTGCCCCGGGGTGGCGGCGTTGCCCTCGTACAGGCCGCCGACGAAGGCGCTTGTCGCAGTCCCCCACCTCCACTCGATCTCCGCCCCGACCGCGACTTGCCCGGCCACCTCCGCCGGCATCGCCACCACCGCCTGGGCGGTGCCCTTGACGATGAGGCCGCCGATTCGGAACCTGAGGTCGGTGACGTAGAGCGTGCCGTCCGGACCGATTCGATCGATCTTGGCGATTCTTCTTCCGGCCCACTCGACAAACAGTTGAGCACCGACGTTTGTGAGGCCGGCGATCCCGCCGGCGATCACCGTCTGGATGAGAGCCTTCTTGATCGCGTCCCAGTCGATGCCCTCCCGGACCCCGTCGGCGTCCTGGGCCGCCTGGATGACGATCATCAGGAGCGGCTCCTGGGCGATCTCCTGCGTGACCTCGACGAAGACCTGCCGGAGAATCCCGGTGATGATGGCACGGAAGCCGCCGATCACCGCAGGGATCGCCAGGGCCCCGAAGAGCGACGCGATCAGCCAGGCGAGCTGGATGGCCAGCAGCGCCAACTGCACCACGACCATGATCTTCGCTTCCTGAAGGTCCGCAGCGCCGTTCTTCAGGTCCTTACGCGTGCCGTTGGCGGTCTTCTCCAGCTGCTCGAGGTATGTGGTCAGGTTGTCCAGCGACTCGTTGACCCCGTCGGCGAACCTGCCGCTCAGCACCTGCGGCACCCGTGCGCGCTGGTCGGCGAGCTTGTCCCGGACGTCTTTCAGGACGTCCCTGAGGTGCTCCCACTCGTCGGAATGCCCCCGCATGCCGCCTTCGCTGCCCGTCGGCCAGGTCGCGCCGACGAAGAAGTTCAGGATGTGGTTCAACCACGCGGGAATGGGGGTGTCCACTGCGAGCCGCTCCCGCTACGCGGCGGTGGACGAGGAGGCGACAACGTACCCCGGGTCCTGCACGTGACCAGCGTGCCGGCGGTGCGGGTCGCTACCACCGGTCCGTCGGGCCGTACGGGCAGAGTTGCGGGTTTTCCCTCAGGACCGGCTGTCAGCCCGCCGCCACACCTGTGGGCGCCTCGACATCCTCCAGGTAACCGATCGGAGGGCCGACCAGCCGGCCAATGGTGTCGGGGTCGGTGTCGGTGAGCAGCCGGGGTGTCGCCGACCGTCGTCGGGTGAGCGTCCGCTCCAGCCGGGTCAGCGTCGTCCGGTCGGCGTCGTCCAGGCCCGACGTCGGCTGCTCGCCGGGCAGCACCTCACGCAGCAGTACGGCGGTCGCGGGGATACCGGCCCGGTGCGCCGACGTGGGTCCCTCGTGGACGGCGAGCACCTTGAACCGTGCCCCGGCCAGGAAGACGGCCTCGTCCAGGTCCTGTCGCTCGGCGAGCGCGCCGGCTTGCCGGGCCGTACGCGACCAGACCAGGAAGTCGACGTCGGCGCCCTCGGCGGCAAGGTCTGTGGCGCCGCTGACACTGCGAAACCCGGGCTCGACCAGCAGACCACCCTCGGGGTACAGGTGCCGCGCCTGGGCCGCCAGTCTTCCCTGGCAGAGCATCACCCTCCGGTAGGGCGGCAGGCGACGCAGACCGGACACCAGGCACGGCAGGTAGCCCGGCAGGTTCGGCAGGTGTCCGGCACGCAGTCGTGCGTTGAGCCGGGCCGCCCTCTCGTCGGACCGACCGAGGAAGACGTGCACGGCGACGAAATCGGTCTTCGCCGACGCGGAGATTCCCTGCCGCAGCGCGGGCCACGCGGCCAGGGCGGCGTTGACGGTGGTGATCGAGTCGGTGAAGGCCGGACCGAGGCTGGCAGCCAGGTCCCGCTGTTCCTCCGCGGTACTGGCCCGGTCCTCGACAGGCTCGGCCACGGCGGGCGAGTAGCGGGGCACCGGGCTTCCGTCGGTGTGGGCGGCGGCCGGCCCCGCGCGCTGGGGCGCGAACGGTCCCTCCACCCTCGGCGCGGGGACGCCGGCGACGGCCGGGCGTTCCGGCTCGTCGAGGTAGGGCCCGGCGCTGGTCATCACCTGCGGCATTCCGGCGGGCGGTCTGCCCGGTGGCGCGGGGTCGTGGACGAGGTCCTCCGCCGCTGGGCGCCCGAAGTCGGTCCGAGGCCCTTCGGCTGGCGCTACCGGCGCCGCTGGTTCCACCCGACGGTGCGCGGCAACGGCCGGCGCCGCGACCGGCCGCCGGCTCAGAACCGGCGCCTCGCTCGGCCCGGCGCTGGCCGAATTCGAGGACAGGCGCGGTGACAGCGGCAGCGCCAGCCTCGCCGAGCCCGCGTCCCGGACCGACTCGTCGATCGCCGAGGGAGGTGGGCTGATGTCGGCGACCACCGCCGAGGTCACGCCGGCCTCCTTCCGCACCGCCGGAGGCGGCGTCGCCGCGGCGCGAAGCGCTGCTTCCAGCCGTACCGTCGTCGCGTCGTCTGCCTGCCCCACCAGCGCGAGGCCCGGCGCTCCGCCGGCCTCGACGAGCACCCGGCACAGCTGGTCGACCAACCGGTCGGAGGCGCGGACGTCGACCGCCAGCACCCAGTCACCGGGGTCGACGAATGCCATGCCATCGGGCCGACGGGCACCGGCCGTACGCAGCAGGACGCCGGATGGGACCACCTCGGCCAGCAGGTCCGACTCGTTCGCGTGGCGGTAGAGCCGACTGCCGATGCGCACCCACCCGGCGCTCAGGAGAGGTGGCGGCTGGCAGGACGTCCGTCGCCGGTCGCCGGGCTCGGGAACCGTGATCGGGTCCGCCGAGGCGGTGGCCGATTCATCGAGGGCCGCGGCGAGGGCGTCCAGCCAGTCGACGCGCGGTGGCGGCGTCGTCGGGTCGAGCAGGGCGGTCTCGATCCGAACTGTCGTCCGCGCCGACAGCCCCGCGAAGATCCCGGCGAGGGAGCGGGGATCCACGGGTGGCTCGCCGATGTGCCGCAGCACCAGCGTCGGCCCGTGCGGGTCCACCGGCACGTCGAAGGCCGGGTCGCCCGGCACCGCCGGCGCGGCGGCCGAGGTCCGCAGCAGCACTCCGGCGGGAACGGGATCGGCGACGAGCCCGGACACGACCATGGGGTGGTCCGGCAGGGCCCGCTCCCAGGACGGGACCGGGTATCGGTTTCCGACCACCGGGCTGCCGGCCCCGGGTCGGAAGGAGCGCCATCCCCAGGCGCCCGTACCGCCCGCCGCGTAGAGGGTGCCGTCGGGTGTGGCGTGCACGGGACCGTCGGGGGCCAGCAGTTCGACGCGGGTACGGGCCGCCAGCCGGGTCAGCCAGGTGGCGTACGCCTCGTCCGGCCGGCCGAGGCCGTTCGCGGCCACCCAGACCCGGCCGACGCCCCATTCCCCGGCGGCCCCCTCGACCACCGTGCGCAGCACGGCACCGCAGGCAGGGCTCCGGACGGCACGTTCGGAGGTCATGACCAGGACGTCGTCGGACGCGGCGGCTGCGGTGCGCAGCATCTGCCACAGCAGCGACGGCGGATCATCCACCTGCGAGAGGACCGCCGCGGAGCCGTGCCACTGGACGAAGAGCTCGTCGGCGGCGGGAGGTCCGGCGCGGACCGCCCGTCTGCGCCAGCGCGGCATCCACGGCAGCGCCATCCGACTCGGACCCCCACTTCGTCGAGGTCTCGAAACTGCCGCACCCCGATGCCCTGAGACTGACGCACCGTGTTCGACAACGGCGTGCGCCGCCGAGCACAGGCATCGGTTCCGGGGGAAATCCCCCGTCAACGTGTGCGGGTCCTCGGACGGCTCTGTTGCTGCCCGGACGGTTCCGCGGAGCACGGCTTTCCCGATGACGTCCGCTCACTCCGTCGACCAGCGTTGGCGCAGGGTGGCAAGCCCCGCCGGAGTGATCTCACCGAGAAGGCGCAGCCGGGCCATGCCGCCGTCCGGGTACACGTCCAGCCGTACCCAGGTCACCGCACCCACGTCTGCGGTGCGAAAGCGGTGCCGGGTGTCGGGTTGCAGCCGGGTCATCGGCAGCAGGTCGGCCCAACCGCTCGGGTCCTCCGGGTCCGTCGCGCTGGCTCGTAGTGCGGCGGCTCCGGGAGCGTTCCCCTTGAAGTGGCTGGTGTCCACTTCGGCGACGCGGATGACGCCGGGGGCACCCAGGCGTACGAGAACCCAGTCGTTGTCGTCGTCGCGGCGACGGGCGGTCTCCCACCCCTCCCCCATCGTTCCTGCGCGGCCCGGCGCGATCAGGTTGTTCGGCGCGCCGTAGAACATGTTGCTGCAGTCGACGACCAGGCCCCCGTTCTCCAGCGCGGCGAGGTCGACCAGACCGCCCGTGAGGAACCGGGGATCGGGGGTCACCTCGCCGTGGACCCGCAGGCGCGCGACTCCGCCGTCCGGGAATATCGACAGCCGGACGTGGGTGACCCGGCTTCCCGGGTCGACGGGGAAGACGTTGCGGGTGTCGCCGGAGAGCGCCACCCGGGGAACCAGGGGCACCCAGGTGGCGTCGGCGAGTTCCTCCGGCGCCGGGTGCCCGTCCACGCGGCAGCCGTCGACTGCCGCGTACGGCGGGTAGTTGCCCGTGAAGTGGCTGGTGTCGATCACGATCGTGCGAACGATCCCGGGGACACCGAGTCGGACGATGGCGTGGTCGTGGCCGGGCGTGCGTCGCCGACGGGTCTCCCAACCGTCGTAGAGCTGTCCCTTCGCGCCGAAGGTGTGCGGGGCGAACGTCGGCGGGTTCGGGTCGACCAGGTGGTCGGCGGGGGCGAAGAACTCGTCGTTGGCGTGGACGACCCCGCCCGACAGGGTCCGGGAGGCGAGGTCCGGCAGCGTGCTCGGTGTGGTCATCGTGCCCTCCGGGAGAGTAGGCGCCCTCGTGGCGGTCCGTCCGGTGACACCTGTTGGCCGCGTAGCCACACGGTCCGCACGACACCGTGCAGGGTCCGCCCGGCGTAGGGGGTGACGGGATGCCGGTGCCGCAGCACGGTCGGGTCGACCACGAAGGATTCGTCAGGTGCGAAGGCGACCAGGTCGGCGTCGAAGCCGACGGCGATCTGGCCCTTGGTGTCGAGACCGGCGATCTCGGCGGGCCGCTGCGCCATCCACCTGACGACGTCCGCGAGCTGGTATCCGCGCGCCCGGGCGTTGCTCCAGATGGCGGGCAGCCCGATCTGTAGCGAGGAGATGCCGCCCCACGCGGCGGCGAAATCGCCGCTCGGCGGCCTCTTCAGGGCGGGGGTGCTGGGTGAGTGGTCGGACACGACGCAGTCGATGGTGCCCGCGTCGAGGCCCGCCCAGAGCTGATCCTGGTTCGCGTGATCGCGGATGGGTGGGCAGCACTTGTACTCGGTGGCGCCGTCCGGCACATCCTCGGCGGAGAGGCAGAGGTAGTGCGGGCAGGTCTCGACGGTGACGGTGACCCCCGAACGCTTCGCGGCGGCGATCAGCGGCAGGGGCTCCGCCGACGAGAGGTGCAGGATGTGCACGCGGGCGTCGACGCGCCGCGCGGCGTCGAGCACCCGGGCGATGGCCGCCGTTTCGGCAGCCGGTGGACGCGACGTGACGAAGTCGGTGTAGCGGCGCGACGACGGCGCGGCGGTGACCGCGTCCGGGCTCTCCGCGTGCACGAGGAACAGGGCGTCGACGGCGCCAAGGGCCTTGTCGAGCGCCGCGGGGTCCAGGGGTGGGAACTCGGGCACCCCGGAATCGACGAGGAAGCACTTGAAGCCGAAGACTCCGGCGTGGCGCAGCTCCGGGAGGTCGGCGGCGTTGTCGGGTACGGCCCCGCCCCAGAAGCCGACATCCGCGTGGACCTTGCCGTCGGCGGCCTGCCGCTTGACCTGGAGGGCCGACACCGTCACGGTCGGCGGGATCGAGTTGAGCGGCATGTCGATGATCGTGGTGACACCGCCGGCGATCGCGGCGCGGGTGGCCGACCCGAACCCCTCCCACTGCGTACGTCCGGGCTCGTTGACGTGCACGTGCGTGTCGACCAGGCCGGGCAGCAGCACCAGGTCACCGAGGTCGGTGACCGGACCGTCGAGCTCGGCGTGATAGTCCGTCACCGCGTCGATGCGGCCGTCGGAGAGGCAGACCGTGGCCGGCTGCTCCCCCCGTGGGGTGACGACCCGCCGTGAGCGCAGGATGCTGTCGTAGGTCACAGCGCCTCCAGGGTGGCTCGGTCGACGCCTACCTCGCCGGGGTCGAGCGCGCCGCAGTCCAGGCCCCGGCGCAGAAAGCCGGCGAGCGCGCGGGCGGTCGCCGGTTCCTCCAGGACACCCTCGCTGCGGCGCATCAGGTACGCGCGAAGGCGCCCCGCAGTGCTGGTCAGGCCCTCGCGGAAGAACGCGTACGTGGCCGCGTACCGGGTGGGCAGCTGTGCGGGGTGCAGGTCCCAGCCCTGGTAGAAGCCGCGTTCGAGGGAGCGTCGTACCAGGCGCGCGTGCAGCCGCCACGCCGCGTGCACGGCGTCGGGGTCGCCGACCGGCAGCAGGTTTGTCGAGCCGTCGGAGAGGCGTACGCCGGTGCCGGCCGCCGCCACCTGCATGACCGCCTTCGCGTGGTCGGCCACGGGATGGCTGAGGGACTGGTGTGCGGCGGCGATGCCGCACGCGGCGCTGTAGTCGTAGGTGCCGTAGTGCAGCCCGACGCAGCGTCCCTCGGCGGCGTCGATCATCCGCGCGACGGTGGCCGTACCGTCCGCGCCCAGCACCGCCTCGGGGGTCTCGATCTGCAGCTCGAAGCGCAGACTGGCGGCGGGCAGCGCGTAGGCGGCCTCCAACTCGTCGCACAGCAGAGCCATCGCCGCGACCTGTTCCACGGCCCGGACCTTCGGCAGGGTGATGACGAATCCGGGTGGCGGCGGGCCGAGCGCGCCGAGGAAGACGTCGAGGGTGCGAACCGCACGATCCCGGGTGTCGCGGTCCAGACCCTTGCAGCGCAGCCCGACGAAGGCAGGGCTCCGGACGGCACGTAGCGCCGTGGCGGCAGCGCGGGCCGCCTCGTCCTCCTCCTCGTCGTCGCGTACGCCGTACCCGTCCTCGAAGTCCAGCCGGAGGTCCTCGATCGGCTCGGTCGACAACTTGGCCACCACCCGCTCACGCAGACTCGCCGGAAACGGCAGCGGCGGGTACCCGTCGAGCGTGGCGAGCGCCTGCTCGCCCCACTGCCGACAGAGGTCCGCGGCGAACCGGCCGGCCGGCACGTACACCGTGTGCACCGGTTGCCGACCGGGAACCTCGCCCGGATAGTGCCGCTCCAGCGCGGCGTCGACGGGCGTGAGCCGGCGGTCCAGCTCGGCGACGACCCGCGCCTCCAGTCGACGAGCCATCAGTCGATGACCTCGTACGCGGGCACGGTGAGGAATTCCACGAATTCGTCGGCCAGCGCGCCCTTCTCGAAGAGCGCGCGGGCATCCGGCCATCGCCCGGCCTCGTAGCGGTCCTCGCCGACCACGTCGCGGATCGTCGCCAGCTCCTCGTCCTCGACGCGCCCGACGAGCGCCGCGGTGACCGTCTCGCCGCTGTCGGCCAGCCGGACGCCCTGATGGATCCACTGCCAGATCTGGGAGCGGGAGATCTCGGCCGTGGCCGCGTCCTCCATGAGATCGTTGATGGCGACGGCACCGACGCCACGCAGCCACGCCTCCAGATAGCGCAGCGCGACCGAGACGTTGGTCCGCAGCCCGGCCGAGGTGACCTCGCCACCCGCGACGGTGAAGTCGAGCAGTTCGTCGGCGTGCACGACGACGTCGTCCCGCAACCGGCTCACCTGGTTGTCGCGCTGACCGAGGACGCCGTCGAAGACGTCCTGGCAGACCGGCACCAGTCTGGGGTGGGCGACCCAGGAGCCGTCGAAGCCGTCGTTCGCCTCGCGTTCCTTGTCGGCGCGTACCTGCGCGAACGCGGCCGCGTTCCGCTCGGCGTCACCGCTGGGAATGAAGGCGGACATGCCGCCGATCGCCACCGCGCCGCGACGGTGACAGGTGGCGACGAGCAGATCGGTGTACGCCCGCAGGAACGGCGCGGTCATCGTGATCGACCCGCGGTCGGGCAGGACGGCGCGCTTGCGGAAGTTCTTGACGACGGAGAACAGGTAGTCCCAGCGCCCGGCGTTGAGGCCGGCGGCGTGTGGTCCCAACTCGTACAGGATCTCGTCCATCTCGAACGCGGCGGTGATGGTCTCGATGAGCACGGTGGCGCGGATCGTGCCGCGCGCAAGGGCGAGCGTGTCCTCCGCGTGGTGGAAGACGTCGTTCCAGAGCCGGGCTTCCTGGTGACTCTCCAGCTTCGGCAGGTAGTAGTACGGGCCGCTGCCCCGCGCGAGCGACTCACGGGCGTTGTGGAAGACGTGCAGGCCGAAGTCGACCAGGGAACCGGAGGCCGCTGCGCCGTCGACGGTCAGGTGGCGCTCGTCGAGGTGCCAGCCGCGCGGGCGGACGACAATGGTGGCGGGCGGCCGATCGGTGCGCAGCGCGTAGTGCCGCCCGTCCGGCGCGTCGTAGCTGATCGAGCCTCGTACCGCGTCGTACAGGGTGACCTGCCCGGTCAGCACGTTCGCCCAGTGGGGCGTGTTGGCGTCCTCCAGGTCGGCGAGCCAGACCTTCGCACCGGAGTTGAGCGCGTTGATGGCCATCTTGCGGTCGGTCGGGCCGGTGATCTCCACCCGTCGGTCCGTCAGGCCGGGCGGTGGCGGGGGTACCTTCCACTCGGACGCCCGGATGTCCTTCGTCTCGGGCAGGAAGTCGAGCCGTCCCGTCCGGTCGATGTCGGCGCGCCGCCGCGACCGCCCGGCAAGCAACTCGGCGCGGCGGGCACCGAATCGCCGCTGCAGATCGGTGACGAAATCCCGCGCCTCCGGGCTCAGGATTCCACGTTCGGTCATGTCCGGCACTCTCGCTCCTGTTCTCGCGGTGCGGTCATTCGGCGGTCGCCTTCCGGTTCAGGCCCGCAGGCGAGCGGCCGCGCGCCGGGCGCGGTGCAGCAGATCCCGCTCGTCGACAGTGGTGAGGCGGCCGCGTTCGACGACCGGCCTACCTCCGACGAGGAGCAGCTCCACCGGGGCCGGGGCTCCGAACACGAGGGCCGCGACCGGATCGGCGATGTCGGCGTGGCCGAGCCCGTCGACGCGCCAGAGCGCGATGTCGGCGAGCTTTCCCTCTTCGAGGGATCCCATGTCGTTGTCGCGACCCAGGCAGCGAGCGCCCCCACGGGTCGCGAGAACCAGTGCCTCGCGGGCTGCCATCGCGGTCGGCCCGCCGCGCAGCCGCGCCATCAGCAGCGCCTGTCGAAGCTCCGCGACGAGCTGACCGGCCTCCTGGGAGGCGGCGCCATCGACGCCGAGCCCGACCGGCACGCCGGCGTCGAGCAGCTCTCGGACGGGGGCCACACCGGCGCCGAGGCGGGCGTTGGAGCTGGGGCAGTGGGCGAGGCCGGTGCCGGTGTCGGCGATCCGCCCGATGGCGTCGGAATCCAGGTGCACACCGTGTGCGAGCCAGACGTCGTCACCGAGCCAGCCGAGCCGCTCGGCGTACTCGGTGGGCGTGCAGCCGTACGTGGCCCGGCAGTACTTCTCCTCGTCGACCGTCTCGGCCAGATGGGTGTGCAGACGTACCCCCCTGTCCCGCGCCAACGCCGCGGCCTCGCGCATGAGTCGTTCACTCGCGGAGAACGGAGAGCAGGGGCCGACCGCGACGCGGACCATCGCGCCCGGAGCGGGGTCCGAGAATCGGTCGATCGCGTCGGCGGTCGCGGCGAGCGCGACGTCGGTGTCCTCCACGAGATGGTCCGGAGGGAGACCGCCCGCCGACCGGCCGAGATCCATCGAGCCGCGTACGGGATGGAAACGCAGTCCCACCCGGGCCGCCTCCGCCACCTCCGCGGCGAACAGGTCACCGGCGCCGGCGGGGAACACGTAGTGGTGGTCGGTCGTCGTCGTGCAGCCGGACAGCGCGAGCCAGCCCAGCCCCGCGCCGACGGCCGCCGAAACCTCCTCCTCCCGGATGCGCGCCCAGATCGGGTACAGCTCGGTGAGCCAACCGAACAGGTCCGACTGCTGGGCGAGGCCCCGGGTCACCCACTGGTAGAGGTGATGGTGGGTGTTGACCAGGCCCGGGGTGGCGAGGCAGCCGGTGGCGTCGATCCGACGGACCGGTCGGGTCTGGTCGATCCCGTCCGCCGAGCCGGCGCCGACCGCGGCGATACGGCCCCCGTCGACGAGAATGTGACCCCGTTCGAACTCCCGGCCGGACGCGTCGACTGTCGCGATCGCACATCCCTCGATGAGCAGGGGTGCCGATGGTGTCGAGGTCAGGCCTGCCACCACGACTCCTCCCAGCGCGGCGCGTCGTCGCGACGCACGGCGCCCTCGATCAGCCCGTACGGGCGGTCGGCGGCGTAGAACACCTCGTTCGGGTTGTCGAGCCCGAACGGTGCGAGGTCGACGAGGAAGTGATGCCTGTTGGGCAGCGACATCCGCACCTCGACGATCTCCGGGCGGTGTTCGAGGACGCGCTGGCCCATCGCGTACAACGTCTGCTGCAGGGACAGGCTGTGCGTGCCGACGAACGCCTCGACGAGGTGCCGCCGCGCCTGCGTGAACGACGCGGCCCAGTCGTCGCTCTCGCTCGTCGCGTGGCGCCAGCGCCCGTCGACGGCCGTGGCCAGGACCCGATCATGCGCGTCGGGGAGGGTCGTGTACTCGTCCCGGACGAAGCCGTGGAACTCCGAGGCGGTCGTGTTCATCAGCACCATGCCGGTCAGGCCGGAGACCACGACGGCACCCGATCCGTCGACAGTGACCGTCGCGGTACGCGTCTCCGCGCCGGACCGCGCGAACGAGTGCTCGCCCAGCCGGTCCCAGCCGTGCTGTTGAACGTGGACGGTCGCCCGCGTGATGACGGCCTGCGACTCGACGAAGTGTCGCGCCAGGCGCAGCCCGAAGTCCTCGATCTCACCGACGCCGTGGCGCCGCGCGAACGCGTACACCGTGTTCTTCTGGCTGTCGGTCGGCAGGACCTTCGCGTTGTCGCCGGTGCGGTGCGTGTCGGCCAGATCGCCCGCGAGCGCGACGCTGACGGTGAGGTCGGTCAGCTGGTGTCGATCGCCGTGGCGGACGACGTGGACCAGCCGCACCTCGGCCTTTCCGTACTGGTGGGCGCCGAGAACGATGTCCAACGGGTCAACTCCCTCGATACGTCGAATAGCCGTACGGGCTGATGAGCAGGGGCACGTGCAGGTGACGCCAGGCGTCCGTCACCACGAACACCACCGACACCTCCGGAAAGAACGCCCCGAGACCGAAGTAGCCGGCGGTGTCGAAGCAGAGGCGGTACGTCCCTCGGCACCAGCGCGGCTCCGGCGCCCAGCTGTGCAGGCGTCCGTCCGTGCCCGTACGTCCCTGGGCGACGCCGATCCAGTCGTCACCGGACCACCGGTAGAGGTGGACCAGCACTCCTCCGGCCGGCTCACCGCGAGCGGTGTCGAGGACGTGCGTGGACAGGTTCATTCGCTCAGCAGCCTCGTCAGGCGCAGGGCGGTGATTCGTGCCAACTCACCCCGGACCACCTCCCGCTCGGTAGTGGTGTCGTTGCCGAGCCGACCGGTGGCTGCTGCGAGGATCTCCGCGGAGGTACGCCCGTTCGCGAAGATCAGAAACGTGTGGCCGAAGCGGCCCTCGTACGCCTGGTTCGCCGCACGGAGCGCGATGCGGGTCGGCTCGTCGGTGTCGGCGACGCCGGCCTGCTCGCGCCGTGACCACGCCGCGTCGCGTCCGTCGCCGTCGGCCCGTTGCCCGATTCGGGGATGCGCCGCGAGCGCCTGGGCGATCTCCGGCCAGGGGAGGTGGGCGAGAGCCTCCGCGCCCGCGGTGAGCAGCGTCTGCAGCTCGGGATATGGCCGCGAGGCGACCACCGCTCGCGCCCACGCCGGCGATGCGCAGCAGTCCCGCAACGCCCGCTCGGCGTCGCCCGCCGGCAGACCGTTGAACCGGGTCAGACGCTGATTCACCGGGCCCTCCCCTGTCGTCCGCGCTGGTGGCAGTCAAGCAGCGAGGTGGACAACCTGGCATTGGGCGGGAAAACCGAACTTGAAACATTCCCGACCTACGGTCTCTGGAGCTTCCTCCAAGGCAAGGAGTTGTCGATGCGCCTCAACGACCTCCTTGGCCAGGCCAATCTCAGACTGACGATGCTCAGTGGCCACAGCCAGGGTCACCGTGCGATTCGTCAGTTCTTCACCACCGACCTCCTCGACCCGAGTCGCTATCTGTCCGGCGGGGAGGTGGTGCTCACCGGTCTCATGTGGCGGCGTACGCCCCCGGATTCCGAGGTGTTCGCGGCGGCCGTCGCACGGGCGGGTGTCAGTGCGGTCGGGGCGGGCGCGGCCGCGTTCGGCACCGTTCCGGCCGATCTCGTCGAGGCGTGCGCCCGCCACGGCGTGCCCGTGTTCGAGGTGCCCGTCGAGGTCTCCTTCACCGCCATCAGCGATGCCATCGGCACCGCCCTCCGCGTCGAGAAGGCCACCGGCCTGGCCGCGGTCGTGAATCGACACCAGGGTCTGATCGCGGCCCTGAGCGAGGACGCTCACCTCGCCGACCTGCTGCCCTCGGCCGCCGCCGACATCTCCTGCTGGGTCCTGTCGGCGACCGGCCGGCTCGTCGCGGGCACCTCGCCCCTCGCGGACGACCTGCGCGCCCGCCTCGCGCGTACGTTCCTGACCGCGCCTCGGCTGCCGCACGTTCTCGGCGTCGCCCGCGACAAGCGATACTCGCTCTTCGCCGCGGGCACACACCCCGGGCGACGTCTCGGTGCCTGGTTCCTGGCGTGCGCCGGCGACGCGACCGCCTGGGACCCGGACCGGCGACTTGCCGTCGAGGGACTGGTCACCCTGCTCGCCCTCGAACGCGCCCACCTTGACCGACATCTTCGCGTCGAACGACGCCTCGCCGCGCTCATGCTCCAACCGCTCGTCAGCGGCACCGCACCCGCCGAGATCGCGGCCCGTCTCGAGTCGTGCCGCCTCGACCCGAACGCCACGTTCCTCGCCCTCACCGCCGGTACCAGCACGGGGGCGCCCGACGAGCTGGCCCTCACCGTCGTCGAGGAGATCGCACGACCGCTGGCGCCGTCCGCCGCCATCGCGGAGATCGGCGACGAGGTGCAGGCGATCGTCCAGATCGATCCCCTGCCCGACGGGGACACCGCGACCGTCGGGGCAGCCCCGCCCGACTTCGTGGCGCAGATCCGCCGCGCGGCGCGGGCACTGACGCCGGGCCTCGCCGGCGCCCGGTTCGCCATCGGGATCAGCGCCCCGACGAACGGGCTCGCCGGGTTGGACGGCGCGGTCGAGGAGGCACGCCACGCCTACCGGTACGCCCTGGCCGGGCAGGAACAGGTAGCCGTGGTTTCCAGCGGCGAGTTGTCCTCCCACGCGCTGCTGCTGGCCGGCGTTCCGGCCGAGGCCCGGCGGGCGTTCCACCGCCGGCTGCTTCGCCCGATCGCCGAGTACGACAGGTCCCACGACGCCCACCTCGTGCACACCCTCGACACGTTCCTGCGCTGCGACGGCTCGTGGACCCGCTCGGCGAAGCTGCTGCACGTCCACGTCAACACATTGCGGTACCGCATCCAGCGCATCGAGCAACTGACCGGCCGTCAGCTGCACCGATTCGACGACCGGGTGGATCTGTATCTCGCACTCGAGCTCCACCGCCAGTAGGCCGGCGCTGCTGTGCGAACGCCCAATGTCCGGCGGTGCCCACCCGTACGCCTTCGTGGCCTCAGCCAATGGGATGTGACAGCCCGCGCTGCTGGAATTGCTCCCAGATGAGCCGCCTGGACTCACGGGGATGGGGAGTTCGTGGACCTGAACACGGTGCGCGCGGTGATACCGGCTTCGGCCGCCGGGCGGTGGCGCGCGGGAGACGCGTGGCTGGCCGGCGGAACGTACCTGTTCTCCGAGCCACAGCAGCACCTGCACCGACTTCTGGACCTGACCGGCGAGGGCTGGCCAGCACTGACCGTGACACCCCGGGGCCTGGAGATCGCCGCGACCTGCACGATCTCCGAGCTGGCCGCCATCGTCCCGGTGCCGCACCAGATGATCCCGGGGGAGCTGGTCCGGCAGTGCTGCGCGGCGTTCCTCGCCTCGTTCAAGATCTGGAACGTGGCGACCGTGGGCGGCAACCTGTGCACGGCACTGCCGGCCGGTCCGATGATCTCGCTCGGCGCCGCCCTGGACGGCACCTGTCTGCTGCGGACCCCCGCCGGGGATTCGCGTGAGCTTCCGGTCACCGAGTTCGTCACGGGAGCCGGCACGACAGCCCTCGTCCCCGGAGAGTTCCTTCGTTCGATGACCCTGCCCGCCCCGGCACTGCGCTGCCGCACCGCGTTCCGAAAGGGATCGTTGTTTCCGTTGGGCCGGTCCGCCGCGCTGCTCATCGGTCGTACCGACGCCGTCGACGGGTCGTTCGTGCTGACCGTCACCGCGTCGACCGTGCGGCCGGTGCAGTTCCGGTTCGACGCCGTGCCGCCACCCGGGACGCTGCGGCAGGCGGTCGCGGACGGCATTCCCGCGGAGGTGTACGTCGACGACGTGCACGGCCTACCTGCGTGGCGACGTCATCTCACACTCGTCTTCGCAGAGCAGATCCGCACCGAACTCGCCGAGCGGAGCACGCCGTGAACGCCCCGCCCATCGTCGTCGACGGCGAATCCTGCTCGGGGGTGCCCCGGCCCGGGCAGTGCCTGCGCACCTACCTGCGCGAGCGGGGCAGGTTCGGGGTCAAGAAGGGTTGCGACACCGGTGACTGTGGTGCCTGCACGGTGCACGTCGACGGCCGGCCGGTCCACAGCTGCGTGTTTCCGGCCATCCGTGCCCAGGGTCGCCGGGTGAGCACGATCGAGGGTCTCGCGACGTCCGCCGGGCTGCACCCGGTGCAGCAGCGGTTCCTGGACGCACAGGGTTTCCAGTGCGGCTTCTGCACCCCCGGCGTGATCATGACCGCCGCCGCGCTGGACGAGGACCAGCTCCACTCGCTGCCCCAGGCGTTGAAGGGCAACCTGTGCCGGTGCACCGGCTACCGGGCCATCGAGGACGCGATCCGCGGCGTCCGCCACGTCGTCGAGCCGCTCGCGGGCGCAACGGTGGGCGTGAACCTGGCGGCACCGGCGGGGCGGCAGGTCGTCACCGGTGCCGCCCGCTACACCTTCGACGTCGACGTCCCCGGAATGCTGCACCTGAAGGTGCTGCGCTCCCCCCATCCGCACGCACGGATCCTGTCCATCGACGCCGGCGATGCGCTCGCCGTCCCGGGCGTGCACGCGGTGCTCACCCACGCGGACGCCCCCGACCGGCTCTACTCGACCGCCCAGCACGAGCATGCGAGCGATGACCCGGCCGACACGCGGGTCCTCGACGACGTGGTGCGCTACGTGGGTCAGCGGGTCGCCGTGGTCGTCGCCGACACCGAGGCCGCCGCCGAGGAGGGCTGTCGGCGCGTCGCGGTCCGGTACCGGGTGCTGCCGGCGGTCATCGGCCCCGAGGAGGCGATGACGTCGGGCGCACCCATCCTGCACGGCGACAAGGGCGCCGAGTCGGGCATCGCCCGTCCGGATCGCAACGTGGCCGGCGAGGTGCACGCCGAGGCCGGAGACGTCACCGCCGGCCTCGCCGCCGCCGATCTCGTCTACGAGCAGACATTCCGCACTCAGCGGGTGCAGCACGCCAGCCTGGAGACGCACGGCGCCCTCGCCTACGTCGACGACGACGGGCGGCTGACCGTACGCTCCAGCACGCAGACCCCGTTCCTGACCCGCCGCGCTCTGTGCCGCCTGTTCGACCTTCCCGAGGACCGGGTGCGGGTGGTCGCCGGGCGGGTCGGTGGCGGGTTCGGCGGCAAGCAGGAGATGCTCGTCGAAGACCTGGTCGTCCTCGCCGCGCTACGGACCGGCCGGCCGGTGAAGCTGGAGTACACCCGCGCGGAGCAGTTCACCGCGGCCACCACCCGCCACCCCTTCACGATCCGGGTGACAGCCGGCGCACGCAGGGACGGCACCCTCACCGGTATCCGTCTGCGAGTCGTCTCCAACACCGGCGCCTACGGCAATCACGGGCCCGGCGTGCTGTTCCACGGCTGTCACGAATCGCTCTCCGTGTATCGGTGCCCGAACAAGAGGGTGGACGGCTACGCCGTCTACACCAACACGGTGCCCGCCGGGGCGTTTCGTGGATACGGTCTCGGGCAGGTCAGCTTCGCCGTGGAGTCGGTCCTCGACGAGTTGGCCCGACGCCTCGACATCGATCCGGTCACGTTCCGCACCCGCAACGTCGTACGACCCGGTGACCCACTGGTGGCGCCCGCGGGCCACGACGACGACCTGACGATTGGCAGCTACGGTCTGGACCAGTGCCTGGACGTCGTCGACGCCGCGGCGCGCGAGGACACGGGACCGACTGCCCCGCCGGGCTGGCTCAGCGGGCAGGGCATGGCGATGTCGATGATCGCCACCGCGCCACCCGGCGGGCACTACGCGGACGCCCACGTCACCCTGCTCTCCGACGGGCGCTACGAGCTCACCGTCGGTCTCGCCGAGTTCGGCAACGGCAGCACCACTGTCCACCAGCAGATCGCCGCCGAGGCACTCGGCACGAGCGCCGACCGGGTCCGCATCCACCAGTCCGACACCGACCTGGTCCGCCACGACACGGGCGCGTTCGGCTCCACCGGCACCATCGTCGCGGGCAAGGCCGTCCTGCGTGCCTGCCAGGCCCTGCGCCGACGGCTGCTCACCCTCGCCTCCGAGCACAGCGGGGTACCGGTCGGCGACTGCCGCCTGCGCGCCGACGCCGTTGACTGTGCCGGTGCCGATCTGCCCCTCGGCGACCTGTGGCAGCAGGCCCGAGTGGCGGGCAACCCGCTCACCGCCCAGGGGCACTGCGCGGGTGACGCGCGCTCGGTGGCCTTCAACGCGCAGTGGTTCCGGATCGCGGTCGACACCGAGACGGGCGAGGTGCGGATCCTGCGCAGTGTCCACGCCGCCGACGCCGGAACGGTCATGAACCCGATGCAGTGCCGTGGCCAGGTCGAGGGCGGAGTCGCGCAGGCGATCGGCGCCACCCTGCACGAGGAGGTACGCGTCGACGCGGGCGGCGTGGTCACCACGGCCACGTTCCGCCAGTACCACCTACCGACCTTCGCCGACATTCCTCGTACCGAGGTCCACTTCGCCCGGACCAGCGACGCCGTGGGCCCGCTCGGCGCGAAGTCGATGAGTGAGAGCCCCTTCAACCCGGTCGCTCCCGCGCTGGCCAACGCCCTGCGGGACGCCACCGGTATTCGCTTCACCGACCTGCCACTCACCGCCGACCGCGTCTGGCTCGCCCTCAGGCAACGTGGGCTCGGCCAGGATCCCGACGCCACCTAGGCGATCACACGGACACCACGACAGACGATCGTCCGAACAGGAGTACCAGTTGCGTTCCATTCCCATTCGCGCAGCACTGGCCACGGCCACCGCGACACTCATCGTGCTGGGCGTCGCACCGGTCCCGGCGCAGGCTGCCGCGACCGAGGTGCAGATACTCGGCTTCAACGACTTCCACGGCCGTCTTGAGGCTCCCTCCGCGGGAGTCGGCGGCGCGGCGCAGATGGCCGGCATGATCAATCAGCTGAAGGCCGCAAACGACAACACGGTGGTCCTCTCGGCCGGGGACAACATCGGGGCCTCCCCGTTCATCTCGTTGGTACAGAAGGACGCGCCCACGCTCGACTTCCTCAAGACGATCGGGCTCGGCGCATCGTCGATCGGCAACCACGAGCTGGACCGTGGCTACGACGACCTCAACGACCGGGTCGTGCCGCGCGGCGGCTTTCCGTACCTCGCCGCAAACGTCTACCGGGGCAGCGAACCTGCTCCGGGCCGGTTGGAGGAGTCGACGGTCCTGACCGTCGGCGGGGTGCGGATCGGCGTCGTCGGTACGGTCACCGTCGAGACACCGTCCCTGGTGTCCCCCGCCGGTATCCGTGGCCTTCAGTTCAAGGACCCGACCGCGGAGGCGAACCGCGTCGCGGCGGGGCTGAAGAAGGACGACAAGGTGGACGCCGTCGTGCTGCTCGTGCACGAGGGCTCCGAAACCAGCGGTACCGACGCCGCCGCCTGCGCCGGCGTGGCGAATCCGGCCACCCCGTTCGGCAAGATCGTGCGAGGTGCCAGCGCCGACATCAATGTGATCATCTCCGGACACACCCATGTCGCGTACAACTGCGCCTACGACGTGCCGAAGCTGAGGCACAAACGACTGGTCATGCAGACCGGCCGGTACGGGGACGCGTTGGACCAGGTCAAGCTCACCGTCACCGGTGGCAGGGTGACCGCGGCCGAGGGAGCCGTCCTACCGATCAAGGGCTATCCGGAGGACCCGGCGGTCGCGCGGCTCGTCGCGGGCGCGAAGGCCGAGGCAGACGTGCAGGGCAAGGTCAAGATCGGCGAGATCACCACCGACATCAAGCGCGCCGTCACCGAGACGGGAGCGGAGGACCGCGGGCACGAGTCGGTCCTCGGCAACTTCATCGCGGACGTCCAGTTGGAGTCGACGAAGGCCGCCAACCGGGGCGCGGCGCAGATCGCCTTCATGAATCCGGGCGGCCTGCGCGCCGACCTGATCAAGCGCCCGGACGGCAGCGTCACGTTCTCCGACGCCGCCACCGTCCAGCCGTTCGCCAACGACGTGATCACGAAGTCGTACACCGGTGAGGAGATCAAGGCGGCGCTGGAGCAGCAGTGGCAACCTGCCGGCGCGTCGCGGCCCTTCCTGCACCTGGGCATCTCGAAGGGCTTCAGCTACGTCTACGATCCCAACGGTCCGGCCGGGAACCGCGTCATCGCCGAACGGATCTTCCTCAACGGCACGATGATCGACCCCGACGGCAGCTACCGGGTGACTGTCAACTCCTTCCTTGCCTCGGGCGGTGACAACTTCCAGGCTCTCGGCGCCGGCAGCGATCCCTTCGCCACCGGCGACAACGACCTCACCGTGCTTGTCGACTACTTCCGAGCGAAGTCGCCGGTCACCGCCGACGCCGTGGAGCGGGCCTACACCCTCGGCCAACCGGGTGCTCCGGTGCCCGACGGCGGCTCGACCGGCGGCCCCGGCAACGGCGGCAGTCCCGGCAACGGCGGTGGGGCCGGCGACGACGGCGGGGCCGGCGACGACGGCCAGGGCCTGCCCATCACCGGCACCAAGGTGGTCACGCTCCTGGGAGCAGGCCTGATTCTGCTGCTGGCCGGCATCGTCGCGATGGTGACGGCTCGGCGTCGTCGGATCCGCCTGACCATCGAGTAACCCGAGAATGAGCGGACGGTCGTCTCCGGGAGCCACAACCGGCTTCCGGAGACGACCGCTCCTTGTATGCAGGTCAGCAGCCGAGCCGCTTGCTCGACAGAGCGATGTCGTCGATCCAGAGGTCGAACTCGCCAGGTGTCGTGCCGCCCTGGTACAGCTGCCAGCCGATCTTCACCGTGTCGACAGTCGGCAGGACGAAGGGAACGTCGTTGCCACCGTGGTTGCTCGTGGAGGCGGTCAGCTCCGGGTTCGCCACGCCGTCGATCCACACCGCGACGCGGTTGTCCGCCGCGTCGATCTTCCACTCGAAGCACTGCCAGGTGTCCTCGACGACCGGGGCGGACTCCCGCCAGTTGGTCCAGTCGCCGGTCGGACCGCCGTCGGCGCCGACTCCCCAGAAGGTTCCGGGGACCGTGGGCGCGTACTGCCCCCCGACCGGACGGACGACCTCCGCGCTGCCGGCGCCTGTCGCTTCCACGAGCGTGAAGTGCGCCCAGTCCGGGGCCGTGGGGAAGGCATCGACGCGCAGACGCATCCGGCCGTAGAAGCGGTTGCCCGGCGCGGCGAAGTCGTCGACCCGCAGGAAGGCGCGCCCGTTGTCGACCGTGTGGACGTGCAGCACCTGGTTGCCACGGCGGGCACGTTCCACGGTGAGCGTGCCGTGGCGGGTGTCGACGCCCCAGTTCAACGTGCTGGCTCCCCCGGGAGACAGTCGCTCGAAGTCCTCACAGAAGAGCAGGCCCCGGGGGCATGAGGGCGGGGAGGCCCCCGACGCGGCGGCCGGAACGCTGCCGGCCGCGGCGACGAGGACCAGGGCGGCGCTGAACACCGCGAGAAGATTGCGCATGGTCATCCTCCAGGACGGCTGGCCCCAGCCAGGGGCCGGGCCAGCAGGAACTTTCCGGCCCTCCGACGCCGTCACGCTCGCGCTCGCACCGCCAGCGGCGCGGTTGGCCTCGCGCTGCGGCGATCCGGGCTACTCCGGCACGACCGCGTCAGATCCGGCTATCTCGATGTGGTTCGGTGTGTGCGAAGAGGTTGGCCTCGGTCGGTCGGTAGCCGTGAACGGGGCCCGACCGACCACGACGGCACCGGGCCCGGAGCCGGCGGCTCCGGGCCCGGTCATCGTCCTGACACGACGGACCGGTACGTGTCGCGGGTCAGGGGCTGGTGCAGGAGAGGCCGCTGGGCGCCGCGCTGCTACTGCCGTTGGCCAGGAAGCCGAAGGTCGTCGAGGCGTTCGCGCCGAGAGTCCCGTTGTAGTCGGCGTTGCGGACACTTACCGTCCCGCTGGTACCGGTGTTGATGCCGCTCCAGACGTTGGCGATGGTCTGCCCACCGGCCAGCGTCAGCCGTACGGTCCAGCCGCTGAGGGTGGTGGAGCCGTTGTTGGCCACGGTGACCTCGCCCTGGAAGCCACCGTTCCAACTGTTGACCATGCGGTACGTCGCGGTGCAGGCGCCCGGCGGAGCGGTCGTCGGCGGAGCAGTGGTCGGCGGAGCAGTAGTCGGCGGAGCAGTGGTCGGCGGAGCAGTAGTCGGCGGAGCAGTCGTCGGCGGAGCAGTGGTCGGCGGAGCGGTCGTCGGCGGTGTGCCCGGCACGGTGGTGGAGGCGGCGTTGAGAGCGTTCAGGACGGCGGTGTACGCCGCCTTGGGGTTGCTGTTGCGGTCGAAGAGCAGCGGGTTCTCGTTGCCACGCCAGGAGTCGCTGTCCCGGATCCCCCACGTCGTGATGCCGACGCAGCGGGGAACGTTCATGCAGGCCTGGGTCAGGCCCTGGTACTGGCTGGTCGAGGCGTTGGTGACGTCGGCCTCGGTCAACGCCACGTCGACCCCGAGGGCCGCGAAGCTGGACAGCGTCTGCTGGAAGTTGCCCGGCAGTGAGCTGCCACCGGTGAAGTGGGTCTGGAGGCCTACGCAGTCGACCGGGACGCCCCGGGCCTTGAAGTCCTTGATCAGGTTGTAGACGCCCTGCGTCTTGGCGTACGTCCAGTTCTCGATGTTGTAGTCGTTGTAGCACAGCTTCACGCTCGGGTCGGCGGCCCGCGCGGTCCGGAACGCCACCTCGATCCAGTCGTTCCCGGTGGACTGCAGGTTCGACGACCGCCGGCTGCCGTTCTCGGCGTAGGCCTCGTTCACCACGTCCCAGTAGGCGAATTTGCCCTTGTAGTGGGCCATGACGCCGTTGATGTGGCTGATCATCGCGGCCCGCAGGGCGCTGCCGCTGAGACTTCCCCAGAACCTGGGCTGTTGGCCGTGCCAGGCCAGGGTGTGGCCACGGAACCGCATGCCATGCTCGGTGGCCCAGTTGTAGATCGCGTCACCGCGACGGAAGTCGAACTGGCCTGGGTTGGGCTCGGTCGCGTCGGGCTTCATCTCGTTGACGGCCGTCATCATGTCGAACTCGCGGTTCGCGATGGTCAGGAAGCCCGAGTCGGTGAGACGGTCCGAACCCATGGCGGCGCCGAAGTACCGGCCGCTGCGCTCGACTGCGGCTCTCAGGGTGGTCCCGGGCGGTCCGCTGAGATCGGCGCGGGCGAAGGTCGCCAGGGCCATCGAGGACACGGTGATCGCCAGGGCGCAGGCCCCACCCAGAAGCAGCCTGGCGGCACCCCTGGTTCGGCGTTTCGGTTGAGCGGGTACGTCGTTCATCTGTGCTTTCCCCTCGATGTTCTGTCTGGTCCATTGCCGACGCGCGGCGCAGATCCGGCGATCGCTGCACGGCCGGCGAACGGAGCACCGCGCTCGCCTCTGGACCAGCACGCCGCAGGTGACGCCGGGCCGGCGACAACCCCGCCGCGCCCGAATCGGTGACCACCGCAGGCTGCCCGGCCCGCCCGGTGGATGGTGAGCACTCCGCGCCGCACGCCCGGCGGAGTGACACTGCCCTGCCCGTGATGCTATATCGAATCAATTCGATTTGCGCGGTCGCCGCCGATGGTGTTGAGCCCGCGACGCTGCGCGATCGGGGACCAGTCGGCGGGCCTGCGGTCGGCGAGCGTAGTCACCGGGCCGAATGAACACTGACGCGCGTCTATGTTGCAGGTGTGGACCCAGATGTGCTGGAATGGCTCATATCGCCGCAGCGCGGGGGCAACCGTGCTGAGAACGGCCAGCACGGGAGCATCGCAGGGTCGGCAGCGCGTCACTGTGACAGACGGTCGCCTGCCACAGCACCGGGCCACCGTCACGAGGGCGTGCATCGCGCCGGGCGGGCATCCTCGCTCGCCACACGTGTCCCCCGGAACGCGTCCGCCGACGGCCGACGCGCGCGAGGCCCGACCTCCCGGGGGCTACCGATTCGGTCTGCCAGCGCACCAGAACCGGCGACGAGGTGAGAAGCGACGATGATTTCCCGAGAGAGTCTCGCGGGGTGGTACCGCCACCGCCTGCTCTGGGTGGCGGTGATCCTGCTGGCGGTGTCGGCCGGCACGGTCGTACTGGTCAACCGGGCCGACCAGGAGACGAAGCCGGCGGATCTGCAGGCGCAGATCGTGGCCCGGATGCGTACCACGCTCGAACAGGCCGACCCGGGCCAGCACAACCACGCCGGACACAGCGCCCAGCCGGGAGCCACCGCGGAGAAGCCGCCGGTGATCTGCGGGATCCGCGTCTACGGCTACGAGCCGGCGGACGCCACCGCTCTCGCCGACGTCCAGAAGGTCTACGGCTTCCACCTCTGCGGAGTCGCCGAGCAGAAGCGCCCGTGGGACGTGGCGGTCAAGCTGGCCGGCCCCCTGATCATGGACATGTCCACCAACCCCCCGGGCATCCAGGTCGTCGAGGCGACCGCGGACGTCAGGTTCGTCGACCGGCTGCGGGAGATGTTCCCGGCCAAGTACGCGACGTTGGCGCAGGAGGAGGCGCTGACCCCTGCGGAGATGGCCGACCAGCGCCGCCGGTACGACGCCGCGGCCGGGCTCTGACCAGGCCGGGCGGCCGAGCAGGTACGTGGATCCGCCATCGATCCGGCGATCCGGACAGCTCGCTCCACATCCGCCTAAAGATAGATCAGCATTGATATTTGAGTGGATGGGTGCAACAGTGGCCCTGGGAGCGTTCCCACATCGATGTCTCGTACCGATGAACGGAGGATGAACAGTGCGTTTACACAAGCCCGATCAATCCGGCGGACGACAGCGGTCAACCGTCCGTCGGTCCCTCCAGGCGGTCGTCCTGATGGTCGCCATGGTGGTCGGTACGCTGCCCTCGGTCGGCGCAGCTCAGGCACACGGCACCGTCATCGGTCCGGCGACCCGCGCATACCAGTGCTGGAAGACCTGGGGCAACCAGCACACCAACCCGGCCATGCAGCAGCAGGACCCGATGTGCTGGCAGGCGTTCCAGGCCAACCCCGACACCATGTGGAACTGGATGAGCCAACTGCGAGACGGTCTCGCCGGTCAGTACCAGGCCCGCACCCCGGATGGGCAACTGTGCAGCAACGCCCTCGCCCGGAACGACGCGGTGAACAAGCCCGGGGCATGGAAGACGACAGCCGTCAGCCGCAATCTCACGGTCCAGATGTACGACCAGGCCAGTCACGGTGCTGACTACTTCCAGGTCTACGTCACCAAGCAGGGGTTCAACCCCGCCACCCAGCGGCTCGGGTGGGGCAACCTCGACCTGATCGCGACGACCGGGCGCTACGCGCCGGCCCAGAACATCTCGTTCAACGTCTCGCTCCCCGCACGCAGCGGGAACCAGATCCTGTTCGTGCTCTGGAGGGCGTCGCACCTGGACCAGACCTACATGTGGTGCAGCGACATCACCATCGCCTGATCGGCAGGTCCGACCGGTAGGCAGCAACCACTCCGGCCCAGGGCGCGTTGACGCCCTGGGCCGGACTGCCCGCCCTTTACCCCCTGATCGAGGAGCTGAACATGCAGAGACGGCGTTATCGCCCGGCCACCATGCTGGCAGGGCTGCTCATCCTGACCCTGTCCGCGCTTCTGGTGCCACCGGCGCCGGTGGCCAGCCCTGCGTCAGCCGGCCCATCCCACGCCCGTGCGGTGCCACTCGCCGAGCTGACAGTGGTGTCCGAGCGGGTGGCGTTCGGTCTGCAGCGTCCGATCGCGCTCGCCGGACTGCCGGACGGGCGCATGTTGATCGCGGAGAAGAACGGCACCGTCCGCTCGTACCACCCCGACACCGGGCTGGCGGCAGACCCGGTGCTCGACCTGACCGCCCGGATCGACACGTCGGACAACGAGCGCGGCCTTCTCGGCATCACGCCCGCGCCGAACTTCGCGCGGACCGGAATGCTCTACGTGGCCTACACGAGCCTGCCGGCCGGCACGCTGACCCTGGCGCGAGTGCCCATCGGCGCCCCCGATCGGCTCCAGGTGCTGCTCACCCAGGAGCACGCCGAGTTCGGCAACCACAACGGCGGCCAGGTGGCCTTCGGCCGCGACGGCTACCTCTACTGGTCCACAGGCGACGGCGGCAACGCGAACGACCCGTTCAAGAGTGGCCAGAACCTCGGCACCCTGCTCGGCAAGATCGTGCGGATTGACGTCAACCGTAGCTGCGGTGGCAAGCCCTACTGCGTACCCTTCGACAACCCGTTCGTCCGCACCGCGGGCGCACGGCCGGAGATCTGGGTCTACGGGCTGCGCAACCCGTGGAAGTTCTCCATCGACCCGGTCGACGGCTCCCTGTGGATCGGTGATGTCGGCCAGGGGCTGGTCGAGGAGATCAACCACATCCGCCCGTCGCAGCGTGGAGCGAACCTCGGTTGGTCCTGCCGAGAGGGCACGCCGGTCTTCGACCAGACGCAGTGCCGGCCGGGCGTGCGGCTCACCGACCCGGTCTTCGAGTACGAGCACTACCTGACGGAGAACTGCTCGGTGATCGGTGGCGTGGTGTACCGGGGGTCCGCGACCCCGGAGGCGCGGGGCACGTACATCGCGAGCGACTACTGCTCGACCCTCGCGTTCGCCGTCCGCCCCAAGTCCACGGGTGGCTACGAGTCCGCCACGATCGGCAACCTCCCCACCCAGCCCACCGCGATCGGCACCGATGTAAACGGCGAACTGTACGTGACCAGCGACCTCCCAGGATGGCTGAGCCGGGTACGGTTCGAGCGGGTCCAGCCTGCCCCGGCAGCGGGGTGACGAACCGCTGAGCCTCGGGGTGATCCGCCCACATCCGTGACACCACTGTGGACGGCCGCGTACGAGCGGCCGTCCACGCCGGGGTCCGACCCCCATCGTTTCGCCTACCGCCCCACTCGGCCCCCGGCGACCGCCTCGCGGACTGTGGCGCGTGCGGCGGTGTCGATGAGGTCTGCGACCGGGCCGGGCTGAGAGACCGCTACGGCGTGGGACGCGTCGATCTCGACAATCGTGGAACCGGCCCGCTTGGCCAGGAAACGCTGCAGGTCCACCGAAATCCCCCTGTCCTGGGTGGTGATCATGGTCCAGGAGGGGATCGTCTTCCAGGCGGCCCTGGTGACGCTCTCCGTCTGGGCGGCCTCGGTGGGCGGCCGCTGCGTGACCGCCATCAGCTCAGCGGTGTCGGGTTCGCGACGGCCATGACGGGGTAACCCCGACGCTTGAGGTGAGCGATCACCCCATTCCAACTCGACGCGTCGGCGAACGCGCCATGGACGAGCACGATGGTGGGCATTCCTGCCTGTTGGGCAGACCGGTCAGAAGCAGCACTCATCTGGCACTCCTCTCGAGAGGCCCCGCGATCCATTGGACGTGGCAGCGCAAACCGGACGACGAGGCTGATTCGTTTGACGGCCGCTTATTGAGCCGCAATCCCTGCCGTGGGAGCGGCACAACGTTCAGTATCCCGAGCGGGCCGAACCTTTGCCAGCGAGACCTGAAGACCCGCTTTACGCGATCGCGCCGAGATAGCGCGATAAGGCCGAGACGTCACCAGCGTCGGAGATCAGCGCGATATAGCCGTCGGGTCGGATCAGCACAAGGGTGCGATCGGCAGCGTCATAGGCGCTGACAAGACGATCCTGGGTGCCGGCGATGAGGCGTACGGCTGCGGGTCGTCGGCTCGCTGCCTGTTCACGAAGACGCGCCGTCACCCGCCGCAGCGGCCATCGATCTCGATGCGGACAGGGCGGCGGCGAAGCGCTGCGGCTCAGCCGGCGCCATCACCACGATGCTGAGGTGCGGCGCGCTCTGCACCGTCAGGAATTCGTTGGTGAACGACATCTCACCGAACGCCGGGTGCCGCAGGGTCTTCACGTGGTGCTGCCACGTGGAGACGGTCTGGTCGTGCCACAGCTGCCGAAATTCGGGGCTGCGTTCGGAAAGCTCGGTGGTGATCTCGGCGAGCCGAGGATGGCCAGGGTACTGCCCGGCATGCAGGCGCAGCAGCCCGACCAACTCGGCGGCAGCGCCTGCCCACTCCGCTCCCCACCGCTCGCGGGCCTCCGGGGCGAGCATCGTCCACCGGACGGCGTTTCGGTGGCGGGCGGGCATCGCCGCGAAGTCGGCGTACAGGAACGCCGCAGCGGTGTTGAAGTACGCGACGTCGAGCATGGGCTGCAGCACGCCCGCGGGGGTGTCGCCGAACGCTGCGATCAGCTGCCGTACCCGCTCGTTGGCGGGATCGTCGGGATCGGCGGCCGGCCGCTGCTCGGCGACGCGTGCGAGCGCGAACAGGTGCCGGCGCTCGTCATCGGTCAGACACAGCGTGCGGGCCACGCTGCTCAGCACCCCGGGCGACGCAGTCGGCTGCCGCCCCTGCTCGAGGCGCGCGTAGTAGTCGACGCTCACGCCGGCGAGTTGCGCGACCTCTTCGCGGCGCAGCCCCGGGACTCGCCGCCGCTGCCCGCCCGGCAGGCCGACTCGACGAGGCTCTACGCGGCTTCGCCGATCACGCAGGAAGGCGGCCAGAGCTTCATTACGGATCACCCACCGAAGGTTACGCGAGGGTGGGTATCGGATTCCTAGGTCATGGTGTGCCTGGCACATCACACCGGGCGATGGTTGCCTCAGTCCCGTAGGCGCTACTCGAGAAGTGGACAGGGATGAGCCGTCCCATTTAAAGCTCGGCTCCAGTCCCACGCAATTGTTCGCGATGGCCGGCGAAGACCGGCTCGAAGGAAATGGACCAGAACAGATGGCGTACATCAAGGTCGGGGAGGAAAACTCCACCGACATCGAGCTGTATTACGAGGACCATGGAACCGGCCGGCCGGTGGTGCTCATCCACGGGTTCCCCCTCAGCGGACGCTCCTGGGAGAAGCAGGAAGCCGCGCTGCTCGACGCCGGCTACCGGGTGATCAGCTACGACCGGCGAGGCTTCGGGCGGTCCAGCCAACCGGCCGGCGGCTACGACTACGACACCTTCGCAGGCGACCTCGACACGATCCTGAAAACCCTCGAACTCGACGATGTCACGCTCGTGGGCTTCTCGATGGGCACCGGTGAGGTCGTCCGCTACCTGGGAACCCGCGGCTCGGCCCGAGTGGTCGGGGCGGCCCTGCTCGGACCGCTCGGACCGTTCCTGCGCAAGACCGATGACAACCCGGACGGTGTCGAGACGGCGTTCTTCGAAGGCATCAAGTCCGCCATCAGGGCCGATCGACCAGCAGCGATCAAGTCGTTCCTCGACAACTTCTACAACATGGATGCCCTCGGCGGCACCCTGGTCAGCGACTCCGCCTGGCAGGACAGTTTCACCGTGGCGCTGGGCGCCTCCCCCATCGCCGCGGTGAAGTGCGTCGACGCGTGGCTGGAGGACTTCCGCGCCGACATCGCCTCGATCGATGTTCCGGTGCTCGTCGTCCAGGGCGACTCGGACCGGATCCTGCCGCCGCCGGTCACCGGCAACCGGCTGCCCGCGCTGCTGCGCGACGTTCGGCATGTCCAGATCGAGGGCGGCCCGCACGCGATCGGCTGGACGCACGCCGAGCAGGTGAACCAGGAGCTGATCGCCTTCCTCGGCTGAGAAGCCACCCGCACCGTCCATCCGCACAGACGAAACATTGGAAAGGAACGTCGTGTTCTCTCTCTCGATCAAGGCCCGCCGAGTGGCGCTGGGAGCAGCCGGCCTCGGTGTGCTGATCAGCCTCGCCGGGGTCGCCGCGCCGGCCCTCGCCGAAAGCAGCTACCTGCACCCCGCTAAGGAGAAGCCGACCGTCGTGCTCGTGCACGGTGCGTGGGCGGACGGGTCCAGTTGGGACAAGGTGGCAGCCAAGCTCCAGCACGACGGCTACCGGGTGGTCACGCCGCCGAACCTGCTGTCGGGCGTGCAGAACGACGCGGACAGTCTCCGCGCGTACCTGGACACCATCACCGGACCGATCGTCCTCGTCGGGCACTCGTACGGCGGCATGGTCATCACCAACGCGGCCCTGGGCGACAAGCAGGTCAAGGCCCTGGTGTACGTCGACGCGTACATCCCGGATGCGCACGACACGGTGCTGTCGCTGACCTCGGCCGTGCCGGGCTCGGTCTTCGCGGCCGAAGCATCCACCGTCTTCGACCAGGTCGCCATCCCCGGCGCCGACCCGGGAATTGTCAACCTCTACGTGAAGCCGTCGATCTTCGGCAGGGCTTTCGCCGACAGGACGATCCCCGCCAGGGACGTGGCGGTACTGGCCGCCCGGCAGCGCCCCCTGGCCTTGAACGCCCTGGTCGAGGAGTCCGGCGAACCGGCCTGGCAGACCATTCCCTCGTGGTCGGTGATCGGCAAGCAGGACGCCGTCATCCCCGCCGCCGAGCAGCTCGCCATGTCCAAGAGGGCCAAGGCACACACCATCGAGATCAACGCCCCCCACCTGTCCATGGTCACCGAAACGGGCGCGGTCACCAACCAGATCGAGGCCGCCGCCAAGGCGACCAACTGACACAGCGGCCGGGCGGGGGGGGGGGCCGGGGTCTGGGTGGCGCGGGGGGGGGGGGCGCGCGGGGGCGGGGTGGGGGGCG
>NZ_JBNCKR010000013.1:0-71627 GCF_049841645.1 Micromonospora sp. DT43 | reverse complement strand
TGGCATCGCCCATCGCGATGCCACGGCCGGCCGCTCCGTCACGTGGCCGCGGGGGCCGACTCGGCCAACGCGGCCACGGTTGCTGCCGATATCAAGAGGTCGGTCAGACGGTCGTCCGGGCCGCCTCCAGGATGACCTCGGTGACCTCACCGGGATGCGAGATCAGGCCCAGGTGACCGGCGTCGATCCGGGTGATGTCGGCCCCCGCCCGCTTCATCATCTCTTCCTGGCGGGCCGGCGGGATGACCCGGTCCTCCTCACCGATCACCGCCCATACCGGGATCGTCTTCCACGCTGGCTCCGTGGCCGGCTCCGCCAGCGCGTTCGTGGCCAGGGCGGTCTGGGTCACGGCGAGCACCTCCGCCTGCCGCCGGGGCAGACCGTTGGCGAAGCCCGGGATGAACACCTTCGGCAGCACGTACGCGTCGACCGCACCTTCCGGGGCGCCTGGGAACGGCA
The DNA here is from genome assembly GCF_049841645.1 of Micromonospora sp. DT43. Lineage (NCBI taxonomy): Bacteria > Bacillati > Actinomycetota > Actinomycetes > Micromonosporales > Micromonosporaceae > Micromonospora > Micromonospora sp. DT43. Next base: position 71,168 of record NZ_JBNCKR010000013.1, on the reverse strand, counting down.
CGAGCTTGAAGACGCTCGTGGGGTCGGTCAGGGCCGGCTCCAGCACCGAGCCGGAGCCGGCGGTGAGTTCCTCCACGGTCTCCCCCTTGTCCGGGGCGAAGGCGTCGACGAAAACGAGTGCCTTGACGTTCTTGTTGCCGGTCGCGGCATCGCTTGCCACGAAGCCGCCGTACGAGTGGGCCGCGAGCACGACGGGACCCTCGATGGTGGACAGGAAGTCCTTCAGGTACCCGCTGTCGATCGTCGGCCCCCGGCTGGGTTGCGGCGCGACCTGGACCTCGAAACCGCGTGCCTGGAGCCTGCGGACCTCGCCACTCCAGCTCGAGCCGTCGGCCCAGGCACCGTGGACCAGGACGATTGTCGGTTTGTGGCGCTGCCCCTCGTCGGGGGTTGGTCGCACGCCGCCGTCGGCGTACACGTTTGGAGCGGCTGCGCCGAGCACCGTCACCAGTGTTGCGGCGGCGAGCGTTGCGGCGATGGTCTTCGGCCGACGTAGCGAGATACCGAGCACGTCTCTTCTCCCTCGTTGGTCAGTGGTTTCCGAACGCGGGCAGATGCGGATGGTTGCCAACGCGACCCCGCCGAAGCCACAACCGGTCGGGAGCACCGCCGAGTGGCGCGCGCACCGACAGCGGCCGGGCTTCGGTGCCGCGACGACTCACGTGATCGCCCAACCCTGACCGTACTGACGCTCAACGGAGATCTCGGACAGAAGAGGAGAATCACTCAGGTTTCACTCTTCGGGAGGACACACCACCGAACGGATCACCGCGATCTCCTTACGCCTCGGCTTCCCGCCGGCCGGTGATCTGCACCGACGCACCCTGTCCAGCACGCCTCCACAGGTTCTCTACCGGAGGTGGTGACCATCGGGGCATGCCGACACTTTTCGAGCCGGTTCAGCTGGGTCGCCTGCGGCTACCCAGCCGGATCGTGATGGCGCCGATGGGCCGGGGGCGAGCCGACAAGCGGGGGACGCCGCTGCCCTACGTGGCCGAGTACTACGCCCAGCGGGCTGCAGCCGGCCTCATCGTCAGCGAGGCCACCAGTCCGGCTCCGCGCGCGGCCGGTCACGCGTACGGGGTGCAGTGGCACTCCGCCGCTGACACCGAGGCATGGACCGCGGTGTCCGCGGCCGTGCAGGCAGCCGGCGGACGCATGGTGCTGCAGATCATGCACGCCGGCCGGATCGGTCATCCCGGCCTCTACGGTCACCGGCCGCTGGCGCCCTCCCCGGTGGCCGCCGCCGGCATGGCCCGCACGTACGACGGCCCGCTCCCGTACCCCGAACCGTTGGAGATGTCGCCGGCCGACATCGCGGACGCGATCGAGGACGTCGTCAGGTGCGCCCGCGCGGCGATCGCGGCCGGCTTCGAGGGCGTCGAACTGCACGGCGCCAACGGGTACCTGGTCCACCAGTTCCTGTCCGGCACTGTCAACCGTCGCTCCGACGGTTACGGGGGTCCCCCGCACCGCCGGATACGGTTCGCGGTGGAGCTGCTGGAGGCGGTCGCCGCCGCGATCGGCGCGGACCGGGTCGGACTGCGACTGTCCCCCGGGTTCGGCCTCAACGACATGAGCGAACCCGACGCCGAGGTCGTCTACCCGGCCCTGCTCGACGCGCTGCGGCCTGTCGACCCGGCCTATCTGCACCTGGTCCATGGCTCCGATCCCGCTCTGGTCCGAGCGGTCCGGGCGGCGTGGGCCGGACCGATCATCGTGAACCCGGGCACGGGTGACCTCGATCCGGACGCCACTGCGAACGTCGTGGCGGACGCGCTGACCGCCGGGTTCGACGCGGTCTCCTTCGGCAAGCAGTTCCTCGCGAACCCCGACCTGCCGCGCCGCCTGGCCGACGGCACCGGGCTGAACCGGCCGGACCCGGCGACCTTCTACCAGGGCGGCCGGCAGGGCTACCTCGACTACCCGACCGCCGACATCACGGAAGGAAAGGCCACGCCATGGTCGTTTTCGTCAACAAGCTCACGCTGATCGGTGCCGCGGAGGACCTGGAGAGCCGCTACGCCAAGGTCGCCGAGTACATGCGTACCCGCCCCGGGCTGGTGAGTTACGTCCTGAGCCGCTCCCAGAAGGACCCGTCGACCTACTACAACATCGCCGAGTGGACGGACGAGGAGTCCTTCCGCAAGGCGCTGCAGGAGCCGGAGTTCCGCAGCCGGCTGGACCGGCTGACAGGCATCATCAAGGGTGAACCGCACCTGACCGAACCCGTCCTTCGCTACGACGCGACCAACTGACAGCACACGCGGCGGCCGCCCGGGGTTCTCGCCCCGGGCGGACGCCGCGTGTGGACGGTAGGTGATTCAGTAGTTGCCCAGGCCACCGCAGACGTTGACGGCCTGGGCGGTCATCGAGGCCGCCGTGTCGGTGATCAGGTAGCCGACCAGCCCGGCGACCTCCTCCGGCGTCGAGTAACGCCCGAGCGGGATCTTCGCCTGGAACCGCTCCAGCACCGCGTCTTCGGTGACACCCCAGTGCGCGGCGTACCCCTGGCGGACCCGGACCGCCATCGGCGTCTCCACGTAGCCCGGGCACACCGCGTTGACGGTGATCCCGCTACCGGCCAGCTCGAATCCGAGCGCCTTGGTGAACCCGACCACGCCGTGCTTGGCGGCGGTGTACGGGGCAGCCAGCGCCACGCCCTGCTTGCCGGCGGTGGAGGCGATGTTGATGATGCGTCCCCAGCCCTGCTCCCGGATGCCACCAGCCCGGAGCACTTCGCGGGTCACCCGGAACGTGGCGGTGAGGTTGGTGGCGAGCACGTCGTCCCAGAGCGCGTCCTCCAGGTCGGCCGTGACTCCGCCGCCGGATCGGCCAGCGTTGTTGACCAGCACGGTGATCGGTCCGAACCGGTCCACCGCCGCGGCGACGAGCCGAGTGACGTCGTCGGTGGATCGGACGTCGGCCACGGTGCCGTCGACGTCCAGGCCACGGCCGCGGAGCTTGTCGGTGATCGTGGCGACCTGCTCGGCGTCGCGGGCGCAGAAGAAGGTCGGGAGGCCGCTCTCGGCCAGCGTCTCGACCACGGCCAGGCCGATACCGCTCGTGCCGCCGGTGACCAGGGCCGCGCCGCGGCGCGTCGGTTCCGTCATCGTGGTGTCCTCTCTCGGGGTAGTGGGTTCACAGGCCGAGTACGACCCGGCCGGTGACCTGGCGCTCCAGTAGTGCCTCGATGGCGGCGTCGGCGTCCGCCCAGTCGGCTCGCAGCCCGACGTGCGGTCGTAGTCGGCCGTCGGCGACGAGGCCGAACAGCGTGGCCAGGTCCCGAGCCGCCGCGCGGCGCTCGATCTCGTCGAGCAGGAACAGGTGCTCCAGGCGTACGCCGGCGCGAGCGTGTCCCCAGTCCGGTGGCAGGACCAGGTCGGCCCGGACGGTGTTGCCGAAGACCACCGCCACGCCGCCCGCGCGCAGCTTGACGAACGCGTCGCGGAAGACGGTCCCGCCGACGCTGTCGATCACCACGTCGACCGCCTCGTCGGGCGGTGTCGCGTAACCCGCGTGGATCCGGTGGCCGCGCTCGGTCAGGTGCCGGCCGCGTTCCGGTGTGCCGGTCCACCCCAGGGCCGTCGCCCCGGCCGCGGCGGCCAGGTCGGCCACGAATCCGCCGACTCCACCGCTGGCGCCGGTGACCAGCACCGAGCGGCCGAGCAGCCACCCGGCGCGCTGCAGGGCGTACAGCGCGGTGAGGCCGGCCACCGGCACCGCCGCCGCGATGCCCGGCTCGACACCGTCGGGTAGTGCCGCGAGGCGGTCGGTACGTACGGCGGCGAGCTGAGCCCAGCCGGTCGAGGCCGCCAGTCCGGCGACGGGCGTACCGGCCGGTGGGCCGGTGCCGTCCTCGGCCGGCCGGACGACCGTGCCGGCGACGTCCAGGCCGAGCTGGGATCCCGGTGGACGCCGGGCGGCGAGCAGCAGGTCGGCCCGGTTGACGGCGACGGCCCGGACCTCGACCAGCGCTTCGCCGGGAGCCGGGCACGGGTCGGGCAGCGATTCCAGACGAATTCCGTGGGACACGTCCGCGGACGTGACGAATGCCTTCACAAGGTCCTCCCTCTCGGTCCCTTCGTACCGGCGGGTTCTGGAGTCCGGGTGGAGAACGGCCCGTGAGACCGGCATCACGGCGGACCGCGTTGCCAGGCTCGGATCGACGCGGGCAGGATGAGCCGGGAACACAAAGGGCGACGGCAGGACAACTTTGCGCAACCGACTGTCCAATGGGGAGACTCGGTGACCGACTTCCGCCTTCTCGGCGCACTGGACGTCACGCTCGACGGGGTTCGGGTGCCGGTACGCGCCCCGAAACAGCGCGCTCTCCTGGTGACCCTCTTGTTGCGGGCCAACGACGAGGTGCCGATGGACGAGCTCTACTGGCGCTTGTGGGATCAGCGGCTACCGGCAGCGCCTGCGGCGGCGCTGCACGTCCACGTCGCGCGGTTGCGGGCGGTGCTCGGCGATCGTAGCGGGACGGCCGGGCGAGAGGGACGGCCCCGGGTGCGCTCGCTCGGCGGTGGATACCTGCTGCAGACTCCGCCCGAGACCGTGGATCTGTTCCGGTTCCGCAGCGCCGCCCAGGAAGCCCTGCGGGCCCGGCAGTCCGGCGATACGACAAGCGAATTGACACACGTACGAGCAGCCCTGGGAGAGTGGCGCGACGACCCGCCCGCGGGGATGGCGATCGCCTCGCTCGCCGTCGTTCCCTCCCTCGCCGCCGAAGCCGGTCCGGCACTGATCGAGGAACGGTTGCGGCTGCTCGAGCGGCGCTTCGAGCTTGAGGGATATCCGCCGAGCGAACTCGTGCCGCGCCTGCGCGCTCTGGTCGCGCTGCACCCGACGCGCGAGCGGCCCTGGGCCCTGCTCGTGGCCGCGCTGCGTCGCGCCGGCGACCGGGAGGCCGCGATGGTCGCGTACGACGAGGCCACCGCGACGCTCCGGACCCGGCTGGGCCTGGCACCGGGGCCGGAGCTCACGGCCGAGTACCGGCGGATCACCGGCGACCGCTGGCACGCGCGGACCGACGTGCCGGCGGTCGCCCACCGGACCCTGCGCGGCGATGGGTGGGCCGCGGTCATCGATGCACTGACCAGCAGGCACGACGGCACCGCGCTGCCCCTGGTCTCCCTGGCCGGGCCGGCCAGCGAGGAGCGGACCGCGGATCTCGTCGCGCTGGCCGGGCGGCTGCGCGAGGAGTTTCCGGACGGCCAGTGGTACGTGCGGCTGACCGGCCCCGACGGGCGGCCCCACGATCCCGGCCGGTTGCTGGCCCGGCTGCTGCGGTTGTCCGGTGCGGCGCCCGACGCCATCCCGGCGGGCGGGCGGCAACTGGTAAACGCCTATCGGGCTCGGCTCAGCGACCGGCGTGTGCTGCTCCTGCTCGACGACGCCCGGGACGCCGAGCAGGTACGCGACCTGTTACCGGGCACGTCCCGGTGTGCCGTGGTCGCCGTCGGCGACGACGTACGCCCCGAACTGGTGGCGCTGCACGGCGCCCGGTCGATCGACCCGGACGGCAGCGTCGGAACCGGGCCGTGCCGGCGCCGCCGCCAGCGGCGGATTTCCTTTCTCACCGTCGCAGGACAGCCCGCAGAACCTCCTCCAGCCGAGCACCGGGATCATCCACAAGGTCAGGCGCCCGCCACGCCACGAAGCGGTCGGGCCGCACCAGCGAGGCACCGCTGAGTCCGACTCCGTAACGGGTCGGGAAGTCCTCGGCCGTGATGGTGTGCACCGTGAGTGGGACGCCGAGACGCTCGGCGGCGTGGATCGCTGGTGCGGCCCACGCTTCGCCGGCCGGGCCGGTCAGCAGCACGAAGCCGCCGCCGAACAGCGCTGTCGTCGACGATGCGGCACCCTGCGGGGTGACAAGCGGCAGATACGGAGCCCGCGACCCGGGCCGGCCCGTCGCCGAGGTCGGATCCTCCACCAGCGCACCGTCCTCGCCGGGTTCGGTAAGCACCGCTCCCGAGGGGTAGCGGTAGCCGAAGGCCAGCACCGTGGGCGGCAACGATTCGGGCACGTCGTCGTCGCGCAGTTCCGGCGCCACCCGTTCGACGAGGTTGGCGAACTGCTGCTCGACCAACAGCCGGGCGTACGGTCGACGCTCGGTCTCGAAGGTGCGCAGGAGATCGGGGCCGGCCCAGCCCCGTAGCACCGCGGCGAGCCGCCAGCCCAGGTAGAGCCCGTCCAGGATCGCGGTGTTACCGCCCAACCCGCCGGTCGGCGGCATCACGTGGGCGGCGTCACCGGCCAGGAGTATCCGGTCCACCTGGAACCGTTCCGCGACTCCGCAGGCGATCGACGTCTCGCCGGACTCGACGATGTCCAGCGGCAGGTCCTCGCCGAGCCCGAGATCCGCGGCGATCTGCCGGACGACCCCGTCCGCGGAGCGGTGCCAGCCCTCGGGGAGCTCGGGCGCCAGGTGACGGAAGTAGCCGTACAGTCCGGGAATCTCGGTGTTGAAGAGCACCGCGCGGCCGATGTGGAACGCCGCGAAGCGGGAGCTGTCGGCAGCCCCCGGAGTGTGTGCGAGGGGCTCGCTGAGGTCCGCTTTGAACAGCACCCGCAGGACCTGGCCGACCACGCCCCTGCCCTGCAGCGGAATGCCGAGCGCCGCACGGACCGGGCTGCGCCAGCCGTCGGTGGCCACCACGTACTGCGCCCGGATCCGGTATCGCCGGCCGGTGTCCACCTCCTCGACGTGCGCGGTGACACCGTCGGCGTCCTGCGCGAGACCGATCAGCCTGGTGCCGAAGCGCAGCTCGGCGCCGAGTTCGTGGGCACGCTCGGCCAGTGCCCGCTCCGCACCGGACTGGCTCGCGGTGCACCACTCCTCCGGGGACACGTGACGCATGGTCAGTTCCCTGCCGCTGACAAGCGTGCGGACGACCGGTCCGGCAAGCCGGGGCGCGAGGACCATGCTGAACTCGCTGCGGTCCGGGCGGCTCAGCTCATGGATCCGGTCGGCCACACCGGCGATGCGCAACGCCTCCATGGTGTGCGGGTACTGGCCGGTCGCCTTGACCGCGGTGGAGGTGCCGGGGCGGCGCTCCACGACAAGTGGACTGACGCCGTGCAGGCCCGCGAAGATCGCCGTGCTCAGGCCGGCCGGTCCGGCGCCGACCACGAGGAGGGGCCGATGCTCGACGGCGGTCACGGGACGAGCACCACGCGGCCGAGCTGACGGCGGTCCTCGATGAGTCGGTGGGCCTGGGCGGCCTCCTCCAGGGGAAGGACCGTGTGGACGGCGACCCGCAACCGGCCGTCACGAACCAGCTCGGTCAGCTCTCGTTGGTTGTGGGCCGCTTCGTCAGGTGCGGCGGCGAGCCAGGCGTCGAGGGCCGTACCGACGACGGTCCGCAGGCCGAGCAGGTCGGTCAGAGTGACCCGCCCGGCCTCGCCCGAGGCACCCGCGAAACCGTAGTAGACGAGCCGGCCGAACGGGTTGAGCAGGGCGATGCTCGGCGACAGGACCGCGCCTTCCACGCTGTCGAGGACCAGGTCGACGCCGGCGCCGCCGGTCACCGCACGGACTCGGTCGGGCCAGTCCGGCCGGGAGTAGTCGACGACGGCGTCGGCTCCGTGGGCACGAACGAAATCCGCCTTGGCCAGCGAGCCGACGCCGCCGATCACCAGGCCCGCCCCGCGCAGCCGCGCCAGTTGGGTGACGAGGTGGCCGATCGCCCCGGCGGCGGCGTGCACCAGCACCGTCTCGCCGCGGGCGAGCCGGCCGACGCTCAGGACGCTCGCGGCGACCTGGGCCGTCGAGGCGAGAGCGGTGGCGACCGGTGCCGGAACGTCGTCCGGCACCGGCACCGCCTGGGCGTCACCGATCAACACCAGATCGGCGTACGCGTCGGTCACGCCCCACGCGGCCAGCCGGTCACCGACTTCGAAGTGGTGGGTGCCGGGCCCGACTGCGATGACCCGGCCGACCACGTCACCGTGCGGCGCCCGGGGCACCGGGGACGGAAAGGGTGCCGTACCGGAGCGCAGCTGGGTCTCGATGAAGTTGACCCCGACGGCCTCGACCTGGACCAGGAGCTGACCCTCGTCGGGCACCGGGTCCGGTGCCTTGTCGACGGTCAGCACCTGCGGACCACCGTGCTCGTAGTAACGGATGACACGCATGCGGGTATCCCTTCCGTTGCCGCGGCGGCGAAACACCACCGCTGCCGGTTGTAGCCGGCTGCGCTCGCGGCACGGTCGAGGAAGGCCCGAGCGTTACGCGCGTTGCTGCTCCGGGGCGCGCCACGGCCCGGGTACCAGGGCCGCAGCGAGCCCGGCCACCACGGCGAAGCCCGCCACCAGCCAGTACGTCCGGCCGTACGCTTCCGAGGGGAAGCCCGAGGCGCCACTGAGCCGCTGTTGCAATGCGACCGCGACCACCGCGATGCCCAACGACCCGCCGATCTGGTTGAGGATGAACAGGGCGCTGGTGGCCCGGGGGGCGTCGTCGGGGCCGACCGCGAGGTACATGAACGCCATCAGGCCGGGCACTGTGAAACCGATGCCGAAGCCGCCGACGCCGAACGCGATAGCGGTCAGGGCCGTCGAGGTGTGGTCACCGACGCCGGACAGCACCAGCGCGGCGATCGTGGCGAGCAGCATCCCGATCGGAGCGGTAGCGCGGGCGGTGAGCCGGGCGCCGGCCTTGCCGACGGAGATCGCCCCGGCGGCGCCGAGGATGCCCGAGGGCACCATGAGCAGGCCCGCGTGCAGCGCGCCGAACCCGCGTGACTGCTGGTAGTACAGCGGAGTCAGGAACAGCAACGTGTTGGCGACCGCCCCGACGAGCAGCATGGTGACGACCGACATCGTGAACCCGCGCTTGGTGAACAGCCGTACGTCGATCAGGGGCTCGGCCGCGCGGCGGGCGTGCAGCACGTACGCCAGCAGCAGCGCCGCGCCGACGGCGAAGGCGGTGACCGCCGCCGGATCGCCGAAGTCGCCCCGGTGGGCCGCGGTGGTGAGCCCGTAGATGAGCACCGCGAAGCCGGGTGAGAGCAGGGCCAGACCGATGACGTCGAGGCGTGGCCGCGGCGCCGCGGAGTCCGGAGCGTGGGCAGGCAGCGTCCGAAGGGCGAGCAGCAGTGCGATGACACCGACCGGCAGGTTGATGAGGAACATCCAGCGCCAGCTGATGTCGTCGACGAAGAAGCCGCCGAGAATCGGACCCAGCACCGGCCCGACGGTCAGCGGGATCGAGATCAGACCCATCGCCTTGGTGACCCTGGCCGGGCCCGCCGCGCGGGCGATCGCGGCCTGGACGACCGGGAAGATCATTCCGCCGCCGAGCCCCTGGAGCAGGCGGAACGCGATCAGGCTGCCGGCCGACCAGGCCAGGCCGGACAGCAGCGAACCGACGGTGAACAGGACGACCGCGAACACCCAGATCTGACGGACGCCGAACCGGTCGACACCCCAGCCGGAGATCGGGGTCGCGACGGCGACGGCGAGCAGGTATCCGGCGGTGACCCACTGGATGGTCGACAGCGAGGTCCCGAAGACGGTGACGAGGCGGTCCACCCCGACGTTGACGATGGTCTCGTCCAGCAGGGCCATGAGCAGTGCCAGCAGCAGGACTCCGGCCATCTTCAGGAATGCGGGATCGAGGCGGTCGGCCTCCGGGACAGCGGGCTTGTCGCCGGGAGCGCGCTGGGGCGCGCTGGTGTCGCTGGCCATGGTCGTTACCTCCGAGCGGCAGTACGGTCCGGATTGACGCGCACAGAATACATGTAGGTGCAGACATTTCTGAGCGCATCACGCCCCAGCCGACCACGACTTGTGCTCTGACCTCACGAAAAATGAATGCGTGTACATTGATTACGCATGGACGTGTAAGGTGTACGGCGACGACTCGGAGGGCGGGCGGGATGGCGGAACGACGCGGCGGGCAGCCGGACGTGCTCGACCTGTGGCGGCAACTGACGGTCCTCACCGGCCGCCTGGGCCAGACGCTCGACAAGCGCCTCGTGCGGGAGTTCGACCTCACCCTCACCGAACTGCTGGTGCTCGACGAGCTGACCCGCGGAAACCCGCGCGGCATGCGCATCCAGGACCTCAGCGAAGCGGTCGCCCTCGACCAGTCCTCGATGAGTCGCCTGGTCAGTCGCCTCACCGCCAAGCAACTCGCCGCCCGGGTCAGCTGCGATCACGACCGCCGCGGCGTCTACTGCCAGATCACCGACCTGGGCACCGAGCGGCACGCCGCGGCCACCCGGGTCAGCCGCGCCGAACTCGGTGCGGCACTGGACGCCGCGGCCTTCGACGACCGGCTGGCATCCGTGGTGGCACGGCTGACCCGCCCAGTCGTCGCGCCCGCCGACACCTGAGACCCGAACGAGGGAGTCACTCCGTGCAGTTGTCGATCCTGGACCAGTCGATGATCCCGGAGGGGTCAACACCGACTCAGGCGCTTACCAACACGCTCGATCTGGCCCGGGCGGCCGACGCGCTCGGATACCACCGCTACTGGCTCGCCGAACACCACGCCACGGCGTCGTTCGCGAGCCCGGCCCCCGAGATCATGATCGCGCGGCTCACCGCGGAGACCACCGGCCTGCGGATCGGCAGCGGCGGCGTGCTGCTGCCGTACTACAGCCCGTTCAAGGTGGCCGAGACGTTCCGTGTGCTGCAGGCCCTGGCCCCGGGCCGGATCGATCTGGGCATCGGCCGCGGCGCCGGAGCCTCTTCCCGGGACGCCCGGCTGCTCAACCCCTCCCTCGGCGATCACTCCGACCAGTCCTTCGCCGAGCAGGTCAGCGCGGTCCGGGCATTCCTCGGCGGGCCAGGCGAGCGGGGCGGCATCATGCCGACGGTGGACGGTGTGCCGCAGGTCTGGCTGCTGGGCGCGAGCACGTCGAGTGCCGTGCTCGCCGGGCGGCTCGGCCTGCCCTACTCGTTCGCGCACTTCGGCCGCCCTGAGGTCGTCACCGAAGCGGTACGGGCGTACCGGGCCAGTTTCGACGCACGCAGCGGCGGCAGCCCCCGGGTGATGGTGGGCATCGGGGTGTACTGCGCCCCGACCCGCGCCGAAGCCGAGCACGTCTTCGCCAGCCAGCGACTGTTCCGGCAACGCATGACGCAGGGCGATCTGCGTCCGGTGCCAGCGCCGGAGACCGCGCTCGCGGAACTCCACTCCCGGCCCGCGGCAGCGACCGGCGGGCCGGAGGAGTGGCCGCGATACGCGGTCGGCTCCCCCACCGACGTCGCCGAGCAGCTCACCGCGATGGCCACCGCTGTGGGCGTGGACGAGTTCGTGGTGTTGTCCACCATTCACGGACACAGCGACCGCGTGCGCTCGTACGCGCTGCTGGCCGACGCTCTCGGCCTACGACCGCGTACGGCCCCGGCCCTGCAACGCGCATGACACCTGTCAACCTTCGCGATCCCCGTTCGCAACATCGACGAACAATGATGGAAGGGGTTATTCGCGAGGGAGGACCGTGTGAGCGTGCCAGCCACCCCGACGGAGGAGTACCGCGTCCTCGGGCCGCTGACGGTGGTTCTCGCCGGCCGCTCCGCGCCGGTGACCGCACCGAAGCAGCGCATCATCCTGGCGACCCTGCTGCTGCGGGCCGGCACCTGGGTCACCGCCTCGGAGCTGGCTAGCGCCCTGTGGGACGACCGAGCGCCGAAGGACCCTCGCAGCGCCCTTCAGGTGCACCTCACCCGCTTGCGTGCCCGGTTCGCCGCCGTCCACCCCGAGAGACCGGATCTGATCGAGACCCGCCCCGGCGCGTACCGGATCGTGGTGCCGCCCGGATCGCTGGACCTGGACCGCTACCGGGACGCGCTCGCGCAGGCGCGCTCCGCCCGAAGCGCCGGGTCCGCCGATGTCGAGCTGGCCTGGTTGCAGCAAGCCCTGGCCCAGTGGCGCGGCGACCCGCTCGCGCTGGTGCCGTCGGCCCGCATCCAGCGTGAGGTGGTCACCGCCCTGGTAGATGAGCGGCTGCGCTGGATGGAGCGCCGGTTCGAGTTGGCGTTGGCCACGGGCCGGCACGCGCAGGTCATCGACGAGCTACGCGCCGCCACCCTCGCCCATCCCGAGCGGGGGCGCCTGTGGGCCCATCTCATGGACGCCCTCGCCGAGACCGGCGACCGCGCTGCGGCGATCGCCGCGTACCACCAGGCACGCAGGAGGCTGCCCGACGAACTGGATGCCACATCGGACACGGAGCTGCGGCACCGCTACCGCCGGCTGATCGCCGAAACAGGCCAGAGCCGCGGCAACGCGGTGGTCCCGATGGCGGGCCTCGGCGGATGGCGGGCACAGTGCCAGCTCCCACCGGACGTCGCCGACTTCGTCGGGCGAGCGGACATCTTCCACGAACTGTGTACGACCCTCGAATCGGGCGACACACCGGTGGTCTGCCTCACCGGGGTGCCCGGGGTCGGAAAGTCCGCGCTCGCCGTGCGGGTGGCCCATCGTCTCCGGGCCCGGTTTCCCGACGGCCAGTGGTACGTGTGCGCCGGCGACGGACGGACCTGGCCCGACATCCTGGCGGAGATGCTGACCACCTCCGGAGTGGAACAACCGCCGACAAGCACCACGGCCGCGGTGTCCGTGCTCCGCCGGCGGCTCGCCGGACGGCGTCTGCTGGTGACGATCGACGACGCCCCGGAGGGCGACCCACCGCACGGGCTGCTCCCCCTTCCCGCCGGATGCGCCGTCCTGGCCGTGCGGCGCGGCGATCCACCGGCCCTGGACTGCGACGTCGCCCACGTGGTCACCCTCGACGTCCTCTCCCCCACCGAAGCCGCAGAACTGGTGACCGACATGGTCGGCCAGGCCCGGGTCAGCCGTACGCCCGCCGCGCTGGAGGCGCTTGTCGAACGCTGTGACCGGCTCCCGCTGGCACTCCGGATCGCCGGCGCCCATCTGGTCACCCATCCGGCCCGCGACATCGGCGAGTTCGCCGAACTGCTCGGCGCCGACCCGCTCGGCACGCTCAGCCTGCCCGGCAGTCGGCGGGCAGCGGTCCGGACGGCCTTCGAACTCGCCTACTGCGCACTTTCCCCGGCCGTCCGGCGGCTCTTCCGGTTCCTCGAACTCGTACCCGGGTTCTCACACCGCGTCGAGACGATCGCCGAACTGACCAGGATGTCACCGTCCAGCACAGCCGCGACAGTGGCGGACCTGGTCCGCGCCCGGCTCGCCGAACTCGGGCCCGACGGGGTCATCCGCCTGCACAGCCTGGTGGCCCGGTTCGCGGCCGAGCGCGGTCTCGACGAGGATCCCCCGGCGGATCGGCGGGCCGCGTTGGTCCGGCTGGGAATGTCGTTGCTGAACGTCGCCGACGAGGCGGTGCGGCTGTGTCATCCGGATGTGGTCCGGGTCGGCGCCGTCACCGGGCAGGGGGCCTTCGTCAGCCACCGGGCGGCCCGGTTCTGGCTGCAACGGGAGCGCCGCAACCTCGTCGCGGTCGCGGTGCACGCCGCCTCCGCCGGGCTGACCCCGCTCGCCGTGGGCCTGACCGACGCGCTGCGCGGGCCCTGCGGCGCCGACCGGCACCACACCGACTGGCGGATCGCCGCCGAGGCCGCTGTCGCGGCCACCGACCCGCTCCGCGAGCCCACGTACGCCGCCGTCGCCCGACTCAACCTGGGACTGGCGTTGCAGGGGCTCAACGACCTGGGGTCCGCCGAGATCCATCTGCTGCAGGCCTGCGACCAGCTCCGCCGACGAGGTCCGGCCGAGTTGGAGGTCGTCGCCGTGACCGCTCTGGCCATGCACCGCCTGCAACAGCCGACCAAGCGGTTCGACGAGGCCATCGGCCTGCTCCACCGTGGCCTGCGACAGTGCCGACAGCTGGGGCTGCGGCACGCCCAGGCACGCTGCCTGCTGTACCTCGGGATGGCCCACCACGCACGCGGTGAACTGCGCCTCGCGTACCGTCATTTCAGCGCTGCGGCGCGGATCGGCGAGCGGGCTGGGGACTACTCCGCCCAGGCGGAGATTCTGGCCCGGCTCGGCGGCGTCTGCGGTGAGCTCGGCGCGCACCGCGAGGCGGTTCGACGGCTACGGTCGGCCCTGCGGCTCGGCCGGTGGGCGCGCTCGGCGCACTCGGTCGCGCTCGCGTCCTATGGGCTGGCCCGGGTACGCCGCGCCGGCGGCCGACCGGATCGCGCCCACGCACACGTGGCCCGCGCCATCGCCTTCGCCGAACCCGGTGGCTACCTCGCCGTGCTTGTCAACGCCCGCAATCTGCTCGCCGGCCTGTACGGGGACGAGGGCCTGACCGGGCGCGCGGAGCTGGAGTACCGGCGCGTACTGGGCGAGGCCGAGCGGATCGGTCATCCGGGCGCCAGGTGCGAGGCGCTGACCGGCCTCGCGCTGCTGGCCCACGGGCACGGCCGCTCGCACCAGATCCCGATGATGGCCCGGCAGGCGGCCGTCGCCGCCCGGGCCGCCGGGTCACCTCGACTGCTGTCCCAGGTCCGGGAGTTGCTCGCCACACTCCAGCCGGCTCCGAGCAGGCGCTGAGACGCTGCCCGGCGACGCGGACGGGCAGCCGAAGGGTGAACGATGGTAGCGATCCGAGCACGGCGGCTCTTCGACGGCGAGCGCCTGATCCGGGCCGGACGACCAACCGTGCTCGTTGACGGCGGTGTGATCCGGTCGGTGGTCGACGGACCACCACCGTCCGGGCACGAGGTGGTCGACCTGGGTTCCGCCACGCTGATGCCGGGCCTCATCGACGCCCACGTCCATCTCGCGTTCGACGCCACGAAGGACACCGTGGCCGGCCTCGTCACCGCCGACGACGACGTCGTGCTGGACCGGATGCGGTCGGCCTCGGCCGCCACCCTCGACGCCGGCGTCACCACCGCCCGCGACCTCGGCGACCGCGGCTACCTGGGCCTGCGGGTACGAGCCGAGACCGCCGCCGACGTCCGTCTCGGTCCACGGTTGCTGCTGGCCGGGCCGCCGATCACCTCGATCGGCGGCCACTGCTGGTTTCTCGGCGGTGAGGTCGAGGGCGTCGAGGCGATCCGCGCGGCGGTCCGGGACCGGGCGGCGCGTGGCGTCGACGTGGTGAAGGTGGTCGTCACCGGCGGCCGGCTCACCGCGGGATCCCACCCGCACGAAGTGCAGTTCGGGCCGGCCGAGCTGTCCGCCGTCGTGGAAGAGGCGAAGCGGCACGGTCTCCCGGTCACCGGGCACTGTCATGCCGCGGACGGCATCGCTGACGCGGTAGCGGCCGGATTCGACGGCATCGAGCACTGCACGTTCGTCACCGCCAACGGCACCACCGTGGATCCGGCGCTGCTGAGCCGGATGGCTGCAGCGGGTACCCGGGTCACCCTCACCCTGGGCTCGGTCCCGCAGCCCGCAGACCACACCGGCCCGGATGAGGCCGACCCGCGCCGGAAAGCCGTGCACGACGCGCTGTGGCGCGTCGCCACCTCGGGGGTACCCCTCGCCTGCGCCAGCGACGCCGGCTGCGGGCCCGGTAAGCCGCACGGATCACTCGCCTATGCGGTGCAGGCGATGGCTGGTCTCGGGTTCTCGCCGACGGAAGCACTGCGAGCCGTCACCTCCGGTGCCGCCCAGGTCTGCGGGATCGCCGATCAGGTCGGCCGGATAGCGCCCGGGTACCAGGGCGACCTGCTCGCGGTCCACGGCGATCCGGCCACCGACCCGGAGGCTCTGCGGCACGTCGCCGCGGTGTTTCGCGCCGGGCTCCGGGTGCGGTAGCTCTCCAACGGCGCTCCACCGGACGCCGATCGGCAACCGGGACGCTCGGGTCGTACCCCATCCGACCGGTAGGAGGAGCGCCGTGCCCGAACCCGAAGTCCACATCACCCGGCACAGCATCGACGTCAACGCACCCGTCGATGCCGTGTACGCGATCATCGCGGACGTCACCAGGTGGCCGTACACGTTCGGGCCGACGGTCCACGTCGACCTCCTCGAACGTCACACCGAGGGACTGGAGCAGACCGAGCGGCTCCGGTTGTGGGCCACCGCGAACGGCCTCGTCCGGTCGTGGACCTCGCGGCGCACCCTGCTCCCGGCCGCCGGTCGTGTCGTCTTCCGGCAGGAGGTGTCGGCGGCTCCGGTCGCGTCCATGGGCGGCGAGTGGCAACTCGAGGCGCTCGACGGCGGCAGCACCCGGGTGCTGCTCCTGCACGACTTCACTGTCGTCGACGACGAGCCCGACGCGGCCGCGTGGGTGGAGCGTGCCGTCGACGCCAACAGCACGGCGGAGCTGGCCGCGTTGCGCGCCGCGGCGCGTTCCGCCAACGCCGGCACCCTGCTGTCGTTCGAGGATTCGGTAAGTGTCCCGGCCCCGGCGGCCGACGTGTACGACTTCCTGTACGGCGCCGACCGGTGGGTCGAACGGCTGCCGCACGTCGCCCGCGTCGAACTCACCGAGGACGAGCCGAACGTCCAGACCCTGGAGATGGACACAGTGGCCCCGGACGGTGCGGTGCACACGACCAGATCGATCCGGGTCGGGTTCCCCGCCGAGCGGATCGTCTACAAGCAGACCACCCTGCCGCCGCTGCTGGCGGCGCACACAGGCGTCTGGACGCTGCGCTCGGAGGCCGACGGGGTCACCGTCACCTCGCACCACACAGTGGTGCTGCGCCCCGAGCGCATCGAGGAGCTGCTCGGACCGGGAGCAACCCTCGCCGGCGCCCGCGAGCTGGTCCAGCACAACCTCAGCACCAACAGCATCCGCACCCTGGAGCAGGCCCGCCTGCACCTGCAGCCGGTCGGCGACTGACCGGCCGCGGACACGGCGATGCGCGGCGACCGGACGGTCTGCCGCGCATCGCCGTACGATCACACCCCGGTCAACGTACGGTTGACGTCCTCCAGGAACGCCCGGGGCGTGTCGCAGCGCTCGACCACCTCGTCCGGCAGTGCCACCGCGAACTCGCGGGACACCCTCGAGACCGTCTCCAGGATGGCTAGTGAGTCGAAGCCGAGCTCGACGAACGGGGTGTCGAGGATGTCCCCGTCGATGTCGACGGTGTCGTCGTCGCCGGCCGCCTCCCGCAGGATGCGCCGCAGGTCGTCGAGGCTGAGCAGTTCGCGAGTGGTCATGGCAGGTGGTCCCTTCGGTTGTCGGGTCGCTCGGACGTCACTGCTGCGACCGGCGGAGCACGGCGGCGGCGTTGAAACCGCCCCTGCCCCGGGCCAGCACCAGCACGCAGTTCAGCGGCAGCGACCGGGGCGAGCCGGTCACCAGGTCGATCGGGCAGTCCGGTGCTGGCGCGTCCACCCCTGCGGTGTGCGGGGCGACACCGTCGCGCAGGGCCAGCAGGGCGGTGGCCAGATCCAGCGCGGCAGCCCCCGCCTGCAGCCGTCCGACCATGCTCTTGGGCGCGGTGACGGGCACCGCCCGTGGCCCGAAGACCGCGGCCAGCGCGGCCGCCTCGGCCCGGTCGGCGGCCCGGTCGGCGGTGCCGTCGGCGAAGACGAGACCGACGTCGGCCGGCACCACGCGCGCGTCACGCAGGGCACCGGTGATCGCCCGCTGCAGGCCGGTCTGCGGGGCACCGGCGGGGTCGAACGTCGCGGCGTACCCGGCCAGTTCGCCGTACACCTTCGCGCCCCGGGCACGCGCTGCATCCCGGTCCTCCAGCAGCAGGTGGGCGCCCCCCTCGCCCGGCACGGCGCCGTCCGCGTCGGCGGCGAACGGCCGGTACGCCCCGTCGGGGTCGGTTCGGGTGGTGTACCCGCCCGTACTCACCAACCCGGCGATGCCGAGCGGGCAGAGGGCGCCGTCCACCCCGCCGGTGAGTATCGCCGGGGTGCCGCGTCGGATCTGCCGGCGCGCGTGCCCCACCGCGTCGAGACCGCCCGCGTGGTCGGTGACCACTGCCGCACCCGGCCCCCGCAGGTTGTGACGGATCGAGATCTGCCCCGAATTGACAGCGTAGAACCAGGCAAACGACTGGTAGGCGCTGACGTGGCTGCCGCCCTTGCTCCAGAGGTTCTCCAGTTCCCGCTGGCCGAACTCGAAGCCACCCATCGAGGAGGCCGTGGCGACGCCGATGTCGTAACGAAGTCCGCCGGCGGCCGGCACCCCCGCGTCGGCCAGGGCCTGCTCCGCCGCGTAGAGACTGAGCCGGGTCATCCGGTCGGTCTGCGGCAGCAGCCGCCCCGGCAGGTGCTCCTCGGCGACGAAGCCGGACACCTCACCGGCCAGACGCACCGGGTATCCGCTCGGGTCGAAGCGGCTGATCTCTCGGATGCCGGCCCGTCCGTCAAGGGTCGCCTGCCAGTACGCCTCGGTGCCCAGCCCGTTGGCCGCGGCCACTCCGAGGCCGGTCACGACGGCGGCGCTCATGCCGTCCTCCGATCCGGACGGGCCAGCACGACGGCGCTCTGGAAGCCACCGAAGCCGCTGCCGACGCTCAACACGGTGTCGATCCGCTGTTCCCGGGCGGTCAGCGGAACGTAGTCCAGGTCGCACTCGGGGTCGGCGACATGCAGGTTCGCGGTCGGCGGGACCACGCCGTACTCCATGGCCAGCGCGCAGGCGACCAGTTCCAGCGCGCCGATCGCACCGAGTGAGTGCCCGATCATGGATTTGATCGAGCTCACCGGTACCCGGTAGGCGTGGTCGCCGAGGCTGCGTTTGAACGCTGCCGTCTCGTGGCGGTCGTTCTGTTTGGTGCTGGATCCGTGCGCGTTGACGTAGTCGACGCCCTCCGGTGCGATCCGTGCCTCGTCCAGGGCCACCCGGACCGCCTCGGCCATCTCCACACCGTCCGGCCGCAGCCCGGTCATGTGGTACGCGTTGCTGCGACTACCGAAACCGGCGACCTCCGCGTACACGTGTGCGCCACGGCGCCTGGCGTGTTCCAGCTCCTCCAGGATGAGCACGGCCCCGCCTTCACCGAGGACCAGCCCGTTGCGGGTGGCGTCGAAGGGGCGCGACGCGTGGGCAGCGTCGTCGTTGCGCGGGCTGGTCGCCTTGATGGCGTCGAAGCAGGCGAGCGTGATCGGTGAGATCGGCGCGTCGGTGCCGCCGGCGACGACCACGTCGGCGCTGCCCTCGCGGATCAGTTCGGCGCCGTGCCCGACGGCGTCCAGCCCGGAGGTGCAGCCGTCGGAGATCAGCGCCACCGGCCCCTGCGCGCCAACGGTGTGGGCCACTTCGGCCGCGGCCGAGCTGGGCACGAACCAGTCGTACAGGTGCGGCACCGCGTACTCCGGGTCGACCAGCCAGGACCGGCCGCCGTCGCTCAGCACGACGTACTCCCGTTCCATGCTTGTGGTGCAGCCGACCGCGCAGCCCAGCGACACGGCCAGCCGTTCACCGTCCGTGCCGGGCAGGTCGAGCCCGCTGCCCGCGACGGCTTCACGGGCCGCGGCCACCGCGAACTGGGTGGCCCGGTCCATCCGCCGCGCCTCCTGAGGGCTGAGCCCGGCCTCGACCGGATCGAAGTCGCACTCGGCGGCGATCCTCGACCGGTACGGCGACGGGTCGAATGCGGTGATGGGCCGGGTCGCGGTGCGGCCCGAGCTGAGCAGGTCCCAGTACTGCTTGAGGTTGGTACCACCCGGAGCGACGGCTCCGAGCCCGGTGACGACCACACGACGACTCATGGTGCGACGGTCACACCCGGGGCTCAAGTGCCGGTCGAGGCGTCCTGGAAGCGGCTGTGGCAACGGCGGACAGGGCCGCGGCGAAGGCGCCGAGGTCGTCCTCGCGGCTCCCGGCGCGGACGGGCAGCGCGGCCAGGGCAGTGGACCCGCCTCGTCGTACCGCTGGATGACGTCGGGCGAGCGCGGTGAGCCCGTGTGGAGCGCCTGCCTCGAGGAGCACGGCCGGCTCGGTGGCGCAGACCGCGTCGAGCGCGGCGGCGAACCAGACCGGCGCGACCGGCTGTCGGGCCCAGTATTGCGGGTCGGTGGCCACCGCCGGGGTCATCCGGACGCCTGTGTAACAGGAGTAGACGGGCAGTCGCGGAGGCCGCAGCGGCATCGTGCGCAGCAGCGGTTCGGCGCGGGCGGCCTCCGCGGCGACGGCAGGACTGTGGAACGCCACGGTGGAACGGGCCGACTGGCAGGTGACCCCGGCTTCCCGCAGGCGCTGCGTGGTTCGCGCGAGCGGTTCGTCGGGGCCGGCGAGCAGCACCTGCCGTGGACCGTTGACCGCGGCGAGCACCACTGCTTTACCGAGGTAGGGCTGCACCTGCTCGGGGGTCGCGGCCACCGCGAGCATGCCACCGGGCGGCGCCTCGGCGAGGTGGGCGATCCGGTCGGCGAGTACGCGGACGGCGTCCGGCAGGCTCAGCACACCGGCGAGGGTCGCCGCCACGACCTCGCCGACACTGTGCCCGAGCAGAGCCGTCGGCACCACGCCACGGTCGAGCACGCTCCGGCCGAGCCCCCAGCCGACCGCGAACAGCAACGGCTGCGAGCGGCGGAGGTCGTCCAGCGGTACGACCGGATCAGCGGCGAGCCAGTCCGCCCGGATGGCGTCGCCCTCCGGCCCCCACAGGGCGAACACCTCGTCCACGTGGCGGCGGAAATCGCTGTCGCCGCGGTACAGGCCGGTGGCCATGCCAGGTCGCTGTGCGCCCTGACCGGGAAACAGCAGCGCCACCCGTACGGCTCTTCTCTGCTCAGACATGTTCGGCAACGTCGCACCGGCCGCTTGAGGCCGGCTCCAGGCGTACGCCGCTCGACGGTTTCTCGACCCCGCGCCGAGCGCCACACGCGACGGTGGCGACACCACGACGCGACCTCGCGGCCAACCCGCGGGAGCGCCGTTTGAAGCCTGCCCCGCCCCGGGCGGGCGACCGCCGCCGGCCCGGTGTCACGAGCATCGGGCCGGCGGCTCCACGGCACCTGAGGATGAGGGCGGCGAGCAGATGCGCATCGGTGGAATCCACGTGGCCGGTGTGGCCGCGCACATCCCGGGCCGGGTACTGACGGCCGACGCGGTGAGCGCCGGCAGTTGCGCGGGGCGACTGGCCGCGCAGACCGGGGTGCACGCGGTCGCCGTGTCGGCCGACGAGTCCGCTCCGGACATGGCGGTCCGGGCCGCCGAACTGGCGTTGAAGCGCTCCGGGCACACCGCGCACGAGGTGGCGTTGCTGCTGCACGCCTGCGTCTACCACCAGGGGCACGACATCTGGGCACCGGCGTCGTACGTGCAGCGGATGGCCGTCGGTAACCGGTGCCCGGCGCTGGAGATACGGCAACTGTCGAACGGCGGGCTTGGTGCGCTCGACCTGGCGGTGGCGTATCTGAGCGCGGCGCCGAACCGGACCGCGGCGCTGCTCACCACCGGAGACCGGTTCACCGCGCCCGGTTTCGACCGCTGGAACAGTGACCCCGGCACGGTCTACGGCGACGCGGGCACCGCCCTGCTGCTGTCCCGTGCGGGCGGCTTCGCCCGGCTGTTGAGCCTGGCCACTGTCTCCGAGCCGGAGTTGGAGGGCCTGCACCGCGGCGACGATCCGTTCGGCGCCGTGCCGCTGGCCCAGCGACAGCCGGTGGACCTGGACGTGGTCAAGAAGGCGTTCGTCGCGCGGACCGGAGTGTCGTACAGCATCAGTCGGGTGGTGGCCGGGCAGGCGGAGGCGCTGAGCCGGGCCCTCGCGCAGGCCGGACTGGAGATCGCGGACGTGGACCGGTTCGTGTTGCCGCATTTCGGGTTGCGCAGGTTGACCTCGTCGTACCTGCGGCCCTGGGGCCTGACACCGGAGAAGACCACCTGGTCCTGGGCCCGGACCGTCGGCCACCTCGGTGCGGGTGACCAGTTCAGCGGTCTGGCGCACCTGGTGGAGTCCCGGCAGGTCCACCCCGGCGAACATGTGTTGCTCGCCGGGGTGGGGGCGGGGTACTCGTGGACCTGCGCGGTGCTGCGGATCGACGACGTCCCGGAGTGGGCGGTGTGAGGTTCGTCAGGCCGCCGACGGGTTGACCGCCGAGTGCTGGATCCCGGCCTCCTCCAGGTGGAACTTGGCCAGGATCTTCTGGTAGGCGCCCTCGGCGACGAGGGCGTCGATCGCGGCACGCAACGGTTCCGCCAGACCGGCGCCCTTGTTCGTGGCGAGTCCGACGTCGCGACGATCGAGTTGTCCGGCGAGGCGTAGGCCCGGTTGTTGGGCCGCGGCGTACCGCAGCACGCTCGCGGAGCTGACCAGCACGTCGACGTGGCCCTCGCGCAGTGCCAGGAAGTGCGCGGCCGCGTCGCTGTAGGTGCTGACCCGGTAGGGTTGCTTACCGGCCTGGGCGCACTTGTCCTGCTGCCGGCGTAGGTCGTTCTCGAAGGTGCTTCCCACACCGGTGCCGATCGAGGATCCACAGAGCTGCCCGAGGTCGGTGACCTCGGTGAGGGAGCTGTCGTCGCGGACCAGGATTCCCGTCCCGTCGGTCAGGTACGTGGTGAAGTCGAGGACCTTCTTGCGCTCCTCGGTGACGGAGAAGTTGGCCGTGCCGACGGCGAAGCGGCCGGCGGTGAGCCCGGTCAGCAGCGATGCGCCGCTGACCTGGTCACGCTTGACGGTCAGGCCGAGTTTCCTGGCTACCGCGTCGGCGACGTCGATGTCGATGCCGCGCGGCGGCCCGCCGTCCTGCGGGTGGAAGGCGATCGGCGGGGTTCCGACGGCCGAGCCCACGGTCAGCACCCCGGACTGGCGGATCTCCGCCGGAAGCAGCTCCTTCAGAGCCGGGTCGGCCTGGACGGCGGAGACGACGTCCTCGGCGCCGAGGTTCTTCGGTGCTTCCTGGATGCTGCTGGCCGGTGCCGCGTGCAGGCATCCGGACAGCAGAAGCAGCCCGACGGCGCCGACGGCCGCCAGGCGAATACGGCGATGGGGCACGGTGTCTCCTTCAACGTTGCTGGATGGTGGCGAAGAATCGGGCGGTCCGCTCCTCCCGCGGGCTGCCGAGCATCGTGGCGGGCGGTCCCTGTTCGACGATCCGGCCGCGGTCGATGAAGACGATCTCGTCGGCGACCTCGGCGGCGAAGCGCAGCTCGTGGGTGACGATGAGCATCGTCATGCCGCCTGCGGCGAGGTCACGTACGACCGACAGCACCTCGCCGACCAGTTCCGGGTCGAGCGCGCTTGTCGGCTCGTCGAAGAGCATCACCTTCGGACGCAGAGCGAGCGCTCTGGCGATCGCGACGCGTTGTTGTTCGCCGCCGGACAACTCCCGGGGATACGACCGCTCCTTGTGGGCCAGACCGACTCGTTGCAGGAGTTCCCGGGCCCGGGCCCGGGCATCGGCGCGGCTCGCCCCCTGCACCGCGACCGGAGCTTCGACGATGTTCTCCAGGACGGTCAGATGCGGAAAGAGGTTCAGCGCCTGGAACACCATCCCCACGGCTGTCCGGTGCCGGGCGAGCAGACGCGGCGGGGCCTCGATCACCCGGTTGCCGCGCCGGATCAGCCCGACCGGCTGCCCGTCGATCAGGACGGCTCCGGAGTCGGGCCGTTCGAGGCGGTTGACGCAGCGCAGCAGGGTGCTCTTGCCGGAGCCGGACGGTCCGACCAGACAGGTGACAGTTCCGGCCGGAACGGTCAGGTCCACGCGGTCGAGGACTGCCACGTCGCCGAACGCCTTGCTGATCTGGACGAGTCGGACCATGGTGCGCGGTTCGCCGGTCGCCACGGCCAGTTCCTCGGCGGCGGTGCTCACCGGTCCTCCCCGGCGAGGAGCGACAGGCGTGGTCCCGCCGGGCCGGCCCGACCGCTGCCCCGCCCGAAGAACCGCTCCAGGAGGTACTGGACCACGCTGAGGAGGGTGGTGAAGAACAGGTACCAGAGGGTCGCCACGAGCAGCAGCGGAATCACGAGGTAGTTGCGGTTGTAGATGAGCTGGACGGAGAAGAGCAGGTCCTGTCCGGCGATGACGCTTACCACCGAGGTTCCC
Source organism: Micromonospora sp. DT43 (assembly GCF_049841645.1). Lineage (NCBI taxonomy): Bacteria > Bacillati > Actinomycetota > Actinomycetes > Micromonosporales > Micromonosporaceae > Micromonospora > Micromonospora sp. DT43. The sequence goes on along the minus strand of NZ_JBNCKR010000013.1, from coordinate 47,293 downwards.
TTCAGCAGCGCCGCGGCCTGGTTGGCGGCCGGCGGAACGATGGCCCGCATCGCCTGCGGCAGCACGATGCGCCACAGGGTGCGCGGGCGGGAGAGGCCGAGGGCCTGAGCCGCTTCGGTCTGCGACCTCTCGACCGACAGCAGCCCGGCCCGGACGATCTCGGCGGCGTGTGCGGCCTCGTGCAGGGTGAGGCCGATGACCGCCGCCGCGAACCCGTTGATCAGACCGCGGGTGGGCAGGTCCAGGATCGTCGGGCCGAAGGGCACCCCGACCGTCAGCCGTGGATAGACAAGCGAGATGTTGTACCAGAACAGCAGCTGGACCAGGATCGGCACGGACCGGAACAGCCACGTGTAACCCCAGCTGATCGCCTGCAGCAGGCGGCTGCCGGACATCCGCATGACAGCCAGCACCGTTCCGAGGGCGAACCCCCCGATCAGGGCGATGGCGGTCAGCAACAGGGTGACCCGCAGGCCGTCGAGGACGACGTCGGCGGTGAGGTATCGGCCTACGACATCCCACTCGAAGGCCGGGTTGCCCGCCATGCTCACCAGCACGAGCAGGAGCACCACCAGCCCGGCCACGCCCGCGACCCAGCGCAGGGGACGTCGTGCGGGCCGGGCGTCGGCGTAACTGTCGACCCTCAGGGCCGTCGGGGTGGACATGGCGCGTCTCCGTCAGAACCTGGGCAGCACGTGCTCGGCGAACAGGCGCAGCGATCTGGCTGCCCGCTCGTACGGGACGTTGCCGGAGACCACCTGCAGGCTCAGGGTCACCTCGCCGAACCAGTCACGGATGGTCTCCACCGCGGCGACGACCTGCTCGGGCGAGCCGACCAGGGCCTTGCGGTCGGCCACCTGCCTGTCGAAGTTGCCCTTGCCGACCCGTTCCACGATCTTCTCGTAGCCCGGGTAGTCGCTGCTTCGGGTGTTCGCCCAGGAGGACACGGCCGCGGCGAGCGCGCCGTGGGACTGGTCGGCGTACTGGCGGCCGAGCCGCTGTGCCTCGTCGGCGTCGTCGGCCAGGAACGCGTTGTAGCTCATGTGCACGTCCTCGTCGGTCGGCGCGAAGCCGCCGGCCGCCGCGGCCTTGCGGTACAGCGCGAGGACGTCCTGAACCTGCTCCCGGGAGTTGATCGAGGGAACGAGCATGACGCCGTACCCGTTGCGGCCTGCCGCCTCGGCCGACTCCGGCGACTTGGCAGTGGCCACCAGGATCCGCGGATGCGGCTGCTGGACCGGCCGCGGCAACAGGGTGACCGGACCGAACCGGTAGAACCGGCCGTTCCACACCGCCTGCTCGGTGGACCAGAGCAGCTTGCACGCGTCCACACCCTCGTCGAAACGGGCCCGGCTCTCGTCCAGCGGCACGCCGAAGGCCTGGAACTCGTCCGGCAGGAACGCCCGCCCGAACCCGACGTCGAGCCGGCCACCGGAGATGCCGTCGAGCATCGCGAGTTTCCCGGCGAGTTTCACCGGATGGGTGAACGCGGGCAGTACCGCACCGGTGACCAGACGAATCCGCCGGGTCCTGGCTGCCGCGGCCGCCAGGAACGTGACCGGGTCGGGGCTGTACCCACCGTACGGGGAGAAGTAGTGCTCGACCGTCTTGACATGGTGGAAGCCCAGCTCGTCGGCCAGTTCCGCCAGGCGCAGGCTCTCCTCGAAGTACTGGGCGGCGGGCTTGTCCTGCGGACCGACGGTCGGGAAGAGGTTGATGCCGAACTTCATTCCAGCTCCCTCGGATTCGGGCGGACCGCTGCTGGCCCCGTACGGTGCCGACCATGGCGGGGTTCCCTAGAGGCCCGCTACACCCGTACTGGAGAGATCGACACCGCTCTCGGCGAGCCGGCGGCGCAACAGCGCTGTCGCGTTGCGATGCAGCGGAAAGTCCGATCCCGACGGCAGGACCCCGGTCTCCTCCAGCAGCCGTACGACCCGGGCGGTGATGACACAGAACCGGAAGGCGGCGTCGATCTCGTAGTAGGCCAGATGGGCCAGGGGCCGACCGAGGAGCCGGGCGTAGAACCCCTCGGTCTCGGCGCGGGTCGGCAGGCCGGGCAGCCGGGGAGCCCCGATCCCGTCGCTGAGGAACCGGTCCATGTGCAGGAACCAGGCCAGGTCGCTCTCCGGGCGACCGACATCGGTCATCTCCCAGTCCAGGAGGGCGGCCGGACGGTCGCCGGCGAACACGATGTTGCCGAGCCGGGCGTCTCCCCACAGCGGGCTGGGTGTCTGCGGCGCCGGTGGGCGGTGGGCCTGCAGCCAGGCCAGCGCGGTCCGGGCGGCGCCGTTGCGCTCGGCGCCGAAGTATTCCAGCTGCCCGGCGTAGAACGTCAGGTCTCCGGAGGGCGCGGGGGTCGCCCCCAGGTCCGCCGGGTCGAGCCGGTGCAGCCGCCCCATCGCGGACAGGGCGGCGAACCACGCCGCCCGCCGCCGCTGCGGCGAGGCCGAGGCCAGCCAGCCTTCCCGGTGGTACGACGGCAGGTCGGCGGGCACCTCACCGGCGACCCGGCTCATCACGACGAACGGCGCCCCGAGTACGCCCGGATCGGACTCGAGCCCGAGCACCGGCGCGACCGGGACGTCGGTCCGGGCCAGCGCCATCTGCACGCCTACCTGTTCCGGCCAGCGCAGATCGGGGAAGATCCGGTGCCCGACCGGCGCGACCCGGACGGCGAGCGGCACGATCCGTTGGCGTCCGTCCTCCACCCACCTGGCGTCGCAGAGCAGGATCTCGGCGGAGAATCCGGCGGTCCTCGGGACGGTCACCGGCCCTACGGCGACATCGCGGAAGCCACGCTGGCCGTGGAGCCACCCGGCCAGCCGGGTCCGGGTCAGGTCGGGGTCGCGTTGGACGGGTACGGGCACGGGAGCCTCCGATCAGGACGCGCCGGACGACGGCGCGGGGACGAGGGTGGGGCGGCGGATCGTGGGGACCGGCGGCTCCGTGGCCGGGCCGGCGGGCGGTTCGAGCCACGCCGCACCGGTTCGCACGGCACGGTGCATCCGCTGCACCGCCGCCGAGGGCTCGACCCCGAGTTCACGACTCAGCGCGGCGCACAGCCGCTGGTAGACCAGGACGGCGTCAGCCTGCCGGCCACTGCGGTATAGCGCGGCCATCAGGCTGGCATGAATCGGTTCGCGCAGCGGATGCCGCCCGGCGAGCGTCGTCGCCGCGGCCACCACCTGCCGGTGCCGACCACACCGTAGTTCCGCTTCCAGGTACCTGTCGATCAGCAGCAACCGCCACTGGTCGAGGTGCCCGATGATCTCCTGGGTGACCGGACCGACGCGTACGTCGGCGAGGACCGGGCCCCGCCACAGCGTCAGCGCCTGCTGCCAGTCCCGTGCGGCGTGCGCCGGTCGTCCGGTCGCGGCGTGCTGGTCGCCCCGGCGAGCCCACTCGCGGACCACACCCAGATCGGTCTGCTCGGGGTCGATCCGCAGCAGATAGCCACGCTCACCGGTCAGCAGCCGCGCCGGGGCCTCCGCCCGGGTCAACACCCGGCGCAGATGCATGACGTACGTCTGCAGTGTGGTGGCGGCGCTGCGTGGTGGGTGGTCGTCCCACAACTCCCGCACACAGGTCGTCACCGGCACTGTCGCGCCCGCCCGTAACGCGAGCAGACCGAGTAGTTGCCGCTGCTTGGGCGCGGTCGGGCCCGCGTCACCACCGGCCGGGCCGATTCGCAGTCCACCGAGCACGTCGAGGTACATCAGCACACCTTCCGATCGAGACGCCGCCTCCAGCCGGAGCCGAGCGCGTTCGGGCCCACTGGGGTCCGGACCAACGCCGTAGCACCGGAGGAGACATGACCACCACACCGTTCGGCCGGCTTCTGCCGTTGGCCCCCGCGGTGTTCGCCTACATCCAGCCGCCGGGCGGCTGGTGCGTCGGTAACGCCGGCATCATCGTCGGCACCGAGCGGGTCGTGGTGGTGGACACCGCTGCCACCCGGGCCCGAGCGCAGGCGCTGCTGGCGTGCGTGCACCGGCTGGCGCCGGGGCGCCCGCACATCGTGGTGAACACCCATCACCACGGCGACCACGTATTCGGCAACTGCGTCTTCCCCCGCGAGGCCGAGATCGTGGCGCACGAGACCGCCCGTTCCGAGATGGCCCGGACGGGGTTGGCGATGCGCGACCTGTGGCCGCAGGCCGACTTCTCCGGCATCGACCTGAGGCTGCCGACCCGCACGCTGCGGGACCGGCTGACTCTGGACCCCGGCGGCACACGTGTCGAGCTGTTGCACGTCGGGCCGGCCCACACGACAAACGACGTGGTGGTGTGGCTGCCGCGACCCCGCGTGCTGTTCGCCGGTGACGTGGCATTCGCCGGGCGTACCCCGTTCGTGCTCATGGGTTCGGTCGCCGGATCGCTGCGCGCGCTGGCTTCGCTGCGTGCCCTGCGTCCGCAGGTGGTGGTGTCCGGGCACGGCGAGGTCACGGGGCCGGAGGTGCTCGACGCCACCGAGGCGTACCTGCGGTGGCTGCGCCGGGAGGCGGCCCACGGCGTCGGTGCGGGGATCGCTCCGCTGGAGGCCGCTCGTCGGGCGGCCGACAACCCCTTCCGCAGCCTGCCGGAACCGGAACGGCTGGTGGCCAACCTGCATCGGGCGTACGCCGAGGAGCGGGGTGAGCCGGTGGGCGCGTATCTGCCGTCCCGGCCGGTCACCGACGAGATGGTCCAGTTCCTCGGCGGCCCGCTCAGCACATCGGTTTGACGGCACGCGGAAAGCGTCCCGGCCGGCGCTCAAGGCCGGCTCCAGTACGGCCGGACCCCTGGTCCGGACGCCGACAACGAAGGAGTACTCATGGTCCTCAAAGGCAAGGTCGCGGTCGTGACAGGCGGCACCGCCGGTCTGGGGCAGGTCGTCGCGCGAGTTCTCGCCGACGCCGGCGCCACAGTGGTGTCGGCGGCACGTGGCGCGTCGGACGCCGTCGGCCAGTTCCCGGTCGACGTCACCGACCGGGCCTCGGTCGACGCGCTCTTCTCCGCCGTGCAGGAGCGTCACGGCGGACTGGACATCCTGGTCGCGAACGCCGGCATCAACCGCCCAGGCCCCCTGGCGACGTTGCCGCCGGAGCAGTGGGATGAGGTGCTGGCCACCAATCTCACAGGTGCGCTGAACTGCGTGCGGGCCGCCGTCCCGCTGCTGCGGGCCGCCGGCGACGGGCGGATCGTCACGGTGTCCTCGCTGCTGGGGCGTCGGCCGATCGCCGGTGGCGGGGCCTACGGCGTCTCCAAGGCCGCCCTGGAGACGCTTACCCGCGTGCTCGCCGCGGAGCTGGCCGTCGACGGCATCACCGTCAACGCTGTCGCACCCGGGGTGGTCGACGAGGGCATGGGACGAGCGATCCTCGGCAACGACCGGCTGTGGAACCGGCTACGCGGCTCGCTCGCCACCGAGCGGCCCGGGACCGGCGCCGAGGTCGCCCGGGCGATCCTCTTCCTGGCCTCGCCGGACAGCTCCTACGTCAACGGTCACGTCCTGAACGTCGACGGGGGCCTCAACTTCTAGGTCCCGTCGTGCACGATGTGCCGGCGGCGGACGAACCATTCGCCGTCCTGTCGTTGCAGGAGGTCCTCGGCGGTGGTGCTCAGGTAGACCCGGGCCGCACCACCGCCGGGCGGCGTCTCGAAGACGGTCGCGTAGTAGCGGGTCCGCACCGCGTCGTCGCCGTCCGGCTCGGCGATCACGTTGCCGTACCAGTGCCGCCGGGTGACCCCCGACTCGGCCAGGCGGTCGATGCCGCGCCGCATCGACGCGGCGATCGCGGTACGGCCCCGACGCGGCTCGGGTTTGACGTTCTGCCCGAACTCGCCGTCCTCGGTGAACTGCTGAGACCACTGCTCGGCCTGGCCCTCGTCCAGCAGCTGGAAATGGCGTGCGTAGAACTGCAGGATCTCGGCGTAGGTTCCCGCGTCGACGGTGTGCGCGGTGCTCCTGGTCGGCTGAGTCGTCGTCATGGCGCTCTCCTTCGATCGGTGGGGTGGTCAGCTCACGAGCAGGTGGCTCGAGCCACGGTCGATGGGCAGGTCCAGGGCCGGCTCGGCTCGTAGGATCGCGTGCTCCAGACCCTGTAGCCGCCGGGACGGCTCCAGCCCGAACCGCTCGGCGAGCGTGCTGCGGAACTGCCGCAGGGCAGCCAACGCCTCGGTGATTCGGCCGCTGCGGTACAACGCGAGCGCGAGCTGTGCGCGGAGGTTCTCGTGGGTCGGATATCGGCGCACCAAAACACGCAGCTCACTGAGCAGCTCGCGGTGCCGTCCGACACGCAGATCGGCCTCCACGCGCTCTTCGTGTACGGCGAGACGGACTTCGTGCAGCCCTTCCAACCGGGCCCGTACGATCGAGCCCACCTGGACGTCGACCAGGGCCGGGCCGCACCACATGTCCAGCGCCGACCGCAACAGCCGGGCCGCCTCCGGGTACCGGCCGGCGGCGAATGCCTCGCTGCCGGTGGCCGCGATCAGGTGGAAGTCGTCCAGATCGAGCTCACCGGGCTGCACGCGCAGGGCGTACCCACGCTCCCGGGTGCTGATCCGGTCGCCGCCCTTGGCGGTACGCAGGACTTTCCGGAGGTTCATGACGTACGTCTGCAATGTCGAGTGTGCACTCATGGGCGGCTGCTCACCCCACAACTCGTCCACACAGTCGTCGACGGTGACGACGGTGTCGGCGTGCAGGAGCAGCAGGGCCAACAGTTGCCGCTGCTTCGGAGCGCTGGGCAGTTGCCCCGGCTCCATCCCCAACGGACCCAGCACCGTGAACCGCATGATGTCCCTTCGTCGGTCGGTAACGCCAACGAACGAAACTATGCCGGTGAACGCTTTCGGTCTCCTTACCGACCAATCGCTCGTAACGCCATTGACCTGCGCCGACCTGGCAAGAACCAGGATCGTACGAAGTCCAAGAATCCCTACGAAGTCGATAGGTTGAGTAGGACTGGCCGACTCGCGAGCCGATGCATGCCACCGACAGGTGGGCGCCGCGCGGCGCAGACCGTCACCAGGAGCGGGTCGGGCCACGGTGGTCGTCGACAATCCTCGGCACGGGCACGGGCACGTCGCGGAGAGCCGGCCTCGATGCCCGGCGCCGCGGTCGGAGGCCGATAGTCGTTCAGGCCCGGGCCGGGCCGAGGAAGCACGACAGCAGTTGCCTGAACTCGTGCGGGTGCTCGATCGCCGGCACGTGCCCGCATCGACCGAACACGTGCAGACGGACATCGGCCAGGTGTGCGAGCAGGGGCTGGGCTGCCGTCCCCAGCGGGGTGACGCGGTCCTCGGCGCCATGCACGAGCAGCACGGGCGCGCGCACCGCTGCCAGCGTGTGCGCCGAGAGGGTGAGGTCGTCGACCCATCGTGCCCTGGGTGGAGGGAACAACGACGCGAATGCGGCCGCCCCCGCTCGCATCGCGGCGGCGCGGGCATCGACTGCCGAATCGGTCACGAGCGCCTGGTCGAGGACGAGGCGACTCAGCATGTCCCGGGCCCCGGTCGGGCCGGCGGGGGCGGCCCAGACCGCGTCGAGGTCGGCGGACAGTGGCGCCCCGGGGGCACCCATCGTCGAGACCGCAACGACACGTGTGACCTGCTGGGGGCGCGCGGCCGCCAACGCCAGCGCCACGGCGCCGCCCATGGAATGACCCACCACGGCGTAGTGCTCGACATCGAGAGCATCCATCAGGCCCGCGGCCTGCTCCGTCCACGTCCGGAGCCCACCCCTGGAGCCCGCCGGAACGGGTGTACGGCCGAACCCCGCCTGGTCAGGAGCCACCAGGCGCAACGAGGCGCCCAGCGCCCGCGCGGTCGCCGCCCAGGCGCCGGACCCGGTCGTGCCGGGTCCGGAGCCGTGCAGCATCAGCACCGCGGGCCCGGTGCCGTCCTCCAGGACGTGGACGGGTGAGCCGTCGACCGTGACGGTCCGCAGTGCCGTCACCGGGGCAGGCCAGGTGCGCTCATGCCGGTGCGGAGTTGACCGACTTCGAGAAGAGCTCCATCATCGCCCTGCCGAACTGCGGCATGTCGGGCCATCCGCGGCAGGAGACGAGGTTGCCGTCCACGACGTCGGGAGCGTCGATGACCGTCGCGCCCGCGTTCTCCATGTCACCGGTGATGGGCGGGAAGCACGCCGTCTTTCGACCCTTCAGCAGCCCGTACACCGCTGGCACCTGCGCGCCGTGGCACACCAGGGCGATGGGGAGGTTGCGCGCGAAGAAGTGCTCGGTGATGCGCCTGACGTCGGCGTCGACCCGGATCCACTCGGGGGCACGTCCCCCGGGGATGATGAGGGCGTCGTAGCGCTCGACGTCGACCTCGGCCCAGGGCACGTCGACAGGCAGCTTCCGACCGTTCTTCTCCACATAGGCGTCGGAGTTGGGGTCGAACTCGTGGATGACCAGTTGCACGTCACGCGTCGTCCGCGACGAGACGTCGACGTCCCAGCCGCCCTCCTGCACTCGATAGAAGGGATACATGGTGTCGAGTTCCTCGGCGGCATCGCCGGTCAGGAGCAGCGCTCTGGGCACCTGCTTCTCCTCGCATGGGGGGACGGGTGAGGTGGATCCAATCCGATCCGATCGATTGAGTTAGCATTCCTCTACCCCGTCCGCCCGTCAAGCCTCTACCGCCACTCCGTCCGCGTCCTTGGCCTCGTCGAACAATCGCCGGAAACGCTCGCCGGACCGCAGGATGTGCCGACGCATCGCGTAGGCGGCGGCGTCGGGGTCACGCGCGGCGATCGCGGCCACCACCTCCTCGTGCTCGGCCATCGCCAGGTGTGTGACCTGGGTGTCGTGGTGCAGCCGGAAGAGGTGCACGTGGCTGTGCAGGCGAGCGAGCGCCTCACGGATGACCTGGTTCTCCGCGCTCAGGGCGACGAGGTCGTGAAACGCGGCGTCGCGCAGTCCGAAGGCGCCATAGGCAGTGGGCCCGTCGCCCCCTTCCAGCTCTGCCATCTCCTCCAGCATCCGGCGCAGGCCGGCCACCTGTTCCGAGGATGCGCGTTCGGCGGATCGGCGCGCCGCCGCCGGCTCGAGGAGCAGGCGGACCTCGAGCATGTCCTCGAATCGGTGCCGGGTGATCTGGGGCGGAATGCGGTAACCAGCATGGGGCACCCGCACGACCAGACCCTCGGCCTCCATGCGGTTCAGGGCGTCTCGGATCGGCGTCTGCGAGACCCCCAGCTCCCGCGCCAGGACGTCGATCGTGACGCGGGCGCCCGGCTCGATCCGGAGCGACATCAACTGTCCGAGCAGCCTGTCGTACACCTCGTCGGCAAGCCGGCCGCCAGATCTTCCCGGCGGCGTTCGGCCCGTTCCGGCCCTACGGCCCCGCGCGATCATCGCTTCGTCGTCCATCGTGGCGTGAGGACCCTTCTTGCGCCTTCGGGAACCTGTTGACATCAGTCACAACGCTGCGGGATGCTGACGCCCCCACCGGATCCTATAGGAAAAGCGTCGAAGGATCGGCATCCGGCATCATCGCGGAGCCGCCCGCCATCGCTCCACCTCGATCTCGTGGCGCCGGTCCGCCGGCCGACCCTCGCGGCAGCCCGGCAACGCGCCTGAACAACACAGCAACTGCTCGGCGAAGCACATAGCGAGGCCCTAGAAGTCCCCACTCGGAAAGCAGGCAGGACTATGCGGCATCCACAGCGAACAGGACGAACATCCATTCCCGGGCGAAAGGCACGGCTGGCGGCGGCGGCCATGCTGCTGGTGGCCACGACCCTGACGGCTTGCGGCGGCGGCGAGGACGACGACGCGAAGGCGAGCGCCCCCAAGGCGCCGGCGACCATCCCGGAGCTCACCAAGGACCCGCTGACCCTCAGCTTCATCTGGTTCGACTGGCCCCCCGCCCACGCGCTGGAGGACTTCGCGAACGCGGAGTACAAGAAGGAACGGCCGAACGCGACCATCAAGGTCAACACCGTGCCGAACGCGAACTGGCACGACGCGATGTTCACCCAGTTCGCCGCGCACAAGACCGACTTCGACATCGCGGTCCTGGACTCGCAACACATCGGCGAGGCGGTGACGAACGGCAACATCCTCGACATCACCGACTTCGTCAAGCAGAACATCGACGTCGCCGCCTACAACCCGTACCTCCTGGCGGCCTACGGCCAGTTCCCCCAGGCGGAGACCGGCAAGCGCGACGAGAACGCCAGCCTGTACGGACTGCCGTTGCTCGGCGACACCTGGACGATGATCTACCGCAAGGACCTGATCGGCGACAAGCCGCCGCAGACCTGGGACCAGATGATCTCCGCCGCCGAGAAGTGCCAGCGGGAGAACCCGGGCGTCAGCGGGCTGGCCTTCCACCAGGCCAACGGCTCCGACGCCGCGGCCGTCACCTACAACACGGTAAACGGCATCTACGGCGGCAACCTCTGGGACTCCAAGACGCGCAAGATCGACGGCGTCATCAACGACGCCGCGGGCCAGGAGGCGATGGACGTCCTGGTCAACAAGATGAAGCCGCTGACCGCCAAGGGCTCCGGCAACTGGTTCATCGACGAGACGAACGCGGCGGTCGCCCAGGGCAAGGCCTGCATCGCCTTCAACTGGATCGCCGCGAGCGGCGGCCTGCTCGACCCGAAGCAGTCGACGCTCGGCACCACGCGGAAGCAGATCCTCGACAAGTTGGGTTTCGCCACCCTGCCGAGCCAGAAGACGAACCTGGTCCCGCTGGGCGGTATGGGGATGCACGTGTCGGCCTACTCCGCCAAGGCGAACCAGGCCGAGGCCCTGAACTTCATGAAGTGGTTCGAGCGGGCCGACATCCAGAAGAAGTGGGCCGCCGCGGGTGGCGTGCCATCGCGTACGGACGCCCTGCAGTCGCCCGAGTTCCTCAATGCCGGGCCGTTCAACCAGGTGTACGCCGACTCGGTGCCGCGGATGCGCGACATGTGGAACGTGCCCGAGTACGCGCGCCTCGTCAACATCGAGAACACGAACGTGAACGCGGCCCTCAACGGCGCGAAGAAGCCGAAGGATGCGCTCGACGACATCGCCAAGGAGCAGCAGGGCGTGCTCGACTCCAGCGGCCGCAAGGGCGGCGGCGGACTGTGAGTGACCCTGTCCCTCTGACGACCGACCACCCCGGGCAGGTGGCGTCCGCGACGCCACCTGCACCGGGTCGGTCCCGCCGGCTGACCGATCGCGGGCTCGCCGTCGCCTTCATCTCCCCCGCGCTGCTGCTGTTGCTCGCGATGTCGGTGTTTCCGTTGCTGTGGGCGTTGTACCTGTCCTTCACCGACTACTCGGCCACCCGCGGAGGGCCCGCGAATTTCATCGGGTTCGGGAACTACACCGCCATCCTGACGTCGGCGCAGGTCCACCAGAGAGCCCTGACGACGTTGATCTACGTGGTCGGCGCGGTCGCCCTGCAGACCGTGCTCGGTTTCGGCATCGCCTACCTGATCTCACGGCGCAGGCGCGGGCGAGGCGCGCTCACCACCCTGTTCCTGGTTCCGATGATGCTGTCACCGGTCGTGGTCGGGCTGTTCTGGCGATTCATGCTCGACGCGCAGTTCGGCGTGGTCAACAGCATGCTCGGCTCGCTCGGCCTGGGGCAGGTGGAGTGGCTCACCCGGCAACGAACGGCGTTGCTCTCCCTGATCGTGGTCGACACCTGGCAGTGGACGCCGTTCATCATGCTCATCGCGCTCGCGGGCCTCACCGCGGTTCCCAAGTACCTGTACGAGGCCGCCTCGATCGACCGGGCATCCGAGTGGTTCCGGTTCCGCACCATCACTCTTCCGCTGGTGTGGCCGCTGTTGCTCATCGCCGTGATGTTCCGGGGCATCGAGGCCTTCCGGCTGTTCGACCTCGTCTACATCCTCACCAGCGGAGGTCCGGGTGTCTCCACCGAGACGTTGTCGTTCCACGTCTACAAGGTCGCGTTCCTGGGCTTCAACACCGGTACCGCCTCGGCGTACGGGATCCTCATGGTCCTCGTCGTCATCGTCCTCACGCAGCTCTACCTGCGCTATCTGAACAAGCTCAAGGAGGGCTGATGGCCGTCTCCGTCGACGAGGCCGTGTCCACAGGTCCTGCCCCGGATCGCACGCCCGCCGCGCGTCGCCTCGGCGGCCGGGGCCGCTCCGGGCTGGAGGTCGCGCTGCTGATCGTGCTGGCCGTCGTGATGCTCTTCCCGGTGCTGTGGATGATCGAGACATCCATCAAGGACAGCCGCGACGTCTACGCCATTCCGGCCAAGTTCTTCGGCTTCAACGTGACCCTGGAGCATTTCAAGGACGTGTTCGTCGCGCCCGGCGGTGGGCGCTCGGCACTGTCGGTCGCGTTCCTCAACTCCGTCGTGGTCGCCGGGGTCTCCACGCTGCTGGCCACCGTGCTGGGGGTCCCGGCGGCCTGGGCCTACTCACGCTTCGCCGTGCGGGCCAGGAAGGACCAACTGTTCTTCATCCTGTCCACCCGCTTCATGCCGCCCGTAGTGGTCGTGGTCCCGATCTTCCTCATGTACCGCCAGGTCGGGCTCATCGACAGCAAGCTCGGCCTGATCCTCATCTACGCGGCCTTCAACGTCCCGTTCACGATCTGGATGATGAAGGGATTCGTCGACGAGGTGCCCGCGGAGTACGAGGATGCCGCCATGCTCGACGGCTACACCCGTTTGCAGGCGTTCTGGCGATACACCCTTCCCCTGCTCGTACCCGGCATCGCCGCGACGGCGGTCTTCGCACTCATCTTCTCGTGGAACGAGTTCGTGTTCGCCATCTTCCTCACCTCCAGCGACGACGTGCGGACGGCGCCACCCGCCATCGCCGGCCTCATCGGTGGCACCACCACGGACTGGGGTCTCGTGGCCGCCGCCTCCGTGGTGTTCGCCCTACCGGTGCTCGTCTTCGCCTACCTGGTGCGCAAGCACCTCGTCGCCGGCGTGACGCTCGGGGCGGTGCGACGCTGATGGCGGGCATCGAGGTGACGGCGCTGCACAAGCGCTACCCGGACGGGACGGTCGCGGTCGAGCACGTCGACCTCTCCATCGGCGACGGCGAGCTGTTCGTGATGCTCGGCCCGTCGGGTTGCGGCAAGACGACCACGCTGCGGGCCATCGCCGGCCTGGAGAGGCAGACGACTGGCGACATCCGCATCGGCGAGACGCTTGTCAACGACCTGCCGCCCGCCGATCGCGACATCGCCATGGTGTTCCAGTTCTACGCTCTCTACCCGCATCTGAGGACCCGCGACAACCTGGCGTTCCCACTGCGGGCCGAGGGGCTACCCAAGGCGGAGGTGCACGAGCGGGTCGCGGAGGCCGCCCGGCTGATGCGGCTTGGTCCGCTCCTGGACCGGCGACCGCGTCAGCTGTCCGGCGGGGAGCAGCAGCGCGTCGCGCTTGCCCGCGCCCTGGTACGCCGGCCGCGCGCATTCCTCATGGACGAACCTCTCACCAATCTGGACGCGGAGCTGAGGGCGGACATGCGCACGGAGATCAAGCACCTGCAGGGCGAGCTCGGGGCCACGATGGTCTACGTCACCCACGACCAGGTCGAAGCGATGTCGCTCGGTCACCGGATCGCCATCCTCAACAAGGGTCGCGTCGAGCAGATCGGCACGCCGCTGGAGGTCTACGACCGCCCGGCGAGCCTCTTCTGCGCCGCGTTCATCGGCTCCCCACCCATGAACCTGATCGAGGTGGAGGTGGCCGACGGTGCGCTGCGCAGTAAGGGCGGCCTGGTCCTCACGCCACCGCCAGGCATGCCGCGCGACCGTTCCCTGGTCGCGGGCGTCCGGCCGGAGGCGCTGGAAGTCACCGAACCGGCAGCGGACCGTTCGATCCCGGCCCGCGTGGTCTCGGCGGAGTGGCTGGGCGACGAGATCATCTACGTGGTCGACCACGGCGGCCAGCACGACGTACGGGTGCGGATGCCACCGACTGTCCGGTTCGCCACTGACGCGCCGGTCGGGCTGCGGCACACCGGCGCGACCCCGGCGGTCTACGACGTGAGCACGGAAGAGCTGGTGGCCTGATGGGAACCGTGGCAGCGCACGGGCTGTGCAAGTCCTTCGGGAAGGTCCAGGCCCTGGACGGGGTGACGCTGGACGTGCCCGACGGGTCGTTCTTCGTGGTGCTCGGGCCCTCCGGGGCAGGCAAGACGACGACCCTGCGAGCGATCGCCGGCCTGGAGCAGCTTGACGCCGGGTCGGTGCAACTGGACGGGAGGGACGCGACCGCTGACGCCCCGGCTGCACGCGACCTGGCCATGGTCTTCCAGAGCTACGCCCTCTACCCGCGACACACGGTCTACGAGAACATCGCGTCGCCGCTGCGGGCACGCCGCCGTTCGTCGAGCGAGATCGCCGCTGCCATCGAGCAGATGTCGAGCCTGCTGCACATCGAACGTCTGCTGCAGCGTCGTCCCGCGCAGTTGTCCGGCGGTGAGATGCAGCGTGTCGCCCTGGCCCGGGCGCTGGTCCGTAGCCCGCGCGCCTTCCTCATGGACGAGCCGCTGACGAACCTCGACCTCAAGCTCCGCGTCGAGATGCGCACCGAGCTCACCCGCATCCACCGCAGCCTCGGAGCAACATTCGTCTACGTGACGAACGACCAGGTCGAGGCCCTGTCCATGGCCGACCAGGTCGCGGTCCTGAAGGAGGGGAAGGTGCAACAGGTCGGAACGCCGACCGAGGTGTACGAGCGTCCCGCCAACCAGTGGGTCGCGGGATTCGTCGGGAGCCCGCCGATCAGCCTGCTCGCCTGCCGCGCCGAGGGCGATCGTCTGGTCGGTGCGGAAGGCTGGACGCTGCCGCGGCCGCGCTGGACCACTGCCGAGGACGGTCGTGCGCTGCTGCTGGGCCTGCGCGCGGAGGACCTGTCCGTCGAACAGCGTGGAAGCGCGTCATTGTCGGGAGAGCTCTACGGGCTCGAACCACTCGGTGACCGAACGGTGGTCGACGTCCGAGTCGGCAAGGAGATCCTCAAGGTCAAGGCACGACCCACAGTCACCGGTACGCCGGGCGAGCGCCTGCTCGTCACTGTCGACCTGGACCGCGCGCACCTGTTCGACGCGGGCACCGGGCTGTCGCTGTCCGAGGCTGGGCGATAGCCGCGCAGGGCGGCGACGGCACACGCGCCCGCGGATGGCAGTCGAGCGTCGGCGGATCGTCACCGGTGCGCACGGCCCGAGAAGGCGATCGGTGGCGCGGGCGGACAGGACAGCACCAAGAAGAGCACAGGAGGCGACGCGATGAGTGACCCGATGAACGTCCTGGCCCCCGAGCACCGGCGGCTCCGGATCGGCGACGCCTGGCGCGACGCCGCGAGCGGAGCGACCTTCGCCGTCGAGGATCCGGCCACCGGCAAGACCATCGCCGAGGTGGCGGACGCCGGCGTCGCCGACGGGCTCGCCGCTCTGGACGCGGCGAGCACCGCAATGGCCCAGTGGGCGGCGACCCCGCCGCGGAAACGGTCCGAGTTGTTGACCGCGACGTACCGGGCGCTGACCGAGCGATCCGAGGAGGTCGCCCGGCTGATAACGCTCGAGATGGGCAAGCCGCTCGCCGAGGCTCGGGCCGAGGTGGCGTACGGCGCCGAGTTCTTCCGTTGGTTCGCCGAGGAGGCGGTGCGCGTCGAGGGGCGCTACAGCACCGCTCCCGCAGGTGGATATCGCATCCTCACCGTGCCGAAGCCGGTCGGACCGTGCGTCTTCGTGACGCCCTGGAACTTTCCGTTGGCCATGGGTGCCCGCAAGATCGCTCCTGCGCTGGCCGCGGGCTGCACGACGATCACCAAGCCGGCAGGCCAGACCCCACTCACCATGCTGTTCCTGGCTCGCATCATGGAGGAGGTCGGCGTCCCCCCGGGCGTCGTCAACGTGGTGACCACCAAGCGTTCCGGCGAGGTGGTCTCCGCGCTGCTGGCCGACAGTCGGACCCGCAAGCTGTCGTTCACCGGGTCGACCGAGGTCGGGCGCGTACTGCTCCGACAGGCTGCGGACAACGTCCTGCGTACCTCAATGGAACTGGGCGGCAACGCGGCCTTGATCGTGTGTGCGGACGCCGACCTGGACGTCGCGGTCGACGGTGCCATGGTGGCCAAGATGCGCAACATCGGGGAGTCCTGCATCGCGGCCAACCGGATCTACGTCGAGGAGCCGGTACGCGAGGAGTTCACGGCGCGCTTCGTGGAGCGGATGGGCGCGCTCTCGGTGGGCCATGGTCTCGACGACGGCGTGGACGTCGGGGCGTTGATCGACGAGGCCTCGGTCACCACGATCGACGGGCTCGTCGCCGACGCGGTCGATCGCGGCGCCCGGGTCCTGGTGGGCGGCGAGCGCCCGAATGGGCCGGGCCACTTCTACCCGCCCACGGTCCTCGTCGACGTGCCCGACGACGCGCGGATGCTCCGGGCGGAGATCTTCGGCCCGGTGGCGCCGATCATCTCGTTCACGTCCGACGACGAGGTGCTGGCGAAGGCCAACGACACCGAGCACGGCCTGGTCGGATACGTCTTCACCCGTGACCTCCAGCGGGCGCTGAAGTTCGCTGAGGGGCTGGATACGGGGATGGTCGGCATCAACCGTGGTCTGATCTCGGACCCGTCAGCTCCGTTCGGAGGCGTGAAGCAGTCCGGGATCGGCAAGGAGGGATCGCACGAGGGCATCCTCGAGTACCTCGACCTCACCTACGCGGCGATCGACCTACCGTGACCGGCCCGCTGCTCCGCGCGCCCGGAGCGCGCGCCCGCGTCACCCGAGCGGCCAACCCTGCCGATGCCGTCCCGGTCGCGCGGGCGACCTGGACGTCCGCCCAGCACATCGCCGCCGACGTTCCGGAGAGGCACCGACATGCTTGAGACCGTCCGCGGACCACGCCAGCTGATAGTGGGTGAAGGGGTCGCGCAGAACATCCCGCGAGTGGTGGCCGAGAGCGGCTCGCGGGTCCTCATCGTGACCGACCAGGTTCTTCTGGGGCAGCCTGGCGTGGCCGAGATCGTGGCCGCCGTGCGGAAGAAGGTCGACGCCGTCGAGGTGTTCTCCGACGCGACCTCCGACGTGCCACTGGCCGACGTCGCCCTGGCCGTCTCGGCCGCCGCCAGGGTGGACGCCGACGTGATCCTCGCCATCGGGGGCGGCACGGTGATCGACCTCGCCAAAATCGTCGGAGTCATCCGCCGCCACGGTGGGACGCCGCGCGACTTCTACGGCGAGTCGAAGGTGCCGGGGCCGACGATTCCTCTGGTCGCGGTCCCGACGACGTCGGGCACCGGCTCCGAGCTCACCCCCGTCTCGGTGTTGACCGACCCCGACCGCGAACTGAAGGTGGGCGTCTCCAGCGTCCACATCGTGCCCGACTTCGCCATCGTCGACCCCGAGCTCACCTACACCTGCCCGGCGACCGTCACCGCCCACTCCGGCATCGACGCGCTCTGTCACGCGGTGGAGAGCTACACCGCGCGACCCCGCGCCCACGGACCGCGCGACCCGGTGGAGCAGGTGTTCCTCGGCCGCAACTCGATCACCGACCACTACGCGCTCCTGGCCGCGGAGCGGATCGCCCGTAGCCTGCGTCGTGCTGTCCACAACGGAGGCGACACGGAGGCGCGCGCCGACATGTCCTACGGGTCCATGCTCGCCGGGCTCGCCTTCTCCCACGCGGGCAACGCGGCCCCGCACGCTCTCCAGTACCCCATCGGCGCGGCCACGCACACGCCGCACGGCCTCGGCGTCGGGCTGCTCCTGCCCTACGCTCTGGACGCGGCCAGGGATGCCATCGGCGACCGGTTGGCCATCCTCGCCGGGGTGTGCGGGCTCGACGTCACCGACGCCTCGGAGGCCGAGGCCGCAGACACGTTCCTCACCTGGCTCGACGGGCTCCTCGCCGACATCGGCATCCCGCCCACCCTGGCGGACATCGGCGTGGCACGTGCCGACCTCCCGCGCTTCGCGGAGATGGCCAGTGGCGTCACCCGCCTGATCCAGAACCATCCCGGACCGACCGACACCGCCAGTCTCACCGCGATCCTCGAAGCGGCGTGGACCGGGGACCGGACGCGACACGTTCTGAGTCCGAGCCGAGTCAGCGACCGGCCTTCCACCTGACGACGAGATCCCTGCTCCACCCTGGCCGCGAGGCACCCGCACCTCGGCCGGATCGAGCATGCTGACGGGGTTCGCGGCCGAAGGCGGGTGAGGATGAACGACGTTCTGGCCGGGCTGGCGCCCCGTGTGCTCGGCGCCCTGGTCCGGCGGCACGGCTCGTTCGACGCGTGCGAGGACGCCGTGCAGGAGGCGCTCGTGGCCGCTGCCGTGCAGTGGCCGCAGGAAGGCGTCCCGGACAACCCCGTGGGCTGGCTCATCCGGGTCGCCACCCGGCGGCTGGTGGACGCGCGGCGCAGCGAGACGGCGCGTCACCAGCGTGAGGTGACCGTTGCGGCGCTCACCCCCGCCGATCAAATGCACGCGCCCCCAGCCGATGACCGGGGCACTCCTGACGACACGCTGACCCTGCTGTTCCTCTGCTGTCATCCGGCCGTCTCACCGCTGTCGCAGGCCGCGCTCACCCTGCGCGCGGTGGGCGGGCTGACGACAGCACAGATCGCGCGGGCATTCCTGGTGCCGGAGGCGACGATGAGCCGCCGCATCACCCGCGCCAAACAGCGCATCAAGGCGGCCGGCGCCGAGTTCCGACTGCCGCCCGAGGGCGAGCTGGACGACCGGCTCGCGGTCGTGCTGCAGGTGCTGTATCTGATCTTCAACGAGGGGTACGCCGCGACGACCGGGGCCGAGTTGAACCGTCCGGAGCTGATCGCCGAAGCGGTACGCCTCACCCGCGAGCTGCACCAGCTGCTGCCCGACAACGGGGAGGTGACCGGGCTGCTGGCGTTGATGCTGCTCACCGAGGCGCGTCGTCCGGCGCGTTCCGGCCCGGACGGGAACCTCATCCCGCTTGGCGAACAGGACCGCTCCCGGTGGAACCGTGACTACATCGACGAGGGCGTCAAGCTGATCACTGGAGCGCTGTCGTCGGCGCCGCTGGGGGTCTACCAGTTGCAGGCCGCCATCGCGGCGGTGCACGACGAGGCGGCTCGGACGGAGGACACTGACTGGCCCCAGATCCTCGTGCTCTATCGGCTGCTCGCCCAGATCTGGCCGAATCCTGTCGTGCAGCTCAATGAGGCGATCGCGGTGGCCATGGTGCACGGGCCGCACGCCGGGCTCGCCGTGCTCGAGCCGCTGTTCGGCGACGCCCGGGTGGCCGACGGCCACCGGTTGCACGCCGTACGCGCGCATCTGCTGGAAATGGCCGGCGAGCACGACACGGCACGTGACACGTACGAGCTGGCCGCTCGCCGCGCCACCAGTCTGCCGGAGCGTCGCTATCTGGAAGGGCGTCTCGCCCGCCTCAGCTGAGGGGGTAGTCGGCAGCCGACCGGGTGGGCGATCGCACCGTCCCCGCTCCCCGCTCAGGCGGCCGCCTCCCGGTGGGCGGCGGCGTCGGCCTGTCCCATGACGCGGCTGTTCAGCGCGATCGCCGCCATCAGCGGGAGCAGACCAGCGAACGTCCAGGTGAGACCGAAGACCGCGGCGAACCAACCGACCATCGCCGGGCCGAGCAGGATGCCGCCGTACGCGAAGGTCGTGGCCCGCGCGACGAAAGTGGTCGCGCCCGGCCCGTCGCCACCGGCGTGGCCCACCGCGCTGAAGATCAGCGGCAGCAGCACGGCGGTGCCGGCGCCGAGGATGGCGAACCCGGCGATCGCCACGTAGGGCGAGGGAACGAGGACGACCACCGCGATGCCGGCGATGCCGACCAGCCCGCTCACCCGGAACAGGACCGCACCGCCGAAGCGTTCGGTAAGGCGGTCACCGAACAGCCGGATCAACGTCTGGAAGGCGGTGTACGCGGTGAAGGCCAGCGACGCCACGGCCAGCTCGGCGCCGCGGATCTCGTGCAGGTAGATGCCGCTCCAGCTGGTCACGGCAGCCTCGCACACCATGAGTGTCGCGCCCATCGCGCCGTACATCAGCACCCGGCGGCTCCAACCGGTACGCCAGCTCGCCCGGGGCCTGGCGTCGGCGGAGGCCTGCACCGGGCTGCGGTCGACCGACGCGGGCAGCAACGTCGCGGTCAGCGGAAGGCTTGCCGCGAGCATCACGACGGCAACGCCGGCCAGATGCCACGACGGCGCGACGCCGGCCTTGATCAGACCGACGCCGACGAGCGACGCCAGCACGGCGCTGATGCTCCACGCCGCGTGGCAGCCGTTCATGATAGGCCGCCGACCGACCCGCTCGACCACGACGGCATGGCCGTTCATCGCCACGTCGGTGGCGCCGTGCACGATGCCGAGCAGGATCACCGCGACGGCGAGCTGCAGGGTGGTGCGCGCGAGACCGACCGCGGCCAGCGTCAGTGGCATGCACAGCAACATCGTGCGAATCACCCGGGAGCTGCCGAACCGTGCCACCATGCCGCCGACGAACTGCATGGTGAGCAACGCCGCCACGCCTAGCAGCGTGAGGATCATGCCGAACTGCGCGTCACCGAACTGGTGGGCAGCCTTGATCGACGGGATCCGCGTGATGTACGTCGACAGCAGCAGGCCGTTGACGAAGAAGACCCCGGTAACGGCCCATCGCGCCCGAGCGGCCGCCGCCACGTCGGCCGGCCCGCTGACGGCGTCCGGTCGATCCGGCGTCTCCAGCAGCACCGGCGCCCCGTCGGGCGGACGCGGGCCACGCTCCTCGTTGTCAGTCATCTGGTCACTCCCCTGTCGACCGCGGAAGGTGTCTATCTGCTCGTCGGACCCCTGGGACACGATCGAGACGTACACGGCCACATCGGGGTTGTGACCCGTGTCACACCCACACGTCCCCGAGTCGGCCGTGCCGTGCCGGATCCGACGTCTGGGGGGAGGGGTGAGCGGCTCCGGCGTCGGCGGGAGCCTGGTCCGACGTGGACGGTAGCCTGCGGCGGTCACCAGGCCAGGACGTCCGACGTTCGGCAGCGGACGACAAACGTGAAGGATTGCCTGTGAGGTACGTGGTATTGATCTACACCAACTCCGCTACCTGGAAACACCCGCTTTTCCTGCAGGACGGCGAGACGCTCTCGGAGCAGGAACGCGCCGATCGGGTCGCTCAGCACGTCAACCTGGTCGAGGAGATCCGCACCAGTGGTGAGCTGCTGACCGCCGCCGCGCTGGCCGCCCCCGCCGAGGGCACGAGGCTGTCCGCTCTCGGCGGCGTGCCGAGCCCGACCGACGGGCCGTTCCCGGACGCGAAGGAGTACCTCGCTGGCGTCTTCTTCCTCGAATGCGACAGCCCTGAGCGCGCCGCCGAGATCGCCTCCCGCTTTCCCGACGCCAAGGTCGGGTCCGTCGAGATACGCCCCGTCGATGAGATCTCCGAGAAGGACTTCTGAGCCATGGCTCACGTTGCCCAGGTTCACCGGCCGTACCCATGACGACGAGTTGTGGTGTTGCCCGCCTGGACGGGTGATCGCCACTTCCCCCGATACGATGTGCTCCACCGTTCAAAACGGGGCAAATGAGCGCAGGGGGCGCTGTCGTGTCGCAGGAGCGGGCCGTTCGTCGGGAGTCGCGGCTCCTGCGCGCCGTTCGGATGACAGGCGAGGGCCAGGCGGCAACGACGTTCGAGTTGTTCTTCGACCTGGTGTACGTCTTCGCGATCACTCGGGTGACCGAGTATGCACATGGCGCTCAGCGGCGTACGGCTGATCGCCGTGGGCGTGCTGCTCGCGGGCATACCGCTCACGGCGCTGGTGCCGCCGCTGGCCGCACTCGCGGCGCTGGTGCTGACACTCACGGCGGTGATCGTCGTGGACACCGTCCGACACGCCGACCTGCGTCGCCAGCTACGGGGGAACAGCTGAGGAAGTCGGGGGGCCAGCCGTTCACGCGGCTGACCGAACGTGACGCTAGACGACGGGGATTTCACCGCCGTCGACTGTGAGGCTCACTCCGGTGACCCACTGCGCGCGGTCCGATACGAGGTAGGCGACGGCCTCGGCGATGTCGCGTGGGTCTCCGGGACGGCCCAGGGGGATGCTCGCTGTGGTGGCGGCGAGCGGGACGTTCATCGCGTCGGCGAAGTTCTGGCGGATCGCGTCGGCGCCCGGGGTGAGCACGTTGCCGGGGATGATCGTGTTGACGCGGATTCCGGCGGGCGCGAGTTCGGCGGCGAGGGCTTTGCCGTAGGTGTTGAGGGCGGCCTTGGCGGCGCCGTAGTGCGCCAGTGGCGGCGCCGGCGTGAGCGCGGCTCCCGAGGAGATGTTGACGATCGCGCCGCCCGGGCCGGCCTCGTGCAGCGCCGGCAGCAGCGCGTTGTTGACCCGCACGGCGGACAGGTAGTTGAGGTGGAGCGCGTCGAGCCATTCCTCGTCGGGGATGGACGAGACGCCGCCGAGGTGGGCGCGTGCCGCAGCCGCGTTGTTGACCACGATATCGACGCCGCCGAGTTCGCCGAGTGCTGCCTTGGCGAATGCCTGCACACCCGCGAGCGTGCCGATGTCGCCCTGGATGAAGGTGGCTGCCTTGGGTGTCTCGTCGGAGGCGTTACGGGCCGTGGTGACGACTGTCGCGCCCCCGTCGAGCAGCCGCTGCACGATGGCCGCGCCGATCCCGCGGGACCCTCCCGTGACGATCGCACGCTTCCCCGAGAACTCGGTGGTGTCGGGTGACGAGCCAGTTCTGTACATACGGTTCAGCCTAGGTATTTCCGCACAGAACGTACAAAAGATTCATATAGTTGAGGATGGCGCATCGCCGGCATCCTGGGATGCCAGCCTCATGAACGACTATTACCGCGTCAGCTCCTGGTCGGACGAGGCGTAGCGGTAGTGGTAGCCGGCGAGCGCGACCGCCAACGAGATCGACCACAGTGGAAAGAGGCACCAGCCCAGCCCGCCCGCGCCCCAGTACGCCCGGTCGTAGACCGGCTCTCCCCACAACTGGAATCTGTCGAGTTGGCCAGGCAGTTGCACGCCCAACTGTCCCAGCAGTAGTCCGCGGCCGAACGCGAAGATGCCGACGACCGCCGACCCGCCGAGCAGCAGGGGGAACCACATCGGTACGACCTTGCCACGCAGTCCGGGGATCCAGCGTGGGAACACCCTTCCCCACCGAGACAACAGCCCAGAGGTCAGGACGACGCCACCCATCGCGAATGACGCGAGGGTCGGCTCGATGTACACGTTCTCCGGCTGGTTGCGGAGCAGGGAAACGACGAAAGGCTCAGGTGCTCCGACGGCCCAACCTCGTGACCACGCCAGCCGGATCAGCGCGTACGGCGACGGGCACGCCATCGCGACGTAGGTGGCGAACCTGCCCGTACGGATCCAGGCGGAGACGCGGCGGAGGCGCAGATCCTGCGGGTCGTGGTCCCTGGTGCCGTCGGCGTAGTCGATGCTCGCCAGGAGAAACAGCGCCGCGCCAGCCGCCATGGCTACCTGAAACAGTGTCGGCCAGTCCGCCCTCAGCCAACCGATCGGGAGAATGCCCACGTCACCCGCGTCCGGATAGCCGCGTGGGCATGGGAATCCGGCCTGGTGTCACGTCTCTGACCGCCCGGCCCGGCCGCCGTCCCCGGCTCCCGATCTCCACCGTACGGCTCGACGCGTCCTGCCGATGATCCAATTTCGCTCCAGCGGACAGCGTGACCCGCCGTCGACAGGAAATACTCTGCGGACCCAGGTCGAGGGAGTCAGCCAGCCGCGCCCCCTCGGCGCGGGGCACAGGCGTGGCGGGTTCCGCCCGCCACTGCCGACGGTCACCTCGGCCCCACGAGCAAGGAGAAACCCACCTCACCATGCCTAGAAGATTGCTCTGCGTGCTGATGTCCGCCGGCCTCGCGGTCGGTACGGCGCTCAGCGTCACGCAGCCGGCGCAGGCCGCAGACCCGTCCGCCGACGGTGGCGGCCGAGCGAACGCCGGCATCGCCCCGGGCGCGCGCAGCGGCGCGATGGCCAAGACCGCCGCCATCCCTGCGGGTTACACCATCCGGGGCGTCGACGTCTCCAGCCACGACCACAACCTCGGCCCGATCAACTGGGACGCGGTCGCGGCCAGCGGCGTCAAGTTCGCCTACGTCAAGGCGACGGAAGGCAGGACGTACCTCAATCCGTACTTCGCCCAGGACTATTCCGGGGCCAAGGACGCCGGCCTGCTCGTCGGGGCATACCATTTCGCCCGTCCGGACAAGCGCGACCCGATCAACGAGGCCAATTTCTTCGTCGACAGCGCGAATTTCACCAAGGACGGCCAGACCCTCGTGCCGATGGTCGACATCGAGTGGCCCTACTGGAGTGGCGCGCCCACCTGTTACGGGCTGACCCCGACCGAGATGTCGAACTGGATCCGGTCCTTCACCGACCAGGTCAAGGCACGCATCGGCCGGCCCGTGATGATCTACACGAACACCAACTACTGGAACCCGTGCACCGGCAAGAACGCGTCGTTCGGCGCCAACCCGTTGGACATCGCCGGCTACACCACCGCTCGTCCACCCCTGCCGGCGGGTTGGACCGCGGAGACCATCTGGCAGTACGCAGCTGGCAACCCGAGCAAGCCCGGGAACTACAGCCAGAACGCCTTCAACGGCACCTGGGCAGCCCTTACTGAGCTGACCGGCGCGCCGGTGGCCGCGCCTCCGGTCGCCCTCCGTTCACGGGCCAACAAGCGCTACGTGGTGGCGGAGAGCGGCGGCGCCAAGTCGCTCGTCGCCAACCGCACCACGGTTGCCCGGTGGGAGCAGTTTGACGTGATCAGTGCGGGCGGCGGTTACGTCGCGCTGCGGGCACGTGCCAACGGTCGGTACGTGACGGCGGAGAGCGGCGGCGCCAAGCCACTGATCGCCAACCGCACCAAGGTCGGGCCCTGGGAGAAGTTCACCATCATCAACAACTCGGACGGCACGATCAGCCTGCGCGCCGCGGCCAACGGCAGATACGTGGTGGCGGAGAGCGCCGGCGTCAAGCCGCTCATCGCCAACCGGACGTCGATCGGCCTCTGGGAGAAGTTCGACCGGATCGCCCTCTGAACACCGCCGCTGCCCGGCACCCTCATCGCGGGGGTGCCGGGCAGCGGTCTGTCACAGGCGTACCGGAAGGGTGTTCAGCCGGTGGCGACCGCGAACCGGCGGACGGACCCCGCGCGGGCCGCCCAGCGCCCGTCCTCGTGACGTACCTCGATGGGGTGCGCGAAGGCCGCCGACACCTGGGCGGTCGTGACCGTCTCATCGGCCGGACCGGCGGCGACCGCGCTGCCGCCGCTGATCAGCATCGCGTGGGTCGTCGTCGCCGGAAGTTCCTCGAGGTGGTGGGTGACCATGATCGAAGCGAGGCGGGGGTGGGTCTCGCGGAGGAGGTCGATGGTCTCGAGCAGCTGTTCCCGGGCCGCTACGTCGAGACCGGTCGAGGGCTCGTCCAGCAGCAGTAGTCGCGGCTGACTGATGAGCGCCCGGACGATCAGGGCGCGACCCCGCTCGCCCTGCGAGAGGGTGGGCCAGCGTTCGTCGGCCCTGTCGACCAGCCCGAACATGCCCAGCAGGGAGTCCGCCCGGTGACGGTCGTCCAGGGTCGGCTGCCAGCGCGGCGGCAGGTCGACCGACCCGACGAGCCCGGTCAGCACGACCTCACGGATGGTCAGGGGCGATCGCAGCGGATGGCGGGGGTTCACGTGACCGATCGCCCTACGCAACTGTTGCAGGTCGACGCGGCCGAGCTGCTGACCGAGGATCCGCACGGTTCCCGAGGTCGGATGGGTCAGCGCGCCGCAGAATCCCAGCAGTGTGCTCTTGCCCGCGCCGTTCGGGCCGAGAAGCGCCCAGTGCTCCCCTTCGCGCACGGTGAGGTCGATGCCGTGCAGGATCTGCTTGCCGTCCCGCCGGAACGTGACGTCGTGCAGCTCGACGACGGGCGGTGGCGGTTGCGTCTCGGCGGTCCTGGGGAGCATGGCCTTCTCTCGGTACGGCGACGGTCGCCCCGCACGCTGCCACAGACCGGCGCGCAGGTCAGTGACCAGGACCACCGCTGCCGTACACCGCGCGCGGAGCCCACGGGACGATGGTCAGTCCGTCTGACCTCGATCGTTCAGTGCAACCCGTTGCTCGTCGAGAACGATGGCCGGTGAGGCCACTACCATGCGAGCGTGGCTCACGTCGCGCCGGTCCGCCGGCCGTACCCGCTGCTCGTCGCCGCGGCGGTCCTCTTGGCGCTCGGCGCGGCCACGGCCTGGGCCGTCGGCGACACGCTGGGGCTGAGCCACGCCCCCGCCGCCGTGCCGCACGAGGATGCCGCCGCCGCGCCGGCGCTCACGCCCGCGCCCGTCCCGCCGTTGGCGTCCCTCGTCGTGCCCGACGAGCCGCGCCTGCGGAAGGCCGCAGCCGCCGTCGCCGACGCGGTCGTCTTCCGCGGCCTGCCCCGGCCGGTGCTCGCCCCGGCCGCGTCGAGCCCGGCCAGGTCCGCGACGGCCGTGCCGACGCCCGGCACGGCACGCGTCGCGGCCCCGGACCTGTCGGCGGTGAGCACGCTGCGGGCGGGCGTGCTGGCCACCCTCGGCGGTACGCCGGAGTCGTACCGGCTCGACGTGCGCGGCACCGAGCTGGCCGTCCAGGGCGGTGACGTCGCGGGCGTGGCAGCCGGGATGTACCGGCTGGCCGACCGGATCCGCTCCGGCGCCGAGGCGCTCCCCGCGACGGACGCGGGTCGGGTGGTCACCCCCCGGCTCGGCCTGCGGCTGACCGACGCGGGTTCGGTGGGGCGCGAGCCCGACCCGGCCGTCTTCGCCCCCGGCGACGACTATGGCCTGAACACCGATGTGGTCGGGTCGGCGGTGCTGCCTCGCGCGCCGTGGGTGGACGCCGGCGCGGTGGCCCGCATCGACGCGCAGTTTCGGCAGTTCGTCGACCACTCGGTGGCGCAGGGATACAACGGAATCGTCGTGCCCGGCTTCCTGGAGTACGTCACGTTCGCGAAGGTCGGCGACGGACGCGCGGTCTACCCGCCCGGGGACTCGCACGTCGACCGCGCACGGGCGATGGTCGCGGCGTTCGGCCCCGTCTTCCGGTACGCCGAGGACATGGGCGTACGGGTCTTCCTGCTGACCGACATGCTCGCGGTGTCGCCTCCGCTGGAGGCGTACCTGACGCGGACCGTCGGCGGTCTCGACACGGACGACCCACGGCTGTGGGCGGTCTACCAGGCCGGTCTGGCCGAGCTGTTCGAGAGCATGCCGTTCGTCGACGGCCTGATGGTCCGCGTCGGCGAGGGCGGCGAGGTGTACGCCGGCACGGGCTGGGACTACTCGTCACGGCTCGCGGTCACCACGGAGACAGCCGTGCGCGCGATGCTGCGGGCGCTGCTGGACACCGCGGGCCCAGCCGGAAAGGAGATCATCTTCCGCACGTGGACGGTGGGCGTCGGCGCCGTGGGCGACCTGCACACCAATCCGGTGTCGTACGCGAAGGTCCTCGGCGGGATCGACGACCCGCACCTGATCGTGTCCACCAAGTACACCCTGGGCGATTTCTACAGCCACCTGCCGCTGAACACCACCCTGCTGGGCGGCGGGCACCGCCGCATCGTGGAGTTCCAGGCGCGACGCGAGTTCGAGGGGTTCGGCTCGCTGCCCAACGACCTCGGCCCGCTGCACCGCGAGGCGCTGCGCGCGTTCCTTGCCGCCAATCCGAACGTCGAGGGCGTCTGGAACTGGACCCAGGACGGCGGACCGCTGCGCGCCGGGCCGATGTCGCTGTACCTGCGCGCCGGGTTCTGGCAGCTCTACGACCTCAACACGTACGCCGTCGGCCGCCTGGCCTGGGACCCGACCGTCGACCCGGCACAGGTCACGGCGGACTGGGCGTACCGCACGTTCTCCGGCGACCCGGCCACCGTCGCCGCGATCGGGCAGGCCATGGCGCTGTCCCGGCAGGCGGTCACCAAGGGCCTCTACATCGGTCCGTACGCCGATCGGTCGGTACGGGCGCTCGGGCTGGAACCGCCACCCATGATGTGGATCTTCGAGTGGGACATCCCGACCGGCGACTCCGCCGCGCTGGACAGCATCTACGCGGTGACCGGCGGCCGTGTCGACGAGGCCATCGAGGAGGGCACCCAGGCCGTCGTGCTGGCCCGGCGCATGCGCGACCTGATCGCCGCGACCGCACCGGCGACCTGGCGGGACGCCGAACTGCGCGGGCGCTTCACCGCGACTCTCGACTACCAGGTCGACCTGTTCGAGACGCTTGGCGCGTACCGGGCCATGGTGCTGCGGCACGCGCAGTGGCTGGACACGGGCGATCCGGCCGCCCGCCACGACTGGCGGCTGGCCGCTGCCGCATTCCAGGACGCGCGCGACGCGCACCGGCAGCGCTACGGCGCCGATCTGGACCTGCCGGCGTACAACTTCACCGCCGCCGATCTCGGGGCGCGGCGCGCCGACCGGGACCCGGCGATGGCCTGGGCGGCCCGGGTGATGCTCGGGTCGATCCTGCTGGTGGTGCTGCTCGGCCGGTACGGGCGCGGGTTCGGCGCGGCCGCCGCGCGCGGGTTGCTGCTCGGCGCGCTCCGGCCGTGGCGGGTCGCCGCGCTGCCGACGCCCACGACGCGGGCGGACCGGGTGTTGGTGTGGCTGGTCCCGGCCGTGGTGCTGGTGGCGAGCCGGCTCGTGTTTACCTGGTTCGCCGCGCCGGCGCACCTGCTGGTCACCCTCGGTGGGTGGGCGCTGTTCGCCCTCGTCGTACGCCTCGTCGTCGGTCGCCGGGACCCGTTCCACCTGTGGGCGGTGGTCGGCGGCGTCGCGCTGCTGCGCAGCGTACTGCTGCTGGCGGCGCTCGCCGGGCGCGGACCGGGCGGCTACTGGTTCGCCTTCTGGACTGCACCGAGCGTGCGCGCGGCGTACGTCACCGTCGCGTTCGCGGCGTTCTGCTGGCTGTTCGTGGTCGTCGCCGTGGTGCTGCGGGACCGGTACGGCCTGCGCCGCCGAAGCGCCGTCGGGCTGACCCTCACCGCCGCGGGTGTGCCCCTCGGCGTGCTGTCCGCCCTGGTCTCGGCGGTGGGCCTGGAACGCGCGCTGACGGTGTGGAACGACCAGCTCGCCCTGCTGCCCTGGGGCCTGTCCCGCATCCTGGGCATCACCGTCTACCTCGGCATCCCCGCCCAACTCCCCGCATACACCGCCGCCGGCGGAGTCGCCCTGGCGGCCGCCGGCCTGCTGCTGTCACTCGGCCGCCACCGGCGATCCGCCTGACCACCCGCCCTGGGGGATTCACGAGTACCGCGAGCAGCGGTCAACTGGCAAGGTGGGGCGATGACCTCAGGAGGGCGGGTTCCATGAAGTTCCTTCTCACGTCGGGGGGCATCTGCAACCCGAGCATCTCCGACGCGCTCGTCGACCTGCTGGGCAAGCCGATCGCCGAGGCCACGGCCCTGTTCGTCCCCACCGGTGTCTACCCCTTCCCCGGCGGAGGCGAGAGGGCGTGGAAGGCGATCCACGGCCACGCGCAGATCCCGCTGTCCCAGCTCGGTTGGCAATCTCTGGGGATGTTGGAGCTCACCGCGCTGCCGACCATTCGGAAGGAGAACTGGGTTCCGGCGGTCCGCGAGGCCGACGCGATCCTCGTCTGGGGCGGCGACGTGTTGTACCTGACCCACTGGTTGCGCCAGTCGGGCCTGGCCGACCTTCTGCCGTCGCTGACGGACACGGTTTATGTGGGGGTCAGCGCCGGGAGCATCGCGGTCACCCCGTACAACTGCGACGCCGAATTCGACATTGGATTCGTCCCCGACGGCAGCGACATGGCACAGGACGCCGACCGGGCGCTGGGGCTTGTGGATTTCACGCTGTACCCGCACCTCAATCATCCGGACATGGAGGACACCGAGCTGTCCCACATCCAGAAGTGGGCGTCCACAGTCCCGGTCCCGACCTACGCCATCGACGACAACACCGCCATCAAGGTGGTCGATGGCACAGTCGAGGTCATCTCGGAAGGCGACTGGAGACTGCTCAACCCCTGACCGAACGATGTTCGTGCCCCCGCCCCGTACGCGGGATGCCCTCGGGAGGAATGCGATGACGGAACGAGAGCTCCCCGCGCTGACGCGCGCCGAGCAGGAACTCGTGGACCGCTACCTGCGCATCATCGACCTGGTGGCCCGGCTCAACCCAGCCCGGGACAGCGGTCACTTCGACGCACGGGGTTGCGTCCTTGCCGCGCAGGCGCTGGCGGCGGAGGCCAGGGCGATAGGCGTGGCCGCGGAGACCATGCTCGAACGCGGCGAGGACGAGCTGCACGCCGCGACGCTGGCCCGGGCGATGCGCGCCCTGGACGGCGATCGCCGCATCGCGCGGCTGCGGCTGCCCGAGAACTGAACGTCGCACCGGGCGGCCGGGCCGGGGGCTGGCCTTCTCTCTCGATGTCGCGGGCGATCTCCTGGCGGCCCGCGGGTCGCAGAGCGTTACGACCCCGGTATGGATCGGAAACAGTGCCCGGCAAGCATCGGACGGGTGAGCGCATCGCCCATGATCGATACGCACTGCCCCTACTGCGCCATGCAGTGCGGGATCTCCCTGACGACCGGCGACGGGCCGCCTCGGCTGGCGCCCACCGAATTCCCGGTCAACAGGGGCGGTCTGTGCGCCAAGGGCTGGACGGCTGCCGACCTTCTCGACCACAGTGACCGGCTGCTGAGCCCGCTCGTCCGCAAGGATCCCGCCGACCGCACCAGCCCGTTGCGACCGGCAGGCTGGGACGAGGCCCTCGACCGCATCGTCGACGCCATCCGTACCAGCCAACACCGGTACGGCCCCGACAGCGTCGGGGCCTTCGGTGGCGGCGGGCTGACAAACGAGAAGGCGTACGCGCTGGGCAAGTTCGTCCGGGTGGCGCTGCGGTCGGCGTCGATCGACTACAACGGCCGGTTCTGCATGTCGTCCGCGGCGACCGCCTCCAACCGCTCCCTCGGGATCGACCGGGGCCTGCCGTTCCCCCTGGCCGACATCGCCCAGGCGCAGGCCGTGCTGCTGGTCGGCGCGAATCCGGCGGACGCGCTGCCGCCGTCCATGCAGTACTTCGACGCCGGTCGGGCCGCCGGCGCGCGGCACGTCGTCGTCGACCCCCGCCGGACGACCACCGCGGGGGGTGCTCATCTGCACCTGCAACCACTCCCGGGCACGGACCTCGCCCTGGCGAACGGGCTGCTGCACATCGCGATCCGCGAGGGCCTGGTCGACGAGACGTACGTGCGCGACCGTACGAGCGGGTTCGACGTGGTCCGGGCCACCGTCGCGGCGTACTGGCCGGACCGGGTGGAGCGGATGACCGGCGTACCGGAACGGGACCTGCGGGAAACGGTACGGCTGCTGGCGACCGCGACGTCGGCGATGGTGCTCACCGCTCGCGGCGCCGAGCAGCACAGCAACGGCACGGACACCGCGCAGGCGTACCTCAATCTCGCCCTCGCCCTGGGCCTTCCCGGACGGCCCTTCTCCGGCTACGGCACGATCACCGGGCAGGGCAACGGGCAGGGTGGCCGCGAGCACGGGCAGAAAGCCGATCAACTGCCCGGCTACCGACGCCTGGACGACCCCGCGGCGCGCGCGCACGTCGCGGCCGTCTGGGGCATCGACCCGGACGAGTTGCCCCGGCCGGGCCGGTCGGCGTGGGAGATGCTCGACCGGCTCGGGACCGACGACGGGGTACGCGTGCTGCTCGTGCTCGCCAGCAACATCGCCGTGTCGGCACCGCACACCAACCGGGTGATGGACCGGCTGCGGGCACTGGACCTGCTTGTCGTCTCCGACATCTTCCTCTCCGAGACCGCAGCCGTGGCCGACGTGGTGCTGCCCACGGCGCAGTGGGCGGAGGAGGACGGCACGATGACGAATCTGGAGGGGCGCGTCATTCGCCGTAAGCGGGCCCTGTCGCCGCCGCCGCAGGTCCGCACCGACCTGCGGATGCTCGCCGACCTCGCCGGCCGGCTCGGGCGCGGCCGCTACTTCGACGACGATCCGCGCCGCGTCTTCGACGAGCTGCGCCGGGCCAGCGCCGGCGGGACGGCCGACTACGCCGGCATCACGTACGAGCGCATCGAGGCGGAGCAGGGGGTCTTCTGGCCGTGCCCGAGCGAGGACCATCCCGGTACGCCCCGGCTGTTCACCGACCGGTTCCCGACCGCCGACGGCCGGGCGAGGTTCTTCCGGGTGGAGCACCGCGATCCGGCGGAACTGCCCGACGCCGACTACCCGTACGTGCTGACCACCGGCCGCAACATGCAGCAGTACCAGAGCGGCAACCAGACCCGCAGGGTCGGCGCTCTGACCATGGCGCTGCCGGACGCCCGGGCGGAGCTGCACCCGGACCTCGCCCGCCGGCACGGCATCGCCGACAACGACGTGGTGGAACTGCGCAGCCGGCGCGGGCGGGCTCTCTTCCGTGCGCGCCTCACCAACGGCATCCGACGCGACACCATCTTCGCGCCGTTCCACTGGGCCGGCAGCTCCTCCGTGAACGCGCTTACCGACCCGACGCTGGACCGTCATTCGCGGATGCCGGCCTTCAAATCCTGCGCGGTGTCGATCGCGCGCGCGGGCGGCCCGGACGACACCGATCTGTTGACCAATCCACCGCCCAATCCAGCATCTCTTTGAGCAAGGGAGCGTCGCCGTGCACACCACTCCCCGTTTCTTGCAAGGCGTCTACAGCTTCGAGGGCAAGGGCCTCGACCGGCCCGGCCTCGTCGACGGCACGCTCAGCTACGTGGTGCCGGGCGGCGTCGTCGCCCAGCCGGTCTACTTCCGAGGCGGCAATGCCAGTGACGAGCTGATCTGTGTCCTGCTCATGCGCGACGGCCAGCCGATGCGGTACTTCCCGATCGGCGCCAAGTCCGACGTCCACGTCCCGCTGCGGGTGGTCGAGGACCTCGACTCCGGCACCGGTATCGAGGTGCACGTGGCGGCGCCCGCCGGGGTGTCCGGCACCGTGATCGTCGACCTGGGGTTGGTCGAGGTCTGATGGACGCCGTCGACAAGCGCCGGCGCCTCGTCGTGGTGGGCAACGGGATGGCCGGCGCCCGCACGGTCGAGGAGATCCTCGAACGCGGCGGTGGCGACCAGTTCGCCATCACGATGTTCGGCGAGGAGCCGTACGGCAACTACAACCGCATCCTGCTCTCCAACGTGCTCTCCGGGGTCGACGACGAAGCGGGCATCTTCCTCAACGACATGTCGTGGTACGCCGAGAACGGCATCACCCTGCACGTCGGCACCCGGGTCACCCGCATCGACCGCTTCGCGCGACGGATCTACGCGGACGACGGCACCGAGACGCCGTACGACAAGCTGATCATCGCCACCGGCAGCCGGACGTTCGTTCCGTCGATTCCCGGCATCCACCGCCCTGGGCGCGGCTACCACCAGGGAGTGTTCGCGTTCCGCACCATCGACGACACCCGCAACATGATCCGGTACGCCCGCGAGCACGAGCGCGCGGTGGTGATCGGTGGGGGTCTGCTCGGTCTGGAGGCCGCCCGCGGCCTCCAGAACCACCTGGCCCACGTGACCCTGGTGCACGCCGCCGGCCATCTGATGAACGCTCAGCTGGACGCTCAGGCGGGCGCGATCCTGCGGCGCAGCATCGAGCGACTAGGCATCGAGGTCGTCCTCGGCGCGCACACCACCGAGGTGCTCGGCAAGCACGCCGTGACGGGGGTCAAGCTCAAGGACGGTCGGACCGTGGCCTGCGACGTCGTCGTCGTGGCCGCCGGCATCCGGGCGAACGCCGAGATGGCCGCGACAAGCGGGCTGCCGGTGGAGCGGGGCATCGTCGTCGACGACCAGATGCGCGTGCAGGACGAGGTCGACATCTACTCGGTCGGCGAGTGCGCCCAGCACCGCGGCGAGACGTACGGCCTGGTGGCTCCGCTGTGGGAGCAGGCGCGGGTGCTCGCCGACCACATCACCGGGACGAACCCGAACGCTGCCTACCACGGCTCTCGGCTGGCCACGAAGCTCAAGGTGGCGGGCGTGGACGTCGCCTCGATGGGCCTGAAGGAGGCCGAGCGCGACGACGACGAGACTGTCGTCTTCGCCGAGCCGCGCAGGGGCGTCTACAAGAGCATCATCATCCGCGACGACCGCCTCGTCGGCGCGACTCTCCTCGGCGACGTGCGGAAGGTCGCGTTCCTCATGCAGGCCTTCGACCGTGGGCTCGCCCTGCCGAAGGAGCGGGTGGAGATGTTGTTCGACCTCGGCGCGCCGTCGGCCGAGGTGAGTGCCGCGGAGCTCGGCGACGACGTGCAGGTGTGCAACTGCAACGGCGTCACCAAGCGGGCGCTTGTCGGCACCGTGCAGGGCGGCGTGAAGACGCTCACCGGGGTCATGGACGCCACCCGTGCCGGCAAGGGCTGCGGGTCGTGCAAGAGCCTGGTCGCCCAGATCGTCGAGTGGGCCGCCGACGGCGAGGTCGAGGACGATCCGGCCGCGAGCTGGTACGTCCCCGGTGTGCCGATGCCCAAGGCGGAGCTGATGGCGGCGATCCGCGAACACGGCCTGAAATCCGTCTCTGCGGTGTTCGCCACCCTCGTGCGGGGTGGCGAGGAGGACGCGAAGAGCAAGATGGGCCTGGCCTCGCTGCTGCGGATGATGTGGGGCGACGAGTACGTCGACGAACGCGACGCCCGCTTCATCAACGACCGGGTGCACGCCAACATCCAGCGAGACGGCACCTTCTCGGTAGTCCCCCAGATCAAGGGCGGCGTGACCACACCGGCGCAGCTCAAGCGGATCGCCGAGGTGGCCGAGAAGTACTCCGTACCACTTGTGAAGATCACCGGCGGCCAGCGCATCGACCTGCTCGGCATCCGCAAGGAGGACCTGCCGAACGTGTGGGCGGACCTCGACATGCCGTCCGGCTACGCGTACGGCAAGAGCTTCCGCACGGTCAAGACCTGCGTCGGCTCCGACTTCTGCCGCTTCGGCGTCGGCGACTCCACCGCTCTCGGCATCGCGATCGAGGACCGGTTCAAGGCCATCGAGGGCCCCGGCAAGATGAAGCTCGCCGTCACCGGCTGCCCCCGCAACTGCGCCGAGGCGTACGTGAAGGATCTCGGTGTGGTCGCCATCGACGGCGGCAGGTGGGAGATCTACGTCGGCGGGGCCGCCGGCGCCCACGTACGCAAGGGGGACCTCCTCGCCGTCGTCGACTCCCCCGACGAGGTCATCACGCTTACCGGCCGGTTCCTCCAGTACTACCGGGAGAGCGCGAACTGGTTGGAACGCACGTACGCGTGGGTGCCCCGGCTCGGCATCGACCACATCCGGGCGGTGGTCGTCGACGACAGCGACGGCATCGCGGCGCGGCTCGACGCGGCCATGGCTGCCTCCGTGGCCGCGTACCGGGATCCGTGGCTGGAACGGCGCGACCCGGTCACCCCGGGGCAGTTCCGCACCTCCCTGCCGCTGGCGGTCCTGCCTCAGGTGCCGGTCCGCGAGGCCGTACCGGTCTCTGTCCCGGGGCCGGTGGTGCCGTCGATCGGCTCCGCCGTGCCGGGCGGCGGCTCGGCCGGCAACGGGCACGGTGGCAACGGGCACAACGGGAACGGCGCCGGCCCAGCTTCCGCGAGGGGTGCGTGATGGCCAGGCTCATCGCCGTGGAACACCGGCTCGGGCCGGTCGACGAGATCCCCCTCGGGGAGGGGCGCGCGTACGCCGTGGGTGACGACATGATCGCGATCTTCCGGCTGCGCGACGGCAGCCTGCGCGCGGTGTCGGCGGTCTGCCCGCACGCCGGCGGGCCGCTCGCGGACGGCCTGGTGGACATGACTGTCGTCGTCTGCCCCCTGCACCAGAACACCTTCGAGTTGGCGACCGGCTGTTCGACCACCGGCCAGTCCCCACTCACCGTGTATCCGGTCCGTGCCGACGCCGACGGAAGCCTGGTGGTGGGTCTGCCGTCGGCATGAGGAGCGAATCAGTCACGGTGTCGAGCGGACCGAGGACTCACCTGGGAGGAACCATGACCACGGCCGTGCCCGGCAGCATCGAGCAGGACCGGCGCAGCCTGACCCTTCGCGGCCACTGGATCGACGACTGGCGGCCCGAGGACCCCATCTTCTGGGAACGCCGGGGATCCCGCATCGCCCGGCGCAACCTGATCTTCTCCATCTACTCCGAACACATCGGCTTCTCCATCTGGACGATGTGGTCGGTACTGGTGCTGTTTCTCGGGCCGCGGTACGGCATCGATCCGGCGGGGAAATTCCTGCTCACCGCCGTGCCCGCACTTGTCGGGTCGGTGCTGCGGATTCCGTACACCCTTGCCGTGGCCCGGTTCGGCGGCCGCAACTGGACGATCATCAGCGCGTCGCTGCTGCTGATCCCGAGCCTGCTCGGCGCCTTCCTGATCCGGCCCGGCGTCTCGTACTCGACGCTTGTGCTCATCGCCGCGCTGGCCGGCGTCGGCGGCGGGAACTTCGCCTCCTCGATGGCCAACATCAACGCGTACTACCCCGACCGACTCAAGGGCTGGGCGCTCGGCATCAACGCCGGCGGCGGCAACCTCGGCGTCGCGGCGGTCCAACTCGTCGGCCTGTTCGTGCTTGCGGTCCTGGGGACGGCCAGCCCCGGTATCGTCGCCGGCATCTACCTGCCGGCGATCGTGCTTGCCGCACTCGGTTCCGCGATGTACATGGACAACCTCAGCCATGCCCGCAACGAGAAACGGGCCATGCGCGACGTCACCCGCGAACCGCACACCTGGATCATGTCCCTGCTCTACATCGGCACGTTCGGATCGTTCATCGGCTTCGGGTTCGCCTTCGGCCAGGTGCTCCAGGTGCAGTTCGCCGACACCTTCGACACCCCGGTGAAGGCCGCGTACCTGACGTTCCTCGGACCGCTGCTCGGCTCGCTCATCCGTCCCGTGGGCGGTGTCCTGGCCGACCGGCTCGGCGGCGCCCGTGTCACCTTCGTGAACTTCGTGGCGATGGCGGCCGGCGCGTCGGTCGTCCTGCTCGCCTCCCAGCAACGTTCGCTGCCGCTGTACCTGGTCGGCTTCATCGCGCTGTTCGTGTTCAGCGGCATCGGCAACGGCTCGACGTACAAGATGATCCCGGCGATCTTCCGGGCCAGGTGCGGTGTGCGGCCGACCGCCGGCGGTGCGGCCGACCCGCACGACCGGGCGGCGGAGCACGAGGCGCGACGCCTCTCCGGCGCGCTCATCGGCGTCGCCGGCGCCATCGGCGCGTTCGGCGGAGTCCTCGTCAACCTTGCCTTCCGGCAGTCTTTCCTGGCCTACAGGACCGCGGACGCGGCCTACATCGCCTTCATCGCCTTCTACGCGATCTGCTTCGTCATCACCTGGTTCGTGTACCTGCGCCCATCGCCTCGGAGACTTGCGGGCGTCTGACAGCGGACAGCCAGGCCCGGAGCCGGTGGCTCCGGGCCCGGGCGGTGTATGTGTTCGCGACGAGCGCCGGCAGGACGGCGACGAGCACCAGCACGATCAGGCGGCGCAACGCGAAGGCTAGGCCAGGGCGCGGCATGCCTCGCGGTCGTAGGGCAGGCCGGCGTCGCGGAAGGCCAGGGCGGCGTTGCCGTGGGTGGGGTTCCACAGGTCCGGATTGGCGGTGAGCGCGCTCAGGTATGCGCGCTGGACCACGGTAAGAGGCCCGCCTGCGTACCCGGCGAAGAAGGTCCGCAGCAGCAGGCCCCAGTCCTGGTCGCAGGTGTGCCCGGTGGCAACCCCGGCGAGCCGCACGGCCGCTGGGAGCAGCGGGTCGGGCGCGGAGAGCCGGTCGATCGCGGCCGCCAGCAGGAAGAACCGGATCCGCGTGGGCATCCGGGGCGGCTGATTGGTGAACCAGTCGTCCGCGGCGGTCGGGTCGTCCAGGGCCGCGAGCAGTTCGGCCGTCGCGGCGGGGTCGCCGGCCAGGGCGGGGGCGAGGGCTGCGCAGGCGCGTACACCCGGATGAGGATCTTGGAGATGACGGCGAGGCGCGATGCCGAGGTCACCGATGGCCAGGACCAGGGCCGCTCGCTCGTCCGGCGCGGCCGCCTCCGCCAGCTGCTCCAAACGAGAGGCGTCACCCCCACCGCAGGCGCCGATCGTGTACGCGGCCGCAGCCCGGACCTGTGGGGACGGATCGGACAACGCCGCGGTGGCCGTCGCCAGCAATGCCGGCACGATCTGTTGGCAACCGAGCACGGCCCGGAGGTAAAGGGCGTCCGGCAGCCGTTCGTCCTCCCAGATCGCCTCCTCGTCCCCGCCGCGGAGCACCTCTGCCAGAACAGCATCCACGTCGAAGTCCGGCTCGGACAGCCCCTCGACCGTCATGCGACCCGCCTCGGCCACCGCGGCCAGGAAGTTGAGCAATTCGGCACGCAGGCCGGGATCGGTCACCCGCGGGTCGGAGAGCAGCGCGGCCACCTCAAGGGCTGCCGGCGGGGTCGCGGTCCACGGTGTCCCCTGGTGGATGATCGCCGACCACAGATGCTCGAGCGCCCTCGCGCGGGCAGCCGGGTCGTCGCCGGCGAGCGCCGCCAGGTGGCCAGGGGTGTCCACGGCGAGGCCGTAGGCGTGCAGCAGAGTGGCGTATTCGGTCACGCCACGAAGGTAACGAACCCAGCAGTGCTCTCGCGGCTCCTCGGGGGGTGGGTGGCCTGAGCCGCACCCGGCTCCGGGCTGCCGCAGCTACGCCCCGGCGGGGTCAGGGGCGTACCGGCTCAACCTCCGGTGCCCTCGGCTTCCTGGTCGGGCGTGAGGGCGCCGCTGTCCTTGCCGGTGTCGAGATAGACATGTTGGTGACCGTGCCCCGCGTCGATGTTGACCTGGTCGAGTTGGGTCGCGGCCACCGACCAGGTGGTGGCCGCGAGGGTCGCCTGCCGTGCCGCGAGGTCCGTCAGCGCCTTGCGGTCGGCCGACGGCGAGTTCGCGGCCAGGGCGTACGTGTCCACCGCCACGGCAGCCTGATCCACAGCGCTGCGCAGGCCACCCCGGGCCACGTTCGTGGCGGTGGTGCCTGACGGCGGGTTGGCGAAGGGTTCGGCGGCGGCGCGCACGGCCTGTTGCCACTGCCGGGCCTGACCCGGGTCAGGCGCCGGCCCGGTCGTGCGGCCAGCCCCGAGGGCGGCGAGGACGGGCGAGATCTGATCACTGGTCCGACGGGCCAGCGCGGTGAGGTCGGCGATCTGCTGCAGGTCCCGCTTGGCCTCCGCTCGACGCAGGTCGGCAATGCTCGCCTCGGTGGCATCCGGCCGCCCGATGCCGTAGCCGATCCCGCCGCCGAGCATGCTCGCCGCCACGACGAGCCCCGCGCCCGCCGCGGCCAGACGAGTAATCCGCTGCCTGCGGCTGTCGGAGCGTGACGACAGGTAGGAAGGCTTGCCTGTCCGGCGCGACATCGTGCCTCCTCGGATTCACAGGCGTCATTGACGTGCAGCGTACCGACACGATGTTCAAGCCGTCGACAGAGCTGGTCTGGAGTTCGGCGTCGGCTCGCAGCGCCTCACGTCGAGGCCCTCCAACAGCTGCGAAGCGCGCCGCCCTGATTCGTAACAGGCCCGAAACTACCGGTTGAATATCCTGGAAATTTCTGCCAGCCTGAGAGCCATCGATCAATGTGAACGTTAACAAGATCCTTTCCGCTGGGGGCGCCGCACGCGCGGCGCTTCCTCGATCGGCGCCAAGGCTCTGCCACCGGAGGATCAGCATGATTTCCCGGAACCGTCTCGCTCGGCACACTCGATTCCGAACCCTGGCTATTTCCGGAACAGCCGCGATAGTTGCGACCCTGGTCGTCGAGTTCAACGCGGTCACTCCCGAGAACGAAATGAAGATCGACGCGACCGAGCCGCGCAGCTCCGGTGGCGACTACGGCCTTCCGCCGTACCGGCCGGGTCCGCTGACGCTGCAACGCTGACGATCGGACAACGTCGGGGCGGGCGGGTTCGGCAGACGACCGAGCCCGCCCGCCCCGCGCTCACCCACCACCAGGAGGTACCGACAGTGCGAGGACACGCCAACCACCCGCCGCCCTCGGGGGATACCCACGCCGACCGGGTGTCCCCCCGTTTTCGGGGACGGCTGTTCAAGCTCGCCGCGGCCGGGATCGCCGCCGCGGTCGGGTTGTTCACCATGACGATGGCGACCGGGTCGGCGTCCGCCGCCGACAACCCGTACCAGCGGGGCCCGGACCCCACCCGGAGCAGCGTCACGGCCGTGAACGGCCCCTTCGCCAACACGTCGGTAAGCGTCCCGACCGGGTACGGCTTCAACGGTGGCCGGATCTACTACCCGACCGACACCAGCCAGGGGACCTTCGGGGCCATCGCGATCTCGCCCGGCTACACGGCGTTGTTCTCCGCCGAGCTGGCCTGGATGGGACCGTGGCTCGCCTCCCACGGCTTCGTCGTGATCGGCATCGAGACCAACAGCCGCAATGACTTCGACACCGCCCGGGGCACCCAGTTGCTCGCCGCGCTGGACTACCTGACGCAGCAGAGCCCCGTACGCGACCGCGTCGACCCCACCCGGTTGGCGGTCGCCGGCCACTCCATGGGCGGCGGTGGCGCGCTGAGCGCGGCAATCCGGCGCTCGTCGTTGAAGGCCGCGGTCGGCATCGCGCCGTACTCGCCGTCGTCGAACCTGGCCAACGACCGGGTGCCCACGATGATCTTCGCTGGGCAGGCGGACACGGTGGTCACCCCGTCCTACGCCACCGGCCTGTACAACAGCCTCCCGGCCACGACCGAGAGCGCGTACCTGGAGGTAGCCGGCGCGGACCACGGGTTCATGGTCGGACGGTCGAACCCGGTGCTGGTCCGGACCATGCTGCCGTTCGTCAAGATGTTCGTCGACAACGACGCCCGGTACAGCCAGTTCCTCTGCCCGCTGTTGGACTCCAGCGGCGTGGTCACCTACCGCAGCACCTGTCCCCTGCTGCCCTCCACGCCGACCACCCCGACGGCGACCCCCACCAACACGCCGACTCCCACCGCTTCGCCGACAGTCCCACCCACCTCCGCCAGCCAGATCGTCGGCACCCAGTCCGGCCGATGCATCGACGTGCCCAACGCCTCACGCAACAACGGGACCCGGGTGACGCTCTACGACTGCAACAGGCAGATCAACCAGGCCTGGACCTACACCGCGAACAAACAACTACAGGTGTACGGCACCATGTGCCTCGACGCCGCAGGCACCGGCAACGGCGCCGCGGTCCAGATCTACAGCTGCCACGGACAGACCAACCAACAGTGGAACGTCAACTCCAACGGCACCATCAGCAGCGTCCAGTCCGGACGATGCCTCGACGTCTGGAGCACCGCCAACGGGGCCCAGATCCAGCTCTACGACTGCCACGGACAGACCAACCAACAATTCAGGCTCGTCTCCCTCGCCTGATGACCACGGCCACCATCGCCCACGACCCGATCCGGGCTCCGCAGACCGGCAAGCCGCAGGGCCAGATCCGCCGCACCTGAGAAAGCTCGAACGCAAACGGGTGGGCTCGGCAGCATGCCGAGCCCACCCTCACCCCCCAGACACACCTGGCCGTGTCGTTCGAGCGCCGAACAGCACCCGTCGCGGTCTACAAGGCCCGGTTCCCGGTGACCCACCGCTGGCTGGGCTTCGGGGAAGCTGGCCTGACCATCGACTCGGACGCGGGAAGGTTCTCGGCGACGCTGCTGGTGGACGGCACCCGGATCGACGAGGGCCCCGCACTGACCGTCCTGAACGGTCACTTCTGCGCGGGCCGTGGCCTGATCCTGA
Organism: Micromonospora sp. DT43; assembly: GCF_049841645.1. Lineage (NCBI taxonomy): Bacteria > Bacillati > Actinomycetota > Actinomycetes > Micromonosporales > Micromonosporaceae > Micromonospora > Micromonospora sp. DT43. The sequence goes on along the minus strand of NZ_JBNCKR010000013.1, from coordinate 5,526 downwards.
CCGCCGTGGCCTCGATGTGACGGGCACCTCACCGTCCATCGGAAGGCATCATGCAAAGATCCTCGATGTGACGGGATCCTTGCTCGCAGTCAGCGATCTGCACGTGTCGCACGCCGAGAACCGCCGCGTCCTCGACCGGATGCGCCCCACCTCACCCGACGACTGGCTGATCGTGGCCGGCGACGTGGGCGAGCTGTTCGCCGACATCGAGAAGGCCCTGCACACCCTGCGCGACCGATTCCAGCAGGTGATCTGGACGCCCGGCAACCACGAGCTGTGGACCCATCCTGACGACCCGGTGCAACTGCGCGGCGAACAGCGCTACCAGGCGCTGGTGCGGGCGTGCCGCGACATCGGGGTACTGACACCCGAAGACGAATATCCCCTGTGGCGAGGCGAGGGCGGTCCGGTCACGGTCGTACCGCTGTTCCAGCTGTACGACTACTCCTTCCGCGTCCCGGGCGCGAACACCAAGGAGGAGGCGCTGCGCCGCGCCTACGACGCCGGGGTGGTGTGCACCGACGAGATGTTGCTGCACCCCGACCCGCACCCCAGTCGGGAAGAGTGGTGCTGGAGCCGGCTACGGGAAACCGAGCGCCGGCTGGACGCACTCGACCCCGCGACGCCCACGGTCCTGATCAGTCACTGGCCCCTGGTCCGGCAGCCCACGGACGTCCTGTGGTTCCCGCATTTCGCACAGTGGTGCGGCACCGACCGCACAGCCGACTGGCACACCCGCTACCACGCGAAGGTCGCCGTCTACGGCCACCTGCACATCCCCCGCACCACTGAGTACGACGGCGTCCGCTTCGAGGAGGTCTCCCTGGGCTACCCCCGGGAATGGCGTCGCCGCACCGTCGAGCCCGATCCGATCCGCCGCATCCTGTGACCTCGATACGCGTACCCGGACTCGGTCGTCGTTCCGGTAGTCATCGCCTCTCCTCGGCGGACACGGGGCGACCCCGGCGGGCGGCTTCGTGTTCGTCGCCGACGCGGCCCCGATCGTCAGTCGAGGCCTTCGACGATGCGGAAGTCGCGCTCGACGCCGTCGGCAAGTGCGGCAAGCGCCTTCTGGTAGGCCGCACTCGCATGTGCGGCGACCGCCTGTTCGAAGCTGTCGAACTCGATCAGGATGGTGCGCCCGGCGATTCCGGCGTCGTGTGCGACGACCCGACCGTCGCGGGCGAGCACCCGCCCGCCCCCGGCCTGGACGGCTGGAGCAGCCAACTTGTTGTAGGCGGCCAGCTTCTCGGGGTCGAAGATGGTGCGGTAGGCGCTGACCCAGTAGCCCTTGGCCACGAGTACCTCCTGTGTTCGGATTGGTCTCAGGTTAGCGGCGGCGGGCGAGGGCAAGGCTGACCATTGTCGTGATCGCCATCGCGGCGACGCCGACCAGCGCCGCGGTCGTGTAGGCGTCGTCGTTCGGGAAGAGCCGGCCCGTGGCGGTGCCGGCGGCCAGGACCAGACCGCCGATGGCGCTGCCCAGGGAGTATCCGACGCTGCGGACGACGTAGTTGAAGCTCATGGCGCTCGACGTCTCGCTCCTGGGGGTGACGGCCAGGATGACTCCGGGCATGGCGGCCGAGAAGCTGCCGACGCCGAAGCCCAGCACGCCCATGGCCACGAGCAGTTCGGCCAGGTTGGACCGGGCGACGGCGAACAGGACGAACCCGCCGCCGACGATGGCGGCGCTGCCGGCCAGGAGCAGGGGGCCGTCGATCCGCTCGCGGACCCGCGGCGTGAGCTTGCCGGCGACGAACCCCAGCACGGAGAACGGGATGAGGACCAGCCCCGCCACGAAGGTGGTCAGTCCGAAGCCGTAGCCGGCGCTGTGCGGCGTCTGCGCGTAGCGGGTGATGAGCGTGAGCAGGAGATACATGCCGATCCCGCCGACGAACATGGCGATGTTCGCCCCGGCGACCGCCGGGTGCCGCACCGCCCGCACGTCGACCACTGGCGTCGTGGTTCGCAGTTCGGAAACGGTCCAGACGCAGAGCAGGAGTACGGCGGCGACGGCAAGGCTCACCGCCACGGCGAGGTGTCGGCTCCACAGGCTGCTCTCGCCGGCCAGGAACAGAACGAGGAGCAGTCCACCGGCCAGCATGAGAGCACCGCCCACGTTCACGTGCGCCGAGCGGCCTTCGGGAGCTGCGGGCATGGAGCGCCACGCGGTCACGAAGGCGATGGTGGTGACGAGCAGGCCGAGGCCGTACGCGGTCCGCAGTCCGCCGAACTCGGCGAGCAGCGCGGCCAGCGGGTAGCCGACGCCTGCTCCGATGATGGAGACCACCGAGATCAGGGCGATCGTCGACGCGCTGCGCTCCTCGGGAAGATGGTCGCGGGCCACGCCCATCATCAGCGCCGTGAGACCGAGTCCCACGCCCTGGGCCGCCCTGCCCACGAGCAGCCAGGCGAACGGCAGCGGCAGCACGGTGAGCGCGCTGCCGACGACGACGATCGCCAGCGTGGCGAGAATCGTGGCCCGCCGGCGCGGACCGGCTCCGAGCCGACCGAGGACGGGTGTGGCGACGGCGCCGCTGAGCAGGGCGATGGTAAGCGTCCACTGCGCACTGTCGAGGGAGACGTGGAATGTGGTCGCGACGCTGGTGATGAGCGGCGTTCCGAGGCTGGCGACCGCCGCCACGACCAGCGCGATGAACATCAGGGCGGGGACCAGCAGACGTGCCTCGGAACGTATCGGGGCGGTGCTCATGGGCTGGTCATCAGCCGGGGCCGCGGTCACCGGTCCGACTCCTCTCGGGCGTGACTTTCGAGCTCCGCCAGATGCAGCAGCGCCGGAAGGGCTGCTGCCAGGGCATCGATCTCGTCACCAGTGAGTTCGTCGATCAACCGCGCGTACGCGTCGACGCCCGCCTGGCGTCGCGTCCGGACGTACGACGCCCCGGCCTCGGTCAGGCATACCAGGGTGACCCGCTTGTCGGACGGATCACCCTTCCGCTCGACCAACCCGGCTTCCTCCATCACCCGGACCAGGACGGTCATCGCGGGCTGGGTGACGCCCTCGGCCACCGCCAGATCGGTGATCCGTCGTGGGCCGGTCTTGTCCAGAGTGGCCAGGGTGGCGGCGGACGTCAGGCTCATGTCGCGGGGAAGGCGTCGCACCGCCCTGGTGGCCAGACCGTAGAGGGCTGACCCGATGGCATCGGAAGCGCTGCGCGCGGCGTCTCGGCGACTCACACCCGAAGCATAGCAGATTTATATTAACCCTTTATGCATTCCGCGATCAGGGCCGCGTGATCGCGACCAGCCCCTGCGGTGACGGCTGCCCCCTGACCGGCCGCCCTTGCCGTACTACCCGCGGGCACCCAGGCGGAGGCCGGCGCATCGGCGGGCCTTTCGTCTTACCCTTTTTGCCGGTTTCAGAGCCGCGCGAAAGAGCCCGGCGGATGATGCCATAGCGGCCATAGATCGCCGCCTCGGACGGCCGCAGCACCGCTACCGGCTCGCCACCCTTCTCATATTGCTCCGTAAGCAGTACGCGCATCATGGCGGTCAACAGACCCCGACGCCGGTGGGAAGGCGTCACGGCCACCGACGCGATCCCAGCAACGGGAACAACGGCTCCTGGAACGGTGAGCAACCGCCGATACACAGAAGCGCCGGCCACTGGGATATCACCGTCAAATGCTGCGACAGTACGGGACAGGTCCGTGGCTGCGCGTTGGTTGGCCAGCTCTTCCTCGCTGCGGTCAGCACCATAGGTGTCGCCGATCATCCGCGCCCAGGCGGCGAACTCGTCCTCGGTGACCGAACGCAGATCGTATTCAGCATGCATGGTGCTTTCTAACACGGGCGCCAACCTCATGACATTGCGGTTTAATCGGCAGGCAGCATGGCGGGCCGCCGCTACCGGCGGCCCGCCGAAGCGCGCTCAAATCAGCGCAAGCGGCTCGAAGCGAAAGCTCGAAGGTCAGCTGCCCCCGTTCATCGGTGCGTGACCGGCATCTCTCGACGAAGTCCTCGTACGAGGTGGACGGATGAAATCAACGAGCATCCGCCGTTGGATGACCGACCCATGGGCTCGCTCCGGCGCCAGGGAGTGGGCCTCGGTTCTGCAAGCCGCCGGCCGGGGCCCTCGTCTGCCCGCGCAGTCAGAGCGTCCTCGCCGCGAACCCCGCCTGCCCGTGGTGCGGGGCAGCCCGTCCCTCCGCGCTGACGGTCACCGTATTCGAACAGTTTCCCCGCCTGGGCGAGCCACCACCGTTGCTAGCCCAGGACAAACTGACGCTGGTGCTGCAGGCGCACCGGCCACTCCTGGTCACGAAGCGCACGGCGGTCCGGCACGCAGGGGACCCAACCGTGGCGCTGCTCCGGATGGAGTGGGAGGGATCGGGATCCGGTCGACGCCCGCAGGCACGACACTACGGGCGTCGCACCGAGGTGATTCCCGTACCCGTTCCTGCCGGACAACCACGCTGGTGACCTGCTCAGCCACACCGTGTCGAGGACACCGGTACGGGTCTCGCCGGTCCAGCCCCGTGCAATCGGGCCCCGCCAGACTCGAACGCATCTCGTTCCAATCGGAACGGTCTGCGGGCGGCAACTCACGCCTGCAGAAGCCCCCAGTCCCTCGATGAAACGGATGCCATGACCACTATCGTGCTCCTACGCCGCCGGATCGGCGCCGCGCTCTTCACTGTCGTCGCAGCGCTCAGCTTCCTCGTCGTAGCACCGAACGATGGCCACGCTGCCGGCGCTCGTCCCCTTTTCCAACTTCCGGTCAGCTGTGGCGAGACCTGGAGTCTCGGCACCTACATCGGCCATGACGACTATCAGATCGACATGTTCCCCACGTCGGGAAGCGCGTGGGGCCGTCCGATCCTGGCCTCGTTCGGCGGCACCGTCATCAAGGCCGGCATCGACGGTGAACTGGGCACCATCACTCCGAGCAACCCGGGCGGCCAGCCCGGTCGGGGCGGCGGCCACTACGTGAAGATCGACCACGGCAATGGCTGGCAGACGCTCTACCTACACATGCTCGAGTGGCCGATGGTCAGTGTTGGTCAGCGGGTGACGATCGGCCAGCAGATCGGCAAGGTCGGCAGCACCGGAAAGTCCCGCGCGGCGCACCTGCACTACGAACAGGAGGCCGACGGCAGGGATGTCGAGTCCTGGTTCAACGGCGTGCCGTCGGGCATCACCCACGACAACTCCGATTACAGCGTCACCCGCGAGAGCAACAACTGCGGGGGTTCTGTGGTGCCGTTGTCTGTGGTGGGTGGTCAGGCGGTGGTGCATGAGGGGTATACGAGTGTGTTCACGGTGAACGCGGCTGATGGGCATGTGCAGGAGACGTATCTGGCGCGGTTGGGTGGTGCGTGGGTGACGCAGGATCTGTCGGTGACGGCGGGTACGCCGTCGGTGGTGGGTCAGCCGGTCGCGGTGGTGCATGACGGGTATACGAGTGTGTTCACGGTGAACGCGGCTGATGGGCATGTGCAGGAGACGTATCTGGCGCGTGTGGGTGGCGCGTGGGTGACGCAGGATCTGGGTGCGGTCGCGGTG
>NZ_JBNCKR010000012.1:0-240540 GCF_049841645.1 Micromonospora sp. DT43 | reverse complement strand
CGACTGGGCAACCCCAGCCGAACGCCTGGACCACCTCATCGCCGCCTAACGATTGCACTCACCCCTTGACCCCAAGCGGCGTGTCGTGGCAATAACTTCATGATCAACGCGGTGTCGGACGCCCGCGCGCGGGGGGTCAGGGGAGGAGGGTGGCTAGCCACACGCCCGCCAGCAGGGCGGGGCCTAGGGGTAGCAGGGTGTCGCGGCGGACCTTTCGGGCCGCTAGCAGGCCGAGGACCAGGACGCCGTGCAGCAGATGCGGCAGGAGCAGCCCGGCCAGCAGGGCGTCGCGACCCAGCCAGCCGAGGGGCAGACCGAGGACCGCGGCGAGCTTCACGTCCCCGAAGCCCAGCCTGGACCCCGGCAGCAGGGCCAGCAGCACGTGCGCCGCACCGGAAACAGCCGCGCCCACAAGCGCGCCGCCCAACCGCCCGGGGGTGCCGGCCAGCAGCGCCGCCCCGGTCAGGCCGCCGAGGGCCAGCATGCCGGCGACCGCGACCAGCGGGTCGGGCAGCCGCAGGCACGCCAGGTCGACCACGGCCAGCACCAGCCCCACCGCCGCCACCGCGAGAAGGACCGGCAGCGCCGGGTCGTCACCGCGGGCGCCGACGAGCCCCGCGAACACCACGGCCGCCACCACCGGGCTGAGCCAACCGCCGCGCCGAGGCCCCGGCCGGCTCGGCGCACTGCCGAAGCGCCGGGCAATCCGGGGTACGGCGATTCCGACCACCGCCCCCAGCAGCGCGGCCGGCGCCAGCCCAGCGGCCGACATGGGCCGGACGTTACCGCCGGTCCGCCGTCGACGCGGTCCCCGATCGTGGTCCCGCGCCTTTCCGGCGCGGGCGTTCCGTGCTCACCACCAGGGCCACCCCGGCGACGATGACCGCCCCGCCGAGCAGCACCTGCGGGGTGATCGGCTCGGCCACCAGCAGTGCCCCGAGCGCCACCGCGACCGCCGGGTTCACGTACGCGTACGTCGAGACCAGCGAGATCGGCGCGTTCTGCAGCAGCCAGACGTACGCGGTGAAGGCCACCAGCGAGCCGGCCACCATGAGGTAGACCAACGCCAGCCAGGACCGGGTGCTGACCGTCGTCGGGTGGAACTCGCGCAGCTCGCCCCGGCCGGCGGCGACGACTGCCAGCGCCACCGCGCCGGCCACCATCTCGTAGACCGTCGCGACGAACGGGTCGGCGGGCATCCCGATCCGTCCGGACAGGAACGACCCGACCGACCACGCGACGGCCCCCGCCACCACCGTCAGCGCGCCGACCAGCGGCACGGCGTCCGCGCTGCCGGCGGGCAGCACCAGCAGGACCAGCCCGACGAAGCCGAGCGTGACCCCGGCGAACGTCCAGACCCCGGGCCGGTCACCGGTGGCGGAGCGCAGCAGGACCACGAGCAGCGGCACGGTCGCCACCAGCAGTGCCGCGATGCCGGACGGCAACGCCACCCCGGGCGGCCCGGACTCGGCGAGCACCACCAGGCCGTTGCCACCGGCGAGCAGGAGCACCCCGACCAGCGCGGCGGCACCGAGCTGCCGACGCCGCACGCGGAGCGCGCCCGGCCCGCGGCGCAACCGCAGCACCACCGCCAGCACCAGGCCGGCGACGGCGAACCGCAGGGCGGCCGACAGCAACGACGGCAGCGTCTCCACCGCGACCCGGATCGCCAGATAGGTGGAACCCCACAGCAGGTAGACCACGATCAGCGCGGTCCAGACCAGGGTTGGCGCGGCGGCGGCGCGGCGGCCGGACAGGGCGGCGGCGCTCGGCGGGGATGAGCTCATCGGTGGACCACGCTACGGTGGCCTCGGAGTCCGCGTCGCGCATTGGTGGCCGGCCTCTCACCACTTGTGCAGGAGGGCGGCATGACGAACTACGGACCACCCGGGGAGGGCTTCCGAGGCCCGTGGCGTGGGCAGCGGCCCGACGAGACGCCCGGCCGGCCGCCACAGCAGCCCTATCCGCCGGCCCCCGAGCCCTACCCGCCGACGGTGCAGTCCTACCCGCCCGCGCCCCAGGAGCGCCCCGGGTCCTACGGCGACTCGCCAGCGAGACCCTACGGCGGGGGGCCCTCGTACGACGGCGAGCGCGGGACACCTTACGGCTCTGGTCAGACCGGTGCGCCCTATGGCGCTGAGCCCGTCGGTGCCCCCTACGGGGGCGGACGGTACGGCGGAGAGGCCGGGGCGCCCTACGGTGGCGCGTACCGGCCGGCCGAAGTGAACACGCCGTACGGCGGGGAGTCGTACCGACCCGACGGCGGCGCCTACGGCGGTGACCCGTCCCCGGCACCGAGCAGGCGCGGGCGGGGTCCGCTGATCGCGGTGGTGGCCGTCGTGGCGCTGCTGGCGGTGGCGGGCGGCGCGTACTGGTTCCTCGCCCGCTCCGACGGTCCGACGACCCCGGCGGCCGCGCCGACCGGTTCGGCAGGTGTCGGGGAGCCCAGCGCGGACGTGACCGAGCCGGTCGGGCCGGCGCCGAGCGCCGCCGCGCCGGAGTCGTCGGCCGATCCGCGGTTCGTGAAGGTCGGCCAGTGTGTGCGCAACGACGGGACGGCCGGCGGCAAGCCCAAGCTGCTGATCAGCGGCTGCGCACCGAAGTCGTACGAGGTGCTGCGTCGGATCGACGGCGCGACAAGCGGTGAACGCGACGCCGAGGCGAAATGCGCCAAGGTGGCGGGCTACACCAACTGGTACTTCTTCGACAGCGAGCTGGACACCCTCGACTTCGTCCTCTGCCTGAAGCAGCGCTGATGCCTGACGCAGCGCTGACCACCCAACCCTGGGGATGAGATGACGACCTACGGACCATCGGGTTCCGGGCAGCCGGACGACCCGTACCAACGCCCGCCGACCGGCCCGGACGGCCCGTCACCTGTCGATGAGACGGTCCCCCAGTGGGGGCCGCCGCCTCCGCAACCGCCGCAACCGCCGCAGTGGGGTCCCCCGGCGCAGCCCGCGCAGTGGGGTCCCCCGGCGCAGCCCGCGCAGTGGGATGCGCCGCCAGGGCCCTTCCCACCCGCCGGGCCCGCTCCCGGCCAGCCGGCGCCGTGGGCCCCACCGCCAACCGGCGGGTACGGGATGCCACCCGCCCCACCGTCGCCCGGCGGGTACGGGATGCCACCGGCCCCGCCGGCGAAGAGGAGCGGCGGGAAGATCGCCCTCATCGTCGTGCTGGTGGTCCTGCTCCTGGTCTGCCCCTGCCTCGGCATCGTGGGCTGGGCGCTGTGGAGGGTCGCCGACAGCGACAGTGACTCCGCCGCACCCGCCCCGTCGGTGAGCGCACCAGTCGTCCCGCCGGTCCTACCGAGCGACCTTCCGAGCCCCAACCTGCCGTCCCCGGACGAGGAGGAGTTCGCCAAGGGGGACTGCGTGGTCAACGACGGCAGCGAGGACAGCGCGGACCTGCGCAAGGTGCCGTGCGGCCCGAACACGTACCAGGTGCTGCTGCGCATCCCGGCGACCGCCGACGGGGACCGGTGCAAGACGCTCGCACCGCAGGCGACCGCGAACTATGTGCACGACAACACGATCGACGTGCTCGACTACGTGCTGTGCCTGAAGAAGCGGTAGTCGCTTCCACAAACTAGGGCTGTCTAGCGTGGACGCTAGACAGCCCTAGTTTTGTCTCGACGGCCTCAACACGCCGGTAGCCTCATCTATCCATATCTAGCTTCGCAGCTAGAGGGCCCGATATTGTGCGATGCGTGGATCCGGTCCGCAATCCGTACGCCCCGGGCGCCGGCCAGCGCCCGCCCGAACTCGCGGGGCGGGGGCGGGAGCTGGACGTCTTCGACATCGTGCTGGAGCGCATCGCCCGGGGGCGGCCCGAGCGCAGCCTCATGCTCACCGGCCTGCGCGGCGTCGGCAAGACCGTCCTGCTCAACACCCTGCGTTCCCAGGCCATCAATCGACTCTGGGGCAGCGGCAAGATCGAGGCCCGTCCGGACCAGTCACTGCGCCGCCCGGTCGCCGCCGCGTTGCACATGGCGGTCCGCGAACTCGCACCCCGGCACCGCGCCCCGGATCGGATCGACGCCTTCCTCGGGGTGCTCAAGGCGTTCGCCCAGCGATCCGCGCCGACCGGCCGCGCCGGGGCGCCGTCGAAGCTGCGCGACCGCTGGCAACCCGGCATCGACGTGCCAGCGGCCACCGGCCGGGCCGACTCCGGCGACATCGAGATCGACCTGGTGGAGCTGTTCAGCGACGCCGCCGCTGTGGCCAGCGACGTGGGCACCGGCATCGCCGTCTTCATCGACGAGATGCAGGACGTGGGGCCGGAGGACGTCTCGGCGCTCTGCGCGGCCTGCCACGAGCTGTCCCAGATCGGTGCGCCGCTGATCGTCGTCGGCGCCGGTCTGCCGCATCTACCGGCCGTGCTCAGCGCCGCCAAGTCGTACTCGGAGCGGCTCTTCCGTTACCAGCGCATCGACCGGCTGGACCGGATCGCCGCCGACCAGGCGCTCTGCGCGCCGGCCGAACGCGAGGAGGTGGAGTACGAGCAGAAGGCACTCGACCTGCTCTACGACAAGTCCGGCGGCTACCCGTACTTCGTCCAGGCGTACGGGAAGGCGACCTGGGACCACGCGCCACGGTCACCGATCACCGCCGCCGACGTCCGGGTCGCCGCCCCCGAGGCCGAGGCCGAGCTGGCGGTCGGCTTCTTCGGCTCCCGGTTCGAGCGGGCCACCCCGGCCGAGCGCGAGTACATGCGGGTGATGGCCACGTTGTCCCTGGTGGAGGGCGAGTCCGGCGGGGCGGTCCGCGACGACATGGACGCCGCGGTGCCCACCGCAGAGATCGCCCGCGCCCTCGGCCGGAAGCCGGCGAGCCTCTCCCCGGCCCGCGACGCGCTGATCAAGAAGGGGCTCATCTACTCGGGCGAGCGGGGCACGGTGGCCTTCACCGTTCCGCACTTCGGCCGGTACCTGCGTACCCAGCCAACCTGAGCGCCGCGCCAACCGACGGTCAGACCCTGGACCAGGGCGGCGGGAAGACCACCTCGCCACGCGGCGGTGGCCCCTCCTCGCTGGTGGACGGCGGCAGGACCAGCGCCTGCCAGGGTTCCCCGAGCCCCGCCCACGGGCTGGTGAGACCCAGCTCGGCGGCCGGCCCGAACCCGAAACGGCGATAGAAGGCCGGGTCGCCGAGGACCACGACCAGCCGCTCGCCCAGCTCGGTGGCGGCGTCCAGGGCGGCCTGCACCACCGCGCTGCCGTGCCCGACCCGCTGTCGGTGCGGCGCGACCGCCACCGGCCCGAGCGCCAGGGCCGGCGCGACAGCACCGCGATCGGGTCGGACCCGCACCCGGGTGAGCAGCGCGTATCCGACGACCTCGCCGCCGTACTCGGCGATCATGGCCAACTCGGGCAGCCAGGCGTCGGTGCCGCGCAGGTCGTCGACCAGCCCGACCTCCGGCGGCGTCTGCACGTCCGGACGAGCGAACGCCGAGGCCATGACCCGACGCACCGGCCCGGCGTCGGCCGGGCCTTCGGGGCGGAGCCGCAGCGTCGTCATCCGCGCGACGTTACCCGTGACGGGCCGTCCATCAGCGATGGTCGCTCGAATCGGCGTGGCGAACGTGCACACCGACCGATCCGGATCCGGCGGTTGCCGGGGTAGCAAACGCCGCGACGGGGTATGACTGATCCATGACGCCCGTACGCTCCCTTGCCCGCGCCATGCTGAGCGGCATCTTCGTGGTCAGCGGGTACCGCAACCTCCGCAACCCGCACCGACTGGCGGAGACCGCCAAGCCGGTGACCGACAAGGTCGCGCCGATGCTCAAGAAGGCGCACCCGAGCTTCCCCACGGAGACCGAGACGTTGATCCGGCTCAACGCGGCGGTGCAGGTCGGCGCCGGTCTTCTGCTGGCCACCGGACGGTTCAGTCGGCCCGCCGCGCTGGTCCTCGCCGGCACGCTGGTGCCGGTGACCGTCGCCGGGCATCCGTTCTGGAAGAACGACGACCCCATCGCCAAGAACAACAACGAGATCCACACCCTGAAGAACCTCGGGCTCTTCGGCGGCCTCCTGCTCGCCGCCGCCGACACCGGCGGCAAGCCGGGCATCCGCTGGCGTACGGGCCACCGCATCGGCCACTCTCGACGTTCCATGCAGCGCGCCGTCCGCACCGCCCGCCGCGAGGCCCGGATCGCTGTTCGCTCGGCGGCCACCGCGCGTCGACTCCCCGGCTGACCTGCCTCGATACGCTTCGGCGTCACCCCCACCCCCCGCTAAGGCCGCGAATTACCTGAACCACCCGGTAGGCGTTAACGCGGTGGAAATGTCAAAAACATGTGTGGGATCGGACACGGTCGCATAACGCGGGAGGCACTGACGTGAGGCACCGTTCTAGGCTCCGTGCAGGACCTGGACGGGTAGGACGACCTTGGTACGGGGGTGGCCACGCCATGCCGACGACTGTCGGTAGACGGGCGGACCGCCTCGCCCCAGTTCAACGCATGACGCGGGGGATCGATCGCAGGAACGTCGTACGGGGCGCCATCGTGGCCGCCGTCGCCTATGCCGCATGGCTCGCCATCGGTGAGTTCGGGCGACCGTACAACTTCTTCGATATGAAGATCTACCATGGTGCGGTGGTGTGGTGGGCGAGCGGTCACGAGCTCTACGAGTTCATCGCGCCCGGCACCACCCTCGGCTTCACCTACCCGCCGTTCGCCGGGCTCATGATGCTGCCCATGGCGCAACTGCCGATCGTCGCAGCGGGAATCATCAACGCCCTCGCCAGCATCGCGGCGTTGGCACTGGTGCTGGCCGGCCTGCTCCGCCCCATCGTGGACCGGTTGGGTTGGCCACTGTGGTTCACCGTGGCGCTGGCGGTGCCACTCGCGCTCGCCATCGAGCCCAGCCGGGAGACGTTGGGCTACGGCCAGGTCAACCTGTTGCTGTTCGCGCTGATCATGGCGGATCTGATCGGGCTGCGCTGGCGCTCGCGCCGGGGCACCCACTACGCCGCGACCGACGGCCCGCTGCTGCGTTTCGTCTACGGTGGCGCCTGGGCGGGCGCAGGAATCGGCCTGGCCACGGCGGTCAAGCTCACCCCGGCGTTGTTCATCGCCTACCTGCTGATCACCCGTCAGTGGCGGGTGGCTGCCACCGCGATCGGCACCGCGGTCGGCGTGACAATCGGGACCTTCGTGATCGTCGGCGACGAGTCGCGCACGTACTTCGGCAGCGTGCTCTGGCAGACCGAACGGGTCGGCGCGGCCGACATGACGCCGAACCAGTCGCTCGCCGGCCTGCTGGCCCGGCTGTACGACTCGATCGAGACTCCCGGGTTGCTCTGGCTCGCCTTCTCGGTGCTCATCCTGGCGGTGGGCCTGTCCCGGGCGGCCAGTTCACGCGCCGACGGTGACGAGCTGACAGCGTTCACCCTGATCGGTCTGACCGCCAACGTGATCAGCCCGATCTCCTGGACGCACCACCTCGTGTGGGTGATCCCGGCGATCATCGTGCTGGCCGACGCCGCCGTCCGTCGACGGGAGGCGAGCAGGGGTCTGGCGCAGCGAACCGGTCAGGGCGCGACATCCGGTGGCCTGAGCGGGCTCACCGGTCTTCGCCCGCCGATCTGGTATCCCACGCTTACCGGGTTCCGACACGGCGTCGCCGCCATCGGCCTCTATCTGCTCTTCCTGATCTCCCCCATCTGGCCGTACGAGCACCAACTGCCGGAGGTGTCGCACTACCAGGACGGTCTGTTCGGGGCGCTCATGGAGAACTCGCTGGCCCTCGCCCTGATCGTGCTGGTCGCGGCGCTGCCCTGGCGCCCCGGCGCCGAGCCGGCGTTCTACGGCGAGCGGCTCGCCCGGGCCGTGGTGGTCAACGGCCGCCGCTGAACGGTCAGGGGCAGTTGACCCATTCCTCGCCGCCGTCGGCGAAGACCTGGCGCTTCCAGATCGGCAACCGGGCCTTGGCCTCGTCGACCAGCCGGGCACAGGCCGCGAAGGCCGCGGCGCGATGGGCCGTGCTCACCGCGGCGACCAGCGCAACGTCCCCGATTGCCAGCGGCCCGACCCGGTGTGAGACCGCCACCGCGTAGACGTCGGGATCGGCGGCGATCTCGGCGGCCACCTCACGCAGCACCTGTGCGGCGCTCGGGTGCCCCTCGTACTCCAGGCTCACCACCGGACGCCCGTGGTCGTGGTCGCGGACGACGCCCTGGAAGGAGACGACCGCGCCGGCCCGCCGGTCGGCGACGGCAGCTTCGTGCGCGGCGAGGTCGAGGGGCTGGTCGGTGACCTCGACGACGGTGATCGTCGGCGCGGTCACGACGCCCGCTCCCCGGACAGCAGCGGCAACGGCACGATCGGCACGCGGTCACCCTGCGCGCCGTTGGTGCCCGGTCGGATGACGGCGAACCCGTCGGCGCTCGCGAGGCCACGCAGCATCGCCGAACCGACGTGCCGAACCGGGTGCGCCGTACCGGCGGCCCGGTCCAGACGGACAAGCGCCAGGTGGGTGTGGTCGCCGCGCCCCGGCACCGCTTCGGCAAGCGTGGCGTGGGGCAACATAGGCATCGAACGACCCTGGAGCCCGGCGAGCAGCGGCGCGACGAGTGACACCAGCGCGACGATGGCGGACTGTGGGTTGCCCGGCAGGCCGGCGACGAAGCGGACCCGGCCGTCGTGATCGGCCAGCCGGGCGAGCAACATCGGGAAGCCCGGTCGGACCGCCACCGTGTTGACCACGTAGTCCGCGCCCAACGCCTCCAGGGTCGGATGCAGGTGGTCGACCGGGCCGTGCATCGTGCCGCCGGTGGTGCAGACCAGGTCGGCGTTCGTCAGCGCCGCGCGCACCGCCGCCACGTGCGCGGGCAGCGTGTCGGCCACCGGGCCCACCACGTCCGACGGGCGGACGTGGCAGCCGTACCGGCGCAGCCACGCGGGCACCGCCGGACCCAGCGCGTCGCGCACACGGCCCGCACCGGGCGGGCCGGCCGTGAGCAACTCGTCGCCGAAGATCAGCAGCGCGGCGCGCGGCGCCCGCCGGACCCGCAGCGTGTCGTGCCCGCAGGAGGCGGCCAGGCCGATCACCGCCGGGTCGACAGGCGTGCCGACCGGCAGAAGCTCCTCATCGGCGTACGCCTCCTCGCCCGGCTGCCGCCACTCCGGGGTCGGCCGGGGAGTGCCGCTGACCAGACCATCGGCGACGGTGGACTCCTCGATGCGCAGCACGGCGGTGGTGCCCACGGGCACCATGGCCCCGGTCGCGATCTCGACTGTCGTGCCGTCCTCGGCGAGTGGTGTGGGGGTGTTGCCGGCCAGCACCCGCCCGACGACGCGCCACGGCCCGGTGCCGCGCACCGCCCAGCCGTCCACGCTGGAGGTGGGGAAGGCGGGCAGGTCGGTGCGGGTGGTCAGCGGCTCGGCCAGGGTCAGCCCGTCGGTGTCGACAAGCGGACGGGCGACGGCGGGCAGCGCGGCGGCCAGCCCCACCGCGTACACCCGGGACCGCGCCTCCTCCCACCCTGCCGGCGGGGGCGCGGCGACCCGGTCCGCGGTTGGTGCGGTTTCCGTGCTCACCGACCGAGCCTATCGGGACGGACCGACGTCCGCCGGGCCTGGGCGCGGACCGGCGGTGGTCGTCGACGCGGACCGGTCAGTGGTCGCCGCCGCGAAGCTGGTCGACGGTGTGCCCGAGAATCGGCCCGAGCACGGCCAACCCGTCCCGGGCGCCACCTGTCGAGCCGGGCAGGTTGACGACAAGCATCCGGCCGGCCACCCCGGCCAGGCCCCGGGACAGGACCGAGGTGGGCACCCGCTCGCGACTGTGCGACCGGATCGCCTCGGCGATGCCGGGAATCTCGTAGTCCAGCAGGGCCCTGGTCACGTCCGGCGTCCGGTCGGACGGGGTGACCCCGGTGCCGCCGCTGGTCAGCACCACGTCGACGCCGTCGCTGAGGGCGGCGCGCAGGGCGGCGCCGACCGGCTCGCCGTCGGGCACCACCACCGGCTCGTCGACCTGACAGCCCCACTCGCGCAGGCCGGCGACGAGCAGCGGACCGCTGGTGTCGGCGTAGACGCCGGCCGCGGCCCGGTTGGACGCGACGATCACGCGGGCCCGGATCACTGCCGATCCTCCGGCCGGACCCACTCGCCGGTCTTGCCGCCCTCCTTGCGCAGCACCCGGACCGCCTCCACCGAGGCCGCCGGATCAACCGCCTTGACCATGTCGATAAGGGCCAGGCCGGCGACCGCGACAGCGGTGAGCGCCTCCATCTCGACCCCCGTCCGGTCCGCCGTGCGGGCAGTGGCGGTGATCTCCACCGTGTCCTCGGTCAGCCGCAGGTCGACTGTGACACCGTGCAGGGCGATCGGGTGGCAGAGCGGGATCAGGTCCGGAGTGCGCTTGGCCCCCATGATGCCGGCGAGCCGGCCGACGGCCAGCGCGTCACCCTTGGGCAACCCGTCGCGGTGCAGCAGGTCGACGACCTCGGGCGTGGTGCGCAGACGGCCGGACGCGACGGCCAGTCGCCCGGTCACCGCCTTCGCGGAGACATCGACCATGCGGGCCGCGCCGGCACGGTCGACGTGGCTGAGCTGCGCGGGTTCGGTCACGGCCGTGAGCCTATCGGTGCGGTACGACGCACAGGGGCTCGGAAGGGGCGCGGCCCGGCACTCGCCGGGTGCGACAGCGCTCACCGGGCCGCGCCCCTTTCCTCGCCGGACCCGCCGCCGAAGTCGCTGGGGGGACCTGGCGGCGGGCGCGTGTCGACGACCCGGTTCTGCCCACGGGCAGAACCTCCCCCGTTCGCCGATACGCTCCAGAAGCTATCGGGCTCGGCGATAAGAAATCGATAAGCGACGTTCGCGCAGGTCAGCACCCCGCATCGACGACACTGGCACCCAGTTCGGCGAGGCGGCGCTCGACATCGAGGCGTTCCGGTACGCCCATCCGACGGAAGATCGCCAACGCCCGCTCCCAGTGCCGCCGGGCCTCGGCCGGGTCGATGGCCTTGAAATGCTCCGCGAGGCCCGCCAGTGCACGCCCCTGCTCGTGCGGGTGTGCGATCCGCGTCGCCAACCGCAGGGCCTCGCGGTGCATCTCGGCTGCCGTACGGTCCCGCCCGCGTGCCCGCAGCGTGCGGCCCAGTTCGTTCAACGCCGCGGCCTCGACATGCCGCTCGCCCGAACCGACCGCGAGGGTCCGAGCCAACTCGTGCTCCTGCTTGGCCTCCGCCAAGCGACCAAGACCGCGGTAGGCGATGCCAAGGTCGAGGCGTACCTCTGCCTCGCCGTAGCGGTGGCCGGTGCGGTCCCGAAGCGCCAGCGAGGCCCTGAGGATCCTGATCGCCTGATGGAAATCTCCCATTCGGGTGCGTACCGATCCGATATGGCTGAGAGCGTTGAGCACGTGGAACTCGTTCGAGTTGGTTCGGGCCCAGGCCAGGTGACGCCGGTGAATCCATAACGCCTCTTCGTAACGGCCCAGTGACGTGAGGGCGATACCAACGTTCGGTAACGCGTTCGGCGCTCCTGCGTTGCCGTAGCCCCGGTAGTCACGCAGATGTTCCATACCGAGTGCCACCGCCTCGGTCAGATTGCCGCTCCAGTAGTGGACCGGGGCAAGATTGGCCTGGTAGCGAGCCGTGTTCAGCACGTCCCGGGATTCCTTGGAAAGCTCGACCGCGCGGGTCAGGTGTTTCAGGGCTTCCCGGTTGTCGCCGGTCCGGACGTAAGCGGAGGCCAGGTAGTTCTGCATCAGCGCCGTCGACTCGGCGTTGCCCGTCGCCTCTGCCGCTGCCAGCCCCTGCTGGTGGGTCACGATGATGTCCTCGAAGTATCCGCGGATGTAGCAGAATCGCCACAGGGCACGAGCCAGCCGCCAGGCGTGCTCGTGGAAGCCCGCCACATGTGCCGACGCCACCATCGTCACCAGGTCCGCCCGCTCGGCTTCCAACCACTCGGCGCTCGGCTCGCCAAGAGCCTCCAGCAATTCAGGCCGACCGAACGGGAGATGACTGACCTGGCTTTCGATGACAACGGGCTCGATAATCTCAGCAATCCGCAGTGCCGCTGCCAGGGTGAAGTCGAGCAGTTGGGCCAGGGCTGACCTGCGGTCCTGCGCCGAATCGACGTACAGGCATAGCTCGACGGAGTACTGGCGCATGAGGTCGTGCAATCCGTATTGCCTGGAGTTCAGATCCTCCACCAGGTGCCTGTCGGTGAGGTCGTCGAGAGCCGCGTGAGCTTCCGCCACCGTCAGCCCGGTCAGTGCCGCGACCGCCGTTGGGCTGAACCGGCTACCGGGGTACAGACCCAGAAAGCGAAAGACCCGCTTGGTCGACTCGGGGAGAGGTTCGTAGGAGGCGGCGAACACACCGGTGACTGTGCTGTTCTCCCCGGCCAGATGAGGGAGAACCGACGCCGCGCCGGCCATCTGTGCCGCGAGATCCGCCAACCGCCAACCACGTCGGTGCGCCAGCCGGGCGCCGGCCAGCCGAATCGCCAGGGGAAGATGGCCGCACCGCCGGACCACCTCGACCGCTGCTTCCGGCTCGGCGTCGACCCGTTCCCGCCCCACACTCGCGGCCAACAGGTCGACGCCCTCCCCGGACGACATGACCGGCAGGGACTGCGACGCGCCGAGGTCCGGGTGGGTGAGTCGGCGTCGAGACGTCACCAGCACGACGGCGGTGGGCTCGATCGGCAGAAGCGGCAGGATCTGGTCGCTGCTGGCGGCGTTGTCCAGAATGATCACCGACCTCCGGCGGGCCAGTTCGCGTCGCCAGAGTTCCGTCCTGTCGTCGAGGTCAACCGGCACCCGCTCAGGCGGCACCCCAAGCTGGCGAAGCAGGACGACAAGAGCCGACGCCGGTCCAATCAGGTCCTTCTCGCCATGCCCCCGCAGGTCGACGTACAAACGGGCATCCGGGTACCGGTCGCTCAGCCGGCGGGCCAGGTGCACGGCAAGTGTTGTCTTGCCGCTGCCGGCCATTCCGTCGATGACGTGCACGGCCGGTACGCGATCCTCGACACGCCGCGTCTCCGCCAACAGCCTGGCCACGACGGCCTCCCGACCAACGAAGTCGGTGACCGAACGAGGCAGATGATCCACCGCTGCGACTGTGGGCATCTGCTTCGTCGTCGGGTCACCCGCCGGTCCTGGTGGGGACCCAGCAAGGCGCCCAGCCCTGCCTTTGCTCAGGCCGGTGACGACGGGTTTCCGGCTCGGCGCCTCGGTGAGGATCCTGCGCCGCAACTTCTCGAGGTTGGCCCCCGGGCGCACCCCCAGCTCCGTCATCAGATGCCTGCGAATCTCGTCGTACGCGACAAGCGCCTCCGCGTTGTCACCGCGCTCGTGCAGGGCCCGCATGAGAAGGAGGTATGTCGGCTCTCGGAGCGGATGAAGGGCAGTCACCGCGCGCAGTGACGGAATTGCGAGATCATCCCGCCCGGATCGCAGATGAACCTCGGCGAGGAGTTCCACGGCCAGAAGACGCTCCTCCTCCGCAGCGACGGTTCGAGCCGTCAGGACGGGCCCAAGCGGGATGCCGGCGAGCATGGGACCCTGCCACCGCACCAAAGCGCGGCCCAGCAGTTCCGACGCACGCGACAGGTCGCCAGCGCCCAGAGCATCCCGGCCAGCGTAAAGCTCGTCCTGGAAGCGGAAGACGTCGATCACATCCGGCCGCAAGGCGAGGCGATAGCCGTTCCCCTGCCGCACGAGAGTCGCGTCCGCGAGCGCTAACGTCTCGAACTCCCGGCGAAGATTGGCCGCATAGGTCCGCACATTCGCCACAGCGGAACGCGGAGGACGGTCGGCCCACAGCTCGTCTATGAGGCCGGACAACGTCACCAACTGGCCTGGCTGGACCGCGAGCATCGCGAAGATTACCCGTTGTTTGGGCGTACCCAGGTGCAACTTGTGGTCGGCAAGCAGCACCTCCAGGCCACCCAGCAGGTTGATCTCCACCGGCCCTCCGAATTCGCGTCTATCGGTGTCTAGCTGATCACACTGGGGAAGGTTAACGGTGGTCAGAATGCAGGCCAACCCCCCAACGAGACACCCCAAATCCACACGGACCAGGCGACGGAGAGCAGATTCTGTCCGACCGGATTGACCCTGAGCCCAAACTGACGGATGAGGCCAGGCGCACATCCTGGCCACACTAGGGAGGAGGCGACAACGCCGATAGCCTCTCCGCAGCGCGCAAGCTGCGGATCGCCAGTGCAGCACGACCGCGCTCCGCTCAGGTGGCATGGACAGACCGTCACAAAGGCCGCTGGCTTGGCTAATGTTGCGTATACCGACATTTATCGCTACTAAAACTGCCTAACTCCTCTTAGGCTCCCATCACGAGAACGGATCCGGAATACGGAAACGGCCGGACGAGTGGAGGGAGCATGCAATGCGCGGCAGCGACTGGTTCTGACATCGAAGTAGCACTGAGCGGTAAGCTCCTGTCGTCAACAGGTAACTGTGGGCGACGACAGGAGCTTCATGAGCCAGGTGTCACCGCAGAGTCCCCGGGCAGATCGGTCGCTTCTGCTGCTCGTCGGTCTCATCGTCGTCATGGCAATTGTTCCCACAGTCATCGCTGGGGCCAACGTGTTGACCCGTCGCCCCGTCTCGGTAGGCGACGGTGCGACATTCGTAGCGCTGACCTTCATGACTGCGCTTGGCACGATCGTCATGGCACCTATCCGAATTCGCTCGACCACACACGGCATCACCTGGGTCGAGACGGCGATCGTGATAGGGCTTGCCGTGGCACCACCCGCCTGGGTGGTACTGGCGACCGGGGCTGGCGTCGGTATCGCATCAGCCATCATGAAGCTGCCGATGATCAAGGCGGCCTTCGGAGTCAGCAAGAACATTCTGGTGGCCGGCGGGGCGGGCCTCACCACGTTGGCCATCCCCTGGCAGTGGCCGTTTACCGGCGTGCTCGAGCTGGCCACTCTGCTCGGGGCGATCTACCTGGTCGCGGCACTGCTCGACGATCTGCTGGCCATCCCGGTGATCGCTCTCGCCACCGGCACGCGGGTGTCCCGTCAATTCCTGAACAACCTTGACCTGCGGATCGCCGGCTTCGGCGTGCGATTCGTCGTTGCTGTCTGCACGCTGCTCATCCTCCGCGAAGATCCCCGACTGCTGCTTGCCGTCCCGCCACTGATGTTGAGCCTGCACCTGGCCTACTCCGCACGGATCCGGGGCCGCACCGAGCAGCAGGCGTGGCAGCGGCTCGCCCGCACCACCGACGCGCTCAACGTGGTCGACCTGGACAACGTGCTGACCACCGCCGTCACCCAGGCCGCCGAGCTGTTCTCCGCCGACGAGGTCGAGATCGAGCTGCGCGACGGCGGGCGCACCGTTCGCGGCGGGACCGCCGGCATCACCTTCGATGGACCGAGCGGCACGTCCACCGAGGTAGACGGCACCGTCGTGCCCACCCCGCTGGAAGGCCACGACCGCTCCGTCGACATCGGCATCCTGCGATTGCGCTTCCGCGGGCCGGTGCAGCTCTCCGAGCGGGAGCAGTACACGCTGCGCACCTTCGCCTCGGCGCTCTGCACGGCCGTTCGCAACGCCCAGGCGTACGCCGAACTTGCCCGCGTGGCCGACGAGCACGCGTACGCCGCCACGCACGACGCGCTCACCGACCTCGCGAACCGACGGCAGCTGCTCGACCAGGGCACCGAGCAGCTGAGTGCCCGGCACGCGGACGGGGTGACCGCACTGGTGTTGATCGACCTCAACCACTTCAAGGAGGTCAACGACACCCTCGGCCACGCCGCTGGCGACCAGGTGCTGGTCCAGGTCGCCGATCGGCTGCGAGACGCCGCCCAGCCCAGCGATCTGGTGGCGCGCCTCGGCGGTGACGAGTTCGCCGTACTCCTGCGCGGTCTACCGGCCCCCGCGGTGGCCGCGCACCGGGCCGAGACGCTGCTCGCCGCCCTGCACGAGCCGTTCGAGCTGGACGGCATGCGTATCAGCGTCGAGGCCAGCGGCGGGATCTCCGTCGCGCCGGCGAGCGGCGGCATGGCCGAGCTGCTGCGTCGCGCGGACGTGGCCATGTACCAGGCGAAGCGGGCCGGGCAGCGGATCTCCACGTACGCCCCGACCCGGGACACTGCAGACCTGGGTCGTCTCACCCTCGGCGGTGACCTGCCGCGTGCCGTGGCCGACCACGAGTTCATCGTCAACTTCCAACCGATCGTCGACCTGGGCACCGGCGAGGTGACAAGCGCGGAGGCACTGGCCCGTTGGCACCACCCCACGCACGGGCTGATCGATCCGCTGCGCTTCCTGGAGGCGGTGGAGCGTTCGGGAATGCTGCCGGCCTTCGCCGAGGCGATCCTCGACCAGGCGCTGATCGCCGCGGTCAACTGGCGCGAGGCCGGCTTCGACGTACCGGTCGCGGTAAACGTGTCGCCACGCAGTCTGCTCGACGCACGCTTCCCGGGCTCGGTGCTGGCCCGGCTGCGCGCCCACGACCTACCGCCGGACCGGCTGGTGCTGGAGCTGACCGAGACGTTGACGCTCAGCCAACTCGACGTGGTCGACCGGGTACTCAGCCGGCTGCGCGACGAGGGTGTCCGGTTGGCGCTGGACGACTTCGGCACCGGCTACTCATCCCTCTCCCTGCTCTCCCGGATCCCCGTGCACGAACTGAAGATCGACCGCAGTTTCGTGACGACCATGGGAAGCTCCGCCGAGGCCGCGGCAGTCATCCGCTCCACCCTCGACCTGGGCCGCAGCCTCAACCTGACGGTGGTCGCCGAGGGCGTGGAGAGCGAGCCGCAGCGACGCGCCCTCTGGGAGCTGGGCTGCGTTGCCGGCCAGGGCCACCTGTTCGCCCGGCCGATGCCCGCCGGCACCCTGCTCGCCACGTTGCAGCGCGGGTCGGGCGGCCACCCCGGCACCCTGGCACCGCCGCTGCACGACACCGGCGCGGTGATCCGATTGAGCCAGACCCGCCGCCAGGCCGGCCGCTCCCGCCCCGACCGCCTTCCCCACCTCCCCGCCTGACCGCGCACGCCGCCCGGGCCGGCACCGCCGCCGCTCACACGAACACCGACACGGCAAGCAGTCACCGCCGGTGTGACCGAGGCCGACCGGAGTCCCGCGGACAACCGGGTGAGCAGCGACGTCTGCCAGACTGACGCCCGTGATCGCCGACGCCCCGACCGCCCGCCGCCGCTGGCGGACGCTCGACACCGCCGCCGGCGGCCTCGCCCTCGACCTGGGCCTCTACGCCGTCTCGACCCTCTTCGCGGCGATCACCGCGATCACGTCGACCCTGCTGCCACACCGCGCCTGGGGTACGGTCGCAGCCGCCGGCTACCTGGCCGCCACGCTGGCGGTGATCGTCCAACTCCTCCTGCGTCGGCGCAGCCCGGCGTCCCGACTGGCCGGCCTACCGGCACGCTGGGCGGTGACCGGTTTCGCGTGGGCGAGCACCGCGCTGCTCCCCGTGCTCTGGCAGAGCGTCGAGCGGGCCACCGGACGCACCGACCGCGCACAGGAGGAGGTACTGGTCGTCGAGCAGGCCGGCATCCGCCTGCTGGAGCACGGCACGCCGTACCTCGGCCGAGACGCGATCGCCGCCCTTCCCGCCGGGGAACAACTTCTCGGATACACGCCGTACCAACCGGGCATGGCGCTGTTCGGCCTGCCCAGGGCACTCGCCGACACCTGGTGGACCGACGCACGGGTGTGGTTCGCGGTAGGCACCGCGCTGGCGCTCGCCCTGGCCGTGTCCGCCCTGCGCACGCTCGGCACCATCGGCGGGCGTCCGCTGGGGGAACACCGGTTCGACCCAGCGCTACTGCGGGGCGTGCAGGCCGCCACCGTCCTGCCGATCTGCGCCCTCACCCTCGCCACCGGCGGCGACGACATGCCCGTACTCGCGCTCTGCCTGCTGGCTCTCGCACTCGCCGCCGCCGGCCGGCCCGGCCGGGCCGGCCTCGCGGTCGGGCTGGCCGGCGCGCTGAAGCTGTTCGCCTGGCCGGTCGCCCTGGTCCTGATCGTGTGGGGTCTGACCCGGCGAGCCGGCACCCGGGTCGCGGCCGGCGCTATCGGGTTGCCCATCGCCGCCCTACTTCCGGCCCTGCTCGTCGACCGCGACGCGCTGACCGAGAACGTGCTGCGCTTCCCGCTCGGCCACGGCCTGGTCACCAGCCCCGCGCAGTCCCCGTTCCCCGGTCACCTGATCGCCACCATGCTGCCCGGTGGCCGGCTGATCGCCGCCACCCTCCTGGTCGCGGCCGGAGCGGCAATCGCCGTCCGACTCGCCCTCCGCCCGCCGGGCACCGCCGCCGCCATCGCGCTGATCAGCGGGTACGGGCTACTCGCCGCGATCGCCCTGATGCCGTCCACCCGATTCGGGTACCTGCTGTACCCGCTGGCCCTGCTCGTCTGGGCACCCGCCCTGCACCGCCCGGACACCGCACCGACCACCCCGACGCCCGACCATCTGCCCGGTCGGGCCACATCGGTCTAACCGACGGGCGGAACGCCGCCGCACGGCGTACACCTGAGGGCATGACCACGTACCGCGATCGTGCCGAGGCGGGCCGGGTGCTCGCCGAGCGGCTCACCGCCCTCGTCGGCGAACCGGACGCCGTCGTCCTCGGCCTCGTCCGCGGCGGCGTACCGGTGGCCCGGGTCGTCGCCGAACGGCTCGGCGCCCCACTCGACGTGCTTGTCGTCCGCAAGCTCGGCATGCCCTGGGCCCGGGAGGTCGCCTTCGGCGCACTCGGCCCGGGCGGTGTGCAGGTGCTCAACGACGCGATCGCCAGCCGTCTCAGCAGCGACGACATCGCAGCGGTCAGCCATCGCGAACAGGTCGAGTTGGAGCGGCGCGAGCGGCTCTACCGGGGCGGTCGCCCACCGCTGGACCTCACCGGGCGCGTCGCCGTGATCGTCGACGACGGTCTGGCCACCGGCGCCACCGCCCGCGCCGCCGTCGAAGTCGTCCGCAGGCTCGGCGCCCGCCGGGTGGTGGTGGCCGTGCCGGTCGGCGCCCAGGAGGCGTACGAGCTGCTGGCGGCCGAGGCCGACCAGGTCATCTGCGCCCAGCGCCCACCCGATTTCGGCGCGGTCAGCGTCTACTACGACGACTTCCACGAGGTCTCCGACGACGAGGTCGTCGACGCGCTCACAGCAACCGCTTAGCTCGACCAGGTACCGTCAGGTGATGACTAGCCTCACCTGTCCCAAGTGTCACGGCGAAATGCGACAGTACGAGCGCAGCAACGTCCTCATCGACCAGTGCGGGGAGTGCCGGGGCATCTTCCTCGACCGCGGCGAGCTGGAGAAGCTGTTCGAGGCAGAGGCCAACTGGAGCCGCCAGCAGCCCGGCGGCCCGCCGCAGCAGCCGGGTGGCTACCCCCCGCAGCCCGTCCAGCAGCCGGGTGGCTACCCGCCGCCGCACGCCCCGGCGCAGCACCAGCCCGGCTACGGCGCGGTCCCCCCACCGCCGCCCCCGCCGCCCGTCCACGGTTACCCGCCGGCGCCTGCTTACGGCCACCAGCAGCAGCACCAGGGCTACCACGGCCACTACCGGCAGAAGAAGCGCAAGGGCTTCCTCGACGAGATGTTCGGCTGAGCCCTCGCAGCGGAGTCATCCCCAGGCGGCATGCCTCTGAGTCAGGGCTCTGACTCAGAGGCGTGTTCCAGCGGCGGTCCAGCGTCCCGATCCGCGGCACGCACCCACCCGGGTCGATGGTTGGCGGCCGGGGCGCGTCATGCGAGGCTGCATCGCATGACCGGGATCCAGCAGGACCAGGCTCTCGCCGAGGCGTACGACGGCATCACCGCCGTGGTCGACGACCTGGACGACGCGCACCTGCAACGAGCCACCCGCTGCCAGGGCTGGCTCGTCGCGGACCTGCTGCTGCATGTGCTCGGCGACGCCCAACGGGCACTCGTGGCCCTGGCCAGCCCCATTGGCGGCCCCGCCGATTCCGACGACGTGTCCTACTGGCGCGGCTTCCCGGGCGGCGATGACGGGGCCGCAAGGCACGCCTGGTGGGTTCGCCGATCGGCGTCCGCCTTCGACCGGCCGACAGGCATCGTCCGAGTCTGGAAGGAGACCGCCCCGGCGGCGGTCCGTGCCGCCGCGGCGGCAGACCCCGAGGGGTACGTCACCACGCAGGGGCACGTGCTCCGCGTACCGGATCTCCTGGCCACCCTGACCACCGAGGCCGTGGTGCACCACCTGGACCTGACGCCCGAGCTGCCGGACGCGCCGCCACCCGGCCCACTGGCGGTACGGGTCGCGGTTTCCACCATGGACGGCCTGCTGAGCGACGACACGGTCCGCCCCGCCGGATGGGACGACACCGAATTCCTCCTGAAGGCCACCGGCAGGATCCCGCTTACCGACCGGGACCGACTGGAGTTGGGCGAGGCGGCAGGCTGGTTCCCTCTGCTGGGGTGACCCGATCGGCTACGCCTCAGCCGATGGCCATGTCGACGAAGCGGGACAGGTGCAGTTGGGCGGCAACCGTCACCGTGTCCGTCGGCCCATT
The DNA here is from genome assembly GCF_049841645.1 of Micromonospora sp. DT43. Lineage (NCBI taxonomy): Bacteria > Bacillati > Actinomycetota > Actinomycetes > Micromonosporales > Micromonosporaceae > Micromonospora > Micromonospora sp. DT43. Next base: position 220,038 of record NZ_JBNCKR010000012.1, on the reverse strand, counting down.
CCGATGCTTGGCAACAATGAAATCCGCCTCGCCCGCCCGCGGCGACTCCTTGTCGTAGTAGTCGTCGCGGTGCAACAGGATGACCACGTCGGCATCTTGCTCGATCGAGTTGTGGGTGGCGATGCCGTTGGCAATGAAGTTGTGCTTCTCAAGCACGGTCGCATCGAACACCTCCTGCTCACCGATCGGCTCGATGGACACGATCGAGTCCCAGAAGATGTCGTTGGTCGCGTGCAGGTCCAGGTCGGCAGCGTCGAGAACGCGGGCGATCGCCGCCAGTCGGGAGCGGCTGGGCGCACGCTTCCAGAGGGTGCTGCCGCAGAACTGGGTACCGATTGCCTTCGCAAACTCGCGATGGGTCATCCCTTGCTCGACCAGGATCTCCTTGACCCTGGCCCACACCTCGCGCGGCACTGTGTCGACGTTCGTGTTGCTCTCCGTCGACTCCAACGAGGCAAGGAGAGCAGCACAACCCTCCGACCGCTGCCCGTGGACGCCGATCTCACGCAAGAACCTCAACTGGTCGTCGCGGCCGGAGACGTCGAGTGTGTACTGCGGACGATGACCCACCACCGGTACGACCTTCAGCCGGGCCGTGATGCCATACCTCAGGAGCAGTCGAGAGATGTCCTCAAGCAATCGTCGGCTCGTGGACGCGAAGTAGACGCGTCCGCCGCGACCTGACTTGTTGACAGTCACCGACCCGTCCGTCGACCACAGGTGGCGCAGGAATGTGGTGACCTGCTCCTTCGGCAGGCTGAAGAGAGGCTGGGGGAGGAATTTCTCGTGTGATCTGAGGCCGAAGAGCCCCAAGCTGTCCAGCCACTCCGCGATCGGGTTACGCCGACCACGCGCCAGTTGGTACGGAGCGGGCAGGCGGAGCGTGGTCACTCTCGCCGCCGGATGGTCGTCACGCACGGCACTGATCCCGAATTGCTTCGCCGCGTCCGTCACCGCCTGGAGGTTCAGCTCATCGCAACTGGCGTATCGGATCGGCTGACGCCGCACGAAGGAACCATCGCCGAGGAGATGCGCCAACATGACGACCTCGGCGTCAGCCCACGGCCGGACGGCCATTGGGGGCGGCAGGTGTCGCGGCGTGGCGATGCGATCTCCTGGTGAGAGTTCACCCAGGGGCACCCATCCGGTGAACGCGAGGAACGGGTGGTTGGCTGTGGCGTCGATTTGCTTGCCCGAAGCGAGGGTCAGACGAAAGACCTCGCGGGTGCCACTAGGAAAGACGTGAGTCATGGTGCGTGGGGTGTAGCGAAGGCCCTCATCCAGTGCCCAGACCGGGATGCCCTTCGCGCTGTTGGCTAGCAGTTCACCGAGCGTGATCTCACTATTGTCATCTGCTCGTATCAGTCGGGTGTCAGCCGTAAGGCACCCAGATTCCCGCAGGTCGGACAGCTGGGGGCGCTTGTCGGTGCGCTGCTCGGGACCACGGTTCAGCTGACTGACCGCGATGACCGGGCACTCGACCTCCTTGGCGAGCAGCTTCAGACCACGCGAGAGGTCCGCGACCTCCTGCTGCCGGCTCTCGGTGCGCTTGGGCGAGGTCATCAGCTGGAGATAGTCGACCACGATCATCTTGAGGTCGTGCCGCTGCTTGAGCCGGCGGGCCTTCGCCCGGATCTCCATCAGGTTCATGCTCGGGGTGTCGTCGACGAAGAGCGGCGCCTCGCTGATCTCACCCATGCACCGGGCCAGCTTGGTCCAGTCGTCGTCGGAGAGCTGCCCGCTGCGCAGCACGTGCAGCGGCACCCGCGCCTCGGCCGAGAGCAGTCGCATGACGATCTCGACCTTGCTCATTTCCAGCGAGAAGATGGCGGCAGCCTGATTGGCACGGATCGCGGCGTTCCGGGCGAAGTCCATACTCGCCGTGCTGTTGTGGGTTGGGATCATCGCCCGACTGGCCAGATAGAGATGCTCGGAGTTGTCCACCGTGACGCAGCGGACCGGCACGCTCGGCACCGGGCGCACGTCGACGATGAAGCGCGAGGTCGTCCGGACGTCGGAGGCGGTGCGGCGGCGTTCCGCGTGCGCGACCCGCTTTCGTTCGAGTCGGAAGATGACGTCCGGCGTGGAGAAGTTCACGGTGTACGCGATGGACGACTCGGGGGTGCGTCCGGGTACCGACTTCGCGTTCACCGTGCAGCGATAGCCGAGGCTGACGACGAGTTCGCGAACGTCGTCCGCCAGTCGCTTCGAGGTCGACGTGTATTGCAGGTTTCCCATGGGGGCGACGGTGCCATCGGTGTCCATCAGCCCCGCCAGCAACGCCCGGCGCTGGACCTCCGAGGCGCGCAGGTAGGTGTCAGGGATGTGCTTGGCCGCCGCCACTCCGACCTGACGGAGCAACCCGACGAAGGAACCGTTCCGGTTGTGGCAGTCGGCACACCTCCTGGTTGCCCGGTTCTCGCGCAACGCCCTGGTACGGACGCCGCAGTCCACGCAGACGCCGTTCCCCGCTGCGACAGGCGTGGGCGGGAGCAAGATGGTGTAGACCATTGGCCCGCTGGGTCGAACGACGAAGCCGTCCGCCTCGACGTGGTTGATCATCTCTGGGTCTGCGGTGGTGAATCGGCTGGCACCCGTGTGGCCGTCGCCGAGCCACGCCCCCAACGTGTAGGGCGGGACCACCAGTTCCCGATCAGGAAGGCGCAGGGGAGCGCTGTTCCGTACGGCGTGGTTGAGCCGGCGGTCAGCGGTGTCCGTACGCAGGGTTGCTGCGATCTCAGCAGTGGTGACGACACCGTCGTGGTCGACCCGGCTAGCGGCGTTGACCTCCCGCTCCGCGCGTTCGAGCAGCGCGCTCAGAAGGGGGCCGGCCGGATACCCGGGGGCGCTCCAGTTCCGCGCCCTGCCGTTACGGACGATGGGACGGCTGATCCGGCCGACCGACCCGACCTGACGGGCGACGGTGTGCAGGACATGTCGGAACTCCGGCCCGACCTGCTCGATGGTGTCGAAGAGCGTGATCGGCTGGTTCCGCGAGGCGCCGAATCTCTCGTGTGCCGCACGTACGTTCGCCAGCGACGACTCGGACCAGTGCCGCCTCTGCCGTGCCGGAGGCTGCCGTCGACTCGCGCGGCTTGTCGTCTGCCACAGGTGCTCCGCATCCGCCACGATGACCGTGCCGTCGGAGAATTCAACCTCGTAACAGGGTCGGTCGTACATCACGTCGAAGGCGTGGGTGACCCTGGTGGGAGTGCCGTCCGCCGCCAGTAGTTGGTCGCCCACCCGGACCTCGCCCATGGTGGTCCAGCCATCCGGCGTCGGCAGCGGAGTGTCCAGGGCCAGCGCCTTGCCCAAACCAGGCCTGCCGGCCACGATGATCAGCTGTCCGGCGTGCAGGCCGTTGAGCAGCCGATCCAGGTCGGTGAAGCCGGTCGGCACACCGGTCATCATCCCGCCCTGCGCACCCACCGCCTCGATCTCGTCGAGTGTCGGCTGGAGCATGTCGGCCAGGATCGCGAAGTCCTCGCTGACCCGCCGTTCGGTGACGTCGTAGACGGCCTGCTGCGCGAGGTCCACGATGTCGTCGACATCGCGGCTGCCGCCGTTGGCGGTGCCGTAGCCCAGTTGCACGATCTTGGTGCCGGCCTCGACCAGCCGCCGCAGCACCGCCCGCTCGCTGACGATCCGTGCGTAGTACGCGGCGTTCGCGGCGGTGGGCACGCTGGCGATGAGGGTGTGCAGGTAGGGGGCGCCACCGATGCGGGCCAGATCGCCCGAGTCGGTGAGGGCGGCGGCCACGGTGATCGGGTCGGCCGGCTCACCCCGGCCGTAGATGTCCAGGATGACGTCGAAGATGGTGGCGTGCACCGGGCGGTAGAAGTCGTTGGTCTTGAGGATCTCGACGACGTCGGCGATGGCGTCCTTGGAGAGCAGCATGCCGCCGAGGACGCACTGCTCGGCCGCGACATCCTGCGGTGGGGTCTTGTCGAACTGGCCGTCGCGTTGCACGGGCGGCTGGCCGCCGCCGGGCCGTGACTCCGCGCGCCTGTCGTCGGTGACCGACACGGGTCCCCCCTCCACTGCGTCGGATCCGGTCTCAGCTCTACCGCCGAGGTACGACAGTTCTCCTCGACCAGGCCGGTCGATCGGGGGCCATCGCGCCGGCGGTCGAGGGCCAACCATACGGACCCCGAGGTCAGCGACTCAACAAGCCCGGTGGACGAGCCTCGGGACAACCTGTGGACACCGGTGGACGAGCATGTGCGCAGGGTGTGCACAGGCTGTGGACAACGGTTGGGGAATTCTCGGCCACAAGCCTCTGAGCTGCTAAAACGTGGTCCCCAGCCTGTGGAGGAGAATATTTCGGTCGGTTCTGTGACACGATCTTCCCGTACTATCTCCAGCGAACGGCTACACCTGGACAGCGGATTACGCTTTCGGTTCAGAAGGGTCACACTCCGGCCGTGAGTTACCGGGACTGGGGACGCGGGGAGGGCAGCCCGCGCGAGCGCCCGCCGACCGCATCGTGGGGTGAGCCCATGCTGCCCTCGCCGGTCGACCCGTACGACGAGGACGCGCGCTATCGCACCTCCAGCCGGCGGCGCGCACTGGACCGTGGGCAGGACGAACCGGTCGACGCCTACCTGCCGCGATGGGCGCTGGAGTCGGGAGTTCGGCACGCCGACGGCGGTGGCCGGCACGCCGCGCCCGACGAGGACGAGCCCGAGGTCGAGGTCGAACCGGAGCGCCCGAGTTCCGGGGGCGGCTGGCGAAGCGCCGAGACGAGGGGTCCCCGACGGCGTGCCATCGAGACGGGTAGGCGCGAGCAGCCGGCGATCGGTGCGGGCCCCGAGTCGGACCACACCCGGGAGTGGACACTCGATCGACCGCAGGAGCGGGGGTACGCGGGCCGTCGGCGTGCCGACGCGTCGGAGGAGGAGCCGGTCTCTGGCGCGGCCCCGGATCGTCGTCCCCGCCGTGCGCCGGCCGGCCGTCCGCAGGTGATCTGGTCCGGTGGGGACCTGGAGGCCGACCCGGCCGACGTGACGGCTCGTCCGGAGCCGAGCCGGCCGACGCGGCGCAGCCGGCGGGCGGCGGAGGAGTCCTGGACGCGTCCGGCGGTGGATCCGTGGGAACGTGGGTCGGAGCGGGCCGCGGAGCCGGAGCCGTCGTACGTGCCCGCGGTGGATCCGTGGGACGCCTCGGGTGTGCACGCGTGGCCGCCGGCTGGCCCGGACGGCACCGACCTGAGCGAGCAGTGGTCGCAGGCGGAGAGCGTCGGTGGCTGGGAGCGATCCGACCGCACCGGCCAGTGGGAACGCTCGGCTGTCGAGGACGACCAGTGGGACCGCACGCTCCCACCCCGCTCCGATCGGTTCACGGCGGCCGAGGGGTGGCCGAGTCGGGACAACGGTTTCTGGCCCGGGACGCGGTTGTCGGGTGACGATCCGCGCTGGATGGATACCACGACGTCAGCGCCCCGGTCGCCGGTGGCGGGTTACACGGCCCCACGACCGCGCAGCGCTCCCGTACCCCCGGATGGCGCGCGGCGTCGGGCGGACCGTTCGCCTGTCGGCACGGCGTCGGTGCGGCGTCGGGTCGAGTCGGTGGCGACGGGCGCGTGGGCGCGCCGTCTGGAGGACGACCTGCTCGACCCGGATCCCGGTGGGTCGATCCGGCCGCTGCTCTACACCGCCGCCTGCTACCTGGTGCCGTCGGTGTTGATCTTCCTGTGGTTGCTGACGTTGGACGGGCAGGCGCCCGCCGGTTGTGTCACCGATATCAGCGGGGGTGGCTGCGACTCCGCACGGTCGCGCGCGTTGGAGTCGCTGTTGGCTGGCTCGCCGCGTTTCGGGTTGGCGTTGGTGAGCAGTCTGGTGGTGGCGGCGCTGCTACGGCGGGTCGGTACGACGTGGCGGTCGGCGACCATCGCGCTGGCCGCCGCGGTGGTCGGTGGCGGCCTCTCCACGGTGCTGATCAGCGCGGTGACCGGTCAACCGATCGGCTGACGGCGACCCGGTCGGCGCGGGGCGTACGCGCGAGGGCCCGCACCGATCGCTCGGTGCGGGCCCTCGTCGTGGTGCGGCTGGTCGTCAGCCCTGAACGACGTTCAGGTTGAACGACGCAGTGACCTCGGGGTGCAGCTTGATCTTCACCGGGTAGGTGCCCGTCGACTTGATGTGACCGGGCACCTCCAGCCGGCGACGGTCGAGGACCGGACCGCCGGCGCCCTTGACGGCGTCCACGATCTCGGCCGAGGTGACCGAGCCGAAGAGCCGACCGCCGTCGCCGGCGCGGGCCTTCAGGTTGACCTTGAGACCCTCGAGCTGACCCTTGACCTCGTTCGCGTGGTCGAGGTCGCGGATCTCGCGGGCCGAACGGGCCCGCTTGATGACCGTGACCTGCTTTTCCGCGCCCTTGGTCCAGGCGATCGCGAAGCCCTGCGGCAGCAGGTAGTTACGGCCGAAGCCGTCCTTGACCTCGACGATGTCGCCCGGGGCACCGAGGCCGGACACTTCCTGAGTCAGGATGATCTTCATATCGGTGCCTCCTCTCAGCGGGCCGTGGCGGTGTACGGCAGGAGCGCCATCTCGCGGGCGTTCTTGACCGCGCGGGCAATCTGCCGCTGCTGCTGCGAGGTCACGCCGGTGACCCGCCGAGCGCGGATCTTGCCGCGGTCGGAGATGAACTTGCGCAGCAGCGCCGTGTCCTTGTAATCGATATAGGTGATCCCGTCCTTGTCGAGCGGGTTCACCTTCTTCTTAGGCTTGCGAAGTGCCGCAGCCTTGGCCATTGACCTTGCTCCTGGTTTGCGATCGCGGGCGCTCGGCGCCATTAGAACGGAGGCTCCTCGTCGAAGTTGCCGCCCGAACCGGCACGCGCGGGAGAGGGTGCAGCCGAAGCCCAGGGGTCGTCGAAGTTGCCTCCGCCGCCACCCTGGCCACCACCACCGCCGCCACCACCGAAGCCGCCGCCACCGCCACCGGAGCGGGACATCTTCTGCACCTTCGCCGTGGCGTAGCGCAGCGACGGGCCGATCTCGTCGACCTCAAGCTCGATGACGGTGCGCTTCTCACCCTCGCGGGTCTCGTACGACCGCTGACGCAGCCGACCCGAGACGATCACGCGGGCGCCCCGCTGCAGCGACTCGGCGACGTGCTCCGCCGCCTGACGCCACACGGTGCAAGCCAGGAAGAGCGGCTCGCCGTCCTTCCACTCATTGGTGGTCTTGTCCATGAAACGGGGCGTCGAAGCGACCCGGAACTTGGCGACCGCCGCACCGGACGGGGTGAACCGCAACTCGGGATCATCGGTCAGATTGCCGATGACCGTGATGGTGGTGTCTCCTGCCATGACCATCTCCTCGCGCACTCAGCGTCTCGCCGTACAGGCTCGCAGAGCCGTACGACAGAGTCGCGGAGGCTGATCCGGGCGAACCGGGTTGAATGCCGGACTGAATGCTTAGCGCATCTCCGGCCGGATGACCTTGGTGCGCAGCACGGACTCGTTCAGCCGGAGCTGACGGTCCAGCTCGGCCACGGCAGCAGGCGTGGCCTGCAGGTCGACGACGGCGTAGATGCCCTCGGCCTTTTTGTTGATCTCGAACGCGAGGCGCCTGCGGCCCCACACGTCCGTCTTCTCAACCGAGCCACCCGCGGTCCGAATCACGTTCAGGTACGTGTCGAGCGACGGGGCGACGGTGCGTTCCTCGAGGCTGGGGTCGAGGATCACCATGATCTCGTAATGACGCAAGACGTGCTCACCTCCTGTGGGCTAAGCGGCCACGGTCCTTCCGTGGCAGGAGGTCGTGCGTCGCTGCCCGCACGTGCCGGGGGAACCCGGCCGGACGCGGACAACCTGACCAGGATACCCGGTCCGGACGATCATGCCCGGGGCGGTCGGGCCGGCGCGCCGCGCACGGCGACGGGGGCCCGCCACCCGACCGTTTACTGGTCGGTGGCGAGCCCCCGTCAACGAGGCCGCGGAGCGTCCCGTCCGCATTCCTTGGGTGGGACCTGGGGAGGAACGACCACACCGATGAGGTTGGACCGGAGACGCCCCGCGGAGCTTTATCGTGTTGTTATCTGACGATACAACGGCTCTCGTGCCTTCTTGGGGCAAAAGGCAGAATTTTCCGAGATTCTGCAACGGCGAAGATCTGCCACGTCGAGGGGTCGCCCCCGCGGCGCCGGGCCGCGCCGCGGGGGTGACCTCGTCGGTGGGCCGACGAGCGCCGACTGCCATGCGCGGCATGCCCGCCACACGCAGCCCCGGGCTCCGCTCGCCGGGTTCCATCCCATCAACGATCGTCGAGCAGCCGTGGTGACGCGACGGTGACGACACCGCGCCGGCCGTCACCGCAGCCGTCGGGGCCGCGACGTAGGCTCGCTGCCATGCGTATCGGAGCCCACGTCGATTCGACCGACCCGCTGGCGGAGGCGGCCGCCCGGTCCGCCGACACCGTGCAGTTCTTCCTCTCCGACCCGCAGGGGTGGAAGGCTCCCAAGCCGCGGGAGGACGCCGAACAGCTGCGGGCGGCCGAGGTCGACCTCTACGTGCACGCGCCGTACGTCATCAACGTGGCGACCCTGAACAACCGCATCCGGATCCCCAGCCGCAAGCTGCTGCTGGGCCACGCGACCGCGGCGGCGGCGATCGGCGCCCGGGGCCTGATCGTCCACGGCGGACACGTCAACGCCGGCGACGACCTGGCGGTCGGCTTCGACAACTGGCGCAAGACCTTCGCGTACGCGGCCGACTCCGGCGGCTTCGGCGTCCCGGTCCTCATCGAGAACACCGCCGGCGGCGACAATGCCTGCGCCCGCCGGCTGGACGCGCTGGCCCGTCTCTGGGACGCCATCGGCGACCACGAGGTCGGATTCTGCCTCGACACGTGTCACGCGTACGCCGGTGGCGAGGAGTTGCTCGGCCTGGTCGACCGGGTGAAGGCGATCACCGGTCGGATCGATCTGGTGCACGCCAACAACTCCAAGGGCGCGTTCAACTCCGGCCAGGACCGGCACGACAACCTGGACGGCGGGACGATCGACCCGGAGCTGGTGGTGGCCGTGATCCGGGCCGCCGGGGCACCGGTGGTCGTCGAGACCCCGGGCGGTGTCCCCGGCCAGGCGGCCGACATCGACTTCCTCCGCCAGCAGCTCGGGACGGAGCGCACGGCCGCATGACCACCGGACAGCCCGGGAACGCCCGGCCCACGCCGACCGACGACGCCCCGAGCCGACCGGCGCCGACGCGCGCCGGGGACGACATCGCCAAGGCCAGCGGCCCGAAGCGCGCCGCGAAGGCCGGCGACACGAAGGACGCCGCGAAGACCGACGGCACGAAACCCGACACCGCGAAGACCGACGCCACGACGACCGACGCCACGACGACCGACGCCACGAAAGCCGACGCCACGACGACCGACGCCACGACGACTGACGCCACGAAAGCCGACGCCACGAAGGACGTTGCCAAGGGTGGCGCGGTCAGGGACGCCGACGAGGTCGAGGGTACGAAGGCGAAGGACGCCGACGGTCCGCAGAAGGCCGACGGGGACCCGAAGCCGGTCGAGGCCGAACGCTGGGAGGCGTTCGCGTCGGCGCCGGAGCCGCGACCCAGCCGACTCAGCCGAGCTGTCCGCGCCGTCGGCCGGTTCCTCGCCCACGAGTGGACCCTGGCCGCCCTCGCCTCGCTGGCGCTGGCCGTGCTGATGACCTGGCCGACGTTGCGCTACCCGCGGTACACGCTTCCACAGGACTCCTGGGACCCGAGCCTGCAGTCCTGGCAGATGGCGTGGTCCGGGCACATCCTGCTGGCCGACCCGGCGCGACTGTGGCAGTCCAACACGTTCTTCCCGGAGCTGTGGAGCTTCGCGTTCTCCGACACGCTGCTCGGCTACGCCCCAGCCGGGATGCTCGGCAGCGGCCCCCAGGACGCGGTGCTGCGCTACAACATCATGTTCGTGCTGGCGCACGCGCTCGCCACACTCGGGGCGTACGCGCTGGCCCGCCAGCTCGGCGCCGGTCGGATCGGCGCCGCCGTGGCCGGTGTCGGCTACACCTACGCGCCGTGGCTGCTGGCCCAGGCCGGGCACCTGCACGTGCTCTCCAACGGTGGCATCCCGCTGGCTCTCGCGATGCTCGCGCGGGGGCACGGCTGGTCGCTGCGGTACGGCTACCGGCCGGAGCGGCGGCACGACGGCTGGGTGTACGCCGGCTGGCTGGTGGCGGCCTGGCAGGTCAGCCTCGGATTCGGCATCGGCCTGCCGTTCGCGTACTTCCTGGCCGGCGTGGTGCTCGTCGTAGCGGTGCTGTTCGGAGTCCGCCGGCTGAGGTCGGGCCGGGCGCTGCCCTTCGGGCGCCGGCTCCTCGTGGCCGACGTGCTCGGCGGGGTGCTCTTCGCCGGGGTGGGCCTGCTTATGGCGTTCCCGTACTTCAAGGTGACCGAGCTGCACCCGTACGCCGAGCGGACGATCCGCGACGTCGGCATGTTCTCGCCGCCGGCGTCCGGCTTCGTGACCGCGCCCGCCGAATCCCGCATCTGGGGCGGGTTGCACGAGGGCGCCCGCGCGGCGCTGCCGTGGCATGCGGAGATGACGTTGCTGCCGGGCTTCGTGCTCTACGCGCTGGCCGCCGGTGGCTTGTTCTTCTCGGTCTGGCGGCTGCGGCACCGGTTGCTGCTGCTCGTCGGGGTGCTGGTGACGATGGCCTTCGCGATGGGCACCCGCTTCTTCGACGGCACGTTCACCTACGTGCCGCTCTTCGAACACGCGCCGGGCTGGAACGCGCTGCGTACCCCGGGCCGGTTGATGCTCTGGACGACGTTGCTGCTCGCGTTGCTAGCGGCGGGCGCGATCACCACCCTCACCGACCGGGTCCGTGAGCTGGCCGCCCAGCGGATCCCGTCCTGGCCGGGGCCGTGGCTGCGGATGGCCACCCTGCTGCCGCTTCTGCTGGTCACCCTTGAGGGCCTGAACGCCACCCCGCATCCGGTGGTGCCGGCCCAGCCGGCGGCGATGCGCTCGGCGGAGGGACCGCTGCTGGTGCTGCCCAGCGACCAGAACATCGACCAGCACGTGATGCTCTGGTCGACGAGTGGATTCCCGGACGTGGTGAACGGCGGCAGTGGCTTCACGCCTCGGCAGCTCGACGACGTCCGCCGGGTCAGCCAGTCGTTCCCCGACCAGACGAGCGTCGACTACCTGCGGACGCTCGGCGTCCGCACGGTGGTGCTGCTGCGCGGCCAGGTGCCCGGTACGCCGTGGGAGATCACCATCGACGCACCTGTCGAGTCGCTCGGCATCACACGCCAGGACGTCGGCGACGCCGTCGTCTATCGACTCTGACGCTTCGCCTCACGTGGTGGTGATCGCGGGCTCGGGTTCGGGCTCGCTTGTCGATGCTCGACGGCGCCAGCGATCCAGCCAGGGCGCGTCGGGTGCGCCGTCGAGCACGCCGCCGTCCGGGTCGTCGGCGTAGGTGGCCCGTACGGCGTCCTGCTCGGGGTGCAGGATCTCCTTGACGACGAACACGCAGAGCACCACCACGGTGGCCAGCCGCAACGTCGAGGCCAGCACGAACACCCCCTCCGGGAAGACTGGCTTGCTGGTCGCCGCGCCGAGCAGTTCACCGTAGAAGGCGACGAAGTAGCAGACCTCGGCGAGCTGCCAGGCCAGGAAGGCGCCCCACTTGGGGCGGGCCAGCACCACAAGCGGCAGCATCCAGAGCACGAACTGCTGAGACCAGACCTTGCTGAAGATGAGGAACGCGGCGACGACCAGGAAGGCGAGCTGGGCGAGCCGAGGCCGGCGCGGCGCCCGCAGCGCCAGCACGGCCACGCCGAGGCAGGCCAGCCCGAACAGGGCGTACGAGAGGGTGTTGAGGGCCGGGATGTTGGCGTTCAACCAGTCGAACGGGCCCTGCTGGCCGGGGTCGTTGCCGACCTTGCCGTCGAGGTAGCGCCCGATGTACCAGAGCGTGCCCCAGTCGATCGGCCGAGTGGTGTTCAGCTCGAAGAACCGGCCCCAGTTGTCCGGGTTGGCGCGGTAAGCCGGCAGGTTCACCAGAACCACTGCCACCGCGGCCGCGCCGAGGGCGGTGAGCGCGGCGCGGAGCCGGTTGGCCCGCAGCGCCAGGACGAGGATCGGCCCCAGCACGAACAGCGGCCAGAGTTTCGCCGCGCCGGCCAAGCCGAGCAGCACACCTGCCACCGCTGGTCGTCGTCGCGCCCAGGCCAGCAGACCGAATGCCGCCAACCCGATGGCGAGCAGGTCCCAGTTGACGGTGGCGGTGAGCACCAACGCCGGGGCGAGCGCGAACAACGCGGCGTCCCAGGGTCGTCGGCGGCGCAACGCCAGGATCACCGCCACGGTCGCCACGGCGAGGGCACCCAGCACGAGCGCGTTGAGGTTGTAGAACCACTGGCCCTGGTTGATGCTCGGGTCGCCGTCGCCGATGGCGTGCACCGGCAGACCCAGCGCCCCCATGAAGTAGCCGGTCAGCACCGGGTATTCCACCGGGTGGTCCCGGTAGGGCACCTTGCCCTCGTTGAGGCCCTCGGCGTAGTAGAGGGCCAGCACATCGGTGTAGCAGAACCGGGTGTACTGGACGTTCTTCTGCCAGGCGCCGTCCTGGCACGGGGATTTCTGCACCCAGTGCAGCGCGAGCGTGAGGCAGACGAGCGCCAGCACGATCCGGACGACGGTCCAGAATCGGCGCTCGTGGCCGGCCGGCCGGTCCAGTGCGGTCGCGTGGTCGCCCAGCGGCCCGCCGATGGCACCGGACAGGCCGCGGACGAACCCATCGGAGCGGGACGGGTGGTCGGTGGTGCCGGCGTCGTCGATGCCGGGCGTCGACTGGGTGCTCATGAAAAGGCATCCTGCCGTACGACGGGGGTTCTCGTCCTGTCCCGACGCCGAGATCGGGGGTACGGAAACGCCGCCGCCGGCCGGACCTGTCGTCCAGCCGGCGGCGGCGTACTGCGCGGTGCGGGTCAGTCCCGAGTGGCCGGTGGCAGGCCGGGCAGCAGCCCACCACCGTTTCCGCCGTTTCCTGGGCCGCCGGGGCCACCCGGACCGCCGGGGTTGTTGCCGCCGGGGTTGCCGTCGGTGCGCGGGCAGAACGGATTGGTGAGCGGGTCACAGGGCTGGCCACCCGGCCCACCCGGTCCACCCGGCCCGCCCGGCTGACCGGCCGGCGGCGTGGGCGGAGGCGCGGCGTCACCGTTACCGGCGGTCGGGTCGCCCATGTTCGCCGCGGGCGGGAAGTCGAGCTTCTCCTTACCCTTCAGCGCCTCGTTCATGAACCGCTCCCAGATGTCACCGGGGAGGTTGCCACCGCTGACCTTGCGGCCGTCCTTGAGGATGAGTGGCTTCCGGTCCTTCACGTTGCCCACCCAGACCGCGGTGGCCAACTGTGGCGTGTAGCCGATCATCCAGGCGTCACCGTTGTCGGAGCTGTCGCCCTTGAGCTCCCAGGTGCCGGTCTTGGAGGCCGCCTTGCGACCGTCGTCGAGCCGGTGGTTGACCGCGGCCGGGTAGTCCTTCAGCACCGACGTCACGTCGGCGACCACGTTCTTGTCGATCCGCTGCTTCGAGTCGAGCTTCTCGCTGGAGACCTTGTCCCACTTGCCGGTGTTCAGGTTCTGCTTCTCCACTGAGTAGAGGAAGTGCGCCTTGTTGTAGACACCCCCGTTGGCGAAGGTAGCCACACCGTTGGCGTGGTCCAGCACAGTGATCGGGTACTGGCCGTAGCCGACCACGTTGAAGAACGGCTCCGGCGTGATGTCCTTCGGGTCCGTCTTGGTCAGGTCGTACGCCTGCGCCGGAATCTTGTCGGTGCGCCACATGGTGGTGACACCTGCCTGCTTGGCCATGTCGATGACCTTGTCCGCGCCGATGTCCTGGGTGACGTAGTAGAACGGCACGTTCAGCGACTTGAGCGTGGACACCCGCAGCGTGCAGGAGTTGTGGCAGTCCGGGTCGTCATCACCGGCGTTGCTGACCTTGAACCCGGTGCCCTCCGGCTTGAAGGCCTTGCCCTTCCACCGGGACTCGAGCGCCTTCTGGGCCTTGAGCGCGGCGGCCAGGGTGTAGATCTTGAAGCTCGAGCCGGGTGAGTGGCCACCGCTGATCGCCCCGCTGGAGTCGGTGTTCTTGCCGGCGTAGTCGGTGCCGGTGCCGTTGTCGCCACCGTAGTAGGCGACCACCCGGCCGTTCGCGGGATTGATGGCGACCACCGCGGCCATGAGGTTCGACTTTTGGCCGGCCAGCTCGGAGCCCTTGGACTTGCGCTGGGCCGTCTCGACGGCGGCCGCCTGCATCTTGGTGTCGATAGTGGTGCGGATGCGGTAACCGCCGGCCATCAGCGCCTGGGAACACAGGGGCTTGGCATCCGTGACCTGCTCGTCCTTGTCGACGCAGATGCCCTTGTCCCGCATCTCCTCGCGGACGTAGTTGATGACGTTGCCGTACGGCGTGTCGACGCCGTAGTCGAGCCCGACGCCGCCCTTCTTCGGGCTCTTGAGGGTCTTCGTCGGATATTCGGTGGGCCGCTCAGCCGCAGGCAGCCAGCCCTCCTTGACCATGCCCTCGATCACGTAGTTCCAGCGGTCCTGTGCGGCCGTCGGGTTGATCGCCGGGTCGAACCCCTGGTGGGTCGCGCTGGGCTCGGGCTGCTTGATCAGGGCAGCGAGCACCGCGCCCTCGGCCGGGGTCAGCTTCGACACCGACTTGCCGAAGTAGGTCTGCGCCGCCGCCTCGATGCCGTAGGCACCTCGCCCGAAGTAGATCACGTTGAGGTAGTGCTGCATGATCTCCGGCTTGGTGTACTCGTCGTTCAGCTTGGAGGCGAAGATCGCCTCCTTCACCTTGCGCCCGTAGGTGTCGTCCTTGAGGTTCTCGATGGCGTTGCGGGCGTACTGCTGGGTGATCGTCGAGGCGCCCTGCTTGTCACCGCCGGAGACGTTGTTCCACGCGGCCCGGACGATGCCCTTGTAGTCCACACCGGAGTGCCGGTAGAAGTTGCGGTCCTCGGCAGCGGCCACCGCGTGCTGCACGTACTCGGGAATCTGCTCGATGCTGACGAGCGTGCGGTTCTGCGAGCCGACCTTGGCGATGATCGTCTTGTTGTCGAACGCGTACAGGGTGGTCGCCTGCGGCGGGGTGATCTCGTCCGGCATGACGACGTTCGTCGAGTAGTAGGTGAACCCGACCACGCCAAGACCGGCGAGCATGATGAAGATGGCGAACCCGGCGATCACCAGGTTCATCCGTTTGCGCTTCTTGGCCCGGGCCGCCCCGGCTGGGTCACCCGCGCCGCGGCCACCTCGGCCACCGCGACCCGGCCCGTTCGGCCCAGCTGGCCCTCCGGGACCACCCGGCCCGCCGGAGACCGGGGAGACGCTCGCCCGCGCGACCGCGGCACGGCCTCCCACGGACGCGGAGCCGACGCTGGCCCGGCCGGCCGAGGCCGCGCCGACGGCAGCGGCGCCGACACGTGCCCGGCCCGCGGGCGCGCCAGGCGCCGGCGACACCGGGACGGAGGCCCGGCCCGCACCGGCGCGTCCCGCGGCCACACCGGGCGCCGGCGACACGGGCACCGAGGCCCGCCCGCTCCGGCCCGGGGTGGCCGAACCCACCGACGCGGAACCGGCGGCGGCACCGCCGCGAGGCGGCACGGACGCCGAACCACCCACCGACGCACGACCGCCGGCGGCCGGCGGTGTCACCGAAGCTCGGCCGGGGGGCGCCGCGGGCTGCTCCGCGGCGGACCAGCCGCCGGCACGAGAGTCACCACCTGGTCGGCGGTACGCGTCGTCCGCACCCGGTCCGGGGTCGCCGTTCGGGCCCGGATACTGAGCCCGCCCACGCGCAGAACTGGGATCGCCGTACGAGTTCATTCCTCACACCCTGCCGGTCGCGGTGGGGCGCGACTGCGCCGCCACCGGGTTGCCGTGAGTTGCTTCACCCGGGACGCCGGCACGAGGGTGCCGGATCGCCAAGGTCATTGCTGTATCAATCGGGCCAATCGGACCAACGAGTGGCAGGCCGTCCCGGGTCATGTGCACGGCCCCGGAGCCGGTCGAACCACTTGAGATCACCGTTGCGCCTCTCGCCTCCGCCGACCCGCGCCCGCCGCGTCCTGCTCACTGCCGGCGACACCGTCGCCGTCGCCCGTGAGACCGTCCCGGCCGAGCAGGTACTGCTCGACGAGATGGTTCCAGTCACAGCCGAGGCACACCTCCACCACGAAGACCTGGAACTCACGTAGCGTCATCGCCAGCACGGGCAGCTCGGCCAGCGTCCGGGCCTGTCCGGCGGACTGCTTGAGTTCGTCCCCGTAAATGTAGTGGACGAGAGTCAGATTCTCGCTGCGACAGATGGGGCAGCGGCGGTCGGTCGGTTCGCCGTGGAACCGGGCAGCGTTCTTCAGGTACGGCGATGCGTCGCACACGTCGTACGTGCCGACCCGGCCGGCCAGGAGCTCACGCAGCACTGCTCGCTTCTGAAGCGAGTAGTCGACGACCTGGCGCTGCGTACGCATGCGGAGAAGGGTACGCGGTCCGGCTCGACGAGGCGACCACGGTCACGATCCGTGACGGCAGCACCCCGGAACGGGGGTTTGCCCTGGCCCACGCGACCCGCTAACGTGCGATGTATCGGTCCGATACATCGCGGCGGTTACCGCTCCGCGCCGGAGGGTAAGAGAGGGTGGCTCGTGCTTGAGTTCGCCATCCTCGGCCTCCTGCAGGAGTCTCCGATGCACGGCTATGAGCTGCGCAAGGAGTTGACCGCCAAACTCGGCGCGATCCGGGCGGCGATCAGCTACGGCTCGCTCTATCCCACGCTACGCAGGCTGCAGGCGGCGGGATGGATCACCGAAGCTGCTGAGACACCCGCCACCGCCGAGGAGGTTCCCGCGCTGACCAGCCGACGAGGTCGGGTGGTCTACAAAATCACCGCGGACGGCAAGGAACGCTTCGCCCAGCTGATCGCGCAGGCCGGGCCCGAGACCTACGACGACACGGGTTTCGGTGTGCACTTCGCGTTCTTCGCCCGGACCGACCAGGCGACCCGCCTGCGCATTCTGGAGGGTCGCCGCCGCAAGATCGAGGAACGTCGCGAAGGGCTTCGTGACGTGCTGGGCCGGGCGGCCGAGCGCCTCGACGCTTACACCCTGGAACTGCAGCGCCACGGCCTGGACGCCTGTGAGCGTGAGGTCCGCTGGCTGGAGGAGCTCATCGCCAACGAGCGCTCCGGCCGAGCCCCGACGGTCCCGCACATGGGGACGGCCGGTGGCCGACGAGAAGACAACAGCCCGCCTCCACCTGGAGAGACCAGGAAAGAGCGGCCGTGACAGAAAAGAAGGAGGCAGACGCTATGGGCTCCGTCCGCGTCGCCATCGTCGGTGTGGGTAACTGCGCCTCGTCCCTGGTTCAGGGCGTCGAGTACTACCGCAACGCCGACCCGAACGACCGCGTCCCGGGTCTCATGCACGTCACCTTCGGCGACTACCACGTCTCTGACGTTCAGTTCGTCGCGGCGTTCGACGTCGACGCCAAGAAGGTGGGCATGGACCTCGCGGAGGCGATCGTCGCCAGCGAGAACAACACCATCAAGCTCTGCGACGTGCCGCCGACCGGCGTGTCCGTGCAGCGCGGCCCGACCTTCGATGGTCTGGGCCAGTACTACCGCGAGATCATCGAGGAGTCCGACGCCGCTGCCGTCGACGTGACGCAGGCGCTGCGCGACGCGCAGGTCGACGTCGTCGTCTGCTACCTGCCGGTCGGCTCCGAGCAGGCGGCCAAGTTCTACGCCCAGGCCGCGATCGACGCCGGCTGCGCGTTCGTCAACGCCCTGCCGGTCTTCATCGCCTCCGACCCGGAGTGGGCCCAGAAGTTCACCGACGCTGGCCTGCCGATCGTCGGTGACGACATCAAGAGCCAGGTCGGCGCCACGATCGTGCACCGCGCCCTCGCGAAGCTCTTCGAGGACCGCGGCGTCGAGCTGCTGCGCACGTACCAGCTCAACTTCGGCGGCAACATGGACTTCATGAACATGCTGGAGCGCACCCGCCTGGTCTCGAAGAAGATCTCGAAGACCCAGTCGGTGACCTCGCAGATCCCGCACGAGATGAGCAAGAGCGACGTGCACATCGGCCCGTCGGACCACGTGCCGTGGCTGGACGACCGCAAGTGGGCGTACATCCGCCTGGAGGGCCGCTCGTTCGGCGACACCCCGCTCAACGCCGAGCTCAAGCTCGAGGTGTGGGACTCGCCGAACTCGGCCGGCGTCATCATCGACGCGGTCCGCGCCGCGAAGATCGCGCTGGACCGGAAGATCGGCGGCCCGATCCTGTCGGCCTCGTCGTACTTCATGAAGTCCCCGCCGGTGCAGTACGCCGACCACGACGCCCACCAGGCCGTGGAGGAGTTCATCGCCGGCGAGGTCGAGCGCTGACCCGCTGAACACCAGCAGCACCGCCGAGGGCCGGGTCCGAAAGGACCCGGCCCTCGCCGCGTTCAGCCCGCCATCTCCAGGTACGGCGACAGCCGCAGCGCCAACTCGTCGACCGAGTCGACCTCACCGCTGACCAGCGCATCGGTCAACGCCATCCGCTCCTTGGCCGGCATGGTCAGCGTCACGCCGGAGCGGACGAGGAAGATCCGCATCGCCGCCCAGGCGAGCCCTGCGTTCCACATGTCGAGCGGGCGCCACACCATCAACCCGTGCAGCAGTGCCGCCGACCTGTCCAGCACGGTGGGGTAGACGGCACGCCCCAGGACCCGGGCGTGCGGACGAGTCGCCGCAGCGACGAGGATGCCGCCGTCCCGCACGCGACTCTGCGGGCCGGTGTGCTCGGACAGGAGGATCAACAGGTCTTCCGGCTCGGGCCAGGGCTGGATCATCGGTCCCCCAACATCTCGAAGAACTCCGCGTCCTCCTCGAAGATCCGCCGGGCGGCCTGGCGGGTCCACTCGTTGCGCTCCTGACGCTCGAGGTACTCCTGGATCGCCACCTCGACGGTCTTGTGCATCGAGCGGTGCTCGGCCTCGGCAAGCTCCTTGAGGCGCTGTTCGACTTCGGGCTTGAGCGTCAGGGTGAAGGCCATACCACTTTTGTATAGCTCCTCCGGTGGCACGTCAACCAAGCTTGGCACTGCCTCTACCTCCTCATTCGTTGATCTCGGCTGCCACTGGCAAGCCGCGCACCGATCAACGGCAGGATGTGAAAGTGAGATGTGGAGGACGGCGTATCGAAATGTGTAACAGCCGTCACATGCCCGGGCTCAGGACCAGGCGTGTCGCAGCGCGACCCCGGCCTCCAGCTCCAGCAGCTTGACCTTGCGGGGCAGCCCTCCACCGAACCCGATCAGCTTGCCGCCCGCGCCGACGATCCGGTGACACGGCACGAGCACCGGAATCGGGTTGCGGTTGCAGGCCACGCCCACCGCCCGTGCCGCACCGGGATCACCGACCAGGCGCGCGACCTCGCCGTACGTGAGCGTCTCGCCGTACGGGATGCCTGTCATCTCCCGCCACACCGCCCGTTCGAATTCGGAGCCACCCGGAGCCGACACCGGCACGGTGAACGCGGTCAGCTCACCGGCGAAGTACGCCCGCAGCTCGGCTACGGCCTGCCGGGCGGCGGCGTCGCGGGGCTCGTCGGTCGCCGACTCCACCCGGCCGAAGTGCGCCGCCCGGACGCCCTCCGCCTCGGTGCCGACGGAGAACTCTCCGATCGGCGAGTCGAGAACAGTCCACCTCATCCCGACATTGTCCCGCGCGACGAGGCAAACTTTGCCCTCCGCCGGGCGTCTGAGCTACGGAGGTGGACGGTGGCGGAGGTCGACGGGGAGTTCACCGCGTTCGTGCAGGAACGGGGGGCGGCTCTGCTGCGCGTCGCGTACGCGCTGGCCGGAAATCAGCACGCGGCGGAGGACCTGCTGCAGAACGCGCTGGCCAAGGCGTACGCCCGCTGGCCACGGATCAGGGGAGACGCCGAGCCGTACGTGAAACGCATCCTCTACCACGATCAGGTCTCCGGCTGGCGTCGACGGGCGCGGCGCGCGGAGGTGCCCGTGGCCGAGTTGCCGGAGCGACCGGCAGACCGCGACGGCGGTCATGAGGCCGACCTGCGGTTGCTGCTGATGGAGGCGCTGCGGGCGCTGCCGCCCCGGCAGCGCGCCGTGCTGACGCTGCGCTACCTGGAGGACCTGAGCGTCGAGCAGACCGCCAGGCTGCTCGGCTGCCGCGCCGGCACGGTGGCCAGCCAGAGCGCCCGGGCACTGGCACGGCTCCGGCACCTGGTGCCGGGTCTGGACGAGCTGACCAACCGCCCGGAGGTGACGCGATGACCACACACCTGGACGAGACGCTGCGCCGGGCGGTACGCGACCTCGCCGACGGTGCCGCGCCCGCTCCGGACCTCGCCGTCTCCGCGATCGGCCGGGGTCGCCGGCTGCGCCGCCGGCGGCGGATGACCGTCGGCGCGGCCACTCTGGTCGCGGTCGTCGCGACGGCCGTGCCGTTCGTGCTGCTCCGGCCCCGGTCGGCCCCGATCCCCGCGACGCCACAGGTGACCGTCAGCCCATCGCCGTCGCTCCGGCCCGCCCCCGCTGCGAACTGGACCGCCGCGCCGCTGGTGCTGCCCGGCGACTGGGTGGTGACCCGTGCACAGGTCAGTGGCGGGTCGGGCAACGGCTTTCTGCTGGACCGGAGCCGTGGCCGCTACGTTCCCACCGACCGCTACGACGGGATCTACCCCGCGCCGACCGGCTCGCTGGTCGCCGTCGTCGACGAGAACCGTCCACGCGAGGTCGGCCTGGTCGACATGTTCACCGGCAAGACCCGCTGGCACCAGGTCGGCCGTGCCCTGACCCGCCCGGCCTGGTCACCGGACGGTCGGCGCCTGCTGTTCACCACCGACCAGGTGGATCACTTCGGCTTCATCGTGCTCAAGCCGGACGGCACGAAGCGCACGTACCCGGTGTCCCGGCAGCGCTTCTTCTGCACCGACTACTGCTTCTTCGTCTGGACGCGGGACGGCCGGGATGTGGCACTGCAGCAGACGGCCGACGGCAAACCACGGTCCGAGTCGGTCCGCCACCCCCGCAGGGGCGTGCAGATGTTCTCCGCCGACGACGGACGACCGACCCGGTTCGAGCCGATCCCCGGTGACCCGGCCGGGCCGTGGGCCTGGTCACCGGACGGCAACCTGGTGGTCGTCCAGGGCCAGCAGGAGCCGCTGCTGGTGGAGACGGCTACCGGACGGGTCGTCAACCCGCTGCCAAGCGCCGACGTCAGCTGGGTCGGCGACGACCGGCTGCTGTACCGGCGGCCGTACGGGTCCGGCGACTTCGTGCTCACCGACACGGCGGGTCGCGAGCTGGTCCGCCAGCCACTGCCCGAACAGTTGGTCGAGTTGGAGGTGAGCGTGGCACCACGCTGAGCCGTTCGGCCGGTCGTCGCCTTTGCGCGACGTCGATACCGTGCGGGTCGTGGCCACGGGGACGCTCATCTTTCTGATCATCGGCGGGGCGGGTGTCGTGGTGCTGGCACTCGCCCTGCTCGGCAGCGAGCTGCTGCACTTCGGGCACGCCGATGTGGACGGGCCGATCTCCACCGAGACGGTCGCGGGGTTCGCCGGTGCGTTCGGCTTCGGCGGGGCGATCGTCAACGAGCTGCTCGGTGCGCGTACACCGGGCATGATCGCGGGCGCGGCGGCTGGTGGGCTGCTCGCGGCCGTACCCACGGCGTGGTTGGCGTCGCGGCTCAGTCGGGCGGCGCGCAACATGCGGACGGACCCCACCCCCACGCGGGACGACCTGGTCGGCGCGCTCGGCCTGGTGGTGACCCCGGTGCCGGTGAACGGGTACGGCGAGGTGCGCGTACGCGTGGCCGGCCAGCCGGTCAAGCTCAATGCCCGCGCCGACCAGCCGATCCCTGTCGGCGCCCAGATATTCGTCGTACAGGCGCTCAGCGAGACCAGCGTGCACGTCGAAACCTACTGATTACCTCCTCGCAGACGGGACTCCCCTCAATGCCCCTGTTGATAGCTGTCGGCGGCGCGGTTCTCCTCGCGCTCGTCCTGGTGCTCTTCATCCTCTCCCGGATCAAGGTGGCCGGGCCGAACGAGGCGTTCATCGTCACCGGCCGAAAGGGCCGCACCACGCACACCGCCGACGGTGGCAGGTCGACCGACAACTCCGGCCAGAAGGTGGTGCTGGGCGCCTCGGTCTTCGTGCTCCCGGTGGTGCAGAAACTCCAGTCGCTCGACCTGTCCAGCCGGCGGATCGACGTCGGCATCCGGGGAGCGGTCAGCAAGCAGGGCATCCGCGCCGACCTGCACGGCGTGGCGATCGTCAAGGTCGGCGGGACCGAGGACGCGATCCGGGCGGCGGCCCAGCGGTTCCTGCACCAGCAGGACGAGATCGACAACTTCACCCGGGAGGTGCTGGCCGGTGCCCTGCGCTCGATCGTGGGCCGGCTCACCGTCGAGGAGGTCATCCGGGACCGGGCGGCGTTCGCCAACGCGGTCGCCGAGGAGGCCGAGCACTCGATGACCAACCAGGGTCTGGTGCTTGACACCTTCCAGCTCCAGGACATCCTCGCCGAGGGCTCGTACCTGCAGGACCTGGGTCGCCCCGAGGCGGCCCGGGTGCTCAAGGACGCGGCCATCGCCGAGGCGCGGGCGCGGCAGCAGGCCGAGCAGGAGCGCCTGCTCGCCGAGGAGGCCATCGCGGAGGCGAACCGGAATCTGGCCCTCAAGCAGGCAGGCATCCAGGCGGAGATCGACGCGGCCAAGGCCAAGTCAGCCGCGGCCGGGCCGCTCGCCCAGGCGGAGCGGGACCAGGCGATCCTCTCCGAGCAGCAGAAGGTGGCCGAGCGCAACGCCGAGCTCAAGCAGCGTCAGCTCGACACAGAGGTGCGCAAGCCGGCCGACGCCGCCCGGTACAAGGTGGAGCAGGAGGCCGAGGCGGCCCGCAACGCGGCGGTGCTGAACGCCGACGCGCGGCGGCAGGCCACCATCGCCGCCGCCCAGGCCGAAGCCGAGCAGGCACGGCTCACCGGTGAGGGCGAGCGGGCCCGACGCGCGGCGCTCGCCGAGGCGAACGCGATCGAGGGCGCCAAGGAGGGTGAGGCCGAGCAGCGGCGGCGCTCCGCGATCGCCGAGGCGGTCGAGCGCGAGGGTGCGGCCGAGGCGGCAGCGATCCTGGCCAAGGGCGAGGCCGAGGCCGACGCGATGGCCCGCAAGGCCGAGGCGTTCGCGGCGTACGGAGAGGCGGCGGTGCTGGACCTGCTGGTCAAGGTGCTGCCGCAGGTGGTCGAGGCGGCGAGCGCTCCGATCGGGGCGATCGACAAGATGACAGTCATCTCCACCGACGGCGCGTCGTCGCTGACGAAGTCGGTGGCCGGCAACGTGGCCCAGGGGCTTCAGCTCGGCAGCGACCTGACCGGGATCGACCTGGCCGGTCTGCTGGGCCGGCTCGGCGCCGGTGCCGACGACAGCGCCGCTCGCGCCGCCGATTCGGCGACGCGGGGCGGAACGCCGACGGCGGGTAACGCGGTCGTCCCGAGCACCCGCTGATCGGACTCCGTCGTCCGGTAAGCAGTGACGCCGCCGAGCCGAACGGTTCGGCGGCGTCAGGCAGGCCACAGCTGGGCCAGCCAAACGCCGGTCGGTCCGCTGGATTCAGCGGGCCGACCGGCGTCGGTAGAGAGGGATGTTGGTCAGGCGAGCCCGATGGTGAACTTCTCCCAGGGCCCGAGCCCATAGGTGGGGCTGGACCAGTCGACGTACCGGTTCGCGATGAGCGGCTTGCCACCGGCGCTTTCGGCCGTCACGGCCAGGTCATTGACGTACGCACCGAAATGGACCGTGCCATCGGCGTTGTGGTCGATGACGTAGAAGACGGTCGAGTCGGTGATCGCCGTGCCACTCGCGAGCAACGGGTTGGCCCCGGCGGCCACATACTTGTTGTTGACCAGCGCCCGCAGCGCGTAGTACTGGTATCCGAGGTCGACCAGCTCGTACTTCTCCCAGGCACCCGGCGCGGTGGCGCGGGCGATGAGGGGCTTGGTCCCGCCGTTATCCGCGGTGACGAACATGCCGTTCGCTGACGCCTTGAGGCTGATCACCGGGTTCGGCGACTCCAGGTCGAACTTCTCCCAGGCACCGACCGTCGTGCCACGGGCGATCAGCGGCTTGGCGCCAGCGGAATCCGCGGTAACGAACTTGCCGTTTACCTGCGCCTTGAGGCTGACGCTGCCGTCGGTGTTGTCGAGTAGCTGGAACTTCTCCCAGGCACCGATGGTCGTGCCACGGGCGATCAGCGGCTTGGCGCCAGCGGAATCCGCGGTAACGAACTTGCCGTTGATCTTCGCCTTCAGGGCGACCAGCCCACTGCCGGCAGCGACGATGTCGAACTTCTCCCACGCCCCGAGGACGGCGCCGCGTGCGACAAGCGGATTGGTGCCAGCGGACTCCGCCGACACCAGGCTGTCGTTGATCCGGGCCCGCAGGCCGACGTCGCTGCGGGTCGTCACCGCCGGTCCGACGTAGAGCAGCCGGTCCACCGAACCCGTCGTGCCGAGCACGGCCCCCGAGATACCGCTGGTGACGATGTAGTCCCGTACCTGGGCCGGGGTCGAGGTGGGGCTGACGGCCAGCCGCAGTGCCGCGGCGCCGGCCACATGTGGCGACGCCATGGAGGTGCCGTCGCCGACCAGGGATGCGGTAGGGCTGGCGATACCCGCCGAGGTGATGCCCACGCCAGGGGCGAACGTGTCAAGGCACGGACCCCAGTTCGAGAAGGTCGCGCGCATGTCGACCCGGTCCGTCGCGCCTACAGTGATCGCCGCAGGCAACGCGCTCGGTGAGTAGCCGCAGGCATCGTCGTAGCTGTTGCCGGCGGCGACCGCGTAGGTGATCCCCGAGGCGATGGAGGTGGCCACCGCCTGCTCGATGGCCGGGTCACGGCCGTTGACGGTCCCGAGGCTCATGTTGGCGACTGCCGGCTTGACGGCGTTGGCCGTCACCCAGTCGATCCCGGCCAGGATCGTCTCGGTGTCACCCCCACCCGAGCAGTTGAGCACCCGTACCGCCACCAGCTTGACATCCTTGGCGACGCCGTAGGTGCTGCCGCCGAGGGTGCCGGCGACGTGTGTGCCGTGACCCTCGCAGTCCTCGGCGACCGTGTCGTTGTCGACGGCGTCGTAGCCGTACGAGGCCCGGGTCCCGAAATCCTGGTGGTCGATCTTGATGCCCGTGTCGATCACGTACGCGGTGACGCCGCTCGCCGACGCGGAAGGGTAGGTGTACGTCTTGTCCAGTGCCGGCGTGACCTGGTCGATCCGGTCCAGACCCCACGACGGCGGGTTGGTCTGCGTACCACTCGCCCGGTAACGCCGCACCGGCTGGACCGACGCCACGTCCTCGTGTGCCGCCAACCGCTTCGCCTGCGTCGCGCTCAGCTGGGCGGAGTAACCCCGCAGAGTGCGGGTGAAGACCTGCCGGACCGTCCCGCCGTTGTTTCGCGACAGTGCGGTCGCCGCCGCGCGGGTCTCCGCAGGGGTCGCCTTGGTGTCCTTCAACGCGACTATGTAGCGACCGGGCACGACCGCGTCCGCCTGGTCCTTCGGCGAATCGGCCGGGGTACGCGGAGCGGAGGGAAGCTGCGCCCCACCCGGCTCGGCCATCGCCGGGACGGTGGTGAGGACGGACGTCAAAGTTGTCACTGAGGCGAGCACCAGGCCCGCCGCCGCCGTTCGGTATGTCACGCCACGGCTGAATCTCACATGTACTCCCCGTAAGCAGATCAGCGCCCATCCACGATGGATCACCGATGAGGCCCGCAGTCCTGCGGCGCCTGGCGGGCGCTGGCGATGTCGCACCATCGTCTATGAGCGCCAATGTTCGCGCTTCATCCGTTCGGTGAGCAACTGTGGATATTCACCCGGCCCGCCGTCTCCGGAGTCCTTAGCGGACTACCGAAGACCCTGTTCGTCGGCCCATCGGAGCAGCTCCGCCTCGGCGGCGTCGCGGTCCAGCGGGCCGTGCTCCAGGCGCTGTTCCTTGAGGTGCTTCCAGGCCCGCCCCACCACCGGTCCCGGCGGTACGCCGAGCAGCTCCATGATCGCGTTGCCGTCCAGGTCGGGGCGGACCCGGGCCAGGTCCTCCTCGGCCTCGATCCGGGCGATCCGGTCCTCCAGCGCGTCGTAGTCCGCGGCGAGCTGGGCGGCCTTGCGACGGTTGCGTGTGGTGCAGTCCGAGCGGGTCAGCTTGTGCAGCCGAGGCAGCAGGTCACCGGCGTCGGCGACGTAGCGGCGCACCGCCGAGTCGGTCCACTCGCCCCGCCCGTACCCGTAGAAGCGCAGGTGCAGGGCGACCAGGGCGGTCACCTTCGCGGTGATCTCCTTGGGGTAGCGCATCGCCTTCATCCGGGCCTTGGTCAGCCGGGCACCGACCACCTCGTGGTGGTGGAAGCTGACCCGGCCGTCGGACCCGACCGCCTTCGTCCCGGGCTTGCCCACGTCGTGCATGAGGGCGGCCATCCGCAGGATGAAGTCGCAGCCGTCCTCCTCGAACGAGACCGCGTTCTCGACGACCGTCAGCGTGTGCTCGTAGACGTCCTTGTGCTGGGCGTGCTCGTCGATCTCCAGCTTCAGACCGGTCAGCTCCGGCAGGAACCGCTCGGCCAGCCCGGTGTCGACAAGCAGCCGCAGACCCGTGATCGGGTCGGCGCCGCAGAGCAGCTTGGTGAACTCGTCCCGGACCCGCTCGGCGGTGATCCGGTCCAGGTCGGCAGCCATGTCGGTCATCGCCCTGTGCACGTCCGGGTGCACGGCGAAGCGGAGCTGGGCCGCGAACCGGGCGGCCCGCAGCATCCGCAGCGGATCGTCGCCGAACGACTCGCGCGGGGTGCTCGGCGTACGGATGACCTTGGCGGAGAGGTCGTCCAGCCCACCGTGCGGATCGGTGAACCGGTGCTCCGGCAGGCTGACGGCCATCGCGTTGATGGTGAAGTCCCGCCGCTTCAGGTCCTCGTCGAGGCTGGTGCCGTACACCACCACCGGGTTGCGGCTGACCTGGTCGTACGACTCGGCGCGGAAAGTGGTGATCTCCAGCCGGAGGCCGTCGCGCTGGAGGCCGATGGTGCCGAACTCCCGGCCGGTCTCCCAGATCGACTCGGCCCAGCCCTTGACGATCCGCAGGGTCTCGTCGGGGTGGGCGTCGGTGCAGAAGTCCAGGTCGTCGCCGAGTCGGCCGAGCAGCGCGTCGCGCACCGAACCGCCCACCAGGTGCAGCTCGTGACCGGCGCGGACGAAGCGGCGGCCCAACTCGTCGGCGACCGGGGAGACCCGGAGCAGTTCGGCGACGGCGTTGCGCTGCGCGGCGGTGAGTTCGCGGCGGTCGGCGGCGTGAGGAGCGGAGGCTTCGGACATGGGATCGCCAGCTTATCGGTCCGGGGTGTGATCCGATCCGCCGGGCGTGGGTAACGGGCAGGGGTTGACTATGGTCTGTGACGTGCGGGTCGGCGCCGGCTCGACGTACCCCTGGGAGGCTGGAGATGAGCGGCGGGCTCTACCGCAGCGCGAACGCCGCGCGGGACGGCGGTGCGGGAGCCAACGTCCGCCCCTCCGACGGCGCCACCTTCATCTCCGCCGAGCCGCTGAACCAGCCGGCCATGGAGTCGACCGCCCCGCCGCAGGAGCAGGTGGGCGAGGCGAGCGCCGCCGCCAACAGCGCGGTGATGGCGATCGGCAGTCTGGTCAGCCGGGGTACGGGCTTCCTGCGCACGTTGGCGTTGACCGCCGCGCTCGGTGGCGCGCTGGTCGGTGACGCGTACACCACGGCGCAGATCCTGCCCGGGATGGTCTACGAATTCCTCCTCGGCGGCATCCTCACCAGCGTGCTCATCCCGGTGCTGGTCCGCCGGCGGCGCGCCGACGCCGACGGTGGCCAGGCGTACGCCCAGCGGCTGTTGACCCTCGCGGTGCTGGCCCTCGCGGTGGCGGCGCTGGTGGCGGTGGCCTTCGCCTCCGTGTTGACCTCGCTCTACGCCAGCAAGAAGACGGGGGCCGACTTCCGGGACCTCGTCACGGCGCTGTCGTACCTGATGCTGCCGATGATCTTCTTCACCGGCCTCAGCGCGTTGATCTCCGCGGTGCTCAACACCCGGGGGCACTTCGCGGCCCCGATGTGGGCGCCGATCCTGAACAACATCGTGGTGATCGCCACGGCGGGTCTGTACATCGCGATCTTCGGCGCGACGATCGTCAAGCCGGAGGAGATGACCTCCGGCCGGATCCTGCTGATCGGCGGTGGCACGCTGCTCGGTGTCGCCATCCAGGCCGCAGGGCTGCTGCCTGCACTGCGCAAGGTCGGCTTCCGCTGGAAGCTACGGTTCGACTTCCGCACCCTCGGGCTGCGCGAGCTGGGTCGTCTGGGCGGCTGGATGTTCTGCTACGTCGCCGTGAGCCAGGTCGGGCTGATCGTGCTGTTCAACCTGCTGAACCGGGCCGGCAAGGAGAACGCCGCCGGCCCACTGATCTACAACAACGTGTTCCTGCTGCTGATGATGGCGCACGGCATCATCGCCGTCTCGATCATCACGGCGCTGATGCCCCGGATGAGCGCCGCCGCGGCCGACGGTCGGTTCGGCGACGTCGCCGCGGACCTGTCCCGGGGCACCCGCACCGTCTCGGCGGTGCTCGCCCCGATCGCGGTCTGCTACGCGGTGCTGGCCACCCCGCTGGCCGTGGCGCTGTTCCGTTACGGCGCGTTCAGCGACGAGAACGCCGCGGACACCTCACTGGTGCTGCTGCTGGCGGCGCTGGCGCTCGTGCCGTTCGCCATCAGCCAGCTCTTCACCTTCGCCTTCTACGCGCTTCCGGACACCCGCACCCCGGCACTGATCAACATTCCGGTGGTGGCGCTGCGGATCGGCGTGCAGGTGGTGCTCTACGTCGCGTTCGCCGCACATTTCGCCGCGGCCGGGATGATGATCGGCAACGCGGTGTCGTACCTGGCCGCGGCGTTCGCCTCCGCCTGGCTGCTGCGGCCCCGGGTCGGCCGGATCGGGATGGGTGCCATCCTGCGCACCCTCGGCCGGGTGGCGGTCGCCGCGCTGGGCGCCGCCCTGGTCGGCGTGCTCGTGGTGAGCGTGCTGCCCGGCGGCGACACGCCGAGTTGGATGCAGGCCGTGGTGCAGCTCGTGATCGGTGGCGCGGTGATCGGCGGAACGTACCTGGGTCTCGCCACGCTGCTGCGGATCGGGGAGATCACCGAGGTGGTCGGCATGGTCCGTCGCCGTCTCGGTCGCTGAGGGCGAGCACCCGGGCACCAGAAGTTATCGCCACACGGAACGTGATCGCGGATCACCAGGCTGGGGATGCACCTGTGGATAACTCCGCGATTCGCCGGTCAGCTACCGGATCAGCCTGTGGATAACCAACCGTACGGATGAGCGTGCCTGTCCGATCGGGGGGAACGCGGCCGGTGGCGGGGGCGCCACTCGGGCTCGGCCCCAACGTCGGTCACTTGCAGTGAAGCCGTAGATTGAGCTAGTACATGTGCCAGCAACGTGGCTGACAACGGTCGTAACCGGACGACTTCCCCGACTCCCGGCACCCCGCCGGGTACGGCAAGAAGATGACATGTCGGGGAGACGGGCAAGCCGGGTAAGGTCGCTCTCGACGGGTACGGCAGGCGCCGACGCTGCGCGTCGACACCGGTTGGCCGGTTCCTTCGACGGCAGAGCGGGAAGCCACATGCCCAGCAGTGCGGGTCCATCGATCGACACGATCACCGAGGGAGGACGGGTGACCCAGGTCGGCGAGGGTCAGGAGGCGGACGAGAGCGCTCCGCCTGTCATGACCTTCGGTGCTCCCACGGCCGGTGAAGTCCTCGCCGAGCGTTACGAGCTGGTCGAGCACATCAACAACGACAGCGCGGGTCGGCTGGTCTGGCGCGGGGTCGACGTCATCCTGCGCCGCCCCGTCGCGGTGGTGCTGCGCTACCCGGGTGGCGATCCCGCCACCGAGATGCTTCAGGCCGCCGTCGCGGCCAGCCGGGTCATCCATCCCAACCTGGTCGGCGTCTACGACGCTATCGACGAGGCCGAGCGGGCGTACGTGGTCCGGGAGTGGGTGGACGGGCAGTCGTTGCGTGACCTGGCCGCCGAGGGCCCACTGGATCCCGCGCGGGCCACCGCGATCGGCAACGCCGTCGCCAGCGCGCTCGCCGCGGTGCACGCGACCGGAATGGTGCACGGCAACGTCCACCCCGGCACCGTGATGATCAGCGACGAGGGTCGCGTGGTCCTGGCCGACGCGCGCACCGACGGCGACGACAGCCAGGAGAGCGACATCCGGGCGGTCGGCGGCGTTCTCTACTTCGCGCTGACCGGTCACTGGCCGCACACCGAGGCACCCCTGCGCGGCGCCACCGCCGGCCATGGTCGGGCGGCCATCCCGGACGCGGTCCGCGACGCCGCAGGCACCCTCGCGGCGCCCCGCCAGGTTCGAGCCGGGGTTCCGGCGTACCTGGACGACCTCACCATGGACCTGCTCGACGCCGAGATCGCGCCGCCGTCGTCCGATGTGCTGGCAGCCGAGTTGGCCCGGCTGGACGTGCCCGCCGAGGAGGAGCACTACCTCGACAACGGTGGGCCGCTGCGGTTCGCCGCCGACACCGAGGAAGAGCCGTCGCCGCTGGCCGCGGCCGGTGGTCGCAAGGTCGCCATCGGCATCGCCGGCCTGCTGGCGGTCGCACTGGTCGGTCTGCTCATCGGTATCAGCGCGCTCGGCGGCGACGACAAGGACCCGCAGGACACCGCCGGGGCCACGCCCTCCGCCAGCGCTCCGGCCGGCGAGGCCACCCAGGCCGCCGCCCAGGTGCGCAAGTTGACGGTGAAGGACGTCCGGATCATCGACCCGGACAGCACGGAGCGCAACGAGCTCAAGGACGCCGACAAGATCATCGACGGCGACGACGACAAGGGTTGGGAAACCGACACCTACGAGAAGCGCCCCAACTTCGGCAACATCAAGAAGGGCATGGGCGTCTGGCTCGACCTCGGCGGCCCGCACTCCGTCAAGTCGGTACAGGTGGTGCTCTCCGCCACCGGGGCGACCGCCCAACTCCTCGGCGGCACCACCAACCCGGCGTCGACGTCCGATGGCGACAACCAGTTGGTGACGGACTACAAGAAGGACCCCATCGGGCGGCCCTTCGAGGATCACGACGGCACCACAATGGTCTTCAACGGATTCGACGCCGACAAGAAATACCAGTACCTGCTGTTCTGGATCACCGAACTGCCCCCGTCCGAGGGTGGCTACAAGCTGGGGGTACAGGAGATTACGGTCCAGGGGTCGTGAGCCGGGCACCGCGAAGTAGGCGCCGCATCCGCTGGACGTGGTGATGGACGGGCGCGACGCGGGAACGGACCTCGAGTTTCTGCGCGCCCACGTCGCCGGCGATCGGGACGCCTTCGCGGTCCTGTTCCACCGACACCGCGACCGGCTCTGGGCGGTGGCCCTGCGAACGCTCGGCGACCGCGAGGAGGCCGCCGACGCCCTGCAGGACGCCCTGCTGTCGGCGCATCGGGCGGCCGGCCGGTTTCGTGGTGACTCCGCTGTCACCACCTGGCTGCACCGCATCGTGGTGAACGCGTGCCTGGACCGGATCCGACGTCGGCAGGCGCACCCCACCGTGCCACTGCCCGACGGCAACCGGTCCGCCGACGGGTCGGGCACCGGCGGTGTCGAGCCGGCCGCGCCCATCCAGGACCACGACACCGCGCTTGTCGTCCGCGCGGCCCTCGCCGCGCTGCCGCTCGAACAGCGGGCCGCCCTGGTGCTGGTGGATGTGCAGGGCTACCCGGTGGCCGAGGTGGCCCGCATCCTCGGTGTCGCCGAGGGGACTGTGAAGAGCCGGTGCGCCCGGGGTCGGGCCCGGATGGCGGTGCTGCTCGGGCACCTGCGGCCTGTGCCGTCGTCGCATCCGGCACCGGCCGGCCGGCACGCGGACGTGCCCGACGTCACGCCGGGGAACCCACGCCCGGCCGAGGGCGTCGGATCGGGGTCGGTTCGGTACCGGCAGGACGCCAACCAGGAGGACACGTGACGACCGAGGGGTTCAGGGAGGTCGACACCGACCTGCTCGCTGACTACCTCGGCGGCGCGTTGGACGGCACGTCACAGCACGCGGAGATCGCCCGGCTGGTCGACACGGACCCGGGCTGGGCCGAGGCGTACGCGCTGCTTGCCCCTGCGGTGACGCAGGTCCGCGCCGACCTGGCCCGCTGGGCCGAGCCCTTCCCGGAGCTTCCCTCGGCCGTCGCCGAACGGATCGCCGCCGCGCTGGCCACGGCCGACGCCCCGCCGAACGACGCGGCCACCGGTTCACCCGGGCCGGCAGCTCCCGCGAGACCGGTCGGCGTCCCGGCACAGGGTGGCCGTCACCCGGGCAGCCCGTCACCTACCGAGTCGGGGCGCGGCAGAGTCACCGGCCCGGGTCGCCGGCAGCACCGCTGGGCCCGTAACGCCGCTCCGGTGGCCGCCGCGGCGGTCGCCGTCGTCGCGGTCGGTCTGGGCCTGCGCCAACTGTCGACGAACACCGCGGACACCGGCACCATGGAGCGTCCGGCCAGCGCACCCGGAGAGGTGGCAGCGGCCGGGGCGGCCCGCACCTCCGGGCCGGCACTACACAGCGGAACGGACTACACCCCGCAGACCCTCGGTCAGCCGGAGGGCAGCGCCACGTCCAGCCGGCCGTCTCCGCTGCGGGGAGCCACCAGCGACGCCCCCCGCCAACAGCCCGGCGTGGACGCCGAAGGGGGCCGTCGGCCCTCCCCGGACGGGTCGGACCAGTTGGCGAGGCTGAGCAGCGAGGCGGCATTGACCGGCTGCCTGGCGGCCGTGGCGGCGGAGCACGGCGCGGCCCCGCTGATCGTCGAAGTGATCGACTACGCGCAGTTCCAGGGCGAACAGGCGCTGGTCATCCGGTTCACCGACCCGACCGGGGCCCGCTGGGCCTGGGTGAGCGGCCCCGAGTGTGGTGTACCCGGGTCCGGCTCGGACAGCCGGTATTCGGCGCGGGTAGGGTGAATCCGCGGTCATCGGTGCGATGAGCGTCCACGTGACCTGACCCACCGGATGCCCGGCTCGGGAATCCCCGCTTCGTACGATGACGTTCTGGAAGTCAGCTGCCGGCACCCCCCCAGGCGTCGGCACTCGGATCAGCATCGGTGCGCGCGCCGACGCCGAACACACACAACTCGGGAGACGGCAGTGGACGAGGTCCGCAACCTGATCATCATCGGCTCCGGCCCGGCCGGTTACACGGCGGCGGTCTATGCCGCGCGCGCCAACCTGAAGCCGCTGATCATTGAGGGCGTGCAGTCCGGCGGCGCGCTGATGACCACGACCGAGGTGGAGAACTTCCCCGGCTTCGCCGACGGCATCCTCGGCCCGGAGCTGATGGACAACATGCGCAAGCAGGCCGAGCGGTTCGGCGCCGAGTTCCTCACCGACGACGTGACCCGGGTCGAGCTTGTCGACACCGGCGACTCCGGCGCCGGCGCGGTGAGCACCGTGTGGGTCGGCGAGACCGCCTACCGGGCCCGCTCCGTCATCCTCTCCACCGGTTCGGCCTGGCGTCCGCTGGGTGTGCCGGGCGAGCAGGAATACCTGGGCCACGGCGTTTCCTCGTGTGCCACCTGTGACGGCTTCTTCTTCCGCAACCAGCACATCGTGGTCGTCGGCGGCGGTGACTCGGCGATGGAGGAGGCCAGCTTCCTCACCCGCTTCGCCGACTCGGTGACGATCATCCACAGGCGTGACTCGTTCCGGGCCAGCAAGATCATGGCCGACCGGGCGCTGAGCAACGAGAAGATCAAGGTCGAGTGGAACAGCACCGTCGAGGAGGTCCTGGGCGCCGACGGCAAGGTCACCGGCGTACGGGTCCGCAACGTGCACACCGGCGACACCAAGGTGCTGGACGTGACAGGTGTGTTCGTGGCCATCGGTCACGATCCCCGCAGTGAGCTCTTCCAGGGCCAGGTCGAGCTGGACGACGAGGGGTACGTGAAGGTCCAGGCCCCCAGCACCCGGACGAGCGTGCCCGGTGTCTTCGCCGCCGGTGACGTGGTCGACCACACCTACCGTCAGGCGATCACCGCGGCCGGCACCGGCTGTGCCGCCGCGCTCGACGCCGAGCGGTTCATCGCGACGCTCAGCTGAAACAGGAAACACATCCCGGAGGAGGGGCAATAGTGGGAAATACCAAGGCGGTCACGGACGCGAGTTTCGTCGCTGACGTGCTGCAGGCCGACAAGCCGGTGCTGGTGGACTTCTGGGCCGAGTGGTGCGGGCCGTGCCGCAAGGTGTCGCCGCTGCTCGAGGAGATCGCGGGCGAGATGGGCGACCAGGTCACCATCGTCAAGCTCAACATCGACGAGAACCCGGAGACCGCCCGGGCCTACCGGGTGATGTCGGTGCCGACCCTCACCGTCTTCAAGAACGGCCAGCCCGTGCAGTCGATCGCCGGCGCCAAGCCGAAGGGCGAGCTGGTCCGGCTCATCGAGTCGGCCCTCTGATCCGCAGGAACACCACCGAACCCCGTACCCGCTCGTCGGGTGCGGGGTTCGCTGTCTCCCCGGCTGACACGAGCGGAGTTTTTCCAGGCCGAGCCACCTGGCCGCCCCCGAGCGCATAGCCTCAAGCCGAGGCCGCCCGGCCAGCCAGACTCGTGCAGAGGGGGTCGTGCGTGCGTCCGATCCGAGCCGGAGACCGGGGACCCGCGGTCACGGAGATCCGTACCATCCTCACCGGCCTCGACCTGCTCGCCGCCGGTTCGCACGCCGACGAATTCGACAGGGACACCGAACGCGCGGTCCGGGCGTTCCAGCAGTCCCGTGGGCTCAGCGTGGACGGCAGGGTCGGCTCCGAGACCTGGGGCGCGTTGGACGCCGCCCGCTGGCGGCTCGGCGCCCGCACCCTCTATCACGCGATTCCCGAGCCGCTCACCGGCGAGGACGTCCGGTCGCTGCAGGAACGACTGCTGGAGATGGGGTACGACGTCGGCCGCGCCGACGCCATCTACGGCATCCGGACCTCCCGTGCGGTGGCCCAGTTCCAGCGCGAGGTCGGGCTCACCCCCGACGGCTCCTGTGGGCCGCACACGATGGACGCGCTGCGCCGGATCGGTCGCAAGGTCGTCGGCGGTCGCCCCCAGTGGCTTCGCGAGTCCGACGCGATCCGCCAGTCCGGGCCGGCGCTGGTCGGCAAGACGGTGGTCATCGACCCCGGGCACGGTGGCACCGACCCGGGCATGGTGGTGCCGGACGGACCGCTGCGCTGGACGGAGGCGGACCTCGTACACGACCTGGCGAGCCGGCTGGAGGGGCGGCTCGCCGCGTCCGGGGTGCGGGTTCAGCTCACCCGCGGCCCAGCGCCCGACAGGTGTCTGCCGGACACCGACCGTGCGCTGCTGGCGAACTCACTCGGCGCCGACGTGTTCATCTCGCTGCACCTGGACGGGCACGCCAACCCGGACGCGGAAGGGGTGGCGACCTACCACTACGGCACCGACAACGGGGTCACCTCGGCGACCGGTGAGCGACTGGCCGGGCTCGTGCAGCGGGAGATCGTGGCGCGCACCGGACTGCGGGACTGTCGTACGCACGCCAAGGCGTGGGACCTGCTGCGGCTGACGCGGATGCCGGCGGTCCGCGTCGAGGTCGGCTACCTCACCTCGCCCGTGGACCGCGCCCGACTCGTCGACCCCCGGTTCCGGGACCGGGTGGTGGAGGCGATCGTGGCCGCGGTGCAGCGGATGTACTACCCGATCGAGCGGGACGTGCCGACCGGCTCGCTCGACGTCAGCGCACTGCGGGCGGTGGTCACCGCCGGCACGGTGGTCGACTGACGACTCAGCTGCCGGTGGAGCGGGTGGCCGGGGCGGGACGGACCGGCCGCAGCAGGGTCTCCGGGCTCATCGACCCGAGCAGCTTCTCCAGCGCGTACTCGACGTCGGACTTCCAGCTCAGCGCGGTGCGCAGCTCAAGGCGCAGCCGGGGGAACCGGGGGTGCGGACGTACCGTTTTGAAACCGACGGAGAGGAAGAAGTCGACCGGCGCCACACACCCACCGGCGGGGTCGTCCGCGTCACCGAACTTGGCGTCGCCGAACGCCTCGATCGCCTTGATCCCCCGCTTCGTCAGGTCCCGGGCAACACCCTGCACCAACATCCGGCCCAACCCGCCGCCCGAGAACGCCGCGACCACGTTTGCCGTCATCAACAGGGCGGCATCCGCGGAGACCGGGGACGTCGGAAAGGCCATCGAGCGGGGGACGTAGGCGGGTGGCGCGTACATCACGAAGCCCGCCGGCATGCCGTCGACGTACGCGAGCTTGCCGCAGGAGCCCCACTCCAGCAGGGTCTGGGAAACCCACGCCTCCTTCTCCAGGCCGGGGTCACCGGCGGCGCAGGCCCGGTCGGCGGAGACCGGATCCAGCTCCCAGTAGACGCACTGGCGGCAGGGGCGCGGAAGGTCTTCGAGCGTGTCGAGGGTCAGGCTGACCAGACGTCGCGACATATGGCGCATCCCCACAATAGGCTCGGTCGTGAGGCCGGCATGGAACGACAGTGCCGCCGTCCTGCCCCCGACGAGCGATCGTACGCCGCCGATCGGCCGTACGGGAGGGGACGCGCGAATGACCACCACACCGGGGACGGTCCGGCATGTGGTCGATCCGTTCCGGTACGGCGGCAGCCTGGTCCGGGGCGACTAGGATCGGCAATCGGTGTCTCGTCGCCATGGTCACGAGCGTGCGGGGTACCCGGGGCGGGAGCCACCCGAGCAGCGATCGAGGTGAGGTCATGACCGGCACGACACTCGACGACTACACCGACCGGTACGCCCGGCGGGTACGCGGGATGACCGCCTCCGAGATCCGGGCACTCTTCGCGGTGGCCAGTCGACCCGAGGTCGTCTCCCTCGCCGGTGGCGCTCCGTACATCGCCGCGCTGCCGCTCGACGCGGTCGGCGAGATGCTGGGTCGGCTCGGCTCCGAGCACGGCGTGACCACCCTGCAGTACGGCATCGGGCAGGGCACCCTGGAGCTGCGCGAGCGGATCTGCGAGGTGATGTCGCTCTCCGGGATCGACGCCGCGTGCGGTGCCTCACCCGAGGACGTGGTGGTCACGGTGGGCGGGCAGCAGGCGCTCGACCTGGTGGCCCGGCTCTTCCTCGACCCCGGCGACGTGGTGCTCGCCGAGGGCCCGACCTACGTCGGCGCGCTCGGGGTGTTCCAGGCCGCCCAGGCGCAGGTGGTGCACGTCCCGATGGACGCCGACGGGCTGATCCCCGAGGCGTTGGAGACGGCCATCGCCGACCTCGCCCGGGCCGGCCGACGGGTCAAGTTCCTCTACACCATCCCCACCTACCAGAACCCCGCCGGCGTGACGCTCAGCGAGGAGCGCCGGGAACGCGTCCTCGACATCTGCGAACGCGCCGGCCTGCTCGTGATCGAGGACGACCCGTACGGCCAGCTGGGTTTCGAGGGTGAGGCCCCGGCCCCGCTGCGGGCCCGGCGGCGCGAAGGCGTCTTCTACCTCAGCACCTTCTCCAAGACGTTCGCCCCTGGCCTGCGGGTCGGCTGGATCCTGGCGCCCCACGCGGTGCGCGACAAGCTGGTCATCGCCAGCGAGGCGCAGATCCTCTGCCCCAGCGGTTACGCACAGGCCGCCGTGGCCACCTACCTCGGCACCATGCCGTGGCGGCAACAGCTCAAGGTCTACCGCGAGGTCTACCGCGAACGTCGCGACGCGCTGCTCGACGCGCTTGCCGATCTGATGCCCGAGGGCACCACCTGGACCAAGCCGGCCGGCGGTCTCTTCGTCTGGGCCACCCTGCCGGACGGGCTCGACTCGAAGGCGATGATGCCGCGGGCCATCGCCGCCCGGGTCGCCTACGTGCCCGGCACCGGCTTCTACGCCGACGGAACGGGCACCGGCGCCATGCGGCTGAACTTCAGCTTCCCGCCACCGGAGCGGATCCGCGAAGGCGTCCGCCGGCTGGCCGGCGTCATGGAGCAGGAGATCGCGACGCGCCGCGTCTTCGGCGCCGTGGGTGGTGCCGCCGGGCGACGGGGCCGGCCCGGCTCCGACGTGCCGGGTCCCGACTTGGCATGATGCCGGCATGGGTACGACCGCCGCCGAGCGCTTCTCCGTGACCGATTCCGCAGTCGCGGCCGACCTGCGTGTGCTGGTGCTCGCCGGCGGGCTCTCCTACGAACGGGACGTGTCGCTGCGCTCCGGTCGCCGGGTGCTCGACGCTCTGCGTGCCGTCGGCGTCGAGGCCGAACTGCGGGATGCCGACGTGGCACTCCTGCCCGCCCTCGCGGCCGACCCGCCGGACGCGGTAGTCATCGCCCTGCACGGTGCCACAGGCGAGGACGGCTCACTGCGGGGCGTGCTGGACCTGTGCGGCATCCCGTACGTCGGCTGTGACGCCCGAGCCTCCCGGCTCGCCTGGGACAAGCCCTCCGCGAAGGCGGTGCTCCGCGAGGCGGGCATCCCCACTCCGGACTGGGTGGCCCTACCGCACGACCGCTTCTCCGAACTGGGCGCGGTCGCTGTGCTGGACCGAATCGCCGACCGGCTCGGCCTGCCGCTCATGGTCAAGCCGGCGCAGGGCGGCTCGGGTCTGGGTGCCGCGGTGGTCCGGGACGCCGCGTCACTTCCGGCCGCGATGGTCGGCTGCTTCGCGTACGACTCGACGGCCCTGGTGGAGCGATACGTGCCCGGTATCGACGTGGCGGTCTCCGTGATCGACCTCGGAGACGGCCCGCAGGCACTGCCACCGGTGGAGATCGTGCCGCGCAACGGCGTGTACGACTACGCCGCCCGCTACACCGCCGGTCGGACCACGTGGCACGCTCCGGCCCGGCTGGAGCCGGCGGTGGCAACCTCGGTGGCCGACGTGGCACTCGCGGCGCACACCGCGCTCGGCCTGCGGGACCTGTCGCGGGTCGACGTGATCGTGGACGCCGCCGGACAGCCGCACGTGCTGGAGGTCAACGTCTCGCCCGGCATGACGGAGACGTCGCTGCTGCCGCTGGCCGTCCAGGCCGCCGGTCTGGACTTCGGCCGTCTCCTCGGCTCGCTGGTCACCCGGGCCGCCGTCCGCCGCACGGCCTGACCCTCACTTACCCCGTCGCAGGGCCTTCGGCCGTTGGTCGGCCTGGACCGGCCGCAGCTGGCCACCTCGACGCCGCGTCGACCCTCCAACGGCCCGCCCGCCGCACGTACGGCGGTTGCCGTACGTGCGGACCTCTCGCCAACCGGCAGCCGGTCAGCGCGGCGCGCGTACGTCGGGTGGAGTGCGCCCCTCGTCGGTGACGATGGTGGGGGCGCTGCGGGGAGACGGGATGACCGGGCCGGGTTTGTCGTCTGCCGGATCGGAGGTAACCACGGGTTCTGCTGCCGGAGCGTCGGAGGGCGTTGACGCGGCAGCGGACGCGGACGTGGCGTTGGTTGTCGACTCACCGAGGCCACCGGAGGGCGTGGCTCCTGGATCGGTGTCCCCTGCCGGGGTCCGGGGGCTGCCGTCAGCGTCCTCGTCCGGGGCATCGAGGTCGTCAGCGTCCGGGTCGGCGGTCTCGGGGCCAGCCGCGTCCGAGTCGGCCGCGTCCAAGCCGACGGGGTCGGCAGCGGGGTCGGTGCCGACGACGCCCTCCACTCCTGGCTCCGGGATCTCCTCGGCCGCCGCGATGACCGACACGGCCTCCTCCTGGGCAGCTGCCGCAGCGTGCGCCGCCGCTGCGGCGGACTGGGCAAGCAGGCTCGACGGTGCCTGCCACTGGATGCGGGGCGGCTCGGCCAGCGGCCGGCCACCGAACTCGGCGAGCCAGGCGGCAACGAGTGCGAGATTTTCCCGCCACTGCTCCTCGGAGATCGGCGGCAGGATCGAGTCCCACAGGGACAGGAACGTCCCTCGCAACTGAAGCCTTCCGTACGGCCGCGCGAGGAACCACATGTGCAGGTGAGCGGAGCCGTCGCCCCAGCGGTTGACGTGCACCCGCGCCACACCGTCCAGCGACCTGATGGCCCGCTCCAGACGTACCGTCATCACGCCCAGCTCGGCGGCGAGCAGGTTCGGCAGGTCACCCAGGTCGAGGTGGGTCCGCGACTCCAGGATGAGCACCATCGGCAGGCCGGTCGGCCGGTCCATGGCGCGGACCCGCCACCGCTCTCCCACCCAGATGTAGGCGTCGTCGGGAGCGTTGCAGGCGGTGCATTCCCGGAGGCCCTCGCCCTTGCGTGGCGGTTCGACCGGGACCGGGTCGTCGAGCTGCTTCACGCGGAGGTCGCCCTCGAAGGGAAACGAGGGCCATTGGGTGAAGTCCGGGACTGAGGGAGGGGTGTCGTGCACGACGCTGACCCTAACCGAGTCTGGCACCGCTGTCCCTACCTGTTCGACCGGTCCCGACCCTTCCGATCAGCGTTCGTCGTCGATCGCTGTGCCGGTCATCACTGGCCGTCGGAGCGATATCCACAGGCTGCCGAGAACGCGAACACAGGCCGTCATCCACAGGCTGACACCCGCTTTCACGCGGGGTTTCACGTGAAACGGGGGGTACCTGTGGACAACGGGTGTGGATAACTTTTCGGCCCCTCAGTCGTTGCGCCGAACCGCTCGGTCGAGGGGTCCAGCGGGGGTCCCGAGGGCCTCGGGAACGGCCGCTACCCCAGGAGCACCGTTTCACGTGAAACGGTGCTGAATCAGGTTCCGCGACGGATCGCCATTCCGGACCGAGGAGCAGGAGTCCCCGTGCGGCCCCTCAGCGAGTCGCTGCCGGCTCGGAGACGAAGAGGGGTGCCTCGGGGTCGACCTGACGCTCTGCGAGCGCCCTCGGTGCTCAGGTGGGTCATCCGCCCTGCCGTCCGTCTCGCCGACGCCGCGCTCCGAAGGGCTCGTCGAGTCTCTGCGGCGGGCGCGCTCCCGGTTTCCGCGCGGTCGGCCCTCGTTGGCTGCGTCCAGCGCCGACCCTGTGCGGTCGAACCTCGCCGGCTTCGCACAACCGGCCCTCGCCGGCTCTGCACGGGTCGGCCCTCGCCGGCTCTGCATGGCCGGGCACTCACTGGCTTGTGCGCACTCACCCTCGCTTGCGCGACCACTCCCGCTGCCTTGCATGCTCGCGTCCTCGACGGCTTTCGCGATCAAGCCCGCTGGGTGGCCGGCGCACGGGAGTCCCCGGCCGGTCGAGGCCCGAAGTATCGGCACCGGACCGTCAAGGCGCCGAGCGCCCCGGGCTGGATCTCGGCACCCGCCACGGAGGCATCGCCATTCTGGCCCAGGCGTGGGCATCGGACCGCCGAGGCGTGGACCATCCCGGCCGGTCTCGCCACTGAACGCCGAGGCGTCGACCGTCTGGTCAGATCCCGGCATCATTTTGAGGCATCGGCTATCCCGCCGCCCCTCCGGACGCTCCTCGGCCGCGGCGAAACGGTGCCCGCTCATCTGCCCGCCGTCAGGTGGCATGTGCGGCCCGGCCCCCGAGCCCGGGATCGGCCAGCCGAGCGCAGGCGGTCCCCGACCACTGAGCATGCGGTGCCGTTTCACGTGAAACGCGGGGCGGATGCGGAACGGTCGCGCCTCCCGAGGGGAGGCACGACCGCGAATGGGGACGGGGGGGTCAG
Organism: Micromonospora sp. DT43; assembly: GCF_049841645.1. Taxonomy (NCBI): domain Bacteria; kingdom Bacillati; phylum Actinomycetota; class Actinomycetes; order Micromonosporales; family Micromonosporaceae; genus Micromonospora; species Micromonospora sp. DT43. The sequence goes on along the minus strand of NZ_JBNCKR010000012.1, from coordinate 178,361 downwards.
TCCTCCGTCTGCTCCTCCTGCTGCACGCCGATGATGCCGACGATGCGCTCCAGGTCGTCCACCGTGGCGAACTCGATCGTGATCTTGCCCTTACTCCGGCCGATGTCCACCTTCACCCGGGTGTCGAAGCGGTCCGACAGCCGATCGGCGAGATCCGACAGGGCGGGCGCGTGGGGCTTCGGGCGCCGCTTGGCGGCTTGGCCCTTCGCCGGGCCGTCGTTCAGGGTGAGAGCAACGATCTCCTCGGTCGCTCGTACCGACAGCCCTTCGGCCACGATCCGCAGCGCCAACTGTTCCTGGGCCTCCGAGTCGTCGAGGCTCAGCAGCGCGCGGGCGTGACCCGCCGACAGGATGCCCGCGGCGACCCGGCGCTGCACCTGGGCCGGCAGGTTCAGGAGCCGGATCGTGTTGGAGATCTGCGGCCGACTGCGGCCGATCCGGCGGGCCAACTCCTCGTGGGTGGCACCGAACTCCTCCAGCAACTGCTGGTACGCGGCGGCCTCTTCCAACGGGTTCAGGTTGGCCCGATGGATGTTCTCCAGCAGCGCGTCGCGGAGCATGGCGTCGTCGCGGGTGTCTCTGACGATCGCCGGAATGTTCTCCCGGCCCACCGCCTGGGCGGCCCGCCACCGGCGCTCGCCCATCACCAGTTCGTACTTCTCGTCGTCGAGCTGGCGCACGACGATCGGCTGAAGGAAACCGACCTCCTGGATGGAGGTCTTCAACTCCTCCAGAGCCTCCTCGTCGAACACCTGACGGGGCTGCTTCGGGTTCGGCACGATCGCGTCGACCGGGATCTCCGCGAACCGGGCACCCGGCACGGGACTGAGCGTGGGCTCGGACTGATGGACGGGCGGTACGACGGGAGCCGTCGACACGGCCCCGGTCGTCACGCCGTCATCGTCGACGTCGGCGTGCCCGTTCTCCGGTTCGGCCGTCATGGTGCCGGCGGCACCCGGCACCGGCCCGGTCGGGATGAGCGCCCCCAGGCCCCGTCCCAGACCGCCCCGAGGACGGTTCTTCATGCCACGCCTCCCAGCGACTTGTGCCCACTACGCATTCCGGCCCACCGGCTCCATGACGCCTCGCTCGGCGATCTCCTGGGCAGCCTCGAAGTAACTCGTTGCGCCCCGCGATCCGGGATCGTAGGTCATCACCGACTGGCCGTAGCTGGGCGCCTCGGACACCCGCACGTTGCGGGGGATGACCGCCTGGAGGACCTTGTCGCCGAAGTGGTTCCGGACGTCCTGCTCGACGGCATCCGCGAGGCGGGTACGCCTGTCGTACATGGTGAGCAGGATGGTGGACACGTCGAGCTTCGGGTTGAGGTGTTGGCGCACCAGGTTGATGTTGTTGATCAGCTGGTTGAGCCCCTCCAGGGCGTAGTACTCGCACTGGATCGGGATCAGCACCTCCTGCGCGGCGACCAGAGCGTTGACCGTGAGCAGGCCGAGCGAGGGCGGGCAGTCGATGAAGACGTAGTCGAACTGGCCCGGGTAGGCAGCGATCGCGCGGTCGAGGCGCGACTCCCGCGCCACCACCGACACCAGCTCGATCTCCGCGCCGGCGAGGTCGATGGTGGCCGGCACGCACCACAGGTTGGGGATGCCCTCGACCGCCTGCGCCACCTCGGACAGTGGCACGCTGTTGATCAGGCAGTCGTAGACGTCCGGGATGCCTGTGTGGTGCGGCACGTTGAGGCCGGTCGAGGCGTTGCCCTGCGGGTCGAGATCGACCACGAGCACCCGGTTGCCATGCAGGGCGAGAGCCACCGCGAGGTTGACGGTGGTCGTGGTCTTACCCACGCCGCCCTTCTGGTTGGCGACGCACATGACCCGGGTCCGGTCCGGTCGAGGCATGGTCACCTCGCCACTGGGATTCAGGATCTGCACGGCGCGCATCGCCTCCATAGCCAACGGTGGGTCATCCTCTTCGCGCGTCGGGGTTTCACGTGAAACATACGTGGGGTCGGCCGCGACCGCAGCCAGCGACTCGGTCGACGCAACGGGTGCGTCCGGAACCACAGGCACGGCGTCGCGTGCCGCAGCGGCGGTCGGCTGGTGCGGTACAGCCGGCTCGAAGCGAACCGCCGCGGCCGTGTTCCGCCGACCCAGCGTCTGCCGCACCTCGGCGGCGTTGACGGGTCGACTCGGTACGTCCGATGCTCGACGACCAGCCGTCGACTCGGGTGCCTCCGACCCGGCGGGGTGGACCGCTGGCTCGTCCCGCGCTGCCCCCGGATCGGTGTCCGCCGGGTGGATGGACGCACCGGTGGCACCGGGCGACCAGTTCGGGTAGTCGGTTTCACGTGAAACCGGGTCGCTGGATGACCCGGTCACGCGTGGATCGTCGTACCTGCCGTCGTCATGCACCTGTCATCCCTGCCCGCTTCGGATGGTCGGTCCGCGCCCCGGTCAACTTGGCCACACCCGCGCTCGCACCCCGGAGCGTACGGCCCCTTGGGAGCGGTCGGAGTCCGCGACGTCCGTCGGCCGCTCCACATTATCGACGCGCGGTCAGCCTACGGCGGACGGGCGCGGCCGGTCCACGGCGGGTTCTCATTCGCTCGTCCATCCGTACCGGTACAACGAGGCAACCCTCCGACCGGACGCCCGATGGCGTAATGGTCAGCGGCGGCGGGGCCGCCCGCCCCGGGAGCGCTTACCGGCGGCCGGTCGGGCCGGGCCGACCATCCGCTCACGGACGATCTCCACAACGGTCGCGGGCGGGTCGATCACCCCGACACCACAGAGGTGTACGGCCGCCTCCCCGCCACCGAGCCGCGCCACCACATCGGCGTGCTCCTCGATCTCCGCGGCAGCGGACGATCCCTTGAGCGCCAGCAGCCGCCCACCCCGCACGGCGAGCGGGAGACACCAGGTCGCCAGCCGGTCCAGCGGTGCGACCGCGCGGGCCGTCACCACGTCGCCGCTGATCGGTTCCCGGCCACTCGATCCGCTGGCGGCCTCGTCGGCGCGGCCGCGGAACACGCGTACCGACCTGGTCAGGCCGAGCCGTTCCACGACCTCGATCAGGAACGACGTACGCCGCGCCAACGGCTCGATGAGGGTGACCGTCAGGTCGGGGCGCGCGATGGCCAGCACCAGACCGGGCAGGCCGGCGCCGGAGCCCACGTCGAGCACACTCGCGCCGGTCGGGATGCGCTCGATCACCGCGGCGCAGTTGAGGAGGTGACGGTCCCAGATCCGGGGCGCCTCGCGCGGACCGATCAGACCGCGGACCACGCCGTCGGTGGCCAGGATCTCGGCGTACGCGGCGGCCAGGTCGAGCCGGTCACCGAACAGAGTCAGTGCGGCCGGGGCCAGCTCGGGCGGCAGCGCGACGTCCGACGGCGACGGTGTGCCATCGACCGGGGCTGCCGATGACGGCGAACCGTCGGCGGGGGAAGCCGCCGAGGACGAACCATCGGCGTCGGCGGGGAGAGCCGAGGACGGGCTGCCGTCGTACCCCGTCGGGTCGGTGTCGGTGGTGGTGTGCCGGACAGCGGACGGCCCGGACGGCGTGCCGCCCGGGCCGGTCACGGCATCAGCCGCGGTGTCGTCGTGGGTCACCCGGTCAGTCCGCCGGCCGCACGACGATGCGCCGGTTCGGCTCGACGCCCTCCGACTCGCTCTCCACGCCGGACATGGCGTTGACGACGTCGTGGACGCACTTGCGCTCGAAAGCGGACATCGCCTCCAGGCGCACCGGCTCGCCGTACTCCTTGACCTTCTCGACGGCGTTCTTGGCGACGGCGGCGAGTTCCTTGCGACGGTTCGCCCGGTAGCCGCCGACGTCGAGCAGCAGGCGACTCGGCGTACCGGTCTGCCGGAAGACGGCGAGCCGGGTCAGCTCCTGCAGCGCCTCCAGGGTGGCGCCGCGCTGGCCGACCAGGTTCTGCAGTCGGGCGCCGACCACCTCGACCACCGGACGGCCGCTGGCGACCAGCTCGTCGATGTCGCCGTCGTAGTCGAGGATGTCGAGCAGCCCTTCGACGTAGTCGGCCGCGATCTCGCTCTGCCGGAACAGGTCGCCCTCGCCCACGGCCTTCTTCTCACGACCACCGGTGGCGGCCTCGGTGTCGTCGCCGTCGACCTCGGTCTCGTCGGCCTCGGTGTCGTCGCCGTCCACCGCGAGCGTCGCGGTCTCCTCCTCGTCCAGGGACTGCTCGGCGCGGGGGATGCTGGTCTCGGTCACGGTCTCATCTCCGTACTCGCTCGGCCGGACCGTCGGGTCCGCTGGTTTCCCGGGGGCCGGCGGGAGGTCGCCGGTGCCCACGGGCACGTCTGTACGGGCAGTGTCGCCCGTGACCGCGTCGTGCGCGGTCGGTTCCGCCCGGCGCCGGCCGTACGGCGGCTGCACGGTGCGGGTCGGGCCGCCGCCGGTACTCCCGACGACGGCCCTACGGGGATCAGCCCTGCCGCTTGGCCGGAGGGCTCTTCTTCGGGTTGGTCGGCTTGGCACCCGGCTTCGGGCCCGCCACCTTCGGCGCGGTCGCCTTGACCGGGGCCGCGGGGACGGCCTTGCCACGCCCGAACAGGCCGCCCGACTTGGCGGGCTGCACGGGGCTACGGGTGGCCGCGGGGGCGGTGGCCTTCTTGGCGGTGACCGGCGGCGGGAACTTCCGCAGCACCCACTGCTGCTGGGCGAGCGTGAAGAGGTTGTTCGTGACCCAGTAGATGATCACGCCGATCGGGAAGATCGAGCCGGAGATCAACAGCGACGCGGGGATGCCGTAGAGCATCAGCCGCTGGATCATCCGCTGCTGCGGGTCCTCAGCCCAGCCGGTCTTGAGGATCATCTGACGGCTGGTCAGGTAGGTGGTCGCGATCATCACCAGGACCAGGACACCGGCGATGATCTTGACCGTGGTGCCGTTGGCGCCGAGGCGGGCCAGATCCTCCGCGGTGGATCCGAACTTGCCGGAGAGCGGGGCGGTGAAGAGCTTGGCGTTCGAGGCGCTGTTGAACTGGTCGACGGTCCAGCCGTAGATCGTCTTCTTGTCTTCCGGCTTGAACGGGTCGAGGCGGCGCAGCACGTGGAAGAGGCCGAGGAACACGGGGATCTGGAGGAACATCGGAAGGCAGCCCATGAGCGGGTTGGCCTTTTCCTTCCGATAGAGCTCCATCATCTCCTTCTGGAGCGTCTCCCGGTCACCCTTGTGCTTCTCCTGCAGCTCCTTGACCTTGGGCTGCAGCGCCTGCATCGCCCGCTGAGACTTGATCTGCTTGACGAAGACCGGGAACAGGATCACCCGGACGGAGACCACCAGGAAGACGATGGCCAGGATCCAGGCGAAGTTGGTGCCAATCACCGCGTCGACGGGCACCCCGATGGCGTCCCAGGCGGAGTGCCAGGTCAGCAGGATCCACGAAATCGCGTAGTAGATCCAGTCGAGACTCAATTCGGTGCTCCAGTCACATCGGCACGGCGGCGACCGCCCGGCTCCGGCACCGGGTCATGTCCACCAGGGTGGAAGGGGTGGCAGCGCAACAGCCGCCGGATCGCCAGCGCGGCTCCCCGGAGCGCGCCGTGCCGGGCCACCGCCTCCTGGGCGTACGCACTGCACGACGGGTAGAACCGACAGCGAGCCGGCAGTGCCGGACTTATCCACCGACGGTACGCGATGATGGGCGCGATCAGCACCCTGGCACCTGTCGACGTCGGGCGCGTGGCGGTCGGGTCGGTGCTCACCGGGACCGCCTCTCCCGCGGTGACCGGGCAACCGCGATGGCGGAGTCCAGGTCCGTAGAGAGCCGGGGGTACGACGCCTCGGCCGCGGCGGGCAGCGCCCGGACGACAAGGGTGCTGCCTGCGGGCAGCGCGTCCAGCCGCTCCCGGACCAGTGCCCGCAGGCGACGCCGGACCCGGTTGCGGACCACCGCGTTGCCGACGGCCTTGGATACGACGAAGCCGGCGCGGGCCGGAACGGAGGGCTGCTCCGCAACGGTGTGCCGCGCCGGCTCCGGCGAGGTCGTTGTGCTGGCTCCGGTGGACGACGGCATGGTCAGGTGGACCACGATCGCGCCTCGGCCGACGCGTCGGCCACCGCGAACCGCTGCGGCGAAGTCAGCGCTACGCCGCAGTCGCTGTGCGGCGGCCAGCACGACTGCCCACGTCCCCCGGACCGGCCCGGTCGGCTCAGGCCGACAGGGTGGTGCGACCCTTGGCGCGGCGGCTCGAGAGGATGGCACGGCCGGCACGGGTGCGCATGCGCAGCCGGAAGCCGTGGGTCTTCGCGCGCCGGCGGTTGTTCGGCTGGTAGGTGCGCTTGCTCACGTCAGGCTCTCCGTTTTCGTACGCGCCCCGCGCGACGGGATCGCCGGGGTCGTGGGGTGGTCCAGGCCACCTCGACGGTGGCCACCGATCGGTGCTGCCCTGCGGAGCCGAACCTCGGCGGTGCGGGGATGCGACCGCGGACAGCAAGCACCCATCACCCTAGCAGAGGACGAGAGAGCAGCCGCTCCAGCCTACGCAGGGGTGCAATGACCGTCAAACACCCACAGCGGGGGACATCGGGACGCGCCCGGGACCGAAGCGGCGGTTTTCGCTGATGCCGACAAGGCCGTTGCCGCGTCGCCGGTTGATGGGGCAGGGACAACGCTGTTACCGTGCCCGATTGCGGTGAGCGTCGGAAGCTCCGGTCGTCGCGCGCAGGCAAGACCGGACACGCTGGTGAATCGTTCGGCACGGTGAACCCGCTTCAGCGCACGTCCAGGCAGGGGGCAGGTCCCACCCGCGCCCGGCGGGCGGCCACAATCGGTCGGTACACAGGCTGTGGATAACCTGTGGACGACCGTTGGTCAGCTGTCCGGGTGGGTGATGTTCCACCCGCGCACGCGGCGGGCCCGGGACGGCCGGCTGGCAGACAGCGGCGGCCGGGAGCAGAGGCGAGGGGGTGGCACGACGGTGGCCGGTACGACCGACCTTGCCGCGGTGTGGTTAGCGGCGACCGACGAGCTCGCCGACGAGATCATCTCCGCTCAGCAGCGCGCCTACCTCCGGCTGACCCGACTCCGGGCGATCGTCGAGGACACCGCGCTGCTCTCCGTCCCGGACGCGTTCACCCGGGACGTGATCGAGTCGCGGCTCCGCCCGGCGATCACCGAGGCGCTGACCCGCCGACTCGGCCGGCCGATCCAGGTGGCCGTGACCGTACGGGTGGCCGAGGACGCCACCGGCCGCCCGGCCGGCACCGTCTACCGCAGCACCCCGGAGCCGGAACTGCTCGACGTCGAGGGTCCACCGTCCGGCCCGCTCGGCGACGAGTACACCGGCCGACCCGTAGCCGACAACGCCTTCCCCGAACAGCAGCGCCCGCCCACGTCCGCCGTACCGCCGCCGCCGGCGGGCCCGCCTCCCGCGTCGACCGTCGACGGGCACCGGTCCGGCCTGATCCCCGCGAGCCGGGACGGGCAGGAGGCTCTGTTCAGCGCGGCCTTCGTCGAGCCGATGCGCTCGCCCCGGCCGGCGCCCGAGCGGCGTGGGTACGACGAACAGGCGGCCCGCCTCGATCCTCCTGGCCCCGACACCCGGCCCTACGAGCCCCGCTACCGCGAGGACGCCGCGTCGCCCCGGGACCAGCACGTGATCCGTTCGCTACCCCGCGACGGTGCGACGGACAGCGGTCCGGGGCGCAGTGCGGTGGACCCCCGGACGGGCGGCCGCGACGACCGCCGGCTGCCCGGCACCGACACCGGCGGCAACCGGCTGAACCCGAAGTACATGTTCGAGACGTTCGTCATCGGCTCGTCGAACAGGTTCGCCCACGCGGCGAGCGTGGCGGTGGCCGAGTCACCGGCGAAGGCGTACAACCCGCTGTTCATCTACGGGCACTCCGGGTTGGGCAAGACGCACCTGCTGCACGCGATCGGGCACTACGCCACGACGCTCGGCAACGCCCGATCGGTGCGGTACGTCTCGACCGAGGAGTTCACCAACGACTTCATCAACTCGCTCCGGGACGACAAGACCAGCGCGTTCCAGCGGCGCTACCGCGACGTCGACATTCTGCTGATCGACGACATCCAGTTCCTGGAGAACCGCGAGCGTACGCAGGAGGAGTTCTTCCACACCTTCAACACGTTGCACAACGCCAACAAGCAGATCGTGATCACCTCGGACCGGTCGCCGCGTCAGCTCGCCACCCTGGAGGACCGGATGCGAACCCGGTTCGAGTGGGGACTGCTGGCCGACATCCAGCCACCGGACCTGGAGACCCGGATCGCGATCCTGCAGAAGAAGGCTGCGCAGGAGCGGATGTACGCCCCGCCGGACGTGTTGGAGTTCATCGCCTCCCGGGTGTCGAACTCGATCAGGGAACTGGAAGGTGCGCTGATCCGGGTGACGGCGTTCGCCAGCCTGACCCGGTCGACAGTCGAGTTGTCGCTCGCCGAGGAGGTGCTGCGGGACTTCATGCCCGACGGCGCCGGGCCGGAGATCAACGCCGACCAGATCATGGCCTCCACTGCCGACTACTTCGGGGTGAGCCTGGAGGACCTGCGCGGCCAGTCCCGCTCCCGGGTGCTGGTCAACGCCCGCCAGGTGGCCATGTACCTCTGTCGGGAGCTGACCGAGTTGTCGCTGCCACGGATCGGCCAGGCGTTCGGCGGCCGGGACCACACCACTGTCATGCACGCGGACCGCAAGATTCGCCAGCAGATGGCCGAGCGGCGCTCGCTCTACAACCAGATCGCCGAGCTGACCAACCGGATCAAGCAGAACACCTGAGGGGTACGCCGCACGACGCGGCGGACACGCCCGGCCGGATCATCGGCCGGGCGTTCTTTTTTAGCTTCTCCGGCGGCCTCGGCACGCCTCCCGGGCTGCTCGGGCTTGACCCTCGACATGGTGCAGACCACAGGATCGACGCCGTGTCCACCTCGATGCCCACTCGTTGTCCACAGCTCGTTGTCCACCGTCGGTGGATAACTACGGTCCGTCCTCCGTCAGTTACCCACAGGCTGTGGAAAAACCCTGTGCACGACGCTGTGGACGGTTGGGGACAACGAGGAAGTTATCCACCGATGATCATCGACCTGTGCACGAGCTGTTGAAGGTTCTGGGGACAACGGCAATGGTGATCTTCTCGGTCATCCACAGGCATGGGGAGAAAGTCGGTGGATTACCGGTGGACAACCGGTGGACAACTGTGGACAACTGGCCGTCGTCGTCCGGCTGTGGATACACGAGGCGGTTGTCCCCCCGGTTCTCCACAGCTAACTCACCGGTGGATAACCTGTCTGAGCTGCGCAGACCCGAGTTCTCCACAGTTTGCACAGGTGCGATGAAGACGATGGGTTATCTCTTCTAAGAGAACAAAAACCAATCATCACCGTTGGGCTTTCTGTGGATCGGGCCGAACGCTGCCGGACAGGCCGGTCAGCATCGACACGATCCATGGGGTCGGGCGCACAGCCGATGTCCCCGCGCCCTAAGGTGCGATGGGTACCCGCACGGTCGGGCGGGACGGTAGGCAGCGGTCGGCATGAGAGAGTTGTCGCTGACGTCGACGCGGAGGCATTGATGAAGTTCCGAGTGGAGCGCGACGCGCTCGCCGAGGCCGTGGCGTGGACCGCTAAGAGCCTGCCGAGCCGGCCATCCGTACCGGTGCTCGCCGGGGTGATGCTCCGCGTCACCGACGGCAACCTGCGGGTCTCCGGTTTCGACTACGAGGTCTCCAGTCAGGTGACAGTCGAGGTGCAGGGCGACGCCGACGGCGCCGCGCTGGTCTCCGGTCGCCTGCTCGCCGAGATCACCAAGGCGCTGCCGGCCAAGCCGGTAGACATCGCCGCGGTCGGCGCACACCTCGAGCTGGTCTGCGGCAGCGCCCGGTTCACCCTGCCCACCATGCCGGTGGAGGACTACCCTGCCCTGCCCGAGATGCCGCAGAGTGCCGGCACCGTCGACGCCGCGGCCTTCGCCACGGCGGTCGCCCAGGTGGCCATCGCCGCCGGCCGCGACGAGACGCTCCCGATGATGACCGGCGTTCGCCTCGAGCTGTCCGGCGGCACGCTGTCGATGCTCGCCACCGACAGGTACCGGCTGGCGCTGCGCGAGATCCAGTGGCGGCCCGACGACCCCGAGGTCAGCATCAACGCCCTGGTCCCGGCCCGCACCCTGAACGACACCGCCAAGGCGCTCGGCCCGCTGGGCGGCGAGGTCACCCTCGCCCTCGCCCAGGGCGCGGCGGGCGAGGGAATGGTCGGCCTCGCCGGCGGCACCCGTCGCACCACCAGTCGGCTGCTCGACGGCGCCAACTACCCGCCGGTGCGCTCGCTCTTCCCGGCCACCCACAACGCCGAGGCCCGGGTGTCGGTCAGCACCCTCATCGAGGTCGTCAAGCGGGTCGCCCTGGTGGCCGAGCGCACCACCCCGGTGCTGCTCAGCTTCAGCGCCGACGGGCTGGTCGTCGAGGCCGGCGGGTCCGAGGAGGCACGGGCGAGCGAGGCGATGGAGGCCACCTTCACCGGTGACGCGCTGACCATCGGCTTCAACCCGCAGTACCTCATCGACGGCCTGGCAAACCTGGGCGCGCAGACCGCCGTCCTGTCGTTCGTCGACGCCTTCAAACCCGCGGTGATCTCACCCGCCGGCGAGGATGGCGAGGCCATTCCGGGGTATCGGTACCTCATCATGCCGATCCGCGTGTCTCGCTGATCGCGCCCAGCAACACCAGATCCACGGAGGTAGGAACAGATGCAGCTCGGCCTGGTAGGACTCGGCCGGATGGGCGGCAACATGCGCGAGCGGTTGCGGGCCGCCGGCCACGAGGTGGTCGGGTTCGATCACAATCCGCAGCTGAGCGACGCGGCGAGCCTCGCCGAGCTGGCGCAGAAGCTCGAATCGCCGCGCGCCGTCTGGGTGATGGTGCCCGCCGGCGTCACCGATGCCACGATCGACGACCTCGCCGAGGTGCTCGGTGACGGCGACATCATCATCGACGGGGGCAACTCCCGCTTCAGCGACGACGCTCCGCGGGCCGAACGGTTGAACGAGCGTGGCATCGGCTACGTGGACGTCGGGGTCTCCGGGGGCGTCTGGGGTCGGCAGAACGGCTACGGGCTGATGGTCGGCGGCGCCCAGCAGCACGTCGACCGGCTCATGCCGATCTTCCAGGCGCTCAAGCCGGAGGGCGAGTTCGGCTTCGTGCACGCCGGCCCCGTCGGTGCCGGGCACTACTCGAAGATGGTGCACAACGGCATCGAGTACGGCCTCATGCACGCCTACGCCGAGGGCTACGAGCTGTTGACCGCGTCCGAGTTGGTGACAAACGTCCCGGGCGTGTTCAAGTCCTGGCGTGAGGGCACCGTGGTCCGCTCCTGGCTGCTCGACCTGCTGGACCGGGCCCTCGACGAGGACCCGGAGCTGGCCGAACTCAGCGGCTACACCGAGGACACCGGCGAGGGGCGCTGGACGGTCGACGAGGCGGTCCGGCTCGGCGTGCCGCTGAACGTCATCACCGCCTCCCTGTTCGCCCGGTTCGCCTCCCGTCAGGACGACTCGCCCGCCATGAAGGCCGTCTCCGCGCTGCGCCAGCAGTTCGGCGGCCACGCCGTCCACAAGCGCTGAGCGGTATCCACAACCTGTGTACGTTCACCGGCTGGAACTGGTCGACTTCCGCTCGTACGAGCGGGTCGCCGTCGACCTCCAGCCGGGGGCGAACGTCCTGATCGGCGCCAACGGCGTCGGCAAGACCAACCTCGTCGAGGCGCTCGGCTACGTGGCGACCCTGGATTCGCACCGGGTCGCCACGGACGCGCCGCTGGTCCGGATGGGCGCCACCTCGGCGGTGATCCGCTGCGCGGTGGTCCACGACGGCCGGGAACTCCTCGTCGAGCTGGAGATCGTGCCGGGCCGGGCCAACCGGGCGCGGCTGGGCCGGTCCCCGGCACGGCGGGCCCGGGACGTGCTCGGCGCGCTGAGGCTGGTGCTGTTCGCCCCGGAGGACCTGGAGCTGGTCCGCGGTGATCCCGCCGAGCGCCGGCGTTACCTGGACGACCTCCTGGTCAACCGCCAACCCCGCTACGCGGGCGTACGGGCCGACTACGAACGGGTCGTCAAGCAACGCAACGCCCTGCTGCGCACCGCGTACCTCGCCCGCAAGACCGGCGGTTCCCGCGGCGGCGACCTCGGCACCCTCGCCGTCTGGGACACCCACCTGGCCCAGCACGGCGCGGAGCTGCTCGCCGGGCGGCTGGAGCTGGTCGCCGCGCTCACCCCGCACGTCGCCAAGGCGTACGACGCGGTGGCCGCCGGGCGCGGAGCGGCAGGTATCGCCTACCGGCCGTCGATCGAGCTGGCCGAGCCGACGACCGACCGGGCCACGTTGGCGGAGGCGCTGACCACGGCGCTCGCCGCCTCCCGTACCGCCGAGATCGAACGGGGCACCACCCTCGTCGGCCCGCACCGCGACGAGTTGGCGCTGTCCCTCGGCCCGCTCCCCGCCAAGGGGTACGCCAGCCACGGCGAGTCCTGGTCCTTCGCGCTCGCGCTGCGGCTGGCCGGGTACGACCTGCTGCGCGCCGACGGCATCGAGCCCGTCCTGGTGCTCGACGACGTCTTCGCCGAGCTGGACACCGGGCGGCGGGAACGACTCGCGGAGTTGGTAGGCGGGGCCAGTCAGCTGCTGGTCACCTGCGCCGTGGACGACGACGTGCCGGCCGCGCTGCGGGGCACCCGCTACCAGGTCGGCGAGGGGACGGTACGCCGTGTCGGATGAACCGGGCACCAGGCGGGCAGGCGCCAACCGCACCGGCAGCGGCCGGCAGGCCGGTGACGCCGCGAACGCGCGTACCGCACAGGCGGGCGCGACCGGCGGCGGGCCCGGCGCGGCGGGTGCCGACGGCGGCGGCGGGCCGGCGGAGGGTGCGACGGGGCCGGAGCTGGCCCGGGCGGTGCTCGACGCGGCGCTGTCCCGCCGGCAGGCGGCAGCGCGCACCCGGCGTACCCCCGCGGGCGGCGCGGGCACCGACGGCTCGGGACGGCGGCTGCGTGGCTACTCCGGCCCCGGCCCCGACCCGCGCGACCCGCAGCCCCTCAGCGCGGTGCTGAACCGGCTGGTCAAGGCGCGCGGCTGGCAGCAGCCGGCGGCCGAGGCCACCGTGTTCGGCGCCTGGGAGCGGGTGGTCGGCGCCGAGGTCGCCCAGCACAGCCGGCCGGTCAAGCTGGAGAACGGCGAGTTGACCGTGGAGGCGCGCTCGACGGCCTGGGCGACCCAGCTGCGGCTGCTCGCCGGCTCGCTGCTCAAGCAGATCGCCCAGGAGGTCGGCCACAACGTGGTGCGCAAGCTGCACATCCACGGCCCGGCCGCACCGTCCTGGCAGAAGGGACCGCGCCGGGTGCGCGGTCGAGGGCCGCGCGACACGTACGGCTGAGCCCGCCCGCTCAGCGCCGCCGCTCGGCGTCGCGGGCCGCCCGCTTGCGGTCGCGCTGCTCCTGGGTGTAGCGCTTGCGTTCGGCCAGGTCGCGTTTCCACGCCTCGCGGGCCGCCGTCGAGCCGCCCTGCACCGCGCCCTGGACGCCGTCGGCCGGCCCGGCAAGGTGTCGGAAGGCCCACCGCAGGAGTCGACCGCCCTCGCCCGGGGCCCTGGTGGTCGCGCCGTCCTCGCTCATCTGCCGCCCTCTCGCCCACGTCACACCGAAAGGTTGGTGTGGCAATGATTGGTACACCAACGATCGTTACGATAGTCAGCATGCATCCAGAGAGCAACCGATGAGTGGCCAACCGGAGAGCCTCGATCCGTTGGCACTGGAACAGCAGGTCTGCTTCGCTCTGTCGGTCGCGGCACGCAGCGTGGTGGCCGTCTACCGGCCGCTGCTGGAACCGATGGGGCTGACCCACCCGCAGTACCTGGTGATGCTGGCGCTCTGGCAGCACGCGCCGCTGTCCGGCCGCGACCTCAGCCGCCTGTTGCAGCTCGACCCGGGCACCCTGTCACCCCTGCTCAAGCGGCTCGAAGCGGCCGGCTACCTGCGCCGCGAGCGCGACGCCTCCGACGAGCGCAGCCTCGCCGTCACCCTCACCGCCACCGGTGCGGCGCTACGAGCCCAGGCCGAGCGGATCCCCGCCGCGATCGTGCAACGCCTCGGGCTGCCCGTGGAGGACCTGCAGCACCTGCACGCGGTGCTCACACAGGTGATCGCGGCGGCCAACCGCCCCGGCGGCGACCAGACCGCCACACCGAGCGGGACGGGCGCTCAGGCGTCGGCGTAGACGGCGAAACCACGCTCGGCGCAGCGGCGGTAGAACGCCGCCAGCACGCCCAGCTCCGCGCAGGTGAAGTTCCACTGCGGGGGATCACCACTCTCGTCGCGCAGCGCGTCGAGACGGGTCTCCAGCCAGCGCAGCTGCTGCTCGGCCAACCGGCCGTCGCCGAGCAGCGAGCGCAGCACGGTGCTCACCGACTCGAAGGTGACCGCCTCGCCGTTCGGGCGATGCGCGGCCACGAACCGCTCGATGCCACTCGCGATCCAGGAGCAGCCGTCCGGGTCGATCACCGGGTCCTCGTCCTCGGCGGCGGCGTCTGTGGCATACAACACACCTTCGAGGCCGAGCAGGAGATCCACCAACTCGGTGTACGCGGTCGCCCGGACGGTGCCGGTCTTCGCGATCAGCTCGGCCAGCGCCGCCGTCGGCGCGGAGATCCGCGGCAGGTCGACGATCTCGCCGAAGTCGACGAACTCGGCCGGCGCCACCGGATCGTAGAAGCGGCCGGTACGCGGCCAGTGCACCGCGACGTTGTCCAGCCCCATCTGTCACCTCTTAGAGAGCACGTGTCGGGTCGATCGGGTCGATCGTCCCGGTTCCGGCCGGTAAAGATCAAGGCCGCTTCCGGAGCGCCGCAAACGTACGGCACGGACGGTTCGGCCGCGACCCCCGACCCGCCCGAGCGCGGGTCAACCCGTTCGGCGGCGGCGCGTCCGATCGGAGCCTGGCGTGTGGGGGGAGTCGCGGGTATCGGGGTTCTGCCGGCTACGGACATCTCAGCTGCCCTGTTGAAGGTGCCGAGTGGTGGTTCTGTCCTCCGCGCACAGTAGGATTGACAGTGAGACGAAGACCCGGTGCGGGGCGAGGGACGGGGCCGGTGGCCCCAGGATCATTCTCCACTCCGGGTCGAGCCGATCGCGATCCGCGGGCAACCGCGGCGACCGGCGCGTTCGACCCGTTGTCCGGAGGTCTCCGGCACCGGTCCGCGCGCCGACGTCGCGTCCTGTCCGCCGAACCCGCGCCCGACGCGCCCTCCCGGCGCCGACGACGCGAGAAAGTGGCCGAGGGTGGCAGCGCAGGACAAGCAGGAGTACGGCGCAGAGTCGATCACCGTTCTCGAGGGGCTGGAGGCCGTCCGCAAGCGGCCCGGTATGTACATCGGGTCCACCGGCGAACGCGGTCTGCACCACCTCGTCTGGGAGGTCGTCGACAACGCGGTCGATGAGGCGATGGCCGGCTACTGCGACACCATCGACGTGGTACTGCTCGCCGACGGTGGCGTCCAGGTCACCGACAACGGCCGTGGCTTTCCGGTCGACCTCCACCCGAAGCTCAAGAAGCCGGGCGTCGAGGTCGCGCTGACCGTGCTGCACGCGGGTGGCAAGTTCGACGGCAAGGCGTACGCGGTCTCCGGTGGTCTGCACGGCGTCGGCGTCTCCGTGGTGAACGCGCTGTCGACGAAGATGGCAGTGGTGATCCACAAGTCCGGCTTCGTCTGGCGGCAGCAGTACACCAACTCCAAGCCCAGCCCGCTGGAGAAGGGCGAGACCACCGACCGCACCGGCTCGGCTGTCTCCTTCTGGCCCGACCCGGACGTCTTCGAGACGATCGACTTCGACTTCCAGACCATCTACCGACGCCTGCAGGAGATGGCCTTCCTCAACCGGGGCATCACCATCCACCTGCTCGACGAGCGGGTCCCGGAGGACGAGGACGGCAAGACCCGCGAGGTCACCTTCCGCTACGACGGCGGTATCGCCGACTTCGTCCGACACCTCAACGCCTCCAAGAACCCGATGCACAAGACTGTGGTCGAGTTCGAGGCCGAGGAGGAGGGCATGTCCCTCGAGATCGCCATGCAGTGGAACGAGTCGTACGGCGAGTCGGTCTACACCTTCGCCAACAACATCAACACCCACGAGGGCGGCACCCACGAGGAGGGCTTCCGGTCCGCGCTGACAAGCGTGGTCAACCGGTACGGCACCGACAAGAAGCTGCTCAAGGGCGACGAGAAGCTCTCCGGCGAGGACATCCGCGAGGGCTTGGCCGCGATCATCTCGGTCAAGCTGACCAACCCGCAGTTCGAGGGCCAGACCAAGACCAAGCTGGGCAACACCCCGGTGAAGAGCTTCGTGCAGCGGGTCTGCAACGACCGACTTGTCGACTGGTTCGATCGCAACCCGGCCGAGGCCAAGACGATCATCCAGAAGGCGTCCCAGGCAGCCCGCGCGCGAATCGCCGCGCAGCAGGCGCGCAAGCTGGCCCGACGCAAGTCGCTGCTGGAGTCCGGCTCGATGCCGGGCAAGCTGGCCGACTGCCAGTCCACCGACCCGCGCGAGTCCGAGGTGTTCATCGTCGAGGGCGACTCGGCCGGCGGCTCGGCCAAGCAGGGTCGCGACCCGCGGACGCAGGCGATCCTGCCGATCCGCGGCAAGATCCTCAACGTGGAGAAGGCCCGGATCGACCGGGTGCTGAAGAACAACGAGGTCCAGGCGCTGATCACCGCGCTCGGCACCGGCATCCACGACGACTTCGACATGGAGAAGCTGCGGTACCACAAGGTGGTGCTGATGGCCGACGCGGACGTCGACGGCCAGCACATCCAGACGCTGCTGCTCACCCTGCTGTTCCGCTTCATGCGTCCGCTTGTCGAGATGGGTCACGTCTACCTGGCAGCCCCGCCGCTCTACAAGATCAAGTGGAACAAGAGGGGCGACGACGCGCAGTACGCCTACTCCGACCGCGAGCGGGACGGGCTCATCGCGCTGCGCCAGCAGAAGAAGCCGAACGCCAAGCCGGACGACATCCAGCGCTTCAAGGGCCTCGGCGAGATGAACTATCCCGAGCTGTGGGAAACCACAATGAACCCGGCGACCCGTACCCTGCGTCAGGTCACGCTCGACGACGCTGCAACCGCGGACGAGTTGTTCAGCGTCCTGATGGGTGAGGACGTCGAGGCGCGCCGGTCGTTCATCCAGCGCAACGCCAAGGACGTTCGGTTCCTGGACATCTGACGGACCTCGGCGGGTCGGTCGGGGAGCACCTGGCCGGCCCGCCGGTCCACAGAGTTATCCACAGCTTGGCCGGTATCCACAGCCGTTATCCACAGCACGAAAACGACTCTGAGTCTGATAAGGGTATACAGTGACCGATTCCCCCGAGTCCACACCGAACGAGCCCGAGGTTCCCGCCGAGGCACTCGCCGCCGTGGTCGCGCACGACCGGATCGAGCCGGTCGGGCTCGAGGTGGAGATGCAGCGCTCCTACCTCGACTACGCGATGAGCGTGATCGTCGGGCGCGCGCTGCCGGACGTCCGGGACGGGCTCAAGCCGGTCCACCGCAAGATCCTCTACGCGATGTTCGACTCCGGCTACCGGCCGGACCGCGGCTACGTGAAGTGCTCCCGGGTCGTCGGCGACGTGATGGGTCAGTTCCACCCGCACGGCGACTCGGCGATCTACGACGCGCTGGTCCGGATGGCACAGCCCTGGTCGCTGCGCTACCCGCTCGTCGACGGCAACGGCAACTTCGGCTCGCCGGGTAACGATCCGGCTGCCGCCATGAGATACTGTATTTCGGGAAATGTCCGGATCCGTACCGCCGAGGGTAGCGTCCGGATCGCTGACGTGGTGGCCGACGCGGCGCCGTCCAGCGAGACCGACGTCGACCTCAAGGTCCGCGACCGCAACGGCGACCTGGTCCGCGCCTCCAAGTTCTTCCACTCCGGCGAGCACCCCACGCTGCGGCTGCGTACCCGCGAGGGGTACGAGCTGACCGGCACCCACAACCACCCGGTGCTCTGCCTGGTGGATGTGGCGGGCGTCCCGACCCTGCTGTGGAAGCTGCTCGCCGAGATCTCTCCGGGCGACCGGGTGGTTCTCCAGCGCTCGGTGCCGGACGAGATCGGCTACCCGATGCTGGAGCACGTCGAGGCGGCAGTCCTCGCCGGTGCCTTCGTCAGCGAGGGTTGGGTCTCCCCGGGGCGGGCCGGGTTCAACAACGTCGACCGGGAATTCTTCGTCCGCGTCCTCGCGGCCTACGACCTGGCCGTCGGTGGGCCCCGCTACGTCAGCGAGCGGGTCATCGCCTCCGGCAGCACCCTGCACGAAATCGACGTGCAGGACCTCTCCGCATTGCGGACGAGCCTGCTCGGCGACCTGGTGGGGGCCCGCAGTGCTGCGAAGTTCGTTCCCGAGTTCGTCTGGCAGGGGCCGGCCGCGGTCAAGCGGGCGTTCCTTCAGGCGCTCTTCGAGGGCGACGGCTCGTCCTCGCTGCTGCCGCGCAACACCATCCAGATCTCGTACTCCACACGCAGCGAGCGGTTGGCGCGCGAGGTCCAGCAGTTGCTGCTGGAGCTTGGTGTGATCAGCCGGCAGACGCGCTACGACAATGGCGAGATCAAGGTCGTGGTGACCAACCGCCGTGACGCCCGGATCTTCGCCGCGCACGTCGGCTTCCTGGGCCGCAAGCAGGCCAAGCTGGAGGCGGAGTTGGCCCAGGTGCCGGCGACCAGCACCGCGCTCTCCAGCGACCACGTGCCGCTGGTCGGCGCCTTCATCCGCGAGCACGGCGCGCAGCGCTGGACCGAGCGGGACTGGCTGCGCCGGCACAACGTGGACCGGGTCGAGCGCTGGGAGCGGGACCGAGACGAGATCGCCGCCCGGATCACCAACACCGAGGTGCTCGACGTGGTCGAGCCCCTCGTCGACGGGCGCTTCTACTACGCCGAAGTGGCGCAGATCACCGACGCCGGTGTGCAGGCGGTCTACAGCGTTCGGGTCGACACCGACGACCACTCGTTCGTCTCCGACGGGTTCGTCAGCCACAACACCGAGTGCAAGCTCGACCCGCTCGCCATGGAGATGCTGCGGGACATCGACGAGGACACCGTCGACCTGCAGGACAACTACGACGGCCGGGCCAAGGAGCCCACGATCCTGCCGTCGCGGATCCCCAACCTGCTGGTGAACGGCTCCGAGGGCATCGCGGTCGGCATGGCCACCAAGATCCCGCCGCACAACCTGCGCGAGATCGGCGCGGCGGTGCAGTGGTGCCTGGAGCACCCGGAGGAGGACGAGGAGACGACCCTCGAGGCGCTGCTCGGCATCGTCAAGGGTCCGGACTTCCCGACGCACGGTCTGATCGTCGGCACGACCGCCATCCAGGACGCGTACCGCACGGGCCGTGGCTCGATCCGGATGCGTGCCGTGGTGGAGGTCGAGGAGGACAAGCGGGGCCGCCCCTGCCTGGTCGTCAGCGAGCTGCCCTACCAGGTCAACCCGGACAACCTGGCCGAGCGGATCGCCGAGCTGATCAAGGAGGGCAAGCTCGCCGGGATCGCCGACATCCGCGACGAGTCCTCCGGGCGTACCGGCATGCGGATCGTGCTGGTGCTCAAGCGCGACGCGGTCGCCAAGGTGGTGCTGAACAACCTCTACAAGCACACCCAGCTCCAGGAGACGTTCGGCGCCAACATGCTGGCCCTGGTCGACGGGGTGCCGCGCACGCTCAACCTGGCCCAGTTCATCCGCTACTACGTCGAGCACCAGATCGACGTGATCCGCCGGCGGACCGCCTTCCGGCTGCGTAAGGCCGAGGAGCGGGCGCACATCCTGCGGGGCCTGGGTAAGGCGCTGGACGCCCTCGACGAGGTGATCGCCCTGATCCGGCGGTCGCCGACCGTTGACGACGCCCGGCAGGGCCTGATCCGACTGCTGGAGATCGACGAGATCCAGGCGACCGCGATCCTGGACATGCAGCTGCGCCGGCTCGCCGCGCTGGAGCGGCAGCGGATCGTTGACGACCTGGCCAAGCTCGAAATCGAGATCGCCGACCTCAAGGACATCCTCGCCAAGCCGGAGCGGCAGCGGAAGATCGTCTCGGAGGAGCTGGGCGAGATCGTCGCCAAGTGGGGTGACGACCGTCGGACGCAGATCATTCCGTTCGACGGTGAGGTCTCCATGGAGGACCTCATCGCCCGCGAGGACGTGGTCGTCACGATCACCCGGACGGGGTACGCCAAGCGGACCAAGGTCGATCTGTACCGCTCGCAGCGGCGCGGCGGCAAGGGCGTCAGTGGCGCCACGCTGCGGCAGGACGACATCGTGAGCCACTTCTTCGTATGCTCGACGCACGACTGGATCTTGTTCTTCACGAACAAGGGCCGGGTGTACCGGGCCAAGGCGTACGAGTTGCCGGAGGCCAGTAGGGTAGCCAAGGGCCAACACGTGGCCAATCTGCTCGCCTTCCTACCCGACGAGCAGATCGCGCAGATCATCGAAATCCCGAACTACCAGGTAGCCCCCTATCTGGTACTGGCCACGAAGAACGGCCTGGTGAAGAAGACGCGGCTCGAGGAGTTCGACTCCAACCGTTCCGGCGGAATCATCGCGATCAACCTGCGCGATGAGGACGAGCTGGTCGGTGCTGCGCTGGTGGCGCCGGAGAACGACCTGCTGCTGGTCTCGAAGAAGGCGCAGGCGATCCGGTTCAACGCCTCCGACGAGGCGCTGCGGCCGATGGGTCGGGCCACCTCGGGCGTGATCGGCATGCGCTTCACGGACGACGACGTCCTGCTTGCCATGGAGGTCGTTCGGGACGGTTTGGACGTCCTGGTGGCCACGAACGGGGGATACGCGAAACGTACCCCGATCGAGGAATACCCGGTGCAGGGCCGGGGAGGTAAGGGCGTGCTGACTGCGAAGATCACCGAACGGCGCGGTGGTCTGGTCGGTGCCGTGGTGATCGACCCAGACGACGAGTTGTTCGCGATCACCAGCAACGGTGGTGTCATCCGGACTCCGGTGAAGCCTGTACGCCGTACGCGTGACCGGAACACAATGGGGGTCAAGCTGATGGACCTCCCGGACGGCGTGACTATCGTGGCGATTGCTCGCAATGCCGACGAGCCTGACGAACAGGACTAGTTGAATGACGGAGACACAGGCGAAGTCGGGGAACACGGGGACCTCGGCCAACCCGGTCGACGAGGAGGCCGCCAAGGGCGGCACACCAGCGACCGGCCGCGCGGCCGTGGGCCGGGCCACGGTTCCCGCTGACGCGCCTGCCCCGAAATTCACCCGGGCTCCCGGCATGACACCTCCCCCGGAGCAGTCGGGCGAGGACGGGGCATCGGGCGACGCCAAGGCCGAGACGTCGGCCGTCGAGGCACCCACATCCGCCGGGGTGGCCCCCACGGCGGCCGCCCCGACCCCGGCTCGACCGACGACCACCCAGCCGATCAACACCCGGCCCGGTCAGGCGACATCGACCGGGTCCACCGGCACCCAACCCCGATTCATGCCGGGCATGGGCCAGCCGGACCAGGGGCGTACGGCCGCTGGCGGTCGCCCCGCGAGCGGTGGTGGCCTGCCGCCGGGGATCGGCAACACGTCGGCCGTCGGGGCCGCTCGCGTCGGGGAGGCGGTACGCGCCGCGCGTACCTCGGTCAGTTCGGCGGCGTCCCGCGGACCGCGCCGGGCCCGACTGAACCTCAAGCGGATCGACCCCTGGTCCGTGATGAAGTTCGCGTTCGCCGTCTCGGTGGTGCTGTTCATCGTCGTGGTGGTCGCCACGTCGGTGCTGTACCTGGCGCTGGACGCGATGGGTGTGTTCCAGAGCGTCAACGACAGCCTCAGCGACCTGGTCAACGCGGGCGGTGGGCAGAGCACCAGCGGCTTCCAGATTACCGCCAAGGGCGTCATCCTCAGCTCGGCGCTGATCGGCCTGGTAAACGTGGTGCTCTTCACCGCGCTGGCCACGCTGGGAGCGTTCGTCTACAACGTCTGCGCCGACCTCGTCGGCGGGATCGAGCTGACGCTCGCCGAGCGGGACTGAGTGTGATCGGGGCGCCGGGGCACCGCGGAATGCGGTCGCTCCGGCGCCCCGTACTCGGGTAGGTTTGCAGGTGGCGACGGCCCGGCTCGCAGGGTCGGACCCCGATTTGGGGCCGGCGGAGCGGATGGGTTAATCTTGCTCGTCGCAACGCGGGGCTATAGCTCAGTCGGTTAGAGCGCAGAGCTGATAACTCTGAGGTCGATGGTTCGATTCCATCTAGCCCCACCGCACATCGTCCGACGCTAGTCGAGCGCGAGGGGTCGCCCCATGTTCAAGAAGCTGCTGATCCTGGCCGGCGTCGTCGGCGTGGCTGCCGTCGTCTTCAACAAGGTCAAGGCCGCCAACGACGAGCGTGCCCTGTGGCACGAGGCGACCACCGCACCCGACCTGCGCTGACGTCCGGCGGCGATGACTCCGTCGCCGCCGCCGCTCACGGGGCCCTAGCTCAACTGGCAGAGCACTGCCTTTGCAAGGCAGGGGTTAGGGGTTCGAGTCCCCTGGGCTCCACAAGCACTTTCCCCGGTCGGTCTCGGTCCCGAGTCCAACCCTCTCGACCTGTTGGCGACCTCCGTTGGCTGCACCAAAGGCGAGAGGGATATCAGCCGACCAATGTGGCTTCAAGACAGTGCCACGGCCTGCTGAAGCCATGCCCTGTCGGCAGCATCCAAGGTGTCGTCATCGAGCAGAGCGCGCAGCAGCGACGCGTGTTCGGAGAACACCGGCCTGCATTGCTCGCGTTCCGGATGGTCGCTGTCGTTGCCGAGCAGCAGTACCGCGCGCTCGTTGTCCGCGTCGACTGGCTGCGACAGCTCGGCGGTGGCGACCACGAGGTCGAGCAGGTTGGACCGCACCGGAATTTCCGGATCTGCCATCAGTCGAAGCAGGAACGGCAACGCTGCTGGCATTGCCGCGCTCAGGTGGAGGACGCCGCCCATCAGAACGTTTGTCAGCACACGTGCGGCCTCAGGGGCGGCAATCGGATCCAGCAGCCCATAGAACAGAAAAGGAACGTCGGCGGGACAGCCGGGAATCTCGCACCACGCGATCTCGGCGCAGCCCCGCAGCGCGGGATGGTCGTTGTTGGCTCGACGCACCTGCGCATGATCCTCGAGGAACCGGGCAACAGCGGCGTTGTTGGCCGCGGAATCCAGCACACACATCCGCCTACGCCCCCTCTCCCACGCAAGCGCCCGGCCCGACGAGGCGTCGAGCCGGGCGCGTTGAGTGAGCTATGCCACGAAGCGTGCGCGACGTCGGCGTCCGATCAGGTAGCCCGCGCCGCCGAGGAGCAACAGCGCACCGCCGACGCCGGCCACGGTCGCCGTGTCGGCACCGGTCAGGGGAAGGCCGCCACCCTCACCGGCAGCGGCGCCCGGGCTGGTGGAGGAGGCAGCGGTCGGCACGACTGTCGTCGTGGCGCTCGGCGTCGCGCTCGGCGTCTGCGTGGGCTGAGCCGTCGGGGTCGCGGTGGGCTGGGACGCGCAGTCGAGCGCACGCGCCTCGTACAGGCCGTTGTTCAGGTACGCCAGATAGACGTCAACGGACGACTGGTCCAGCACCTTCTGCGCGGCCGCCTTTACGTTGGTGCCGGCGTCCGTCAACGTCCGGACCACCGTGATCCGCAGCGCAACTGACCAAGCATCCTGTACGCCCTTCTTCAGGAATGCGCGGAGATCAGCGGCGCTGCCGTCCAGCTGCTTCTGGATCGCGTCCGGCAGAACGGGCAGGGAATCGGCCTTTGCCGCGCTCATGATCTGGTTGGCCAACAGTCGCACCTGGGTGTCGGTGGCGGTGTCCAGGTCGATGGTGATGAGCTCGCGGATGTCCTTGTAGACCTTGCGCTCAATCGTCTGGCAGGCCGCGTCCAACCCGGGCGACTCGGCTTGCGCCATCGCCGGTGCCGCCGGAACCAGTAGGGCCAGCGCCAGCAGAACGCCAGCCGGAATCTTGCGTCGCATGTGGGTCTTCCTCCCCGTTGCAGATCAAAACATGGAGATCCTACTGTCGGCGGCCATTCGGCGGTGACCTGGTCGATATGGCCGAACTGGTGCGGCGGCAGCGACTGTCGAAAACCTCTTTCGGTGTGTGCGCCACCCCGACAGGATCTCCGGAATGGAGCAGAGTCCGACGCCTGTCGTCATGCAGATCTACTGCCGGGTGGAGGTGCTCGTCACCGATCCCGCGGCCGTCACCGCTCACGCCGTCGCCGACCTGCGCGCGGCCGACATCGACTGGTCCACCGAGGAGGACGACCTGGCAACGGCCGCCGAGGAGTTGCGGGCCGATCTCCCCACCTCGCTGGCGGGTGGGGTGGACCTCGGCCGGATCACCGACGGCATTCCGGGGGTGGAGTTTCGTGGCGGCCTCTGCTGGGCGGAACCGGGGCCGCCGCGGGATCCGTTCCGCGAGCGTCGGTGAGCTGGCTCAGGGCCGCCGGTACCTCCACCACCCTCGGCCGGCCGTTTCAGACTGGCGGCGTGAGGGGCGCGGTCTCGCCCCGGACGATGGTGCGTACCTGCCGAACCCAGCCGCGTCGGCGGGCCTCGTCGACGAAGTGCGCCAGCGGGGAGCGGAAGACCGGGTAGTCGTCGTAGTGGATCGGCACCGTCAGCTTCGGGCGGATGAGCTCCACCAGGTCGGCGCCCTGCCGAGCGTCCATGGTGACCAGAATTCCGGCGATCTTGGTGCCGCCGAGGTGGATCAGCATCGCGTCGATGTCCGGGTAGCGCTCGGGGATGTCGATGAGCAGCGGCCGGTTGAGCGTGTCGCCGGTGACGTACAGCCGGAACTCGCGCCGCCCGCCGCGTTCCACGTCGATCATCGTGCCCATCACGTCGGGCAGCAGCCGATCCAGCGCGCCGGGGCCGTGCTTACCGGGCATCGAGGTCAGGCGCACTGTCGTACCGTCGCGGTGCAGCTCTCGCGACGACCAGGTCGGCAGGCCCTCGGCGGCGCGGAAGCCCCTGCGGCGCAGTTTGCGTTCGGCGGCGGGTGTCGTGACGATGGGCAGTTCCCGGTCCAACTCCCGGCGGGCCACCCGGTCGAAGTGATCGCCGTGCAGGTGGGACAGGACCACGGCGTCCAGGTGGGGAAGCTGGGCGATCCGCAGCGCCGGGTCCGTGCGCCGACGCGACCACAGACCCTTTCCGAGGTACGCCCGCTGGCCGCGATGCAGGAAGTTGGGATCGGTCAGCAGGGTGAATCCGCCGATCCGCAACAGTGTCGTCGCGGTGCCGATGAACGTCACCTGTGGATGCTCGGCCGTCATGTGCACCTCCCCCCGGCTCCGGTACCCCAGCCGGTCCCGCTCAAGCCTCAGCCGCGGGAGGGGCGGTCTCCTCGGGACTGGGCTGCGCGAGGTCTGGTCGCGCCGACGGGAGGTGCTCCACCAGTCTGGTGAGCGCGCCGTTGGCGAAGGTGGCACCGAGCGCCGAACCGGCGCCGATGGTCCAGCCCACCGGGCCGAGCGGTGTGCAACCGAAGAACTGACTCACCCCCGGCGTCTGCACCACCACGACCAGCACTCCCAGCGACGCCGCCGTGGACGCCAGCACGGCCGGACTGGTGCCGCCTGCCAGGATGGTCTGGCCGAGCTGGGTGCCGACGAGCGAGACGAGGGCGACCGTTCCGGCCCGGCGCTGGCGTCCGGTGTACCGGGCCAACGTCCAGCCGACTGTCGCGCCCAGCGTGGTGGACGCCGCGCGGAGCCCGATCTCCCTGGTGAGGGTCTCGCCGAGCGATTGGTCGGGGCCCTCCAGGAGCAGCCCGTCGGTGCGGTCCGAGGCGGGTGGGCGGACGGCGATGGCCAACGCGGGCGCCAGGTCGGTGAGCAGGTTGACGAGCAGCAGTTGCCGGCCGGTGAGGGCGGAACGGCCGGTCACCGCGGCGGTGAGCACGCTGAACGCGATCTCGCCCAGGTTGCCGCCGACGAGGATGCTCAGCGCGTGGCGTACCGACGACCACATCGCGCGACCCTCGACCAGGGTGGCGATGATGGTCTCCAACCGGTCGTCGGTGACCACCAAGTCGGCTGCGGCCCGGGCCGCCGGGGTGCCGCGTTGGCCCAGGGCGATGCCGACGTCGGCCAGCCGGATCGCCGGGGCGTCGTTGGCGCCGTCGCCGGTCATCGCCACCGTGCGCCCGCACTTCTGCAACGCCTGGATGATCCGCACCTTGTGCGCCGGGGTGCAGCGGGCCACCACGTCGGTGTGGGCCAGCCGCTCGGCGAGCGCGTCGTCGTCCAACTTGTCGAGTTCGGTGGCGGTGACCACCCGCTGCTCGTCGTGCTCGCTGATGGTGGCGGCGATGGCCTCGGCGGTGGCCGGGTGGTCACCGGTGATCATGATGGTGTGGACGCCTGCCTGCCGGATCCGGCGTACCGCCGGAGCTGCGCTCTCCCGGACCCCGTCCGCGAGAGCCAGGAACCCCACGAAGGTCAGCCCCCGGACGTCCGCGTCGGTGACCTGCGCGGCGTCCACCTGGCACTCCGCGACGGCCAGGATCCGGTGCCCCGCCCCGGCCCGGTCGGCCAGCAGGCGTTGCAGCTCCGCGCGGCCGGCGTCGTCCAGCGGCTCCTGCCGACCGTCGGTACGCCGCGTCGCGCAACGCGGCAACACCGTCTCCGGAGCGCCCTTGACGCTCAGCAGCAGGCGACCCTCGGTCTCGCCGATGCTCGCGTGGTAGCCGCGGGACGGCTCGAACGGCAGCCCGCCGGCCGCCCGCCAGCCGGCGGCGCCGGTCTGCTCCACCACCTGAGCCGTGGCGGCGCCCCGCCGGACCGCCCGGTCGGTCTGCAACGCCAGATCCTCCGGCTTGGCCGCGGCGGGGGTGGCCCGCAGGGCCGTGGCGAGGGTCAACCGGAGCCGGTCGTCGAGCCGGTCCACCGGGGCGTACCGGTCGCCGACCCCGTCGCCGACCCCGGCGAGCAGCAACTGGCCCTCGGTGAGGGTGCCGGTCTTGTCGAAGCAGAGCACGTCGACCCGGCCCAACGCCTCGATGGTGCGCGGGTTGCGGACCAACGCGCCGTGCTCGGCCAGCCGCCGAGCGGCGGCCAGCTGCGCGGCGCTGACGAGAAACGGCAGTCCCTCGGGCACCGACGCCACGGCGAGGTTCGCGGCGGTCGCCGCCGTCTCGGCCAGCGGTACGCCCCGCAGCAGCCCCGCGCCGGCCACGGCTATCGCCGAACCGGCGGCCAACGGGATGGCGGCGCTTGTCAACGAGCCGAGCCGGGCCTCCACCCCGCTGGTCGGGGGCGCCTGCTTCACCAGCGCCAGGCTGCGCCCGGACTCGGTGTCGACGCCGGTCGCCACCACCACTGCGGTTCCGTGGCCGGCGGCGACTGTGGTGCCCTCGTACAGCATGGAGTGTCGGTCGGCGATGGCCGCGGCGACGACAGCCCGGTTGCTCTTGGCGACCGGCAGCGACTCGCCGGTCAGCGACGACTCGTCCGCCTCCAGACCGACCGCTTCGAGCACCCGGCAGTCCGCCGGTACCGAGTCTCCCGGTTCGAGGGTGATGACGTCTCCGAGGACGAGGTCCTCCGCCGCGACGACCCGCTCGGCGCCGTCGCGGCGGACCCGCGCGGTCACCGCCGAACGGGACAGCAGCTCCGCCAGCGACCGTTCGGTGTTGCGTTCGTGCACCGCTCCGATCAGGGCCGACCCGCCGACGACGCTGCCCACCAACGCGGCGTCGACAAGTGAGCCGAACGACGCGGAGAGCACCGCCCCGGCGGCCAGTACGGGGGTGAGCGGGTTGGACAGCTCGTCCAGGAACGCCCGCAGCAGGCCGCCACCGGCGGGTGTGTCGCCGCCGCCCGTCCCCTGGCCGTCGTGTCGGCGGTGCGCCTCCTCGCTGGCCAGCCCGTCCG
Organism: Micromonospora sp. DT43; assembly: GCF_049841645.1. Classification (NCBI taxonomy): domain Bacteria; kingdom Bacillati; phylum Actinomycetota; class Actinomycetes; order Micromonosporales; family Micromonosporaceae; genus Micromonospora; species Micromonospora sp. DT43. The sequence continues at coordinate 150,446 of NZ_JBNCKR010000012.1, read as the reverse complement.
GTGTGGTGCCCAGGCGGTCGAGCACGGTCCGGACCGGCATCAGGTGCCAGGCGGTCGCCACCGGTGCCGGAGTGTCCGACCGGTCGGGCAGCCGGCGGGCCTGCCAGACCCCGTTGGCGAAGGCCAACCCTGCCGCGCCGTTGACCGCGACGAGCGATCGGTGTGGCAGCTGGGTCGGTGGGGCGGTGAACGCGCCAAGCGCCCCGAGTCCGGTGCCCGCCATGGCGAGCTTGATGTTCTGCTGCGTCATCCGCCGGGCCGCCCCGGTCGCCTCGACGACCAGGGCCACCACCCGCAGGTCGGTGCCGACCAGCAGGTGCGCACCCCACGGGGGCAGCTCGTCCGGAGCGGACATCCCCAGCCCGCAGTCGGACGCGCCGAGCGCCGCCCGGTCCCCGGAGACCAGCATCACCACCGCTCCGTCGCGCTGCAACGCTCGCACGGAGTCGGCCAGGCGATCCCCGCCGGGCAGTTGCGCGTCGGCGAAGCCGTACCGCTGCTCGTCGCCGCCGGCCACGATCAGCTTCAGGCCGGCGTGCCGGGCGGCGGCCGGTAGTCCGTCGACACCAGGCGCGGGCTCGGGTTCGACCCGCAGCAGCGCCGCGAGTCGACCGGAGTGGGTGAGCCCGAGCAACTGCCCGCCCGCCGCGCGCAGCCGCTCGCCGTCGGGCACGTCACCGGGATCGCCCGCCGGGAGTTGGTCCAGGGATGCCAGCCGCCAGCCGTCCCGCTCCCGCGAACCGGTCGGGTCGGTCGGATCGAACAGCGCGAACGCCCGGTCCGCCACCTCGTCGATGTCCACCTCGGACGCCGGGGCCAGGTCGGCGAGGACGCCCCGCTCCGAGCCGAGCACCGCGGCGTCCAGCACCAGCGTGTCGATCCGGTCCAACTCCCGCAGCACGCCACGGTCCATCGCGATCACCCCGCGCCGGGCGAGGACCCGGCCGAGCTGTGCCGCGTACCCCTCCCGTCCGCTGCCCGGGGCCTTGGGCAGCGCGGACAGGCCCAGCGCGGCCGCTCGCTTGCGCCCGGCGAACGGCGTCGCGGCCGCCGCGGCCGCCGTGCCGGCGGCCAACATCCGGTTGATGTAGCGCTCGACCGGGCCGTCCGGCTTCGGGCGGGGACGGTCGACCGCCGGCCACCGGGCGGTGGCGCGCTCCGGGTCACCTGTCAGCCGTGGCTCGGCCTTCTCCCACGCGGTGAGTTGGGCCCGCGCCTCGCTCCACTGCACCATCCGTTGGGCACCGTCGAGAACGATCCCCGTCCAACGGCCGGTCAGACCCTGCACCACCGCCTCGGCCAGCGGAAAGATGACGTCGGCGCGGGGGTCGGAGCGCAGCCGCCGGCCCACGAACGCGTGCAGCTTCGGTTGCAGGTCCGCGGCGGCCAGCAGGCCGGCGACCTCGCCGGGCAGCGGCGCGAACGGCAGGAGTCGGGTGGCCGCCGAGATGGTCAGGCCCAACGCGTCCGAGGCGAGCGCGCCCAGGGTGCGCGGGGTGCGCGGCCCCTCCTCCGGCGGGTGTGGGGGCGGGATCTCCGGGTCCGGCTCGTGGTCGCAGGTCCGCTCGATCCGGTCGATAGTGGCGATGAGGTCCCGCAGTCTCGGCTCGGGGGCCTGCACGGCCACCACCACCCGCCCGGACGGGGCGTTCACCCGGGCCCAGGCCACCCCGGGCACCCGCTCCAACGCGGTCTCCACCTGCCGGGCCAACCGGTCGCCGCCGTCCTGACAGACGCCGTGCACCTCGATGTGGTGTCGGCCGGGGCGCGACCAGACGCGACGCCGGGTCAGCCCGGCCGTCCGGGCCAGTCGGGTCGCCGCGGACCCGACGGTCCTGGACGCCTCCCCGACCAGGTGCGGCACGCCGATGGACGGCAGGAGGCGGCCGGCGACGCGACCCGCCGCCGTCATCGAGGCGTACGGCCGGACGGACGCCGACCCGACGTCCCGTTGTCGCTGCTGGTGCCGTCGGTCATCTCGTCCTCCCACCGCTTCACGTCCGGCGGCCTGGCTTCCCGACCTGACGTCCGTTATGCCCCTTGGAGCGCCGGAACTTTGCGGGGTCGACCGCGCATGGACGGGGTGGGCGGTGGAAACCGACGACCATCACCGGACACGGGGAGGCCGGAATGAGCAGTTTGACGCGACATCTCAACGGCGCACACGAGAACGTGCGGATGTATCGCCGGCGGTTCGAGCTGCCGATGCTGGGCGAGGTGGCGGTGCCACCACCGGACAAGATCGCCTACTACGCCGGGCTCGGCGTGCTGGCCGCGTTGCAGGTGATCGAGTGGCCGCTCGCTTTGGTGATCACCGCCGGGCACGTCCTGGCGGACCAGCACCTGTCGGGACTGGTACGCGGCGTCGGCGAGGCGCTCCAGGAAGCGTGAGGAGAGCCGGGTCACCACCTGTTGACATGAATCCGGGTTGAGGTCGCAGGCTCGGTGCATGTCGAGCCGAACCGCGACCCCCGTTCCGGCCCCCGCGGGGCTGTTCGTACCCCGGCTGCGGGCGATGACTGTGGGCAGCGTCGCCCTGGTGTCGCTGCTGGCGTTCGAGGCGTTGGCGGTCGGCACCGCCATGCCGACGGTCGCCCGCAGCCTGGACGGGTTGGCGCTGTACGGGATCGCGTTCGGTGGCCCGTTCGCCGCCGGTGTGCTGGCCATGGTCGTTTCGGGGATCTGGTGCGACGCACGGGGGCCCCGAGGACCGATGTGGCACGGCGTCGGGTGGTTCGTGGCCGGGCTGCTGATCGCCGGGACCGCGCCGGTGATGACCGCGCTGGTGGTCGGACGGGTCGTGCAGGGGTTCGGCTCCGGGCTGCTGTCGGTGGCGCTCTACGTGATCGTCGGGCAGGCGTACCCGGAGGAGTTGCATCGCCGGATCTTCGCCGCGTTCGCGGCCGCGTGGGTCGTACCGTCGCTGGTCGGGCCGGCGCTCGCCGGTCTGATTGTCGAATACCTGGGCTGGCGGTGGGTCTTTCTCGTGGTGCCGGCGGTGGCCGTCCCGGCGGTGTTGCTGATCCATCCGGGCCTGCGGTCGCTCGACCGGACGGTGCCGACCCGGCCGCCGGCCGGCGCGGTGGCCCGCATCGGCTGGGCCTGTGGGGCGGGCGTGAGCGCCGCACTGCTGCACATCGGGGGACAGCAGCGCGGCGCGGCGGCCCCGGCGGTGATCGCGGCCGCCCTGGCCGGTCTGCTGGTCTGCGCGCCGCGACTGCTGCCACAGGGGTTTCTGCGGGCGGCCCGTGGGCTGCCCACAGTTGTCGGTCTGCGCGGTCTGGCGTCGGCGGCGTTCGTCGGCGCGGAGGTGGTCATCCCGTTGATGCTCTCCCGGGAGCGGGGACTGTCGCCGACCGCCGCCGGGCTCGTCCTCACGGTGGGCGCGTTGGCCTGGTCGGTGGGCTCCTGGATGCAGGGCCGTTTTTCCCAGCCGGCCTCCCGAGCCACTCTGCCCCGCGTCGGACTGTGCTGCATAACGGCCGGCACCGCGACGGTGGCGCTTGTCGTACGACCCGAGCTGCCGGTGGCCGTCGCCGTGTTGGGCTGGGCGGTGGCCGGGCTCGGCATGGGACTGCTGTACCCGTCGTTGTCGGTGCTCACCCTGGAACTGTCGGCGCCGGGCGAGCAGGGCCGCAACAGCTCGTCGCTGCAACTGGGCGACTCGCTCTTCGCGGCGACCGTGCTGGCGCTCACCGGTGCCGTCCTGGCCGCCGGAAGCGCGCCCGGCCCCGCCAGCTACGTGGCGACCCTGGTGGTGGCGGCCGGTCTGGCACTTGTCGGCGCGCTGCTGGCCGGTCGGGTGGTGGTGAACGGGACCCCACGGCCGGGCGGGTGATCCGCCGAGGATTCGACGTGCCCGTACCGGGTGGGCGCGAGGATGGCAGGCGATGAACTTCCTGACCGTCCTGCCGCTGGCCGTGGTGATGGTCGCCGGGACCCAACTGGTCGTGGCGGTCTTCCTCGCGTCGTCCGACCGACCCCGGGCCGCGTCGCTGGGTTTCCTCGCCGGCGCCGGCCTGGTCGTCGCCGCCGGGGTGACTGTGAGCTGGTTGCTGACCCGGCTGCTGGGCGGGCTGGCGACCGACGCCAGCGAGGCCGCCAGCAGGATCGATCGTGGCCCGGCCATCGACCTGGTGGTGCTCGCGCTGCTGGTGAGTCTGGCCCTGGTGGTCTGGCTGCGCCGCAACCGGTCCGGGCCGCCGCGCTGGCTGGGCAGCGTCAGCCACGCCGATCCGCGTTGGGCCGCGCGGACGGGGGCGCTCCTCTTCGTGGTGACACCCACCGACGACCTCACCATGGCGACGGTGGGCGCGACAGTGGCCCGACACGATCTCCCCTGGTGGCACCTGGTGCCGTTCGTGCTGCTCACCGTGCTCCTGCTCGCGGTGCCGTTGCTGGCGTTGGTGCTGCTCGGGCAGAAGGCGGCGCGGGTGCTGGCCCGGATGCGGGAGTGGGCCGAGGGGCACTCCTGGATCGTCAACGAGATCGTGATCGCGTTCTTCGCGCTGCTGACGGTGCTGGACCTGATCCGCTCGGGGTGAGCCGTCACGTGTGCCGTCGCGCGGCCGTCATCAGCACGACGGGTCCGCGGAGGAGGAGGGGACGATGAGGGTTCTGGTCACCGGGGCTGGTGGTCGTCTGGGGAGCGACGTGCTGGCGCGGCTGCGCGACGACGGGATGAGTGTGCGGGCCAGCAGCCGTCGGCCGCGTGCCGGCTCGGACGCGGAGTGGGTAGTGGTCGACCTGGCCACCGGGGACGGGCTGGCCGAGGCGGTGACCAGGGTGGACGCGGTGCTGCACCTGGCGTCCTCGCCCCGGGGGCGTACCCACCAGGTGGACGTGCTGGGCACCCGCCGGCTGGTGGTGGCCGCCGCCGCGGCCGGCGTCCCGCACCTGGTCTACGTCTCGATCGTCGGGGTGGACCGGGTGCCGATCCCGTACTACAGGCACAAGCTGGCGGCCGAGCAGGTGGTCGCGGCCGGTCCGGTGCCGTGGTCGGTGCTGCGCGCCACCCAGTTCCCCCAGTTCCTCGACGAGCTGTTGACGAGAAGCGCGCGGCTTGGGCCGGTGCTCGGTGACCGGGCGGTGCTCGCCCAGCCGGTCGACCCCGCCGAGGTGGCCGCCCGGCTCGCGGCCCGGCTGGCCGCCGGCCCGCTCGGTGGCATCGAGGAGTTCGGTGGGCCGCAGGTGCTCCGCTTCGACGAGGCGGTCCGTGCCTGGCGGGAGGCGCGGGGGTCACGCCGGCCGCTGCTGCCGGTACGGATTCCCGGCCGGCTCGGGCGCGAGCTGCGCGCCGGTGGGCTGGTCACCGAGGCGCTGCCGCGCGGGACGCGGACCTGGGCCGACCATCTCGCGGACACGTACGGGGGAACCACGCGGAGATGAGAGGGATGTCGGTTCACGTTCGTCTTACGGTGACGCCATGTTCGTTGTCGTCACCACGGTGATCCTCTACGTCTTCGGTTTCGTCTTCCTCTACGGCGTGATCCGGCTGGGCGTCCGGCACGCGCTTGAGGATCTGGAACTTCAGCGGGCCCGGGCCCGGCGCGAGGAGGAACTGGCTGCCGCCCGCGACCGTTCCTTCCTTTCCGACAACGCTTTCCTCGCCGGCAGTTGAGGCGCGACGTGGAGGTGGTGTCACGAGACGGCCCGGGAGTCGGCGGGCGATCCGGCGGCGCGGGTGCGAGGATCGCACCCGTGATGGGAACGTTGAAGACCGAACCGGCCCGAGCCCGCCTCGATCTGCTCGCCGCGCCGGTGGCGGAGGCGATCGCCCAGTGGCCTGCCGACGCGCCGGTGGACGTCGACGACGTGCTGGTCGCGCCGATCGACGCCGACCTCGCCGACACGGCGGCGTTCTGCGCGGCGTACGAGGTGGGGCTGGACGTGTCGGCCAACTGTGTCGTGGTGGCCGGGAAGCGCGAGGGTGTGGTCCGCTATGCGGCCTGCATCGTGTTGGCCACCACCCGGGCCGACGTGAACGGCGTGGCTCGGCGGGCGCTGGACGTGCGTAAGGCGAGCTTCGCCCCGATGGACGACGCGGTCGAGTTGACAGGCATGGAGTACGGCGGCATCACCCCGATCGGACTGCCGGCCCAGTGGCCGATCCTCGTGGATGCGCGGGTGATCGCCACCCCGCACGTGATCATCGGGTCGGGCGTACGGCACAGCAAGATCGCGCTGCCGGGGCCGGCGTTGGGCGCGCTGCCGGGCGCGCAGGTGGTGGAGGGCCTGGCCAGGCCGGCCTGACCAGGCACCGACATCGATACCGTTGCACGTGAAACATCGCTGTGGTCGATGCTCAGCGTGCTGCGGCCTCCCGCTGCTCGACCTCGGCCAGCGCGGCGACGAGGGTCTCCGTCTCCTGGGCGCCGCTGACCGCGTACTTTCCGGCCAGCACGAACGTCGGGACGCCAGTGATACCCAGGTCGCGGGCGGCGGCCAACTCGGCGGCGAGTTCGGCGGTCCGCTCATCGGAGTCGAGGAACCGACGGGCGTCGGCGGCGTCCAGACCGATCCCGCCGGCAACGGTGGCCAGCGCCTCCCGCGAGCCCAGGTCGACGCCCTCGGTGAAGTGCGCCTGATACAGCGCCTCCACCATCTCGGCCGCCCTACCGTGCTCGGTGGCGTAGGCGACCAGGCGGTGTGCGTCGAAGGTGTTCGCGGCCACCGCGCTGTCGTAGTCCAGCCGAAGCCCGTCGCCCGCCGCTGCCTGAACCACCCGCGCGACCATCTGCCGGGCGCGCTCCGGCCCGCCGAACTTCTCCGCCAGCGCGTCGATGACCGGGCGGGGCGCCGGCACCGGCGACGGGTCGAGCTGGAACGGCCGGTACCGGACGGTCACCTCGCCGTCGTAGCGGGCGATTGCCTCGTCCAGTCGTCGCTTGCCGAGGTAGCACCACGGGCAGACGACGTCGGCGTAGATCTCGATCTCCATGATCGGTGGCAACTGCCCGCTCAGTCGAGTTGTTCCCGGACCTGCCGCTTGAGCCGGCCCAGGATCGCCGTGCCGCCGCGTACCCGCAGCGGGCTGATCGCCTGGGCCAGGCCCATCCGCTGGTAGAGGTCGTCCGGCACGGCCAGCACCTCCTCGGCGCTCGCGCCGGCCAGACCCTCGGCGAGGATCCCGGCGAACGCCCGGGTGGTGGGCGCCTCCGGCGGGCAGTCGAAGAGAGTCTCGACGGTCCCGTCCGTTGCCACCTGGGCGCGCAGGAAGAACGCGGTCTGGCACTCGGGCACCTGCTCCATGCCCTCGTGCCCGGCAGCGTCGGCGGGCAGCGGCGGGATGACGTCGGCGTACTCCAGCAGCATCTCCAGCACCAGGTCGCGTGGCGCGGCAGCGAACTCGTCGACGATCTCGGCCAGTCGGGCCGGCATGTCAGCCATGAGTCGAGGCTACCGCCGGCCGTTCCTAGACCGTCGGCGACTGTTCGCTGATCTCGCTCAACGCGCTGGTCGGGTCGAGCTGCATGGCCAGGTCGCCGAGCGAGACGATCCCCACCAGCTTGCGGTCGCTGTCGCAGACCAGCACCCGGCGGATGCCCCGGTCCCGCATGAGCGCCGCGGCCTCACCCGCCGTGCAGTGCTGTTCGATCATGACCACCTCGCGGGTGACGATCGAGCCGATGGTGGTGGACGCCGGTGAGCTGTTCTCGGCCACCGCCCGCACCACGATGTCCCGGTCGGTGAGCATGCCGGCGAGGGTGGCGCCGTCGGTGACCACCACGTCGCCGATGTCCGCCTCCTTCATCACCCTGGCCGCCTCGTCCAGGGTGGTCTCGGCCGACAGGTACACCACCTGCTTGGTCATCACGTCGCTGACCCGGTAACCGGTCATGAGATCCTCCGAAGACGTATCACCCGATCCGACTGCACTACCCAGTGACGCGGCGGCTACACCAGGTTCCCACGCTCCCGGCGTGCCTCGTCGACAATCCGCTCCACCACGGCGTCCACCGGCAGCTCCGCGCGCTCGTCGCCGGCCCGCTCGCGCAACTCCACGTACCCGTCGGCCAGTCGGCGGCCGACCACGACGGTGCGCGGGATGCCGATCAGCTCCGCGTCGGTGAACTTCACCCCGGCCGAGACGTGCGTCCGGTCGTCGACGAGCACCCGCAGACCGGCGGCGGCCAGGCGTCCGCCGAGGTCCAGCGCCGCGTGGAGCTGCGGACCCTTGCCGGCGACCACCAGGTGTACGTCGCACGGCGCGACCGCCGCCGGCCAGACGAGTCCCCGGTCGTCGTGGTGCTGCTCGGCGATGGCCGCGACAGCCCGGGAGATCCCGATGCCGTAGCAACCCATGGTGGGCCGGACCGGCTTGCCGGCCGGCCCGAGCACGTCGACAGCGAACGCGTCGGTGTACCGGCGACCGAGCTGGAAGATGTGCCCGATCTCGATGCCCCGCCGGATGGTCAGCTCGCCGTCACCGCAGGCGGGGCACCTGTCGCCGGCGCGCACCTCGGCCGCCTCCACCGTGCCGTCGGGCGTGAAGTCCCGTCCGCAGACCACTCCCGTCGCGTGCCGACCCGGCTCGTTCGCCCCGGTCAGCCACGCCGAGCCGGTCACCACCCGGGGATCGACGAGGTAGCGGATGCCCAGCTTGCCGAGCACCTGCGGCCCGATGTACCCGCGCACCAGCTCCGGATGCTCGGCCCACTCGTCGAAGACGGCCACCTGGGCCGGCTCCAACGCGGCACCGAGGCGCTTCAGGTCGACCTCCCGGTCACCGGGCAGCCCGATCACAAGGAGTTCGGCCCGCTCGGCGCCCGGCTGACGAACGGTAAACACCACGTTCTTCAGGGTGTCGGCGGCGGTCCAGTCGTCCCGTTCACCGAGGCGGCGGGCGTTCGCCACCTCGACCAGACCGGCGATCGTCGCGGTCTCCGGCGTCTCGTGCACCTCGGCCGCAGGCGCGGTGGTGGGGTCGCCGGCGGCGGGTGCCCGGGTGACGACGGCCTCGGTGTTGGCCGCGTAGTCACAGGCGGTGCAACCGACGTACGTGTCCTCCCCGACCGGGGTCGCGGCCAGGAACTCCTCCGACGCCGAGCCGCCCATCGCACCGGACATCGCGTGCACCACCGTGTGGTCCAGGCCCAGCCGGTCGAAGATCCGTTGGTACGCCGCCCGGTGCCGGGCGTACGCGTCACGCAGCCCCGCCTCGTCCAGGTCGAACGAGTACGCGTCCTTCATCAGGAACTCGCGGCCGCGCAGCAGGCCGGCCCGGGGTCGCGCCTCGTCGCGGAACTTCGTCTGCACCTGGAACAGCGTCACCGGAAAATCCCGGTACGAGGTGAACAGGTCCTTGACCAGCAGCGCCGCCATCTCCTCGTGGGTGGGCGCCAGCAGGTGCTCCGCGCCGCGCCGGTCGGCGAGGGTGAAGAGGAGGTCGCCGTACTCCGTCCACCGGCCACTGGTCCGGTACGGCTCGGCGGGCAGCAGCGCCGGGAAGTGCACCTCCTGGTCGCCGATCGCGATCAGCTCGGCGCGTACCACCTCGGTGATCCGGTCCAGCACCAGCTTGCCCAGCGGCAGCCACGTGTAGCCGCCCGGTGCGGCGCGACGGATGTAACCGGCGCGCAGCAGCAGCCGATGGCTCGGCACCTCCGCGTCGGCCGGATCCTCGCGCAGGGTCCGCAGCAACAGGGTCGACATGCGTAGCAGCATTCGCGCAGATTAGTACCGCGAGTCCCGACCCGACGATCCAATTCTGCCGCCCGACGGCAGGTTGCCGCTGGAGTCACCTGACGCCGGGAAGGCGGCCTTCGCAGCGGACGTCCGGGTCGACCACCGGCCGCCGGGGCATCATCCAGTTCAGCGCGGTCTCCTCCACCGGCCAGCCACGCACCGACACCAGGCTGTACGGAACCGCCGCCGGCTGCGGGCAGAGGACCTGCGACTCGACCCACCCGTTGGGCAGGAACCGTACGGTGGCGGTCCGGTCCAGCACGATCGTCGACGTGTCGGTCACCGCGATGAGCGCGCCGAGCACCACCTGCCGGCCGTCGGCGGCCGACGGGGGGCCGTCGGGGTTTGCCGCGCCGCCGTTCCTCGGACCGGCCGGGGCCGTGTCTTCCGACGGGCGCGCGGCCGTGCCGCCCGGGGATGGCGAGGTGGAGGCCTCCGGGGCCGTCGCGGTCGATTCCTTCGGGACCACCTCAACGGCGGCGGTGGGCAGCAGCGGCACCCGGAGGAAGACCGCGCCCATCACCACCGGAAGCACGGCGGCGACAGTGAACGCCAGGCCGTGGGTAAGCGTCGGGGCGATCCAGCCGGGGATCGGGCCGGTGAGCAGCAGGGTGGCGGCGGGCGGCACCGCCAGCAACGCGGCGGTGGCGAGCTCGTCATTCTGGTACGCCGCCCAGATGGCAGGGCCCAGCACGGTGTACGCAAGGACCGCCGCGGCCAACGGCAGGGCCACGCTGACCACCAGGATCCGGGTCGGTTGGTCGGGGTGCAGGTAGCGGGTGCGAAGCGCCAGCAGCCAGAGGCCGAGCATCAGCAGCGACGGCAGGAAGCGGAGCTGCCAGGTGAGCGCCCCCAACGCGACGGCCGCGGTGATCACCCAGCCCGGGGTGCGTGCTGTCCCCGAGGCCAGGAGGGACCGTTCCGGGTCGAACCGGTCCGGAGCACTGAGCCTGAGCAGCCGACCGAGGACGCCGAAGGTGAGCACGACCACGGGGAACGCCCACACCAGGGCGATCAGCAGGGCGCTGAGCAGGCCGAGTGGGCTGACGTACTGGACCAGCAGCAGCATCGTGGACATGTCCTGTTGACTGAGCTGCCACAGTCGCAGCACCAGGAGCAGGACGGGGAAGGTGGGTAGGAGGGTCAGCAGCCACTGCTGCGCCTGCCGCGCCCCCGCCATCCGGCGCGGGCGGACGGCCTTGTCGGAGATGGTGGTGATCCGGGGTACGCCGGAGGTGGCAGCGCGATCCTCTCCCACGGCCACTGTCGCACCTCCACCTTCCTCGGATCGGGTTGCTGCTGCTCCGCGACCGGCTGCGGGAGGTTGTACTCCTGCTGCCAACGGAGGTTGGCGTTGTACGCGTTCTCCCAGGTCGAGTTGTTCTCGTCCATGGCCGACTCGTAGAGCGCGAGGTCGACCAGGTCGCGCAGCGCCTTGTTGGGGCCGGTGTTGACACCCCACCGCTCCCGCGGGGACGAGCCGATGTCCCAGTGCTTGAGTGGCTTCACGTTCTTCAGCGTGACCGGGAAGCGTTGACCGTCGGCACCCGCCCGGTCCCCGGTGACGAAGCCGGCGAGGATCGCCGCGTCGGTGGTGACCGCCTCCACCTTGCCGTCGTACATCTCCTGGAAGCACTCGCTGATCCGGTTGCGGCCCACCGGCTTCGCGCCGGCCTCAGCGAGCCGCTGGATCGACGTCGAGGTGGTGAGCGAGCAGACCGTCCGTCCGGCCAGATCCTCCAGGCTGCTCACCTGGTCCTTGAAGCTCTCCAAGGTCACCACCGACTGCTCGGTGTGCAGGTACGACGCGGAGAAGACCGCGCCTTCCTCCTCACGCTTCGCGTTGATGCTGTACGAGGCGATGACCAGGTCGACGGTGACGAAGCCGTCATTGTCCCGGGCCTGCCGGCGGGCTCGGTCCTCGCTCTCGATCGGCAGGAACCGCACCTGGGAGTGGTCGAACCCGAGGTACCCCGCGATCATGTACGCGATGTCGACGTCGAAGCCCTTCCAGGTGTTGTTCGGCAGCTTCAGCGAGATGCCCGGCTGGTCGTCCTTGACGCCGATGACGAGCTGCTGCTTTCCCTTGAGATGGGCGTCTTCCAGCAACTCGTCTCTGGTCGGCGGACCCATCGCGAGGACGATCGGGACCAGGGCGGCGGCCAGGACGGCCAGCGCGACGACGAGACCCACGAGCCGGATCTGACGGGTCCGTGGGTTGCGCGGCGACGTGGATGCCGCCGGGGCCGGCCCGGCGGGGCTCGGCTCGCTTGCCTGACTCAACTGGGCCCTCCCCACGGCACGGTCCGGTGACCGGACCCCATTGTGGGGCCTGAATGCGAGCCACGACACTCCGCCACCAGCCGGATAGACGACTGATGCCGCGGTGATCCACACGAGTTCACCGATGTCGCGGTATCAACTCGTCTCGGATACCGCAATTTCGGCGAACTCGTGTCGATCATGGAAGCTCGATCGAGGGAGGGCGGGCCGAGTCGGTCCCGTGCCGCATGACCTCCGCCACGTCGGTCGGTCGGGGCACCGTCGGCCGTGCCTGCGGTGGAAGACTGGTCGCCGCAGGCAACGGGTGAGGGGGACGCGGGGTGCGCTGGCGCAGTTTTGTCGCGGTCGGGGACAGCTTCACCGAGGGTATGGACGACGCGTACCCGGACGGCACCTACCGGGGCTGGGCGGATCTGGTGGCGACCCGCCTGGCAGCCGAGGCGGGCCTCGACTTCCGGTACGCGAACCTGGCCATCCGGGGGCGGCTCTTCCCCAGCGTGGTGGCCGAGCAGGTGCCCTCCGCGGTGGCCATGCGGCCCGATCTGATCAGCTTCGCGGCCGGCGGCAACGACGTGCTGCGGCGCAGTTTCGACCCGGACACGTTGGTATCCCGCTTCGACGAGGTCGTCCGGCAGCTGCGCTCGGGCGGCGCGGACGTGCTGCTGTTCCGATTCGCGGACGTGATGGCACGACTGCCCGGTCAACGTCTCGTGGCTCCCCGGGTGGAGCTGCTCAACCAGGCGGTCGGTGAGACCGCCGAGCGGCACGGCGCGATCCTGGTCGACCTGTACGCCGACGACACCTTCCTCAACCCGATGCTCTGGAGCACCGACCGGCTGCACCTCTCCCCGGCCGGGCACCGGCGGGTCGCCGGGCAGGTGCTGAACGCGCTCGGCGTGGGCTGCGACGAGGAGTGGCTGATGGTCCCGCCGCATCCGGCGCCGTCACCGTGGCTCGCCGCGCGCGCGTCCGACCTGCGCTGGGCCGGCCAGCACCTGGCCCCCTGGATCAGGCGGCGGCTCACCGGTCGGTCGTCCGGTGACACGGTGACCGCGAAGCGCCCGCTGCTCGGGCCGATCACCGACTGAGCGTGCTCACCCTGCACAGCGCGCCGCTGCTCCGGCGTACCCCCGACGGCGAACAGGTGCCGGGCCAGGCTGTGCTGGTCGGCGGCGGCCGGGTCGAGGCGGTGGGCCCGCTGGCCGAGCTGAGCGAGACGTACGCGGGGGTGCGGATACGCCGATGGCAGGGCGTGCTGGGTCCGGGCCTGCTGCACGACGGCCCGCTGCCGACGGCGCCCACCCCGCGCGAGCGGGTGCACGCGTTGCTGCGGCACGGGGTGACGGCGGTGCTGGCCGAGCACCTGGCCGACCCGTCGCTGCGGGCCGCCGTCGACCGGAGCGACCTGCTGGTGCTGCCCACCGCCGTGGCAATGACGCTGCGTCCGGACGGGCGGGCCGACCTCACGGTGCACGACGTCGAAGGCGCCTGCCTGGTGACAGTGGTCGCCGGTCGGATCGTCCACCGTCGCACCTGAGCGTGGCCCGGGCGGCACCACCCGGGCCACGCTCACCCCCCACCCCCGCCGTTCGACCCCGATCCCGGCGGACCCCCGTTCCGACCCGCCGCCGTCGAACGCCAGCCCTCGCCCGTGGCGGCACAGGCCCGAACGCGGCTAGAAGCCGGCGGACTCGCACGCCCTGTCGTAGACGGGGTAGGAGCCCCCGTTGGCGTAGTAGGTGCCGGAGACCACCGTGCACCACACCTGGTTGCCGGTCCAGTTCTGGCCGACCGCCGTGTCGGTGATGTGCGGGGCCGCGTAGCCCGTCGACGTCGAACCCTTGCTCGCGCCGTTGGCGGTGATCGTTACCTTGATCTCGGCGTCGGCCCAGGGGCTGCAGTAGATGTGACCTGTGGCGTAGACGCTCGGGCTCCGGTACCAGGGCACGTCCGCGACCGCGTAGCAGGAGGTCGCCGCGGCCGCCTGACTCGTGGCCTGCGCCTGGGCGATGCCGGGCGTACCGATGACCGCTGCCGTGGCCGCGACGGCCAGGACGCCCGATGCAACTCTCTTGATCACTTTGCTGTCTCCTTGGGTGATGAGGCCGTTCCGTGTGGGCACCTCGGTCTGCCGCCAAGCCTGGACGGCGAGCGGTGACGCGGGAACGGCCTGAGCTGTGCGGAGCAGTTCGGAACAGTCCCGCTCGTCGCACCGAACCCGGTGAACGCCACGTCACGCCCGATGGCCGGTCACCGGGCGTTCTGGCGGCGTACCTTGGGGATCATGTCTGTGCCGAACGATCCTGATCCCCGCCTCCAGGCGTACGCCGACCCGCAGCGGCTGGTCACCACCGAGTGGTTGGCCCAGCACCTGGGCGACGAGGGCCTCGTCGTGGTCGAGTCCGACGAGGACGTCCTGCTCTACGAATCCGGTCACATTCCCGGCGCCGTCAAGGTCGACTGGCACCTCGATCTGAACGACCAGGTGACCCGGGACTACCTCGATGCGACGAGCTTCGCCGAGATGTGCGCCGCGAAGGGCATCGGTCGGGGCGACACGGTGGTCTTCTACGGCGACAACTTCAACTGGTGGGCCGCGTACGCCCTCTGGGTGTTCTCGCTCTTCGGCCACGCGGACGTGCGGCTGCTCGACGGCGGCCGGCAGAAGTGGATCGCCGAGGGGCGCGAGGTGACCCGCGACAAGCCCGCCCGGCCCCGCGCGGACTACCCGGTGCCGCTGCGCGACGACGCGCCGCTGCGGGCGTTCCGCGAGCAGGTGATGGCGCACATCGCAGTGGGACGGCCGCTTGTCGACGTCCGATCCCCGGGCGAGTACACGGGCGAGATGCTGCACATGCCCGACTACCCGCAGGAGGGCGCGCTGCGCGGCGGGCACATCCCGGGCGCGGTCAGCAAGCCGTGGAAGTCCGCGGCGAACGAGGACGGCACGTTCAAGTCCGCCGACGAGCTGAAGGCCATCTACGCCGACCAGCTCGGGCTGAGCCCGGACGACGACGTGATCGCGTACTGCCGGATCGGTGAGCGGTCCAGCCACACCTGGTTCGTGCTGCGGCACCTGCTGGGCTACCCGCAGGTGCGCAACTACGACGGCTCGTGGACGGAGTGGGGCAACCTGGTCCGGGCACCCGTGGTCAAGGGTGACCAGCCCGGCGGCATCGCCGCCTGACCGGTCTCCGGTAGCTGACCGGCTGAGGGTTCGACACCCTCAGCCGGCCAGCACCAGCACGCCGCGCAGATCACGGATGACTCCGGTGATCTCGCCGGTCTCCGGGTCCCAGCGGGCCAGGGCTGCCGGCTCCAGGACGAGCAGCACGTTGCCCTTGTTGTCCCAGCCCAACACCGGGCAGCAGCCCTTGGCGCGGTCCCGGCCCAGGTCGAGCAGGTGGGTCACCGCGCCGGTACGGGAGTCCAGCACGGCCGCCCCCTCGGCGCCGTCGATCTCCTTGTTGGTGATCCTGGCGGCCGTCGCCAGTCGGCCGCCGTGCAGCCAGCCCTGGCCGTAGAACTCGTTGACCGCGTAGGGCGGGGGCAGCACGTCGGCGGTGATCCGTTGCTCGGAGCGGACCGCTGCGTCGTTGGCGTCCCGGCTGCGCAGCATCAGGCTGCCCCGTTGGCCGATCATCTCGATCAGCGCCGCCTCGCGGCCGGCCTCCGGATCGGGGGTGACCACGTTGCCGGCCGACACGTCGATGGTGCCCGCCGCCGCGGTGTCGCGCTCCACCGCGTACGTCCGGTTGCTGCCGCCGACCAGCACCCGGTCGTGCGCCCACACCACCAACTCCAGGTAGCCGGCGAGCGGAACCCGGCGCACGCCCGCCGTGGTGAGGTCGATCATGATCAGCTCGTTGGTCTGCGCGAAGGCCGCCCAGCGGCCATCCGGCGACAACACCCCCGGCTGTACGGCGGTCGCCTCGTTGCCGTCGGCGTCCCGAGTGGGCGCCAGCGTCACCACGTCGAGACTGCGGACGACGCCGTCGTCGCCGAGGATCCGAACCGGCCCGTCCGCGTGGTACTCCTCGTCCACCGGCTGGAACAGCGCCAGCGCCCGCTGGACCGGTTGCTTGGACAGTCGCACGGTCGCCGGGCCGGTCAGCCGATTCAGCGGATCGGGGGGAAAGGTCAGCTCGGCGGGCGGGCGCTGCACCGGGCCGGCGTGGGTGGGGACGACTGTCGGCGCCACGGTGTGGTTCAGGGGCGGACTGGGCGAAGGCCGGCGGACGGCCACCGTGGCGCCGCCGACCAGCACCACGGCCAGGACGGCCGCGCCTACCGCGCGACGGGTGCGACGGGTGCGTCGCGCCCGGTCCCAACCGGCCGTCGCGGGCCTGCTGGGCAGCACGTCCTCCACACTGACGGCGAAGAGGTGGCGTAGGTCCTGCTCGTTCACCTGTTCACCTCCAGGCCGGTGGTCGGGTCGCCGGAGCGGGTCGGGCCGTCGCCGGTGAGATCGGGGGCCACCTCGCGGAGTCGGCGCAGCGCCATGTGGCACTGGCTCTTCACGGTGCCGACGGTCACCCCGAGCGCCTCCGCCGTGGCTACCTCGGTCAGGTCCTCGTAGTAGCGCAGCACCAGGACGGCCCGCTGTCGGGGCGGCAGCAGCCCCAACGCGTCGTGCAGCGTCAGCCGCAGCGCGCCGTCACGGTCGGGGGCCACCTGCTCCGGCGGCGTGGCGCTGAGCCACTCCCGTCGTCGCCGACGCCACCACGACACCGCGTCCCGGTAGAGGATGGTCCGAACGTAGGCGGCGGGATCGCCGTCACGGACGGAGGTCCAGCGCAGCGCCAACTTCAGCAGGGCGTCCTGGAGGAGGTCCTCGGCCTGGTGCCGGTTGCCGCAGATCAGGTAGGCCGCGCGCAGGAGCCGGTGCTGGTTGCTCTCCACGAAGGCGAGGTAGCCGTCGCGGCCTTCGTTCGCCGTCGATCCCATCCGCACCCCTTCCGGCCGTCGCGGTGCGCGTCACCCGACAGACGCACGGGCAGGGGTAAAAGGTTGGGTCAGGTCTGTGACAGGCCGGTCAGGTAGCGCTGGAGGGTCGGTGCGATCCAGGAGACCAGCTCCTCCGGGGCCATGTCCACCATCGGTGGGAGCCGGACGATGTAGCGGGTGATGGCGAGGCCCAGGATCTGGCTGGCCACCAGGCCGGCACGTCTGGCGGTCAGCGCAGGGTCGGTGCCGAACGTGGCCACGGCCGCGGTGAGCTGGTCGGCGAAGATGCCGCGCATGCGCTCGGCGGCGCCCGGGTTGGTGCTGGCGGCCCGCAGCAGCGCCGCGAGCGTCTCGTCGCCCTCCCACCTGGCGAGGAAGTGCCGGACCAGCACCTCGCCGAGCTGCCCGGACGGCACGGCGGTCAGGTCGGGCAGGCGGAGGTCGAACTCGGCCGCCGCCGCGAACAGCCCCTCCTTGCTGCCGTAGTACCGCATGACCATCGACGGGTCGATCCGGGCGTCGGCGGCGATGGCCCGGATCGTGGCGCGCTCGTAGCCGTCGGCGGCGAACCGCTCGCGGGCGGCGCGCAGGATCGCCGCGCGGGTGGCGTCCGAGCGGCGGGGGTGGGCCGGGTGGGTGGACGCTGTCATGTCAACGACCGTATGCCAACGACTGTTGACACACAACGACAGCGGTCCTAGCGTTGCCAACGAGCGTTTGCCAACACTCGTTGGCAACAGTCGTTCCGGAGGTGGCCATGCTGCCCACGAATACCGACGTCCTGGTGGTGGGCGCCGGCCCGACCGGCCTCGCCACCGCACTGACGCTGGCCCGTCGCGGGGTCGACGTGACAGTGCTGGACCAGCAGGCCGAACCACCGCAGACGTCCCGCGCGGCAGTCGTGCACGCGTACACCCTGGAGGTGCTGGACCGGATCGGCGTCGCGGCGCCGCTGGTGGCCCAGGGGGTGCGTGCGCCGCGTTTCACTGTCCGCGACCGGGACCGGACGCTGCTGTCGGTCCCGTTCCACCGACTGCCGTCCCGGTTCCCCTACGCGCTGCTCGTCTCCCAGGCGGTCACCGAGGCCGTGCTCGTCGCCCGGTTGGCCGACCTCGGCGTCCGGGTGCGGCGGCCGTGCCGGCTGACCGACCTGACCCCGACCGGCGACGGGGTGCTCGCGCGGGTCGACGATGCCGATCTGCGCGCCCGGTACGTGGTAGGCGCGGACGGCCTGCACAGCACGGTCCGGAGGGCGGCCGGCATCGGCTTCGCCGGCCCCGGTGACGAGGAATCCTTCGTGCTCGCCGACGTGCGGGTGGAAAGCGTGCTGCCCCGCGACGAGGCGGCGCTGTTCCTCGCCCGCCCCGGGCCGCTGGTCTGGGCGCCAATGCCGGACGGGGTGGTCCGGCTGGTCGCCGCCGTTCCGACGGCGCCGCGTGAGCCGGACGCGGCGTACCTCCAGGCGCTCCTCGACGAGCGCGGCCCGGCGCGGCGGCCCGACCGGGTGACCGACGTGCTCTGGGGTTCCCGATTCCTGGTGCGGCACCGGATCGCCGACACCTTCCGGTCCGGACCGGTGCTGCTGGCCGGCGACGCCGGGCACGTGCACAGCCCCGCCGGTGGGCAGGGCATGAACCTCGGCATCTGCGATGCAGTGGCCGTCGGTACCGCCCTTGCCGACGTGCTCGGCGGTGGCCCGGAGACGCTTCTGGACGACTACAGCGCCAGGCAACGCCCGATGGCCGAGGACGTGCTGAGCTTCGCCGCCGGGCTGACCCGGATGGCCACCGCCTCCCCGGCCCGCCGCCCGGTCCGCGACGGGCTGCTGCGGCTGGTCGGCGCCGTCCCACCGGCCCGTCGGCGGGTCGCGCTACGCCTGTCCGGGTTGTCGCACCGGGAACAGGGCTGAGTCGTTCACCGCGACGGGTGGCGGGCCACTGCCCCGTCGCCGGTGGGCGCTACGGCCGTCGGCACCGACGCGACCGGCCGAAGCGTCCACCACGCCGCCAGCGTGACAAGCGTGAACGTGCCGGCCGCCGCGACCGCCACCGGTACCGTCCCGTACGCGGCGGCGGCCAGCCCGGCGAGCGTCGCGCCGATCGGGGCGGTGAGCAACCCGACCATCCGCTGTGCGGCACCCACCCGACCGAGCAGCCCGCCCGGCACGTGCCGCTGCCCGTACGACGCCGACAGGCTGTTCCACACGACGGTGCCGGCGGCGAAGACGGCCAGCGCGATCCCGCCCGGCACCGGTTGCCGGGCCAGCGCGAAGCCGACAAGCGCGACGGTCTGCGCCGCGAGCACCACCCGCAGCGCGGGAACAGTGCCGAGCCGGGCGGCGAGGCGGCCCGCCCCGAGCGCCCCCACCACGCCGCCGAGAATCGCGCCCGCAGCGAACAGCCCGTAGCCGGCCGGCGGCACCCGCAGCACGTCCAGGGCGTAGAGCACGAGCACCGCCATGAGTCCGCTGATCGCCAGGTTGCACGCGGCGGCCAGCAGGGTGACCCGCCACAGTGTCCGGTGCCCGCGCAGCCAGCGCGTCCCCTCGACGATCTCGCTCCACACCGAGCCGCGTCGGATCGCCGGCCCGGTGCCCACGGCGGCAGGCGGAGTGAGGGCCAGCACGAGCAGGGCCGCCACCGCGAACGTGACGGCGTCCAGCGCGAACGGCAGGGCGGGAGCGGTGGCGAAGAGGACGCCTGCGGCCGGCGCGCCGAGGAAACCGCCGGCCACCGCGCTTCCCGCCTGGAGCCGCCCGTTCGCCCTTGGCAGCGCGGCCGGCGGCACGACCGTGGGCAGCAGCGCGAACGAGGCCGAGTCGAAGAGGGTGCCCAGCGCGGCGAGGAGGAACGCGGCAGCCAGGAGCGTCACCACGGCCGCCCGGTCGAGGACGACCGTCACCGCCAGCGCCGCCACCACCGCCGCGCGTACCCCGTCGACCACTGCCATCGTCCGCCGCCGGTCCCAGCGGTCCGCGTACACGCCGCCGAGCAGGCCGAAGAGCAGCGGGGGCAACTGCCCGGCCACGGTGACCGCCGCGATGATCCGGGGATCGCGGGTCAGTGCCGCGGCCAGCAGGGCCAGAGCCGGCGTACGCAGCGAATCCCCGAACCGGGACGAGACGGCGGCGGACCAGAGCAGCCGGAAGTCCCGGCCCAGAGCGGAGGAGGTCATGGCGCCGACCGTGCCGGTTCGACCGGGTCGAGGGTCAAGCCGCCGGGCGAAAGGGGGACGCGGGCAGTCGGTGATCATCGGTACGGTGGGCGCCGGCATCGGGACCGGGGAGAACTCAGGCGTGGACCACACCTTCCAGGTCGACCTGCGTGGCGTGGTCGACCTGCTCAGTCATCACCTCTACGGCAGCCCACGGGTGTACGTCCGTGAGCTGCTCCAGAACGCCGTGGACGCGATCACCGCCCGGCGTACGACCGAGCCGGACGCGCCGGCGCTGGTCCGCATCGAGCCACCGGAGCTCACCGGCGACGGCACCCTGCGCGTGCACGACACAGGCGTCGGCCTGACCGAGGCGCAGGTGCACGAGCTGTTGGCCACCATCGGACGCAGCTCCAAGCGCGACCAGCTGGGCTTCTCCCGGCACGAGTTCCTCGGCCAGTTCGGCATCGGCCTGCTCTCCTGCTTCCTGGTGGCCGACGAGATCCAGGTGCTCACCCGCAACGGCGACAACCCCACGGTTCGGTGGACGGGGTACGCCGACGGTCGCTACGCGGTGACAGTGGCACCGCCGGAGGCCGCCCGCTCCGAGCCGGGCACCACTGTCACGCTCGTGCCCCGCCGCGACGCCGACAAGTGGCTCGCCACCCCGACCGTCACCGACCTGGCGCGTCTCTTCGGCTCGCTGCTGCCGGTCACCGTCCGGGTCGGCGACACGGTCACCACCACCGGCGAACCGCCGTGGTCGACCGCGCCGGGGGCGCCGCTCGACCGGGCGGCGTTGATCCGGTACGCCCGGGAGACGCTCGGCGTGGAACCGTTCGACGTGCTGCCCCTGGCCGTGCCGGAGGCTGGGCTGACCGGCGTCGCCGTCATCCTGCCCACGCCTGTGAACCCGGCGGCCCGGGCCGGGCACCGCGTCTACCTCAAGCGGATG
Organism: Micromonospora sp. DT43; assembly: GCF_049841645.1. Classification (NCBI taxonomy): domain Bacteria; kingdom Bacillati; phylum Actinomycetota; class Actinomycetes; order Micromonosporales; family Micromonosporaceae; genus Micromonospora; species Micromonospora sp. DT43. The sequence continues at coordinate 129,421 of NZ_JBNCKR010000012.1, read as the reverse complement.
CTGCTCACCGAGAACGCCGACGGTCTGCTGCCGGACTGGGCGTTCTTCGCGCACTGCGTGGTCGACGCGACCGAGCTGCGCCCGACGGCCAGCCGTGAGGCGCTCTACGAGGACACCCTGCTGACCGCGACCCGGGAGGCGCTCGGCGACCAGGTACGCGGCTGGCTGGTCCGGCTGGCGCGGCACGACCCGCACCGGCTGGCCGAGTTCCTCCAGGTGCACCACCTCGGCGTGAAGGCGTTGGCGCTGCACGACGACGAGATGCTCCGGCTGGTCGACAGGTGGTGGCCGATGGACACCAACGTCGGCACGCTCACTCTCGCCGAGTTCCGGGAACGCCACGGGGTGCTCCGCTACGCGGCAAGCCTCGACGAGTTCCGCCAACTCGCCGCGGTGGCCGCCGCGCAGGACCTGGCTGTGGTGAACGCCGGCTACACGTACGACACCGAGCTGATCGAGCGGCTGCCGGCCGTGGACCGGTCGGTGCTCATCGAGCGGCTGGAGCCGAGCGACCTCACCACCCGGTTCGAGGCCCTCGATCCGCAGGTGGAGCTCGCGCTTCGGCCGTTCCTCACCGCCGCGCAGCGGGCCGTCGAACGCTCCGGCTGCGAGGTGGTCATCCGGGCGTACGACCCGGTCTCGCTGCCCGCGCTCTATCTGGTGAGCCGGTCGGCGGCGTTCAACGACCAGCTCGCCGCCAGCCGTGACCGGGCCGACGAGCTGTGGGGCGGGGTGCTGGACGCGCTCGCCGCCACCGCCCCACCGGACCGCCCGCAACTGGTGCTCAACCACCGTAATCCGCTGGTCCGGCGGGTCACGTCGCTCGGCGACCCGGAGCTGGTCGGGCTCGCCATCGAGGCGCTGTACGGGCAGGCGCTGCTGCTCGGCCACCATCCGATCCGCGCGGCCGACGCCGCACTGCTGAACGATTCCTTCCTCGGCCTGCTCGGCCGGGCCGTGCCGGGACGGGAGTGACAATGAGCGACGAGGACCTGTGGCGGGTGCTGCGTGGCATCGCCGACATGCCGTACGGGGCGGGGCAGATCGCGGCGCTGGAGCAACTGCTGCGCCGGGTGGACGCCGCCGACGACAGGCACCTCGCCTTCGTCAGCCGGATGCAGGCCACCACCGGGTATGTCTACGGCGGTGAGCCGGCGAAGTCGTTCGTGACCTTCTCCTGGTGCCTGTCCGAGTTCGACCGCGACCCGCAGCCCTACCACCAGCGCCACCTGCACCAGTTGCTGTGGCACTTCAAGTACATGGTGTCGGGCCTGCTGAAGTTCCCCGAGGTGCCGCTGGACCGCACGTACGCGGTGCTCGACGACATGGAGCGGCGTTACCGGGCCGGCGGGCACAGCCTGCAGACCGTCCACAAGCACCGCTTCCGGGTCGCCGACCACGTGGGCGACGCCGACGCCGCCGCGCACTGGTACCGGCTGTGGCAGACCACGCCCCGCGACGAGTTGTCCGACTGCGCCGGCTGTGACCCGACGAGCCAGGTGGGCTACCTCGCCGACACCGGGCGGGACGCCGAGGCGGTGGCGCTCGCCGAGCCGGTGCTCGCCGGCAGGCTTACCTGCACCGAGCAGCCGCAGGCGATCCTCACGGCGCTCCTGCTGCCCTATCTGCGTACCGGCCGGGGTTCCTCGGCGCGCGACGCGCACCGGGAGGCGTACCGCAAGCTGCGCGGCAACCTCGCCGACCTGTGGGACATCGGCGACCACATCGAGTTCTGCACGCTCACCGGCAACGAGGCGCGGGCGGTCGAGCTGGTCGAGCGGCACCTGGACTGGCTGGACCGGCCGCCGTCGCCGGCAGCGGCGATGCACTTCGCGGCGACGGCCGCCGCCGCGCTGCGTCAGGCGGGTACGGCGACTGTGTACCGCCGGGCCGCCGAGGGTCGGCCGGCTGCCGAGGTGCCCGCGCCGACCCTGGCCGACGAGTTGGCAGCCAGCGCGACCGGGCTGGCCGCCCGCTTCGACGCCCGCAACGGCACCACCCACCAGTCGGAGTGGATCGCCCGCCGGCTCGCCGTACGTCCCGGCGGCGAGCACCTGCCGCTCTCCGCGAGCGTCCGCCGCCGTCCGGCCCGTCCGACCGGGGACGAACCGACACTTCCGCTGCCCGCGGGCGCGCAGGTGCCCGCCGACCGGCGGGGTCGGGAGCGGGCCGAGCCGTCCACCGTGACCGTGCCCGCGGACGCGGACGCGGACGAGTTGCTGACCCTCGCCGAGGAGAGCTGGGGCCGACACGACCGGGCCACGTTCCAGGCGGCGCTGGCCGCGTGCGACGAACGGTTCGGCACCGCCGACCTGCCGACGCGGACGGTCGCGCACCGGCTGGCGCTGCGGGCCGCCGAGCGCGGCGACGAGGACGACATCGAGGGCGCGGTCGAGCTGAACCGGGCGGCGCTGGACCTGTACCGCTCGACGGGCGAAGAGGTGCCCACCCAGGTGATCGCCGGGCGGCTCGGTGTGCTGCTGACCCGGGCCGACGAGCACGCCGAGGAGGGGCTCACCCTGGTCCGGGAGGCCGCCGAGGTGCTCGACCGGCTCGGGGACGCCCGCCAGCGGGCCGCGGCGCACGACCGGCTGGCGTTGGCGCTGCTACACCGGCAACGGTGGTCGGACGCCCTCGCGGCGCTGGACCGGGCACCTGCCGACGCGGGCGGCGACAGGCACCTGGCGGCTCGGATCGCCCTGCACCGAGCACACCTCTTCGAGCAGTCCGACCGCGTCGACGAGGCCCGCGCCGCCGCCGAGCAGGCTCGCCGGCTCGGCCGCGAGCTGGGCATCGACGAGTTGGTCACCGCGGCCTGCCTGGCCCGTGCGCGGACGGTCGACGACCCGGCGGAGGCGGTGGCAGCCTGTGACGAGGCGCTGCGGGTGGCACCGGCGGACGCGGAGCTGCCGGTCCGGGTCGCGCGCGCCCGAGCGCTGCTCTCCGCCGGCCGGGCCGCCGACGCGGTCGACGACTTCGTCGAGGCGGTGACGCTGTGCGTGGAGCGCGGTGCCGAGGGGGACGCGTTCCTGCGCTGGGAGTTGGCGAACGCGTACCGGGTGGTGGGTCGCCTCGCCGAGGCGGCCGAGGTTGCCGAGGAGGCCGTGCTCGGCCTGCACCGGCTGGGCGCCCAGGCGGAGGCCGACCGCTGCCGGCACCTGCTGGCCGGTGTGTACGCCGGACTCGGCGAGATCGATCCGGCGCTGGCCCTGCTGGAGCAGTTGGCCACCAACCTGGACGGCCCGGACAACCTCCCGCACCGGGCCCAGGTGCTTGAGGAGGCCGGCGGGATCCTGTACGACGCCGACCGGGACGCCGTCGCCGCCGAGCGGTTCGCTGCCGCGGCCACGGCGTACCGGCTCGCCGACCTGCCGTTGGACGAACTGCGTGCCCGCCGGCGGGAGGTGTACGCCTGGTTCTGGGCGGACGACCGGCCGGCGGCGGTACGTGCCGTCGAGCAGGTGGACGGGCTGGCGACGACGTTCGCCGGGCAGCCGGATCAGGAGCCGCCTGTGACGTACGAGCTGGCGATGGCGGCCGAGGCCGGTGCGCGGGTGTTGGTCGGGGAGGAGCGGCCGGACGAGGCGCTGGCCCGGCTCGCCGGGGTGCCGGACCGGCTGCGGTCGATCGAGGCGTTCGGTGAGGCGGCCCAGGTGGAGGTCCTCGTCGGCGAGCTGCTGCTGCGCCTGGATCGGCCGGCCGAGGCGGAACCGCTGCTGCGTCGCGTACTCGGAGGGCTCCCGGTGGGTTCGCGGCCGGTCCGCCAGACGGCCTGGCTGCTGGCCCGCGCTCTGGACCTGCTGGATCGAGAGACGGAGGCCGCCGCGCTGCGGGCGGAGCACGACCTCGACCCGGACGAGTGACCTCTGCGCCGACCGGCCGGTTCCACCCGAGTGGTGTCGGCCGGCGGCGCGGCGTGCGCGAGAAGAGCGGTAACCGCCGCCCCACCGCGTTCTGCTCGCGGTCTACGCTTGTCCGGTGACGGTGGAGCAGCAGGCACGGGGTGCGGCGGGTGCGGGCCGGCGCCGGTCCCGCAAGGACGAGATCCTGGAGATCGCGGTCGGTCTGTTCGCCGCCCGTGGCTACCACGGCGTGTCGATGGACGACATCGGTGCGGCGGCCGGGGTGACCGGCCCGGCGCTCTACCACCACTTCGCCGGCAAGGAGGCGATGCTTGCCGCCGCGCTGATCCCGGTCAGCGAGGGGCTGTTGGCCGGCGGCCGGGAACGCGCCGCCGGGCATCCGGACGACCCGCGCGGCGTGCTGGAGTCGCTCATCGACTTCCACGTCGAGTTCGCGCTGGCCAACCCGGCGGTGATCGCGCTGCACCTGCATGAGCTGGACCGCCTGCCGGAGGAGCCACGACGACGGATCCGCCGCCTCCAGCGGATGTACGTCGAGGAGTGGGTGACGGTGCTCACCGCGCTGCACCCGGGCATGCCCGACGGCGAGGCGCGGGTGCTGGCGCACGCCGCGTTCGGCCTGATGAACTCGACACCGTTCCTCGGCGGCGAGGTGGACCGCCGCCGTCGCGCCGAGCTGCTGCGCGGCGCGACCCTGGCCGCGCTGCTCGCCTGAGCCGGGCCGCGCTGCTCGCCTGAGCCCCGGCTCGTCAGGGGTGGGCCGGTCATGGTTCCCTGGCATCGTCCCAACATCCGGACGCCGGGAGGAAACATGATCGAGTCACTGCTGGTCGCCAATCGCGGCGAGATCGCCCGCCGGGTCATCCGGACCGCCAAGCGGCTCGGCATCCGCGCGATCGCGGTGTACTCGGAGGCCGACGCCGACCTGCCCTTCGTCGCCGAGGCGGACGAGGCAGTCCTCATCGGCCCCCCGAACCCGGCGCAGAGCTACCGCAACGTCGAGGCGATCCTCGCCGCCGCGAAGTCGACAGGCGCCCAGGCCATCCACCCCGGCTACGGCTTCCTGTCGGAGAACGCCGAGTTCGCCCGTACCGTCGAGGCGAGCGGGCTGATCTGGGTCGGGCCCGGCGCGGACGCGATCACCGCGATGGGCGACAAGATCAATGCTCGGAACCTGATGGCCGCGGCCGGGGTCCCGGTCGCGCCCGGCACGACCGACCCGGCCGCCGATCTGGACGCGGCGGTCGCCGCCGCCGCGGAGATCGGCTACCCGGTGATGGTCAAGGCCGCCGCCGGTGGCGGCGGTATGGGCATGGGCGTGGCAGTCGACGAGGCCGCGCTGCGCATCGAGTACGACAAGGTGCGCGCGTTCGCCGAACGGATGTTCGGCGACGGTTCGGTGTTGATCGAGCGGTACTTCCCCCGGGTACGCCACGTCGAGGTGCAGATCCTCGGCCTGGCCGACGGCCGGGTGGTGGCGCTCGGCGAGCGGGAGTGCTCGGTGCAGCGGCGCAACCAGAAGCTGGTCGAGGAGTCGCCGTCCCCGGCGGTCTCGCCGGAGCTGCGCGCTCGCCTCCTGGCGGCGGCCGTGCGGGCCGGCGAGGCGGTCGGCTATCGCAATGCGGGCACCGTGGAGTGCCTGCTCGACCCGACTACGAACGAGTTCTTCTTCCTGGAGATGAATACCCGGCTGCAGGTGGAGCACCCGGTGACCGAGTACGTCTACGGCATCGACCTGGTTGAGGAGCAGTTGCGGGTGGCCGCCGGCCTGGCCCCGACGTTCGACCCGGACGCGCTCGCGCCGAGCGGGCACGCCATCGAGCTGCGGATCAACGCCGAGGACCCGAAGCGCTTCCTGCCCGGCCCCGGCGTGGTCAGGACCTGGGTGGAGCCGACCGGCGCGGGCGTCCGGGTGGATTCCGGCTACACCGAGGGCAACACCGTCACCCCGTTCTACGACAGCCTGCTGGCCAAGCTGATCCTCAGCGGTGACACCCGTGAGCAGGCGATCGAACGCGCGAAGGCTGCGGTCGCCGAGTTCCAGATCGAGGGCCCGAAGAACAACCTGCCCTTCTTCGCCGAGCTGCTGGAGAACGACGAGTTCCTCGACGGCACCTACGACACAGGCATCGTCTCCCGCATGCGCTGACCCCCACCCGCCCCGCGCCCCTGCCCTCGGTGATCAAGAGATTTGCGTCAGGATTCCGGTCCCGGATGGCGCAAACCTCTTGATCACCGAGAGCAGGCCGGAGAGCGAGCCTGGGGGTTTACGGCTGTTGGCGCAGATTGTGGGGAGTGTCGAGGTGTTGCTGCCGGGGGTGCCAGGGCTGGCCGAGTAGGCGTGGCAGCTCTCCCCTGTTCTGCCCGGGTAGGCCGGGGGAAGCCGTGTCCAGTCGCGGTGCCCGGTAGTGGCTCTGGGTCGGACCACCGGCCCTGGCCTGGCTGGGCGGGAAGTGCCTGGTGTTGGGCGTCGGGGTCGACGAGCCGCTCAGTGGCTCGCGCTGTCGAGGCAGATCGTCCGACGCGGGGCCGAGGGGCTGGGCCGTGTGGGCGGCCCGCAACTCGCTGACCTCCACCCGGAGGTCGAGATTCTCCCGTTCCAGGTCGGCGATCTTCTGGCGCAGGCACCGTTCGAGATCGCGGCCGTCCCGCACCTCGGTCCGGTCCTCGGTGCGTTCGTCGCGAACGCCATTCGGCGGCCTCTCTCCGCGGGCCCGCTCGTACAACTCGGCGAGGTCGGCCAGCCACTGCCGTCGGAGCTCCGGCGGCAGCGCGTGCTTCACCACGAGCATCACCGTCTGCCAGGGTGGCCCCTTGCTCTCGGCGGTGAAGTGTCGCGACAGCTTCTTGCGCAGACGGGACTGTTTCCTGGTCCGACTGGCTCGGTCGGGATCGGACTGGGGCGTGTAGATCCGGTCCGCCAGCCTCTGCCAGGTGTCGATCGGCCCGATCTCGGGGCAGGTCTCCACGATGTCGCGGACCGTCAGCGCGTACGCCGAAACGGCGGGGTTGTGATAGCGCTGACGGTATTGCGCTTCGAGCGTCGATCGCGGGACCAGTCGGTGTCTTTGGGTGCGTTCTGCTGAGAGTGGCACAGGGGCCTCGGCGTTCACATCGTTCCTTTCAATCCAGTGGTCATGGCGTCCCCGCAAACCGCGCCACGCGGTCCTTCCAAGCTCACATGGCGCCGGATCAACATTTGTACCGCCTCAGATCAAGTAACCGCGTATCCGAGGCTGTGTCGCCAGTCAGATTCTGGCCGGGTGGCTGGCCGGGTCGCCACGTTGAACCTGCGTTCAGCCCTTACACCAGACCAATGTGGCCGGGTCGTGGTCGCAGCGCCGCGATCTCTCGTGTTGGCCGGGTAGTCCTGCGGCAACCCGGTCACAAGATCGTCGTGTTCATCGGGTCGGGTCGTTGTCAGGGAGATGGAAACGTCCAACGCCCGATCCGGATTGGTTGTCGATCGTGGAAGCGGTCGTGGAACTTCCATCGACGTTAACCGCGCCGCAATTGCGGACCGATTGCCGGAGGAAGAGGGATGAACGGTAATGGTGTGTGGCCGCCGAACACAGGACGACGAGGGGCACGCATTCTGCGGAAGGCGTCACTCGGCACCGATGGCGCCGTGGTGATGGCTCTGGTCGTGGGTCGGGAGGACGCCGCCGCATGCGCCGGCGCCCTCTCGACCGCACTCCGATGCGCTGCGGAGCTCTTGGAAGGACCGTCGCAGCGCTGACCACCGGAGGCGTCCTGACGGCGGGGTCGAGCCGTTGGCCGGCCCCGCCCGTCACGCCGGCACCAACGTAGCCACCCTGCCGCCGGCAGTTCCATGGCACTGCCGGTGATGACATCCGTCTGGCCTGATTCATCCCCCGAAGGGTGGTCAGGTGCTGCCCGGAAGGGCCATCTGAACGGGCGGCCATCGCACCGCCTGTCCGTGCCGACAGTGGCGCCGACAGCTACGCGGACCGATGTCGCTACCGTTGCCCCAGCAGAGCAGACAGTGAGGTGACCCCATGACGGACCTGCCGAACTCCGTGTCGATCCGCGAGGTCGGTCCGCGGGACGGGCTGCAGAACGAGGAGCCGATTCCGGTCGACGCCAAGGTGCGGCTGCTGGACGCGCTCTCCGGCACCGGCGTACGCCGGATCGAAGCGGTGTCCTTCGTTCACCCCAGGGCGATCCCGCAGATGGCCGACGCCGACGAGGTGTGGCAGCGGGCCAGGAAGGCCGACGGGGTGCGCTACTCGGCGCTTGTGCCGAACACCCGGGGCGCGCAGCGGGCCCTGGCCGCCGGGTTCACCGAGATCGAGGTGGTGGTGTCGGCAAGCGACACGCACAACCGGCGCAACGTCAACCGCTCCACCGAGGAGTCGCTTGACGACATCGCGGAGCTGATCGACCTCCTGCACGGTGCCTCGGCGCGGGTCGAGGTGATCGTCGCGACGAGCTTCGGCTGCCCGTACGAGGGGGACATCGACCCGAAGCGGGTCGCCGGCATCGTCGACCGCGTGGTCCGCGACGGCGCGGACCGGGTCGCGTTCGGCGACACGACAGGCATGGCGACTCCGCGTCGGGTCCGTGAGCTGCTGACCGCCGTACGCGACCGCAACGCGCACGTGCCGGTGCTGCTGCACTTCCACAACACCCGGGGTACGGCGCTGGCCAACCTGCTGACCGCGCTGGAGCTCGGGGTGACCGAGTTCGACGCCAGTGTCGGCGGCCTGGGCGGCTGCCCGTACGCCCCGGGGGCCAGCGGCAACCTCGCCACCGAGGAGGCCGTGCACATGCTGCACGACATGGGCATCGACACCGGCATCGATCTGGATGCCCTGATCGAGGTGGCCGAGCTGGCCGAGGAGCTGCTCGGCAAGAAGCTGCCGTCCGGGGTGCTGCGGGCGGGTCCGCGTACCCGCCTGACGCCGCTGCCGAGCTGAGGACGCGACGAAGGGGCCGGCGAATACGCCGGCCCCTTCCACCTGCCAGGTCGGTCAGCTCACCGGGGTGAGCATGCTCGGCCAGCTGTCGCGGAAGATGTCCGCCCCGGCGCTGTCGGCGCTGCGCTCGGTGGCGATGCGCGTGCCGGCGAAGAGGTTGCTCACCCGGTTCGCCTCGGCGCTGCTCGGGTACGGGTTGGTGCAGCTGGTGCCGGCGCTGCCGCCGGACATCAGCAGCGAGCAGTTCCCGTTGTAGTTGTCCGGCAGGCCGAGGATGTGCCCGATCTCGTGGGTCACGATCCGCAGCGGGCTGTACTGCGCCGCCTGCTGGGTGTCGATGTAGACCCGGCCGTTGCCGAGGCTGGTCCGCACGGCGTAGGAGCCGCCGCCGGTGATCTGGTAGATCCGCAGGTTGGAGCCGCAGTTCGCGGAGAGCGTCAGGTTGACTGTGGCGTTGTTCCAGATCGAGGCGGCCTGGTTGGCGGTGCCGGCGTAGGCGCCTGCCTGGCTGGTGTTGTAGCAGATGGTCATCGCGGCGGACGCGGGCGCGGGGTTGGCGACCGTGACGGCGAGCGTGGCACCTGCCGTCGCGACGAACGCGACGGCGAGTCGACCGAGTCGTGAGGTCATCGCTGACTCCTATCCGGGAGGGGGTGCCAGGAGCCTATCCACAGAGATTAATAGATTTCAATGTTTACTTTGCGGAAGCCTCGGTTGGTCGCGGGTCGCCGGGAGGAGCGCGAATGCGATAGCCTAACGATCGTTCAGGTCAGTACGGGCGAGGGAGTCGGCGTGACGCTCGACGGTGAGGCGCTGGAGCAACTGCGCAAGCGGGCCCGCTCCGGCGGCGTGGACAAGTACCACGCGGCCAACGAGGCCAAGGGCAAACTCTTTGCACGCGTTCGCGTCGCGCTGCTTGTCGACGAGGGTTCGTTCGTCGAGGACGGCCTCTACGCCAACGCGCTCGCCGACGGGTTGCCCGCCGACGGCGTGGTCACCGGCACCGCCACGATCGACGGCCGGCAGATCTGCCTGATGGCCAACGACTCCACAGTCAAGGCCGGCAGCTGGGGCGCCCGCACCGTCGAGAAGATCATCCGGATCATCGAGCGGGCGTACGGCGCCGGCGTGCCGATGGTCTACCTGGTCGACTCCGCAGGTGCCCGGATCACCGACCAGGTCGACCTCTTCCCCGGCCGGCGGGGCGCCGGCAAGATCTTCTGGAACCAGGTTCGCGCCTCCGGCTCGATCCCGCAGGTCTGCGCGCTGTTCGGCCCGAGCGCCGCCGGTGGGGCGTACATTCCGGCGTTCTGCGACGTGGTGGCGATGGTCGACGGCAACGCCAGCATGTACCTCGGCTCCGACCGCATGGTCGAGATGGTCACCGGTGAGAAGACCACCCTGGAGGCGATGGGCGGGGCCAAGGTGCACACCGCCGAGTCCGGTGTCGGGCACTTCCTCTGCAAGACCGAGGCCGACGCGCTCGACGTGGTGAAGACCTACCTGTCGTACCTGCCGGCGAACTGGACCCAGGCGCCGCCGGCCGCGCCGGCGGTCGCCGCGCCCGCGAAGGCCGACCTGGCTGCGCTCGTGCCGGCCAGCGAGCGGCAGGCGTTCGACATGCGGCGGTACGTCAAGGGCCTGCTCGACGAGGGTTCCTTCTTCGAGATCCAGGCGCTGTGGGCCAAGGAGCTGACCATCGGGTTCGGTCGCCTCGACGGCCAGGTCGTCGGCGTGCTCGGCAACAACTCGATGTTCAAGGGCGGGGTGCTCTTCGTCGACTCGGCCGACAAGGCGACCCGGTTCGTGCAGCTCTGCGACGCGTTCAACGTGCCGCTGCTCTTCCTCAGCGACGTACCCGGCTTCATGGTGGGCAGCGCGGTGGAGAAGCAGGGCATCATCCGGCACGGTGCAAAGATGATCACTGCGATCTCCGAGGCGACAGTCCCGAAGATCTGCGTGGTGGTCCGCAAGGCGTACGGCGCCGGCCTCTACGCGATGGCCGGTCCCGGGTTCGAGCCGGACGCCACCATCGCGCTGCCGACCGCGAAGATCGCCGTGATGGGCGCCGAGGCCGCCGTGAACGCCGTCTACGCCAACAAGATCGCCGCCATCGCCGACGCGGACGAGCGGGCCGCCTTCGTCGCCGCCAAGCGCGCCGAGTACGAGCAGGACATCGACGTCGTCCGGCTGGCCAGCGAACTGGTGGTGGACGCCATCGTCGAGCCGCACGACCTGCGCACCGAGCTGGTCCGTCGCTTCGCCGCCGCCCGTACGAAGGATCGGCACTTCTCCCGACGCCGGCACGGCGTCACCCCCGTCTGACCCTCGCCCCCACCCCCCACAGCGATCCGCCCGCGGCGTCACGAGCGCTCGGGCGGCCGTCCACACAGGAGGATGAGATGGACTTCCGGCTCACCGAGGACCAAACGGCGCTGCGGGAGAGCGTGCGGGACTTCGCCCGCGAGGTGGTCGCCCCGGTCATCGCCGAGCACTACGAGCGGCACACCTTCCCGTACGAGGTGATCCGGCAGATGGGCAAGATGGGCCTCTTCGGCCTGCCCTTCGGCGAGGAGCACGGCGGGATGGGCGGCGACTACTTCGCGCTGTGCCTGGCCCTGGAGGAGCTGGCCCGGGTCGACTCCAGCGTCGCGATCACGCTGGAGGCGGCAGTCTCACTCGGCGCGATGCCGATCTACCGTTTCGGCACCGAGGAGCAGAAGGCCACCTGGCTGCCGAAGCTGCTCAGCGGGGAGGCCCTGGCCGGCTTCGGGCTCACCGAGCCGGGCACCGGCTCCGACGCCGCAGGCACCCAGACGCGCGCCGTGCTCGACGGCGACGAATGGGTCATCAACGGGTCGAAGGCGTTCATCACCAACTCGGGAACCGACATCACCGCCCTGGTCACCGTCACCGCCGTGACCGGTACGAACGCGGACGGCTCCAAGGAACTGTCGACGATCATCGTGCCCACCGGCACACCCGGATTCACAGTCGCCCCCGGCTACTCCAAGGTCGGGTGGACCGCCTCGGACACCCACGAGTTGACCTTCGACGACTGTCGGGTGCCCGCCGCCAACCTCCTTGGCGCGCGCGGCCGAGGGTTCGCCCAGTTCCTGCGGATCCTCGACGAGGGCCGGATCGCGATCGCCGCACTGTCCGTCGGCCTCGCCCAGGGCTGCGTCGACGAGTCGATCAAGTACGCGCGGGAGCGGCAGGCGTTCGGTCGCCCGATCGGTGCCAACCAGGCGATCCAGTTCAAGATCGCCGACATGGAACTGAAGGCGCACACCGCCCGGCTGGCCTACTACGACGCCGCCGCCCGGATGCTGGCCGGTGAGCCGTTCAAGCGGCAGGCCGCCATCGCGAAGCTGCACGCCAGCACGATCGCTGTGGACAACGCCCGGGAGGCGACCCAGATCCACGGCGGCTACGGCTTCATGAACGAGTACCCGGTCGCCCGCTTCTGGCGGGACTCCAAGATCCTGGAGATCGGCGAGGGCACCAGCGAAGTGCAGCGCATGATCATCGCGCGCGACCTGGGCCTCTGACCCGGAGGTAAGCCCTCGCAATCTTGGACAGTTTCCGTCAGCCCAGATAACGGAAACTGTCCAAGATCTCGTTGAGCGGTGGTGCCTGAGGGCCGCGCCGGGCATCCGCCGGCTTGTAGTGGCGGGGCCAGCGGTTCGGCTGTCGGATATCGGCGAGCGGGCGTCGGCAGGACGACGTTCGACTGCCGATGGTCGGAGTCGATCCGTACTCTTCGTGCCCATGACTCCGGATCATGATCGGTCGCGGAGCCCGGCCGGTCGTACCGGGCTGCCGGAGCTGCTCCGCGCCCACCGGCGCGCGGCCGGCCTGACCCAGGCGGAGCTGGCGTCCCGTGCCGGGGTCGGCGTGCGGACGGTGCGGGACCTGGAGCGCGGCCGCTCGGTTCGACCGCAGCGCACGACCGTCGAGTTGCTCGCCACGGCGTTGGAGTTGGACGGCGCCGACCGGGCGGCGTTCCTGGCCGCGGCCCGCGGCGCCGCCGGCGGTGAGCCGCCCCGAACGGACGTCATCTCGGGCACGCTCGGGGTTGGTGCCGGCGTCACGTCGACGGCCGAAGCTGCCCGGGCCGCCGCTCCGGTAGCCCTCCCACCACCGGTCGCCCTGATCGGCCGCGACCGTGACGTCAGCGAGCTGGCCGGAATGCTGACCGCGGAGCGCAGCCCCCGACTGGTGAGTCTGGTCGGGCTGGCCGGGGTCGGCAAGACCGCGCTCGCGCTCGCCGTCGCCCACGCGGTGGCCCGCGCACATCCGGGCGGTGTGGCCGGCGTGCTGGTGGGCGAGGGCTCGGACGGGCCGGACGTGCTCGCCGCCACGATGACCGTCCTCGGCGCGGCCCGGCTGCCGGAACTCGTCGCCCGGCTCGCCGGCCGGCCGGCCCTGCTGGTCATGGACGCGGTCGAGCGCGCCCCCGGCCCGGTGGCCGAGACACTGCACCGGCTGGGCACCGTGTTGCCGTCGCTGCGGGTGCTGGTCACCGGACGGCACCCGGTAGGGCTGCCCGGCGAACGCGTCTGGCCGGTCGCCCCGCTCGAGGTGCCGCCGCCGGACGCCGAGCACTACGGGCCGGCGACGCTCGGCTCGTGGCCGGCGGTCGCGCTGTTCACCGCACGGCTCGCCCAGGTCCGTCGGGATCCGCCGACCCCCGACGAGTTGCCGGCGCTGGCCGCCCTGGTCCGTCGGCTGGGCGGCCTGCCGCTGGCCATCGAGCTGATGGCCGCCCGGGGCCGGCTGCTCGACCTCACCGAACTGCTCGACCGGTACGGCGACCGCGTGCTCGACCTGACCACCTCGGCCGACCCGGCGGCCCGTACCCGCTGGGACGGGTCGGGGGCGGCCACCCGCCGCCCGCCTGCCACCGATGCCACCCGGGCGGCGGTGGCGGTGACCCTGCGGGACGCGGTGGCGACCAGCTATCGCCTGCTCGCGCCGGCCGAACGCGACGCACTGCGGCGGCTCGCCGTGTTCGGCAACCGGTGGTCGGTGGAGCTGGCCGAGGAGATGCTCGCCGACGAGGCCGACCGGGACGGTACGGTCGCGATCGATCCGGTCCCTCTGCTGGACCGCCTCGTCGAGCTCGGCCTGTTGAGCGTTCGCGGCACCGGGCCGTTCCGGTTCCGCCTGCTCGACGCGGTCCGTGACTTCGCCATCGAGCAGGCCGTTGGTGGTGGCGAGCTGACCTGCGTACGGCGTCGGCACGCGGAGGTGGTCGCCCGCCTCGTGGCGCGGACCGCCTCGGACCTGGCCGGCCCCCGGATGCTCGACGCGGTGCACCGGCTCGACGAGGTGAGCAGCGACATCAGTACGGCCCTGGCCCACGCTGCTACCGACGACCCGCTGACCGCGCTCCGCCTGGCGGCCTGCCTGCCTCGCTGGTGGCGCTTCCGGGGGCGCGACGTGGCCGGGCGGCAGTGGCTGCGGCGGTTGTTGGCCGACCCCCGAACCGCCGACGCGGACCCGATCCTGCGCGGCTGGGCCAGCCTCGGAGTGGCCCGGCTCGCCGCCGAGCACGGCGCGGAGGCCGACGAGTTGCCGACGGCGCGGGCCGCGTTGGAGACGTTCCGCCAGGCGGGCGACGTGACAGGCGAGCTGGAGGCTCGGAGTGTGCTCGGTGCGCTGCTGACAACCGTCGGCGGGCACGACGAGGCCCGGGAGCAGGCCGAGGCGGTGCTCCGGCTCGCCGCCCGCAACGGACGGACCCGCGATCTGGCGGTGGCGCAGAACAGCCTCGCCTGGCACGAGATCCGGGTCGGTGATCTGGGCGCGGCGCGCCGTCGGCTGGCCGCCGTGGACCGGCTCGCCGCCGAGGGTGGTGAGCAGCGGTTGCGGGTGCTGGCCTGGGCCAACCGGGCCGAGGTGTCCCGCCTGGAGGGCCGGTACGCCGACGCGGTCGACCAGGGCCGGCGCGCGGCGGCGGCGCTGTTCGAGTTGGGTGACCCGGGGCATCGGCGGCGGGTGCTCGGGACGGTCGGCCTGGCGCTCGCGCAGGACGGGCGTGCCGCGGAGGCGACCGAGGTGCTCAGCGAACTACGCGCGGGGTCCGCCGAGGCGACAGTTGTCGTACCCGGGCAGCAGTGGGTGGAGCGGGTCGGGCTCCCGCGACCGCGCTCGGACGACACGGTGTTGTCCTGGGGCGGGCCGGAGGCGGGAATCTGTGCGCTGATCGAGGGGAACCTGGCGCTGCACCGGGGTGACCGGGAGTTGGCGGCGGAGTGGTTCGCCGCTGCCGCCGAGGCCGGTCACGATCGGCGGGACGTGGTGGAGGCGCTTGTGGGCCTCGCCGCGAGCACATCGGACCCGACGGTCCTCGATCGTCTCGACCGGGCCTGCGAGGAGAGCGGCATTCTGTTGCTGCCGCAGGAGTCTGGTTTGCTCTATGCGCTGATGGCCGCGCGGGGTGGGCCTGCCGAGCGGTAGTCGAGCACCCGCGGGTGGCCCGTCGGACGGGGAGTGGCGCGAGCGAAGAGCCCCCTTGGTGCTACCCCTCGCTGTTCGCCCGCGCCGTCACCCCCCGGTGATTCCCCGGTGGACGAAAGCCTGCCACCGCCGCTCGGGCAGAAGGTGCTCTTCAAGAGGTTTGTCCGGTCTGCAAAGTCAGTTCTGCCGGTCTTTCTGCCGGTGCTCCGGCACCTGCGGTCAGGCCGGGTCGCAGTCGTCGGCGTCGGCCGTCTCCTGATCGGTGCTGCCCGCGGTGGCACCGGGATGGACCGCGTCCCGCACCCGGCGCAGGCCGTCGAGCAGTGCCGCCAGAGCCGTGGGGTCGAGCTGGCCGGTGAACCACTGCTCGATGATCCGCAGATGGCCGGGCAGCGTCTCGTCGAGCCGCTGCATGCCGGCCGCTGTGACCACCGCGTACGAGCTGCGGCGATCGTTCGGGCAGGCCCGGCGGGTGAGCAGCCCGTCGCGTTCCATCCGGTCCACCACGCGCGTCACCCCGCTTGTGGACAGGGAGGTCTGCGCGGCGAGGTCGGTCATCCGCAGCTGGTTGCCCGGCGAGCGGGCCAGCCGGGTGATCACTTCGAACTCGACCGAGGAGAGGCCGTGCTCCTCGAGTTGGGCGGCGAACCGGGCCGAGAGCCCGGCGTGGACCTCGTAGAGGAGGCCAACCGCGGTGATCCGGGGGTCGTCGAACACGTTGGTCACTCGTTAACCCTACCAGTCCTTGACACGGGGAATGTTGTTGCGGTTATATTTGCTCAAGCAGTCGTTGGGCTACTAAACAATCTTCTGGAGGACACCAGCATGACCAGCAGCATCGATGCGGTTACCCGCGACTGGGACGGTCTCACCATCCCGGCGGCCGGCACCTACATGCTGGACGTGGCGCACAAGCGGGTCGGCTTCGTCGCCCGGCACATGATGGTGAGCAAGGTCCGTGGTGAGTTCAAGGAGGCGACCGCCACCGTCACCGTCGCCGAGGACCCGCTGCAGTCCTCGGTCGTCGCGACCATCCAGGCCGCCAGCATCGACACCACCCAGGGCGACCGGGACGCGCACCTGCGCAGCCCCGAGTTCCTGGACGCCGAGAAGTACCCGACCCTGGAGTTCCGCAGCACCGGCGTCAAGTCCCGGAGCGGCAACGAGTTCGTGCTCACCGGTGAGCTGACCATCAAGGACGTCACCCGTCCGGTGGAGCTGGAGGTCGAGTTCGAGGGCGTGGGTCGCAGCCCGTTCGGCCAGGACATCTTCGGCTTCTCCGCGAGCACCGAGATCGACCGCGAGGAGTTCGGCCTGACCTGGAACGTCACCCT
Organism: Micromonospora sp. DT43; assembly: GCF_049841645.1. Classification (NCBI taxonomy): domain Bacteria; kingdom Bacillati; phylum Actinomycetota; class Actinomycetes; order Micromonosporales; family Micromonosporaceae; genus Micromonospora; species Micromonospora sp. DT43. Next base: position 112,819 of record NZ_JBNCKR010000012.1, on the reverse strand, counting down.
GGAGACCGGTGGCGTGCTGGTCGGCAAGAAGATCAAGATCGAGATCGAGGGCGAGGCTGTCCGCCAGGCCTGATCCCACGGATCACCGGTACGCCGGGCCCGCGCCGCACGTCGGCGCGGGCCCGGCGTCGTCAGTGCCGTACACGTGGGATTTGTCACGACTTGTTCCCATCCGGACGGGGTCCGGCGCGTCAGGTACCGGGTAGAGATGGCGCCACGAGCGCGTCCACTCCGCCAGGCGTCGGATCACAGTTGTCGGCCTCTGGCCCTGGCCAGGCGAGCGCTCTTACCGTTAATGGTTCACAATGCGCTTTCCGGGACGGCAGGATCCCGACCGCGCCGGCGTTCGGGAGGACACATGGGCAGGGACGTCTCGCAGGGCGCCTTCACCCGGGAGGACCGCGTCCGCTACCGGCAGAAGGTTCGGCGGTGCCTGGACGTCTTCGCCCTGATGCTCGACGACTTCGGGTTCGACGCAGACCGGCCGATGACCGGCCTGGAGATCGAGCTGAACCTGGTCGACTCGGAAGCCGAGCCGGCGATGCGCAACGAGGAGATCCTCGCCGAGATCGCCGACCCGCTGTTCCAGACCGAGCTGGGGCAGTTCAACCTGGAGTTGAACGCGGAGCCCCGACTGATCGAGGGCACCGGTTTCGCCGACTACGAACACGACCTGCGCAGCAGTCTGAGCCGGGCAGACGAGCGCGCGGCCAAGTCGGACGCGAAGATCGTCCTGGTCGGCATCCTGCCCACCCTCACCGAGGGCCACCTGGTCGAGGACAATCTCTCCACCAACGAGCGCTACCGGGTGCTCAACGACCAGATCGTCGGCGCCCGCGGTGAGGCCATCGAACTCGACATCCGTGGCGTCGAGCAGTTGCGGACGCACACCGACTCGATCGCCCCCGAGGCGGCCTGCACCAGCCTTCAGTTCCATCTCCAGGTCGCGCCGGACAGCTTCGCCGACTACTGGAACGCCTCCCAGGCCATCGCCGGGGTGCAGGTGGCGGTCGGGGCGAACTCGCCCTTCCTGTACGGCCGCCAACTCTGGGCCGAGACCCGGATCGCCCTGTTCAAGCAGGCCACCGACACCCGCCCGGAAGAGCTCAAGGCTCAGGGCGTACGCCCCCGGGTCTGGTTCGGTGAGCGGTGGATCACCTCGATCTTCGACTTGTTCGAGGAGAACGTCAGGTACTTCCCGCCGCTGCTGCCGATCTGCGAGGACGAGGACCCGGTGGAGGTGCTGCACGCCGGTGGGGTGCCCCAACTGGGTGAGCTGCGGCTGCACAACGGCACCGTCTACCGCTGGAACCGCCCGGTCTACGACATCATGAACGGCCGCCCGCACCTGCGAGTGGAAAATCGCGTGCTGCCCGCCGGACCGACGGTGGTGGACATGCTGGCGAACGCCGCCTTCTACTTCGGGCTGGTCCGTGGCCTGGCCGAGGCGGACCGGCCGATCTGGAGTCAGCTCACGTTCAGCTCGGCCGAGGAGAACTTCCACTCGGCCGCCCGACGTGGGTTGGACGCCGTGCTGCACTGGCCCCGATTCGGTGACGTGCCGGTCACCAAGCTGGTGTTGGAGCACCTGCTGCCCGTCGCCGCGACAGGCCTGGACGGGTTCGGCGTCGACCCGGCACAGCGGGACCGGCTGCTCGGCATCATCGAGCAGCGCTGCCGTACCGGCCGCAACGGTGCCGTCTGGCAGACCGAGGCGGTCTGGGCGGCGGAGCGCCAGCGGGGCATGGACCGCGGCGCCGCGCTGCACCACATGGTGCAGCGGTACGCGGAACTCCAGCGCGGCAACGAACCGGTCCACACCTGGCCCGTCGACTGATCCCACCCGCAGAGCGCCGAGGCGGACGCGGTCAGTCGGCGGGGCGGGTGCTCCTGCGGGGTGGGCGGGCACGGCGGGGTGCCGGTTCCTCGGTCGCCCCGGCGGTGGCGGATTCGGCTGGCTCCGTGCCCTCCGGGGACGGCCGGGGCGCCGGTACCCGGGGTACGGCGGTCGTGCCGCCAGACCGGTTCTCCGCCCTGGTCGTCGACGACGCGGTCGCGGTCCTGCCGCGCCGAGGCGCCGTACCGGTCGAGGTGTCCGTCGCAGGCGCAGGGCTGTCCGCCCCGGCGCTGTCCGCCCCGGCGCTGTCCGGCCCGGCGCTGTTCGCCCTGGCGCGGTCCGTCTCGGCGCTGTCCGCCCGGTCCGACGACGGTACGGTCGCGCCGGCCGAGGCCGGGTCGACCCGAGCGCTCGGTCGGGTGGTCGGATCGGACTCGGTCGGGGTCGGCGCGGTCGGCGCGGTCGGGACGGGCTGCGTGCCCGCGGCGGCTGCCCGTCGGTGGGCGGCACGCCTGCGGCCGGCCCGCTCGGCGAGGACGGCGGCCAGTATCGAGCCGCCGACACCGGCGATCACCGCGTACGGGGCGATGATCTGGGTGGAGAACTGCGCGGGCCCGAGCGTGGCCCAGCGCGGCACCGTGGTCAGGTAGGCGAGCGCGACGAGCAGCGGGCCGGCCGCGCCGGAGGCCGCCGCGCCGGTCCGGTGTCCGCCCGAGCGCGCGGCGCCCCGAGCGACGAGCGCACCGATCAGGAGCGCGGGTACGAGCGCCAGCAGCGCTCCGGGCCAGTAGAGCTGGCCCCCGATCCAGTACCGCGCGTGGTCCGGGTCGAGCTGCCACGTGCCGAGCTGGGCGCCTGTGAGCCCGCGCCCGACGCGTACCCCGTCGATGACCGAGACCACCGCGAGCAGCCAGAGCCAGGCGGCCGTCGCGGTGACGTTCAGCGCGGCGGTGCGGGACCGCAGCGCCCAGAGTGCGACGACCACGCCGATCAGGATGCCCAGCGCCGCGTGCAGCGCGGCGACCCGTTGCGGTGTACCGGTGTCGGTGCCCACGGCGACCCGTGCCGGTACGGCGACCAGCAGCACGGTGACCAGTCCACCGAGCCCGGCGCCGAGCGCCAGTGACAGCCTGCGGAGCAGGCCGCCGCGCTCGGCGGGCAGCGTGTCGGCCACGGGTGTCACCCGATCGGCCGACGAGGTCGGCTGGTCCTGCGTCGCGTCGGTGCCCGCGGCCCGGATCGACCGCTCGCCGTCGAGCACCGCCGGCTGCGGCAGTCGCGCCTCGCGCGCCGGGGCGGACGCCGTCGGCGTGGCGTCAGCCGCCGAGGCCGGCGCCATCGGTTCGGCGTCGACGGCCGGCTGGGCGACTGCCGGGAGCATGGCACGTCTGTCGACCGTCGAGAGCACGGCACGCTGGTGCAGTCGCTGCGCGCAGACCGCACCCAGCACCGTCGAGCTGGCGGCGAGCCAGGTGGCCCAGGCGAGGCCGTCCGCCCAGGCCGTGTCGTTGGCCCCCGCGTCGGTGGGCGTCCAGGTGATGACGCCGAGCCCGTAGCCGAAGCCGAGCTGTGCGGCACCCGCGCCGGCAGCGACCCCGATCGCCGTCACGATCGATACTCCCCAGCCCCGTCTGGCCATGCCGGGCAGCGTAACGTCCCGTCGTCGGTGCGGCGAGTCGCAGCGACCCGCCGGTATGGACCGTCGGCACAACGTGATGGGCGGCGAACGGTACGGTCGCCGGTGATGAGGCGGTGGGCGGTATGACGGACGCGAACACGGGTCGGCAGGATTCCGCCGGCGGCCGGGCCGGCGGCGATGGGAGCCGGGCCAGCGTGCTGCTCGGCGGCGGGCTGGTCGCGGTGCTGCTGGCCGTGGTCGGTGCGACAGGCGGCTGGCTGCTGGCCGGCGAGGACGAAGAAACTCCGGCGAATCCGCAGGCGGTGGCCACCACGGCCGGTACGCCGACCGGTCGGGCCACCTCGTCCCGGCCGGCTCCCGGCCGGACCACGCCGTCCGGCCCTCGGACGACGGCCTCCACGACGAAGGGGACCGGGCTGACCGTGCCGCCGGTGGTCGGCGTCGACTTCGAGCAGGCACGCGAGATGTTGCGTGAGCAGCGGCTGGGCTGGCGCCTGGTCTTCGGCGGCGGCACCGGACGCAGGGTGGACAGCGCTTCGCCGGCCGTGGGCACCGAGGTGGCCCGGGGCGCCACGGTCCAACTGCAGGTGGCCGGTCCGGCCCCCGCCGCCGAGGTGCCGGACGTGGTCGGCGACCACTGCGCCAAGGCTGCCGACGAACTGGTCGAGGAGGGGCTCTACCCGCGTTACCGCAGTGGGCGCAGCGGAAAGGTCAGCCGGCAGGAACCGGCCGAGGACGGCCCGGCTCGCTGGAACGACGAGGTGAGCATCTGGTGCGGGGACGCGGCCCCGCCAAACCAGCCGACCACGAAGCCCACCCTCTGACCCGTCCCGTCGCACCGTCGGCGCGTCGGGGTGATCCACTCGGCTTCCTGGAAATCGGGCTGTCCGGAGTACCGGGACACCACGACTTCAACAGAACCGAGTCGATCAATACCGGCTGATGTCGACGTGGGCGGTTATGTTGACGGTCGAGGGCCATGGCGCCTGCCCGGTTCGGGAAAGGACGTGCAATGAGCGACGACCGCCAGGAGCCGCCGCCCGAGGACGACCGGACGCGCCCCCTGCCGCCCCCCGACGGCAACCGGCCGCAGCCGCCCGAACCCACCGCGTCGCCCGACGAGACGATGCCGATCGACCGGGCCGCTTCGGGGCCGCCGGGCGGTCGTGGGGGGTCGCCGGACGAGACGATGCCGATCGACCGAGCAGCGTCGGGGTCGCCGGACAAGACGATGCCGATCGACAGGGCCGCGTCGGGGTCGCCGGGCGACCGGACGGCGCGGATGCCGGCGGAGCGGTCGACGCCGCCGCCGTGGTCCGGGCGGGCCGAGGTGCGGGCGCCCCGACCGGCCGAACCGGCCGCCGACTGGTACGTCGAGGAGCAGGGGGGCCGGCGGTGGTGGCTGCCGATCCTCTGGGGCGTCCTCGCGTTGCTGCTCGCCGGGCTGCTCGGGGCGGCTCTGTGGGTGGTGCTCACCGCGCGGGACGACGACTCCGACGACCCGGCGACGCCGTCTGTCCCGCCGCCCAGTGCCACCGCCGCGCCGAGCAGCAGCGCCCCGACCTCGGCGGCGCCCAGCAGCGCTTCGCCGAGCAGTCCGGCTGCGACCACCGAGGAGGCGCAGATACCGGTGCCGCCGCTGGTCGGGCTGACGCAGGCCACCGCCGAGGGGCTGCTGGAGCGGCTCGGCCTGAGCTACCGAGTGGTGTACCGCCCGTCCGAACTGCCGCCGGGGACGGTGGTGAGCACCGATCCGGAGGCCGGTACGACGGTGCCGACCGACGAGGAGGTGCTGCTGGTGATCTCCCAGGCCCGGCCCTCCACCGGTACCAGCCCGACCGGTCCGAGCCCGACGGTGACGACCACGCCGTGACCGGTCACCACATCCGTCGGCGGGTGCCGACGAGGCCGAGGCCGGCGAGCGAGATGGTGAGGCCGAAGATCCCGGACCAGAACAGCGAGCGGTGGACGTCGGTGACGGCGTGCCCGGCCGGCGCGGCCTCGGTGAGGTCCTGCCCTCCGTCGGACTGACCGCCACCGCCGGCACCAGCGGCCGGGTCGGTCCCAGTGATCGGGTCGGTGCCAGTGGTCGGGTCCGTCGCTCCGACGCGTCCGTCGGGGACATCGGCGCCGAGCCAGCCGAATCCATCGGTCGGCGGGTGGGAGTCGACCACGGTGATCTCCGGGGCCGGCACCGGAACGGCCAGCCGGGTGGACGACAACGCCGGGTCGCGGACCAGGACCACGATGGTGGTCACGGCCCCGAGGAGGGCGAGCAGTCCGAGAGCGTAGGTGATACGGGAGCGGTGGTGCCGCCGCACGGCGGGCTGATTGACCATGACCATCCCAGGCTCAGGGTCCTGGACGTGCGGTGGAACGTGCCGGGGTGGGCGTACCGATTCTATGGCGACGGCACGCCTACCCGCGGCGGTTCGCGCTGGTCAGCCGACTCTGACCGGCGTACGGCTGACCGGTCGTCGGGTCCGTACGGTGTGCGGGCGGGGCTCCGGTGCGGCCTGCACCTGCCGCAGCCCTTCCCGCTGTACGAAGATCGATCGTCGGTTGACGGCATCGCCGGCGGCGTTGAGCTCGTAGCCGTCGAGCCAGAGCCAACCGTCGTAGGTCGGCCAGTCGAGCACCCGGATCACGCGGAACATGATCGGCCTGAGGAACTGGACACTCGCCGCGCGAGTCACGTGCAGAACGTCACCGGAGCGGGGAAGCACATGGGCTCCTGGGGAGGGAGAGCCGGCGTCGTGCCGGCGGGTGACTGGTCTGGGATGTCTCGGCCCGGTGACGGGATCGCGCCTCGTGGACCGGTTGGTGCGTGGTGGTGGTCGGGCCGTACCCGCTGGTGGCGTGCCGCCACCCGACCATCACCTGACTGCTTCCGGGAACCGCGCCCACCGCCGCAGTCAGCTGGCTTGCAGCGGTGGGGTCATCACCCCGGCGCAGATCTTGGTGGCACTGGCTGGGCCCGCGCCCGGTCCGGCTGTCCGGGGTCGGTGGGGTCACCACTCCCGGAGAGCGGACGGAGACGCTGAGTGATCCGTGCCATACGGACAGAGTGCATCAGCGACGTGCTACATGCAAGTTGCACGTCGACTTTTGCCGATACGTGAGTTCGCCACGCAAAGCGGCGCTTGAAGCCATCCGCGTGCGGACGGCACACTGAGGGCCGGTGTCGCCCGTCGCGGCCGGCCGATGACCGGCACCACCCCTCGTCGCGAACGCTCGCCGGTCGACGGTCGCGCCCCCGGCGAGCGCCAGTCAGTGGCGCGTCGACCGGAGGTAGCCCGAGAGTGGGGTCGAGCAACCAGCGGCGAGGACCAGAAACACCGAGGCCGCGCGATGAGTGAGCGGCGCAGCCCGACGATCCGACGGCGGCGGCTCGGTGCCGAGCTGCGGCGGCAGCGGGAGTCGGCCGGGATCACGATCGAGGTGGTCGCCGAGCAGTTGGAGTGCTCGGCGTCCAAGGTCTCCCGGATCGAGACCGGGCACACCACTGCCACTCCGCGCGACGTGCGGGACATGCTGCGGATCTACGGCGTCGTGGGTGCCGAGAGCGACGAACTTGTTCAGATCGCCCGGGAAGCGCGGCAGAAGGGCTGGTGGCACCCGTACAGCACGGTGCTGGTCGGCGCGTACGTCGGGCTGGAGGCGGCGGCGGGTTCGATCCGGGCGTACGAACAGCAGGTCGTTCCGGGCCTGTTGGAGACCGAGGAGTACGCCGGGGCGATGATCCGCGCCGCCCGTCCGGACTTCACCGCCGATCAGGTACACCAGAGGGTGCGTGTCCGTCTGGGCCGTCAGTCGTTGTTGACCCAGGACGATCCGGTCGATCTGTGGGTGGTGCTCGATGAGGCGGTGGTAAGTCGGCCGGTGGGCGGGGACGAGGTGATGCGCGGCCAACTCAGGAGGTTGGTCGAGGTGGCCGAGTTGCCGAACGTGACGCTCCAGATCCTCCCCTTCGAGGTGGGTGCGCACGCAGGCATGGACGGGACCTTCACGATTCTCAGCTTCCCCGAGCCCGGTGATCCGGATGTCGTGTACGCGGAGAACGCTACGGGTGGGCTCTTCCTCGAGAAGAGCGACGAACTGCAGAAGTACAGCTTCATCTTTGATCACATCCGCGCTGCGGCCATTCGTCCAGAGGAGTCCATCGCACACATCGCAAAACTGGCAGAGGAGCCGAAATGGCGACCAAGGGGTTCCCCGTGGACCTGACGCAGGCGACGTGGTTCAAGAGCTCGAAGAGCGGGCCGAACTGCGACAACTGCGTAGAGGTGGCGTACGTGACCGGGGCGGTCGGAGTGCGGGACTCGAAGGACAAGGCCGGCCCGGCCCTGGTCTTCGCTCCCGGTGACTGGCACGCCTTCGTCGCCGGAACCAGGGATGGTGTGTTGGGCTCGGTCTGACCGAGTGAGCAGTTGAGGTCCCCGTCCGGTCCCGACCGGGCGGGGACCTTCCGTCTTCCGCAGCGTCGACGACCCCCAGCGGGCACCGGCCCCGGCGAGGTTCCGCCGGGATTCCCGTCGCCACAGCGGGTCCGCCTCGTTGAACCCGTCGGTACGGCGCTGGTCCACGACCCGCCGCACCGACCCGCACCCGAGCGAGGTAGGCGAGACGGATGACGACGATCGGTTCAGAGAACCTCACCAACGGTCCGGGCAAGCCGGAGCGTTTCGGTGGCAAGTACCGCGGGGCGCGTCGGGACACCGTACTGACCGAGGTGGTCTCGACCGACCAGGAGCTGAACGGGCGGGAGATATCGGCCCCGGAGGGAGGCGAGGCACCGCTCTCGCTGCCGTCGCTGGACCCGAACCCCCTGGTCGAGCCGTCGTTCCCGCCGACCGGCTGGCCGCTGGAGCCCAGCGGTTCACTTGCCGACCACCCGCTGCTGCGGGGCCTGCTGCTGGAGTTGCCGCCGAAGGGCAGCATCCCGCCGCCGGGCTGGCTGGACCGCTGGTTCGAGGCGACGCGGGCGATCCTGGAACTGCTATACGTGCAGGGGGCCGGCCGCTCGCGCTGAGCGGGACGCGGCGGGCTGGGCCCGCTCGGTGAGCTGGCTGTGCCGCAGCGCGTGTCGCACGCCGATCGCGGCCACCGCGAGTGCGCCGACGGTGATCGCCGGCCCGGTGACCCCAGGCTCGGCGCCGAGGTCCGCACCTGCCGCCGCGATCACCGCCGGCAGCGTCGCCAAGGCTGTCACCTGCAACGGCAACCCGACGAGCGGGTGTGCTGCGGCGGCGCGCAGCCCGTGCGGGGCGGGCGTCCCGGGTGCCGTGTCGAACGCCCCGGCACCGGCCCACAGGCGGCGGATCCGTCGTACCGAGCAGGCGGCCACCACGAGCGCCGGCCCGGTGGCGAGGGTGAGCCCGGCGGCGGCCCGGTCCACCGGCGCGGTGCCGCCGCTGAACAGCCCACCGACGGACACCGCCGCGACGAGCGCCACGCCTGTCAGCGCGAGCGCCAGCAACCATCCGGCACGTCGACGGAGCGTACGCGCGTCGCGCAGTCGGGGCAGTCGGTCGGCCAGGACCCCGGCGACCAGCCAGATGGCGGCGACCGGCAACAGGATGGTGAGCTGACTCTCCATGTCGGAGAGTCTTTCCCGAATCGACGCGCGGCAAATCCGGGCCGGACCCTCGTTGACCCCGGAAGCCGAGCCCGTAGGGGGCATCCCATCCGGGTGATGGACGTTTCGACATGTTTATCTGCCCCGCCTCGTCGATCTACCCTCAGCCTGATCGGCATCTGTCGATAGATGTGGTACCGGTGGTCGCGCTTCGCCGCCGGTCGGAGGGAGGTAGGAAGATGGGTCTTCCACGCAGGTCCGTACTGGTCGGGGTGGCCGCCGCGACCGTGTTGGCCGTCGGCACCCCGGCCCTGGCCGCCGAGCCCGTCGGCGTGGTCCGGGAGGCCGGCGGAGCCACCGCCGTGCCGGACAGCTACATCGTCGTCCTCAAGGACACCGCAGTGGCCTCCAGCCGGGTCGGTGACACCGCCCAGCGACTGACCGGCCGGCACGGCGGACGGGTCGCCCGCACCTACGGCACGGCGCTGCGTGGCTTCGAGGTCACCGTCAGCGCGAAGGCGGCGGCACGCATCGCCGCCGACCCGGCGGTCGCGTACGTCGAGCAGAACCACACCGTGTCCATCGCCGGAACGCAGGCCAACCCACCCTCCTGGGGGTTGGACCGCATCGACCAGCGCAACCTGCCGCTGGACAGCTCCTACACCTACCCGAACACGGCGAGCAACGTGCACGCCTACATCATCGACACCGGCATCCGCTTCGCCCACAACGACTTCGGGGGCCGGGCCACCTCCGGCTACGACTCCGTGGACGGCGGGTCGGCCGACGACTGCAACGGGCACGGCACACACGTCGCCGGCACCGTCGGCGGATCCTCGTACGGGGTGGCCAAGGGCGTACAGCTCGTCGGCGTACGAGTGCTGAACTGCGCCGGCAGTGGCACCAACGCCGGTGTGATCGCCGGTGTCGACTGGGTCACCGCGAACGCGATCAAGCCGGCGGTGGCAAACATGAGTCTCGGCGGCGGCGCGAACAGCTCGCTGGACACCGCCGTCCGCAACTCGATCGCGTCCGGCGTGACGTACGGCCTGGCGGCCGGCAACGACAACGGCGCGAACGCCTGCAACACCTCGCCGGCGCGGACCACCGAGGCCATCACGGTCGGGTCGACGACCAGCTCGGACGCCCGTTCGTCGTTCTCCAACATCGGCACCTGCCTGGACATCTTCGCGCCCGGCTCGTCGATCACCTCGGCCTGGTACACGAGCAACACCGCGACCAACACGATCAGCGGCACCTCGATGGCCACTCCGCACGTGGTCGGAGCGGCGGCCCTGGTGGCCAGCGCCAACCCGAGCTGGACTCCTGCGCAGGTGCGCAACCAGCTGGTGGCCAACGCGACCCCGAACGTGGTGACAAACGCGGGCTCCGGCTCGCCGAATCTCTTGCTCTACGTGGGTAGCGGCGGCACCACGCCGCCGCCCACCGGCTGCACCGGAACCAACGGCACCGACGTGTCGATCCCGGACGCCGGTGCGGCGGTGACCAGCTCGATCACCATCTCCGGCTGTGGCCGCAACGCCTCGTCGGCCTCCACGGTGGCGGTGAACATCGTGCACACGTACCGCGGTGATCTGGTCATCGACCTGCTCGCCCCGGACGGCAGCGCGTACCGGCTGAAGAACAGCAGCACCTCGGACAGCGCCGACAACGTGAACACCACGTACACGGCGAACGTGTCCGGTGAGGCCGCCGACGGTATCTGGCGACTTCAGGTGCGCGACACCTACTCGGCCGACACCGGCTACCTCAACTCCTGGACCCTGACCGTCTGACCCGTCTCCGACGAGCGAGGCCCCACCCGGACATCCGGGTGGGGCCTCGTGTCGTACCGAAAAGGGGTCAGACCGCGAAGGTGGCCGGCCGCTCGGTGGCCGGGGCCGGCGGGCGGGCCTTCCACATACCCGTCTTCTGACCGGCGAGGCGGGCCAGGTAGGCGGGGTTGAGGATCACGTAGCGGCGCCAGAGCCGCTTCGGCTCCAGACCGAGCCGCCAGAACCACTCCAGGCCGGCGCGCTGCATCCACGGCGGGGGCTGGCGCAGCAGCCCGGCGTGGTAGTCGAAGGCCGCGCCGACCGCCATCAGCGGCATGTCGAGCAGTGGGCGCATGGCGTACGTGAAGACCTCCTGGCGCGGGCAGCCGAGCCCGACCAGGACGAGCCGGGCGCCGCTGGACCTGATCCGGTCGGCGATCTCGGCGTCCTCGCCCGGCTGGACCGCGCGGAACTTCGACGGCTCCACCCCGGCGATCTTCAGCGCGGGGAACATCCGCTCCAGCGCCGGGATGAGCTTGGCCAGCGTCTCCTCGGTCGAGCCGTACAGGTAGACCGGCAGGCCCTCGTCGGCGAAGCGGGAGAGCACGTGCAGGGTCAGCGTCGGCCCGTAGACCCGGTCCGTGAGCCCGGCGTGGTGCAGCAGGTTGAGCGCCCAGCGCACCGGCTGTCCGTCCGGGGTGACCACGTCGAACGAGTTGAGCCGGGCATTGTGCGCGGGGTCCAGCACACCTGTCATCACGCCGTGCACGGCCAGCGCGGTGAGCGCGAGTGGCCTGCGCTCGTGCGCCGCGGTCACCACCGCGTCGGTCGCCGTGGCGTAGTCGGTGGCGTCGACCAGGACGCCGAGCACGTTGCGCTTGGTCCTGGACGTCATGACTGCGGTACCCACTTGTCCACGTTGGCCTCGTAGATCTCCCGCAGGATCATCGGCACGTCGTACGTGATCTTCCACTCCGGGTACTGCTCCTCGAACCGGGCCATGCTGCTCACGTACCACTGGTGGTCGCCGGTGCGGTTCTGCTCGACGTAGTTGATCTGCGCCTCGCGGCCGGTGATCTCCTGGGCGATCGCGAACGCCTCGATGTGCGAGGTGTTGGAATGCCGGCCGCCGCCGAGGTTGTAGACCTCGGCGGAGCGGGGCGCCCGGAAGAACGCCTCGAACGCGGTAAGCACGTCGTGCGAGTGGATCGCGTCGCGGACCATCTTGCCCTTGTAGCCGAACAGGTTGTACGTCCGGCCCTCCATGACGCAGCGCATCAGGTAGGCCAGGAACCCGTGCAACTCGGCGGCCGAGTGGGCCGGGCCGGTCAGGGTGCCGCCCCGGAAACAGGCGGTCTTCATGTCGAAGTAGCGGCCGTACTCCTGCACCATCACGTCCGCAGCGACCTTCGAGGCGCCGAAGACCGAGTGCAGCGAGTGGTCGATCGACATCTCCTCGGTGATGCCCTGGTACCAGCGGTGGTCCTCGGGCAGTTCGTACCGGGTCTCCAGCTCGATGAGCGGCAGGCTGTTGGGCCGGTCGCCGTAGACCTTGTTTGTCGAGCAGTGGATGAACGGCGCGTCGATCGCGTGGCGGCGGGTGTTCTCCAGGATGTTGAGCGTGCCGCCGGCGTTCACGTCGAAGTCCGTGTACGGCTCCTTGGCCGCCCAGTCGTGGCTCGGCTGCGCGGCGCTGTGGATCACCACGGCGATGTCCGAGCCGTACTTCTTGAACACCTGCTCCAGACCGTCCCGGTCCCGGATGTCCACCGGGTAGTGGGTGTAGGAGCTACCCAGGTCACGGCCGAGCCGTTCCAGGCTCCACGAGGTGGAGCCGTCCTCACCGAAGAAGTACCGACGCATGTCGTTGTCGATGCCGACGACGTCCAGGCCGAGGCCGGCGAAGTGCCGGACCGCCTCGGAGCCGATCAGACCGCCCGACCCGGTCACCAACGCGACACTCACACGCCACTCCTGGTCCATCGGAGGCAGAAACCCTCGGAGCATAGCGTGATGCCCGGCACGCCCCGATATGACGGAAGGGCCCCGCATGTAGCGGAGCCCTCGTCTTTTGGTGGGGATGGGGGGAGTTGAACCCCCACGCCCTTTCGGGCACACGGACCTGAACCGTGCGCGTCTGCCATTCCGCCACATCCCCGTGGCACGACCCGGGACACTCTAGCCGCCCCGAACCCGCTGTCACCAACAGGCCCCGGGAATACTACGCTGTCCCAGTCGCTCGCCACGAGCGGTTACCGTTCGTGGCGGACGAAAGATTAGCACGGCGGTCCTGGTCCTTCCGAGCGGGCCGGGAGCAGCCGGCCGAGCGGCGTGTGAGCTGCGCGCGCGCCGGCCGGATACCATCATGTCCTCGGGACCCGAGGAGGAGCCGGTGAGCGTGCTGCAACGCTTCGAGAAGCGTCTGGAAGGCCTGGTCGAAGGGGCCTTCGCCAAGGTCTTCAAAGGGGTGGTCCACCCCGTGGAGATCCTCAACGCCATGCAGCGGGAGGCCGAGGCGCACAAGGCGATCCTGGCCGGTGGGCGCACGTTGGTGCCCAACCGCTACGTGATCGATCTCTCGCCGTTCGACCACAGTCGTCTGGCGCCGTACGCCGCCGCGCTGGCCCAGGAGCTGGCCCAGTCGCAGGCGGAGTTCATCGGCGAGCAGGCATGGACGGTCTACGGTGACGTGATCGTCGAGATCGAGCGGGGCGAGGGCCTGGACACGGGAATGTTCCGGGTCACCGCCGAGGTCTACACCGGCGGCGAGGTCGCCCCCGTGTCGGCGCCCGGCTACGACGCCGGCCCGCCCGCGTACCCCGCGTACGACCAGGGTGGCGGCTACGGCCCGCCGCCTGGGCACGGTGGCGGCCGCAACGTGCGGCTGGTCTCCGGTGACGGACGCACCTACCCGCTCCAGATGGGGTCGACGGTGATCGGTCGCGGCGACCAGGCGAACCTGCGCCTCCCCGACGTCGGCATCTCCCGGCGACACGCCCGGCTGGATTTCGACGGCGGCCAGGTTGTGCTGACCGATCTGGGCTCCACCAACGGCACCATGGTCAACGGGCAGCGGGTCTCCGCAGTCGCCCTCAACCCGGGTGACATGGTCCAGCTCGGCACCACGACGCTGACCTTCCGCGTGGACGGCTGAGCCGCCTTGCCGGCACTGGTCATCACCGTTGCCCGGTTCGGGTTCCTGATCCTGCTGTGGATCTTCGTGTTCACGGTGGTCGGCGTGATCCGTCGGGATCTCTTCGCGGGGGCCCGGTCCGGTCGCCTGGTGGCGGCACCACGCGCGGTTGGCGCCTCGACGGGGCAGGCGGCCAAACCGGCGAAGGTGAAGCGGGGCAGGGCCGCCCACCAGTTGGTGGTCACCGCAGGTCAACTGGCCGGCACCCGCATCACCCTCGGTGAAGCGCAGATCACCATCGGTCGGGCCGAGGACTCCACCCTGGTCATCACCGACGACTACGCCTCCGCGCGGCACGCGAGACTCGTGCCGCGCGAGGGCCAGTGGTTCGTCGAGGACCTCGGCTCGACTAACGGCACGTACCTCGATCGCGCTAAGGTCACCGGACCAACCCCCGTACCCCTCGGCGTGCCGATCCGAATCGGCCGCACTTCCCTCGAATTACGGCCATGACTCTGACCCTGCGCTATGCGGCCCACAGCGACCGCGGTCTGATCCGTGACGGCAATCAAGACTCCGTCTACGCCGGGCCGCGGCTACTCGCCGTTGCCGACGGCATGGGCGGCATGGCCGCCGGTGACGTCGCCAGCAACATCGTCATCGGTGCCATGGCGCCGCTCGACGAGGACGTCCCAGGGGACGCTCTCGTCGACGCGTTGCGTTCGGCCGTGGGCACCGCCAACCAACAGCTCCGCGACACGGTGGACGCCAACCCGCAGTTGGAGGGGATGGGCACCACGCTGACGGCGACCCTCTTCTCCGGCAGCAAGCTGGGGATGGTCCACATCGGTGACTCGCGGGCCTATCTGCTGCGCAACGGTGAGTTCTCCCAGATCACCAAGGACGACACGTACGTCCAGATGCTCGTCGACGAGGGCCGGATCAGCGCCGAGGAGGCCAGCAGCCACCCGCAGCGGTCGCTGCTGACCCGCGCCCTGGACGGCCGGGACATCGACCCGGAGTACTCGGTACGCCAGGTGTTGCCCGGCGACCGGTACCTGATCTGCAGCGACGGCCTCTCCGGCGTGGTGAGCGCGGAGACCATCGGCGAGAGTCTGCGGGAGTACACCGATCCGCAGAAGTGCGTGGAGCGGCTGGTGCAGCTCGCGCTGCGCGGCGGCGGTCCGGACAACATCACCGTGATCATCGCCGATGCCACCGACCACGACATCGTCGAGGCGACCCCGATCGTCGGTGGCGCCGCCGCCCGGGACCGGGGCATGGCCACCTCCGCCGACGACTCGACCCCGGCCGCCCGGGCCTCGGCGCTCTCCGCGCCGCGCCCCGCCGCGCCCGAGGAGCCGGCGGCCGCCGATGACGAGCCGGAGCGCCGCAAGCACCGTCCGGTACGCACCACCGCCATGGCGCTTGCCCTCCTGGTCATCCTCGGCGGCGGGCTCTTCGGCGGCTGGACGTACACCCAACGCCAGTACTACGTGGGCGCCACCGAGGAGGGGCAGGTCGCCGTCTTCCGTGGCATCCAGGGGCAGATCGCCGGGATGGACCTCTCGACCGTGCACCGCACCAGCGGCACCCGGTTGGACGACCTCACCGTCGCCGCTCAGGACACGGTCAAGGTGGGCATCCGGGCCAAGAACGAGCCGGACGCCGAGCGTCAGCTCGCCGAGCTGACAAGCGACACACCGAGCAACCCCAACCTGAAGCCGGTCTGCCCGCCCGACTCGGGCGCGCTGGTCGGCACGCCGACGCCCACCCCGAGCGTGACCCCGCCCGGGACGTCCCCGACTCCGAACGTCAGCCCCAGCCCCGGCGCGACGGTGAACGGGGTCGTCAGCGCGAGCCCGACCAACGCGGCGGCCACCACCGGCGGGACCGATCCGACCACCACACCCGACGCCACGCCCTCCGACTCGGCACCGCCGGCGCTCGACCCGGCCGGCTGCCGGTCTCCCGAGTGAGCGTCGGCTGAGAACCCAAGGACTCCACCCGTGACCGTAGCGGCCACACCGGCACCCTCGCCCGCCACCACGGGCGGGGAGTCCGGCGTACGCCTGGCCCGGTCCCGACGTAACGCCGAGCTGTCCCTGCTGCTGCTGGCCATGGTGCTGGTGGCGGCGTACATGGCGACAGTCGAGGCGAACCTTCTGGACACGGTCACCCCGGATTTCTGGATGCCCGCCGCCGCCCTCGGCGCGGTCTTCCTCGGCCTGCACCTGGTCATCCGGTTCCTCGCCCCGTTCGCCGACCCGGCTCTGCTGCCGGCGGTGGCCCTGCTCAACGGCCTCGGGGTGGGCTTCCTGCGCCGGATCGACCTGGGCGAGGCCGCCCCGGTCGACCGGGAGGACCTGGCGACCTTCGCCGGCATCGGCGGCCGGCAGCTCGCGTGGACGCTCGCCTCGGTGATCCTCGCCGCGGGCCTGCTCGCCATCATGCGCGACCACCGTTCGGTCTCCCGGTACGCGTACACCCTGGGGCTCGCCGGCATCGTGCTGGTGATGCTCCCGGCGGTGCTGCCGCGCAGCATCTCCGAGATCAACGGCGCCAAGCTGTGGATCCGGGTCGGCGGCTTCTCGCTGCAACCGGGTGAGTTCGCCAAGCTGGCGCTGCTGGTCTTCTTCGCCTACTACCTGGTGCGCAAGCGTGAGGTGCTCTCGCTGGCCAGCCGGCGGTTCCTCGGCATCGACTTCCCGCGTGGGCGCGACCTCGGCCCGGTGGTGGTGGTCTGGCTGATCAGCCTCCTGGTGTTGGTCTTCGAGAAGGACCTGGGCACCTCGCTGCTCTACTTCGGCATGTTCGTGGTGACGCTCTACATCGCCACCGAGCGGGTCAGTTGGCTGCTTATCGGTCTGCTCCTCTTCTTCGGCGGCGCCTACCTCGCGTACGTCCTCGGCTCGACTGTCGGTGGGCCGTTCGCCAACTTCTACCTGCGCGCCGAGATCTGGCTGGACCCGTTCGCCGACCCGACCGACAAGGGCTACCAGCTCGTCCAGGGTCTGCTGGCCCTCGGCACGGGCGGGCTCTTCGGCGCCGGGCCGGGCGGCGGTCAGCCGGACATCCTGCCCGAGGTGCAGAACGACTTCATCTTCGCCGGCATCGGTGAGGAGATCGGCCTGTTCGGCCTCTCCGCGCTGCTTGTGGTCTACCTGCTGATCGTGGAGCGGGGCCTGCGCGCCGCGCTCGCGGTCCGTGACTCGTTCGGCAAGCTGCTCGCCGGCGGCCTCGCCTTCACCCTGGGCCTGCAGGTCTTCGTGATCGTCGGCGGCATCAGCAAGCTCATCCCGTTGACCGGCCAGACCACACCGTTCCTGTCCGCCGGTGGTTCGTCGCTGATGGCGAACTGGCTGCTCATCGCGGTCCTGTTGCGCGTCTCCGACGGGGCGCGGCGACCGGTGACTGGTGGTTCCGGCAAGGCGAGCCGGCCCTCGGGCGGCTCGCCCGAGCAGTTGCACGGTGCTCCCACGGAGGTGATCAAGCCGTGAACGCACCCCTGCGCCGTGTCGGCATCGTCGTCATGGTCCTGTTCGGTCTGCTCTTCGCGAACCTCAACTGGATCCAGGCCTACAAGGCGGACGAATACCGCACCAGCGACTACAACGGCCGGGTCCAGGTCGCCGACTACAAGCGCAAGCGCGGCAACATCGAGGCCGGCGGCACCGCGGTGGCCACCAGCAAGGAGACCACCGGCAAGCTGAAGTTCCAGCGCACCTACCCGGGTGGCGCGAAGTACGCGCACGTGCTCGGCTACAAGCCGGTCAACCTGGCCGACACCGGCATCGAGCAGGTGGAGAACGACTTCCTGGCCGGCACCAGCGACCAGTTGATCGGCGACCGGTTCAAGGACATGTTCACCGGCGACGAGACGGGTGGCGGCAACGTGCTGCTCACGCTCTCGAAGCGGGCGCAGGACGTGGCGTACGACCAGATGCGCAACAACCAGGTAGATGCGAAGCGCGGCGCGGCGATCGCCATCGACCCGCGGACCGGTGCGGTGCAGGCCCTGGTCTCCATGCCCAGCTTCGACCCGAATCCGCTGGTCAGCCACAACACGACCCAGGCCGCAGCGGAGATCAACAAGCTGGAGCAGAACCCGGACGGTCCGCTCAAGAACCGCGCCCTCTCCGAGACGCTCCCGCCCGGCTCCACCTTCAAGATCGTGGTCGCGGCGGCGGCGCTGGAGAACGGCGTCACCAAGACGACTCCGATCCCGGCCGGCTCCAGCTACACCCCGCCCACCTCGGGCAGCCCGATCCGCAACGCCGCCGCGTCGATCTGCCCCGAGCCGCAGGTCACCCTGCAGGAGGCGGTCACCGAGTCGTGCAACACCGGCTTCGCCCAGCTCGGCGTGCGGCTCGGCGCCGACAAGGTCAAGGAGAAGGCCCGGCAGTTCGGCTTCGAGCAGGAAGACCTCACGGTCGGCCAGCTCGGCGAGGGCGGTCTTCGGACGGCGGCCAGCCGGACCGGCGACATGCTGAACCCGGACGGCAGCACCGACCCGGCCGCGCTGGCCCAGTCCTCGATCGGCCAGAACAACGTCCGGATGACCCCGTTGCAGGGCGCGATGATCGCCGGAGCGGTCGCCAACGGCGGCAGCCAGATGCGGCCGTACCTGGTCCGGCAACTCCTCGCCCCGGACCGGACCACCAGCTACTACACGGCGAAGCCGAAGGACCTGCGTCAACCGGTAAGCGGTCAGACCGCCGCCGACCTGCGCGACATGATGGTGAGCGTGGTCCAGAAGGGCACCGGCAAGAACGCCGCGATCAGCGGCTACACGGTCGGCGGCAAGACGGGCACCGCGCAGTCCGCCCCGGATCGGCCCGACCACGGCTGGTTCATCGGCTTCGCGCTGGACAAGAACGGCAACCCCGTCTCCGCTGTGTGCGTGGTGCTGGAGCAGGCCGGCAGCGGCGGCAGCGCCGAGGCGGCCCGGATCGGCGGCCAGATCATGCGGGCTGCCATCGCCGACCCCGGGGGCCGCTGACATGCTCAGCCCCGGCGTCCAGCTCGGCAACCGCTACCGCCTCGACGAGCGGATCGCCAGCGGCGGCATGGGCGACGTCTGGCGCGGCACCGACCAGGTGCTCGGCCGGACGGTAGCGGTCAAGAGTCTGCTCCCCGCGCTGCTCGACGACCCCGACTTCGCCGAGCGGTTCCGCGGCGAGGCCCGGACGATGGCGACAATCAACCACCCCGGTGTGGTGGACGTCTACGACTTCGGCAACGACCAGCAGATCGCCTTCCTGGTCATGGAGTACGTCGAGGGCGACGCCCTGTCGTCCACGCTGAGCCGGGTCGGTCGACTCACCCCGGCCCGGACGATGGCGCTTGTCGCGCAGGCCGCCGACGCGCTGCACGCCGCGCACGAGAAGGGCATCGTGCACCGCGACGTGAAGCCGGGCAACCTGCTGGTCCGGCCGAACGGCACGCTTGTGCTCACCGACTTCGGCATTGCCCGCTCCGACATCGTCGGCCAGCTCACCGCCGCCGGCTCGGTGCTCGGCACCGCCTCGTACATCTCTCCGGAGCAGGCCACCGGCCAGGTGGCCACCCCGGCGTCCGACGTGTACGCGCTCGGCGTGGTCGCCTACCAGTGCCTCGCCGGCCGGCGACCGTTCGAGGGCGACAACCCCCTCGACATCGCCATGCGGCACGTCCGGGAGACGCCCCGGCCGCTGCCGTCCGACATCCCGCCGCAGGTCCGGGCGGTTGTGGAACGTGCGCTTGCCAAGGATCCGGCCGCCCGCTGGCCGAGCGCCGCCGCCCTCGCCGGGGTGGCCCGCCAGCTCAAGGCCGCGCTGTCCCAGCAGGCCCGGGCCGCCGGTAACTCCGGCCCGGTCTCCGGTGTGCCGTCCTCGCCCGCCGCTCCCGGCCGGGCCCAGGTGCCGCAGGCGCAGCAGCTCCGCCCCCCGGGCGCCCCACACCGGCAGCCTCCCGTCGGGCAGCGCCCGACGGCTGTCGCCCCGGCCCAGCAGCCCCGCCCCACCGCCGTCGCACCGGCAGTACCGCACGGGCGGCCGCCGGGCGGCCCGGCCAGCTACCCACGCGGCGCCGCGTCGGTGCCGTCGGCGCAGACCCGACAGGAACACCAACCGGCGTACGCCCGGCAGGCCGGCCCGGCGCTGCCGGCGCCCGAGCCGCGCCGGTCCCGCCCCGGGATGGTGCTCCTCGCCGTCCTGCTGGCCTTGCTGGTCCTGCTCTGCTCCGGCGTGATTTCCTACAACCTGCGGAAGCAGAGCCAGAACGGTGCGGCCGGGACGCCGGCTACACAGACCGTGACGTCCGGCGCGCTGCGGCTCGACGAACGCGACGATACGACCCGGACGTCGTACCGTCGTGAGGTACGGCTCCGGCCGGGTGACGGCGGGACGACGACGAGCGAAGGACGACAGACGCGATGACAGCGCAGGCCCGCCTGCTCGGTGGCAGGTACCAGGTCGGCGAGCTGCTCGGCTATGGCGGCATGGCCGAGGTGCACCGCGGTCGCGACCTCCGGCTCGGTCGGGACGTCGCGATCAAGATGCTCCGCACCGACCTCGCCCGGGACGCGACCTTCCAGATGCGGTTCCGCCGCGAGGCGCAGAACGCCGCCTCGCTCAACCACCCGGCGATCGTGGCGGTCTACGACACCGGCGAGGAGACCGCGCCGACCGGCGAGACGCTGCCGTTCATCGTCATGGAGTTCGTCAACGGGCGGACGTTGAAGGAGGTCCTCGGCGCCGAGGGCCGTCTGCAGCCCCGCCGTGCGCTGGAGATCTGTGCCGACATGTGCGCGGCGTTGGAGTTCAGCCACCGGCACGGCATCATCCACCGGGACATCAAGCCGGGCAACGTCATGCTTACCCAGACCGGCCAGGTCAAGGTGATGGACTTCGGCATCGCCCGCGCGCTGGCCAGCGGCGCGACCACCATGACGCAGACCAGCGCGGTGATCGGCACGGCCCAGTACCTGTCACCCGAGCAGGCGCGCGGTGAGGCAGTTGACGCCCGCTCCGACGTGTACGCGGCCGGCTGCGTGCTCTTCGAGCTGGTATGCGGGCACCCGCCGTTCGTCGGGGACAGCCCGGTCAGCGTCGCCTACCAGCACGTACGGGAGACTCCGCCGACGCCGAGCGACATCAACCCGGACGTCACCCCGGCGGTCGACGCGATCGTCCTCAAGGCGCTGTCGAAGAACCCGCTCAACCGCTACCAGAGCGCCGGTGAGATGCGGGCCGACCTGCTGCGCGCCGCCGCCGGTCGGCCGGTGCTGGCCACTCCGGTGCTGCGCGAGGCCGAGACGGTGGCGATGGCCCCGGCCGGCGGCGGTGGCGGCTACGCGCCCGCCGCCACCGGGCCGCAGACCCGGCAGATCCCGGCCCGAGTCGGAGACCCGCGCCAGCGCAAGGCGTCCTCCTGGCTGATCGCCCTGTTCAGCGCGGTCGGCGTGCTGGCGGTGATCGCCCTGGTGGCCGCCCTGCTCTGGAGTCAGCAGGGGGACAAGGACCTGAAGTCGGTCCCCAGCCTCGCCGGAAAGACGCGGGACGCTGCGGTTACCGAGATCAGCAATGCCGGCTTCCGGCCGGTGGTGGGCGACCCGGTTCTGGCCAACGACTGCACGAAGGGCACCGTCGCCAAGCAGGACCCCGCACCGACCACCCGGCTGAAGCAGAACAGCACGGTGACCGTCCAGATCTGCGATGGCAAGCCCGACGTCAAGATCCCTCCGGGTCTGGTCAACTCGCAGTTCGAGAACGTCAAGGACCAGCTCGATGCCCAAGGGCTGGTGGTCGACGAGAAGCAGGTGGACAACCCGGCGCAGAAGGGCATCGTGGTCAAGGTCACCCCTCCGTCGGGGAGCACTGTCGCCCAGGGCAGCAAGGTCACCGTCGAGGTTTCCCGGGGCAACGTCGGCAAGGTCCCCAACGTCGTCAACTCCACCAAGGACGATGCCGCCCAGGAGCTTCGCGCAGCGGGTTACGACGTCAAGTTCCGCGACGGTGATGAGGTCGCGGCGGATCAGGCCGGGCGCGTCCAGTCGCAGAACCCGAAGGGCGGCACCGACTTGGCGCAGGGCAAGACGGTGACCCTCGAGATCAGCATCCCGGAGAAGGTCGAGGAGACGCCCAGCCCGCCGGTGACGCCGACGCCGACGCCGAGCGGCACGCCGACGACGCCGGGCAGCGGTGGTGGCTCCGGCCAGCCGATCTTCCCGCCGCCGATCCGACTTCCCGAGGAGTAGTCGTCCGCCCCTGGGTGTGGCGCTTTCGGTCAGCCGGCCGGCCGAGGGTGGGCCGGTGGCGACGGCGCCTCCTCTGGGGAGCCGCGCTGGGCGTGGTCGTGCTTGTCCTGAGCAGCGTCCCGTGGCTGTGGACGACGATCGGCGCGCGTGGGCACACGTACGGCGAGGCGGACGCACCCGCCGCCGACGTCGTGATCGTCCTGGGTACCGCCGTGGCGGGGGACGGACGGCAACCGGGCGAACGGCTCCTCGGCCGGCTGGAGACCGCCGCCGAACTGGTGCGTACCGGGCGGGCGCGGGTGGTGCTGGTCTCCGGCGACGGAGGTGGCACGTCCGGCGACGAGCCGACGGTGATGACGTCGCACCTGACCGAGAAGCTCGGCGTGGATCCGCGTCTGGTGGTGGCAGACCCGTCCGGCCTGGACACGTACGACAGTTGCGTCCGCGCTCGGGACGTGTACGGCGTCGAGCGGGCTCTGGTCGTCACGCAGTCCTATCACCTCTCCCGGGCGGTGACGCTCTGTCGACACCTCGGCCTCGACGTCGACGGGGTGGCCGCCCGGTGCGATGGATGTGGGTCTGGCCTTCTCGCTCGGAAGGCCGTCCGTGACTACTTCGCCAGCGGCAAGGCCGCGTGGGACGCGCTCCGGGGCCGTCCGCCCGCGGTCCGGTCGTCGGTGAACCCCGCGGTGCGGGACGCGCTGAGAAGCTGACCGGCGGGCGCAGCCGGCTCACGGAGGTGACCGTGGGTCACCTCCGTGAGGGCGGACGCTGTCGTCAGCGGTATACCGCAGAGTCATATTCATACCGCTGCGGTATATCGCTCAACAGCACATCGACACGAGGGGCAACCACAGCGGATGGCCAGCCCCCCTCCGCCGCAACTCCAGCCCGCCCTGAGTCAGGACTTGCTCGTCTACGAGGTGGCGAAGGCGGCCCGGCGGCGGGCGTCGACCTCGGCGGCCAGCGCTGGCGCGCGCTCCAGCGCCTCCGGGTGACCGCACGCGGCCAGCCAGTTGGCGAGCATCAGGTGGCCGCCCTCGGTGAGCACCGACTCCGGGTGGAACTGCACGCCCTCGATGGGCAGCGTCCGGTGTCGCATCGCCATCACCACGCCGGAGCCGGTCCAGCCGGTGACCTCCAGTTCGTCGGGCAGCGTCTCGGGGAGCACGGCGAGCGAGTGGTAGCGGGTGGCGGTGAACGGGTCGGGCAGGCCGGCGAGCACGCCGACCGAGCGGTGGCGTACCTCGGAGGTCTTGCCGTGCAGCAGCTCGGCGGCCCGGGTGACGGTCGCGCCGAACGCCTCACCGATAGCCTGGTGGCCGAGGCAGACGCCGAAGATCGGCAGCTCGCCCGCGTACGCCCGGATGACGTCGAGGCAGATGCCGGCGCGGTCGGGGCTGCCCGGCCCGGGTGAGAGCAGGATGCCCGCAGCGCCCACCCGGCCGACCTCGGCGACGTCGATCTCGTCGTTGCGGCGCACGTCGCAGTCCACACCGAGTTGGCCCAGGTACTGCACGAGGTTGAAGACGAACGAGTCGTAGTTGTCGATCACCAGAACGCGCACGGTCACCTGCTCGGGGAGGGCGGTGGGGTGTTGTTCCGGTCGGTGTCGTACGGCAGGTCGTGCTCGTCGCCGGCCGGCGTCTCCCCGGTCACCGCGTCCCCGCCGCCCGGGTCGCCGGGAACGCCGGAGTCCTGGGTGACCTGCACGTCGTCGAACGGCAGCAGCGGCTCGGCCCACGGGAAGGCCACGTACCAGAGCAGGGCCACCGTGGCGGCCGCGAGCAGCACCGAGCCGGCCAGCTTGCCGGCCAGTCCGAACGGGAGCTTGCGCCAGATGAACGCGTACATCGGATCAGTTTCCCAGCTCGATCGGGCGGCCCGCTGATTTGGACTGCGTGTGGTCCAACTCGGCGTGGATGATCAGACGCTGGTAGTTGTCCCACTTCGGGTTGCAAGTGGTCAGCGTCAGCATCCGCTTCGTGGGCCTCTTGTCCGGTTCGCCCGGCACCGGGGCCACCACCTCGACCTGTGTCGGCTTGACGATCCGGGTCTGCGACACCCGGTAGACGAACCAGTCGGTCTTGCTTTCGACCACGATCACGTCGCCGTCGTTCAGCTCGTCCAGCCGCCAGAAGGTCGCCCGGTTGCGGTGGCCGGCGACGGAGAAGTTGCCGACCTGTCCCGGCAGCACGCTGGTCGGGTAGTGACCCGGGGCGTACCGGATGTCGTTCTGGGTGACGCCCTCGACCACCACCCAGTTCTTCTCGAGCTTGGGGATGTAGAGGCCCGCGATCGGCTTGCCGTGCACCGCCGGGGACGGCTTGGCGCTCGGCGTGGCCGACGGGGCGACAGTGGGGTCGGTCGCGCCGCCCCACTCCTGGGCGAGTTGGCTGTTGAGGTCGTCCTGGTGGGCGTCGACGATGGCCGACTTGCCCCAGACCTCGTAGCCGGCGAAGAGCAGCACCACAAGGCCGAAGGTGATCAGCACCTCGCCGGTGACCCGGACGCCGGTGCGCAGCCGGGAGCCGAATGACGGGCGGGTGAGTTCCGAGTAGACGCTCTTGTAGCCCTCGCCGGTCTGGTGCGGCCGAAGCTGGACCACCCGCTCGCCCCGACGCGGTCGGGGAGGCTCGGCGGCGCTGTCGTCCGCGCCGCCCGGCTCGTCCGGCGTCGCCGTGCGGGGAACGGCCCCCATCAGCGCCGTGGAGTCCATGGCCGGAGGCCGGGGTGCCGGCCCGGACGGTACGGCCGGGATGAGCGCTGTGGCATTCGGGTCGTCCGGCCGGCCCGGACCGGCCGGTGAGACCGGGGTACCCGGCGCGCTGGTCAGGCGTGCGGCCGCCCCACCAACCTTCGGGATGAACGCGGTCGGCGCATCGCCGCCGGACGGGGTCGAGGCGCGGGGGGTAGTCGAGGCGCCGGACGGGGTCGAGGTGCCGGGGGTAGTCGAGGCGCCGGCCGGGGTCGAGGCGCGGGGGGTAGTCGAGGCGCCGGACGGGGTCGAGGCGCCGGGGGTAGTCGAGGCGCCGGACGCCGCGGGCCGGCCGGAGCCGCCGAGCGCCGCCGGTCGTGCAGGGGTGCCCGGAGCGCCGCCGGGCCCGGTCGGGACGTCGGGCGGGCCGCTGGCGGTCGCCGGGCGGGTCGGTGCGGCGTCGGGAGCCGGGACGCGCCTGGGGTCGTTGCCCGGGGCGGGCGGCCGGACCGGCCCCTGCGAGGGGGGCGTGGTCGGTCGGCCGGGAGCGGCGGCGGAGGCCTGGCCGGACCCGCCGTGCGGAGCCGAGCCGGTCGCTGCGGCGCCGGGCCAGGGCGGCGGCGCCGCCGGGCTCGGGTGCTGTGGCGCCGCCGGGCTCGGGTGCTGTGGCGCCGCCGGGCTCGGGAGCTGTGGAGCGCGCTGCGGGTCGGGCCGGCCGGCGCTGGGCGGGGCAGGGTGATCGGTGCGCGGGCCAGGGCCGGGACGGCCCACCTGCGACGGGGTAGAGCGGTCGGCCGGGGGCGGTCCGGCGGCCCTCGGCGGCTCGGGAGCTGCCGCCGGATGCGTCACCCGTGGCCGACTGGGCAGCACGGGCTCGGGCCAGTTGCCGGTCGGGGCCCGACCCGGAGTCGCCTCGGGCCGCTGCGGGGTCGGCTCACGCCGCTGCGAGGTCGGTTCGGGCCGCTGCGAGGTCGGCTCGGACCCTTGCGAGGTCGACTCGGGTCGACCCGGGGTCGGCTCGGGCCGCTGCGGGGTCGACTCGGGTCGACCCGGGGTCGGCTCGGGTCGATCGACCTTGGGCAGGAAGGCGGTCGGTTCGTCGGCCTGGTCCCGGTGCCGCCCGTCGCGGCGCTCGTCCGGGCCGCTCACCGGGGCACCGTCGCCGAACGCAGCGCGGTCGAGTCCTCGAAGGCCGGGACGGTCACGGTGGAGACGGACTCCTTGTAGCCGAGTTGATAGTCGTCGACTGCGTCCTTGAACAACCGGACTCCCTCAGAGCTGGCGAGGGCCTGCTGAAGGGCAGCGGGATCGCCGATTGCTACGATCTTGAACGGTGGGGAGTACACCCGACCATGGAGCAGCAGGGTGTTACCGACGCAGCGTACCGCGCTGGTTGCGAGCACACGGACGTTCATGATTGACATGGCCTGCGCCCCACCCGCCCACAGTGCGTTGACCACCGCCTGCACGTCGCCCTGGTGTACGACCAGGTCGTCGTTGGTGGCGTCGGAGTGGGCCTCGTCGTCGTGCTGGGGCGCGTCGTTCAGCTCGACAGTCACGGCCGTGCCGGTGACGGCGGTGAACCCGGCTGCCTTGAGGCTGCCCTGGGCTCGGGCCTGCTGGGCCTTGATCGGGGCGTCCGAACCGGCAAGTGTGTTGGTGCGTCGCTCGACCTCGTCGCGCAGGGTGGCAGCGCGGCCCTCGCTCGCGGCGACCTGCTGCTCGCGCTCCTGGATGAGCTGGTTGAGCTGGGGCCGCCGGTCCTCGCGTAGAGCGGTGCCGCCGGCCGTGGTCGCGGTGGTGGTGAAGAGCAGCCCTGCCGCGGCGGCGATCAGGGGCACTCCGATCGACCAGCCTGGTCGCCGTTGGCGTGGCCGCCGGGGCAGCAGCCCGGCGACGGCCCGTCGGAGGACCTTCTGCCAGGAGGCGGCGCCGGATGTGTACTCCACCGAGCGTTCCTTCCGCGTGTCGGGGACTGGCGCGTGCCGGCCGGGCCGGTGATGCGAACAGTCCCGCCCTTTTCGGTCACTCCATGTACCTGCCTGACCCCATTCGTGGTCCAGGCGGCCGTTCGGGACTACGCTAGCTGTCGAACATTATTGGCCATGAACCGTCGCCTCCGCGTCCGGTTGTCAGGCCGGACGAGGTCGTCACCCCCTCTGGAGAGCGCCGTGCCCAAGTCTCAGGTCCGCAAGAAGAAGGTGTACACCCCGCCGACGGA
The DNA here is from genome assembly GCF_049841645.1 of Micromonospora sp. DT43. Taxonomy (NCBI): domain Bacteria; kingdom Bacillati; phylum Actinomycetota; class Actinomycetes; order Micromonosporales; family Micromonosporaceae; genus Micromonospora; species Micromonospora sp. DT43. The sequence continues at coordinate 85,699 of NZ_JBNCKR010000012.1, read as the reverse complement.
CGTCCGTCCGACGACGACGGCGGCGTCGCGCAAGCCTAGCCCGGTGTGGTTGCCGATCACCGCGGTCGCCCTGATCGTCGCGGGCATCGGCTGGCTGGTCGTCTACTACCTCTCCGAGCAGGAGTACCCGGTCGCCTCGTGGCAGTACTGGAACCTGGCGGTCGGCTTCGGCGCGATGGTCGCGTCGCTGGTGCTGCTCTCCCGCTGGCGCTGAGCCTGGTCTGGGCGCCGTCACACCTGTGGGCCGGCGCCCCACACCGAAGGATCCAGGTCACCCACCACGCCCCTGCCCGGCAGGACCGGGCCGGGCACCCTATGGTGTCCGCAGGCAGCGTGGCCTACTGCGAGATGACTCACGTTACTGCTGGGTAACCTTGCGCGTAGGCTGCACTGCATGACCGAGCGGAGCGAGGTCATCGACCGGTCCGGTCGCAGGTGTGGCAGCGGCGCGACGCTGGCTCCGTCCTGCCCCGGTCCCGGTTGCTGAACCGCTCGACAGGCAGCAGACCGGGGAGGCCAACTCGATGGGCAGCGTCCAGATCGTCACCACGATCCTCGCGGCCGGCATCACCGCCGTGGCGGTGTGGCTGGCGGTGCGCGCGGTCATGAAGATGACGGCCGTCATCCGGCTGGGGCAACCCGCTCCGGAGCGGTTCGCCGACAAGGGCGCCCGCACCAGGAAGATGCTTGTGGAGACCGCCGGCCACACCCGGATGCTCAAGTGGGGCGTGGTGGGCGCCGCCCACTGGTTCGTGATGGTCGGCTTCATCGTGCTGTCGCTGCTGGTGCTCGAGGCGTACTTCGAGGTGGCGACCACCGACGGCGGGTTGCCGATCATCGGGCACTGGACGATCTTCGGCCTGGTCACCGAGATCATCGGGGTGTTGGGCCTGGTCGGCATCCTGGTGCTGATGGCGATCCGGCTCCGCAACCGGCCGACCCGGCCCGGCGGCCGGTCCCGGTTCACCGGCTCGACGATGTGGCAGGGCTACTTCGTCGAGTGGATCGTGCTGCTGGTCCTGATCTTCGGATTCGTGATCCGCGGCTTCAAGGTCGCAACGGACCACTTCGAGTTCCCGTTCTGGGCCACTCCGGTCAGCCACGCCGTCGGCGCGGTGCTGCCGGACTGGGCGGACGGCGTGAGCGTCGCCGCCGCCATCAAGATCATCATTTCGATGACCTGGCTGATCGTCATCTCGCTGAACGTCACAATGGGCGTCGCCTGGCACCGTTTCCTGGCGTTTCCCAACATCTTCTTCAAGCGTGACCCGGAGAAGCCGGCCGGCTCCGGTCTGGGCCCCCTGCGGCCGATGACGAGCCAGGGCAAGCCGCTCGACTTCGAGGAGGCCGACCCGGAGAAGGATCAGTTCGGTGTCGCCCAGGTCGAGCAGTTCACCTGGAAGGGCCTGCTGGACTTCAGCACCTGCACCGAGTGCGGTCGCTGCCAGTCGCAGTGCCCCGCCTGGAACACCGGCAAGCCGCTGTCACCCAAGCTGCTCGTGCTGAGCCTGCGCGACCACGCGTACGCCAAGGCCCCCTACCTGCTGGCCGGCGGCGGCAAGGACCTCACCGGCGAGGAGAAGGCCACCCAGGCGCAGCTCGCGCACCTGGACGTGCTGTCTCTCGCCGAGGGTGACAAGCCGCTGATCGGGACGGCAGAGGAGGGCGGCGTCATCGACCCGGACGTGCTCTGGTCCTGCACCACCTGCGGCGCCTGCGTCGAGCAGTGCCCGGTGGACATCGAGCACGTCGACCACATTGTCGACATGCGGCGTTACCAGGTGCTGATCGAGTCGAGCTTCCCCTCCGAGGCCGGCGTGATGCTGCGCAACCTGGAGAACAAGGGCAACCCGTGGGGCGCCCCGCAGAACACCCGCGAGGACTGGACCAAGGGCCTGGACTTCGAGGTGCCCCGGGTGGGTGAGGTCGACGACTTCGAGTACCTGTTCTGGGTCGGCTGCGCCGGCGCGTTCGAGGATCGGGCCAAGAAGACCACCCGCGCGGTGGCCACCCTGCTCAACGAGGCCGGGGTGAGCTTCGCGATCCTGGGCGAGGGCGAGACCTGCTCGGGTGACCCGGCGCGACGGATCGGCAACGAGTTCGTCTTCCAGATGCTCGCCCAGCAGAACGTGGAGACGCTGAACGAGGCGTTCGAGGGCCGGGAGAAGGCCAAGCGCAAGATCGTCGCGACCTGCCCGCACTGCTTCAACACGCTTGGCAACGAGTACGGCCAGCTCGGCGGCGAGTTCGAGGTCGTCCACCACACCCAGCTGCTGGCCCACCTGGTGTCCACCGGCAAGCTGACGCCTGTGCAGCCCGTCGACGGTGGCGTGACGTACCACGATCCCTGCTACCTGGGCCGGCACAACCGGGTCTTCGCCGCCCCTCGTGAGGTCCTCGGCGACGCGATCGAGGGCGAGATCACCGAGATGCCGCGCAACAGCGAGCGCTCCTTCTGCTGCGGCGCCGGCGGCGCCCGGATGTGGATGGAGGAGAAGATCGGCAAGCGGATCAACGTGGACCGGGTCGAGGAGGCCATGGCCACGGGGGCGAAGACGGTCGCCGTCGGCTGCCCGTTCTGCTCGACGATGCTCAACGACGGGGTCAACGGCAAGGGCGCCGGCGAGCAGGTCGAGGTGATCGACGTGGCGAGCGTGCTGCTCCGATCGGTGAAGCCGGAGCAGCCGCGGGGCGACAAGGAGTCCGCGCCGGTCGCCGGCTGAGGCGTACCCCGAAAATCATCGGACGGCGGCGGCGCCCACGGGTGCCGCCGCCGTGCCCGACCGCCCCGGCCCTCGCGGACCCGGCGTGGCAGAATCGCGCCGAGGTGAGGCGATATCGACGGCCTGCTCTTGACCACGCTGCTGCCACTGGTCGGCTTCGTTGCGCTGACCGCCGGCAACGCGTTCTTCGTCGCGGCCGAGTTCGCCCTGGTCACGGTCGACCGGGCGGAGATCGACCGCAGGGCCGGCGCCGGCGACGAGGCAGCCCTGAAGGTCCGCACCGCGCTGCGTGAGCTGTCCTTCCAGCTCTCCGGAGCGCAGCTCGGGATCACCATCACCGCGCTGCTCACGGGCTACCTGGCCGAGCCGGCTCTGGCCCGGATCTTCACCCCGCTGCTGCGCCCGGTGGCCGGGGAGAGCACCGAGCGGTTCACCCCGTTCCTGGCGCTGGCCCTGGCCACACTCATCTCCATGCTGTTCGGTGAGCTGGTGCCCAAGAACGCGGCGCTGGCCCAGCCGATGCCCGCCGCGCTGGCCACCGCCGGGCCGATGCACACCTTCTCCCGGACGTTCGGCTGGGTGATCCGGGGCCTGAACGGATCGGCGAACCGGCTGGTCCGGGCGCTCGGCGTGGAGCCGCAGGAGGAGCTGGCGAGCGCCCGCTCACCGGAGGAGCTGGGCCTGCTGGCGGCCATCTCGGCCCGCGCGGGCGCGCTGCCCACGGACACGGCGATGCTGCTGCGCCGCACCATCCGCTTCGGCGACAAACGGGCGGCCGAGGCGATGACGCCGCGTGTCGACGTGGTCGCGCTGCGCGCCACCGCCACGGTGGCCGAGCTGCTCGAAGAGTCGCGGCGGACCGGCCGGACCCGCTTCCCGGTGTACGAGGAGACCCTGGACCTGGTCACCGGTGTGGCAGGCGTGCCGGACGCGCTGGGCGTGCCGTTGGCGGCGCGGGGGTCGACGATGGTCGCCTCGGTGGCCCGGGAGCCGGTGTACGTGCCGGAGAGCCTGGACCTGGACGGCGTGCTGGCGGCGTTGAAGGCGGCCGGGGCGGACCTGGCCATCGTGGTCGACGAGTACGGCGGCACGGACGGCGTGGTGACGATCGAGGACCTCGTCGAGGAGCTGGTCGGAGAGATCGCCGACGAGTTCGATCCGGCCAGTGTGGACGACGCCGGGCCGGTCGAGCTGACCGTGCCGGGCGGGGAGCGCACGGTGCTTGTCGACGGGGTGCTGCGCTCCGACGAGCTGGCCGAGCAGACCGGCTTCCGGCTGCCCGAGGGGCCGTACGAGACGTTGGCCGGGTTCCTGCTGGCCCGGCTCGGACACATCCCCCTGGCCGGCGAGACGGTCGACGCGGACGGCTGGGAGTTCACTGTGGTCGAGGTGGAGCGGCACCGGATCGAGCAGGTCCGGGTGTTGCGCCCGGCGGAGCCGGACTCCGATGACTGAGCTGCTGGTGACAGTGCTGCTGCTGCTCGGCAACGGATTCTTCGTGGGCAGCGAGTTCGCGCTGATCGCGTCCCGGCGTACGGTGATCGAGCCGCTGGCGGCCGGCTCGAAGCGGGCCCGCTGGGCGCTGTCGGCGATGAACCAGATCCCGCTGATGATCGCCGGCGCGCAGCTCGGCATCACGGTCTGCTCGCTGGGCCTCGGCGCGATCGCCGAGCCGGCGCTGGCGCATCTGCTGGAGTCGCCGTTCCATGCCGTCGGCCTGCCCGAGCGGGCGGTGCACCCGGTGGCGTTCGTGCTCGCGCTCGGCATCGTCGTCTTCCTGCACACGGTGGTCGGCGAGATGGTGCCGAAGAACATCACGCTTGCCGGTCCGGAGGTCTCCGCCCTCTGGCTGGGCCCGGCCATGTTGGCGTTCTGCGTGGCCACCAAGCCGCTGTTGCTGGCCATGAAGTGGGCGGCGCGCCGGGTGCTGGCGTTCTGGCGGATCGAGGCGACCGAGGCCGTGAAGACGGTGTTCACCGCCGAGGAGTTGGCCGGGCTGGTGTCGCAGGCGCGTACCGAGGGGCTGCTCGACGCCGAGGAGCACGCCCGGATCACCGGGGCCCTGGCCCTGCACACCCGGACCGCGGCGGACGCGTTGCAGCCGTGGTCGACTGTGGTGACGGTTGCCGAGGACGTCTCTCCGGCGTCGCTGGAGGTGCTGGCGACCAGGACCGGCCGGTCCCGGTTCCCGGTGGTGCAGCGATCCACCAGGCGCGTCCTGGGCTTCGTGCACGTCAAGGACGTGCTCGGTTACGCCGGGCAGGGTCGCCGGGCACCGGTGCCGGAAGAGGTGTACCGGCCGCTGGCGGTGGTGCCGCCGGAACGTACGCTTGCCGATCTGCTGCTGGCGATGCGCCGGGAACGGCGACACATGGTGCTGGTCAGCGACGGTAGGCGTCCGCTCGGTGTGGTCACACTCGATGACGTATTGACCGCAATCGTTGGCTAATTGACCAGCACTGTTGGTGTGCAGGCGGTTGCGCCACGGTGATGGTGACTCGGCTCGCCTTGATTCCGGTGCGGCGCTTCCCTAATGTGGGGCACCGACCGCTGTGGGTCGTCTGCCTCGGCCCTTCCCTCACGCGAGGCGCCCGGCGGTCGGTTGCAAAGGAGTCGGTGCCGGTGGCAACCATGCCCCCTCATCGTCACGCCCCGGGACTGTCCGCTCGGCCGGGCGGTCTGCGCCGGGTCGCCCACCGTCTGCTCGTCCTGGTCGCCGCCGCCGCGGTCGGTGCCGGAATGCTCGCCGTGCCGGCGCAGGCCGAGCCCACGGTCGACGAGATCGAGGCGCAGATCGACAAGAAGTGGGAGCAGTTGGAGCCCACCATCGAGCAGTACAACAAGGTGCGGGCGCAGCTGAAGGTCAACCGGAACAAGTCGTCCGCGCTGCAGAAGAAGATCGAGCCGCTGGCCCTGCAGAGCGAGTTGGCGCTCAGCCGGGTCGGTGACCTCGCCTCCCGCTACTACATGTCGGGCCCGTCGCAGGAGATCGGCGCGCTGCTGGTCAGCGCCAAGCCGGACACGCTCACCGAGCAGCTCACCCTCCTCGACCGGCTGGCCGCGCAGGAGCGCAAGCAGGTCGCGGGCGTCCTGGCCGTGCGGGCCAGGTACGACGGCGAGAAGCAGAAGCTGGACGCGTTGATCGCCACGCAGACCAAGCAGCAGAACGAGCTGGCGGCCAAGAAGAAGCAGATCGACGCCGAGATCAAGAAGCTCGAGGCGTCGATGCCCAAGACCACTGTCAAGACCGTCGGCTGTCCGACCATCAACGGTGTGCTCGCCGCGGCCGCCCAGAAGGCGATCAGGACGGCCTGCCAGCAGGTGGGCGATCCGTACGTCTGGGGCGCCACCGGCCCGAACTCGTTCGACTGTTCGGGGCTGACCCAGTACGCCTACAAGTCGGCCGGGATCTACCTCACCCACCACACGGGTGACCAGTGGAACGAGGGCAAGGCCGTCTCGCGCGCCGACGCCCGCCCCGGCGACCTGGTCTTCTTCTTCTCCGGCCTGAGTCATGTCGGGCTGTATCTGGGTAACAACCAGATGGTGCACGCGCCACGTGCCGGCAAACCGGTGCAGGTGTCGAGCATCAACACCATGCCCGTCGCCGGGTTCCGCAGACCCGGCTGATCCACCTCGCGCACCACGACGGCCCCCGGTCAGACCGGGGGCCGTCGTCGTCTCTCAGCGAGGCGTTTCTCAGCGAGGCATCTCAGCGGGGCGCGCCCACCGGGGACGGCAGCAACTGCACGTCGGCGAGGTCGACGTACATGATGCGGTGGCCGAACTGGATCTGCGCGTACCGGTTCTTGCCCCGGATCACCGTCCAGTCGCCGGGCGAGGAGCCGTCGAACGTGCTGGCCCGGTAGTACTCGCCGCCCAGCACCGCGCCGACGGCGTAGCGCTGCCCGGCTGCCAGCGTGTACTGCAGCGGCGAGATCGCCTGGTAGGGCACGCCGGCCGGGTAGGCCGCCTGCTCCGGGTACGCCCGCCCGTAAACCGGGATGGTGGCCCGGCCGGCCTTCGGGGTGGCCACCACGCCGACGGTCCAGGTGGCGGTCGGCGCCGACGCCGGGTTGTGGAACCAGGCCCGTTGCCCGAGGTACCAGATGGCCGTCCAGTCGCCCTGCCGCCCGGCCAGGGCGTACGTCTGGCCGGCGGAGGCGCGGGCGCCGTGGTCAGACACGTCCATCGTGTTCGGGGTGCCGTCCGGGCGCAGCGCGATGTCGTTCACCAGCGGCGCGTCCTCGGACGGCGCGGTGTGCAGCACCACCGACGAGGAGCCGCGCGGCGCGCAGGGCGTTCCGGCTGTGACGCATCCGGTGAACGCCGGGCGGTTCGTCGCGTAGTCGGGGTCGATCCGGACCAACCCGGTGGCCGGGGTGCCGGTGTCCAGGCGCGGCGCGTGCAGCAGGTCGAAGTAGTGCGTCCAGTCCCAGTAGGGCCCCGGATCCCAGTGCATCCCGCGCACTGTCGACGCGATGGTGCCGGGCACGTTGTCGTGGCCGATGATGTGCTGGCGGTCCAGCGGGATGCCGTACCGCAGCGCGAGGTGCCGGACGAGCTTCGACGAGGTCCGGTACATCGCCTCGGTGTACCAGGTGCCCTGCGCGGCGAAGCCCTCGTGTTCCAGCCCGATCGACTTCGCGTTGACGTACCAGTTGCCGGCGTGCCAGGCGACGTCCTTGGTCTTGACGTGCTGGGCGATGTGCCCGTCGACCGAGCGCAGCGAGTAGTGCCAGCTCACGTACGTCGGGTCTTGGACGAGTTGCAGGGTGGTCGCCCAGCTCGCCTCGGTGTCGTGGATGACTATGTACTCGATCTTCTGCCGGGCGGGCCGGTCGGAGAGGTCGTGGTTGCCGTAGTCGCCGTCGCCGAACGCCTCGTAGGGGGCGGGGATCCACTCACAGGACACGGTCCGGGGGCATTCCAGGCCGTCCGGGCGGGCGAGTCGTCGCAGGCCCAGCCGGTCCAGCCAGGAACGCTCGGGTCGTACCGCGCGGGCCGGCAGGGTGACCCGCTGACCGTCGTCGGTCACGCGGGCAGCGCCGGCGCCGATGGTGGTGAAGACCTCGTCGGCGAAGGCCGCCGCGGCGTCGGCGCTGTCCGCGCCGGCGTAGCGGGCCACCGCGCCGTACCAGCTGGCCGGGTCGGTGCCCGCGCCGACCGGGGCTCCAACCTCCCGTTGGTACGCGGCCAGCAGCGCCGCCCCTCCCCTGATGTTGGTAGTGGCGTCGCTGCGCAGCGCCTCGGGGGCGGCGCCGGTCAGCGCGGCGGCGGCGTCGACGGTCTGCAACGCGGCAGTTGGCGGCGCGGGATCGGTGGCCGGCGCGGGTGCCCGGACGGCGCGGGAGTCGTCGCCGCGCGGATCCTCGGTGCCGGCGTCGTGGTGGCCGCGTGCGGGTAGGGCGGCCACGTGGCGGGCGTCGGTCAGGTGCATGGGCCCGTAGCCGCCGCTGGTGCTCGGGGTGCCGGCGTTGCTGTCCCAGCGGGACTCCAGGTAGGAGACGCCGAGCAGTACTGCGGTCGGCACCCCGTACTCGGTCGACGCGGCGGCGTACTGCTGCTGACGGTCGGCGGCCGGTGCGGCGGAGGCGGGACCGGTGCTCAGCGGTACGGCCGTCGTTGCGGTGACCACCGCGACGACGAGCAGCGCGCGCCGGCCGGCGGACAGGGTTGGACGTTCCATCGAACCCCCTAGATTTTGCTGGTATCGGTCTGGTCACCTTCGCGCCGGCCGGGAGTCCGCGTCAATACCTTTCTATCTATCAAAGCGTGCAGAAAGAAACTTTCACGTACGCTCGGTGATCCCCTCGAATCGGTACGGAGTGTCACGGCCGCACGGGTTGCGGATCGGTAACGGCCGTCTCTACTCTGGTCATTTGTCGGCCCGGTAGCAGGTCTGCCCATCCGGGCGGTAACGGACCGACACCGCCGAGTCGCTTGCGAGCGAGCCGGGGACCCAGGTTCCCCCGGGGTGAATCCGCAGCCATTGCGGTAGGGCGCCAACTTCCCGCCCGAACCCGTCAGCTAACCCGGTAGGCGGTCAGGAAGAAGGAGTACGGAACCCCGGTGGCCCTCCATGCCCCGCGGCCGTCGTCCGAACGGTCGGCCTCGGCCGACCCGACGTCGACAGTGCCGCGTCCACGCTGGTCCCGCTTCACCACCGCCCTCGCCGCAGTGGTCGGCGTCGCCGTCGTCCTGACCGGCAGCGCCACGGCTGCGCACGCGGACCCGTCCGTCGCCGAGATCGAGCGCCAGATCGACGCCGACTGGAACAAGCTCGAACCGGTCATCGAACGGCACAACGCCACCCGCGCGGACCTGGCCGTGAAGCGCAAGCAGGCCGACATGCTCGCCGCTCGCATCGCGCCCCTGGAACGCCAGGTCGACGCCGCGATGACCAAGGTCAGCGCGCTGGCCGTGCGGGCGTACATGGGCGAGAACCTGTCGACTGTCAACACGATGCTCGGCAGCCGGTCGCCAAGCGAGGTGGTGGGGCAGCTCGAGATGCTCGACCGGTTCGCCCACAACCAGCAGGAGGACGTCCGGCAGGTCGCCGACCTCCGCGACGAGCTGGCCCGGCAGAAGGCGCCGCTCGACGAGATGGTGGTCCAGCTGACCCGGACCGAAGCGCAGTTGGCGGCGAAGAAGAAGCAGATCAACGACGAGATCGACAGGCTGCAGAAGCTGCGCCTCAAGGTGTACGGCAACGGCGGCGGCGGTTCGCTGCGTCCGGCGCCCTGCCCGGCCAGCTACCCCGGCGGCGGCGCGGGCACGGCCGTCAAGTTCGCCTGCGCCCAGATCGGCAAGCCGTACGTGTGGGGTGCCGAGGGTCCGAACTCGTACGACTGTTCCGGGCTGATGCTCGCCGCATGGGCGAAGGCAGGCGTGTCGCTGCCGCACAACGCCGCAGCGCAGAGCCGGGTGACAAAGAACGTCAGCAGAGCCGACCTGCGCGCCGGTGACCTGGTCTTCTACTACAGCGACATCCACCACGTCGGCATGTACGTCGGCGGTGGCTGGGTGGTGCACGCCTCCCAGGCCGGTCAGCCCGTCAAGATGAAGAAGGTCGACGACGGGCCGATCCACAGCTACGGCCGTCCCGGCTGACCGACGTCGAACGCAGCAGGGCCCGTCGCGATCTCATCGCGGCGGGCCCTCGTCGTCTCCTAGCGCGTCGGCCAGGCACGCCAGTTCTGCCAGGAGCGGCTGGGCGTCGGCCCCCGCTGACCCTGGTACCGCGAGCCGTAGACCACCGAGCCGTACGGGTGCTCGGCCGGCGAGGAGAGCCGGAAGATGCAGAGCTGGCCGATCTTCATGCCCGGCCAGAGGGTGATCGGCAGGTTCGCCACGTTGGACAGTTCCAGCGTCACGTGGCCGGAGAAGCCCGGGTCGATGAACCCCGCGGTGGAGTGGGTGAGCAGGCCGAGGCGGCCCAGTGAGCTCTTCCCCTCCAACCGGCCGGCGAGCTGGTCGCCGAGCGAGATCACCTCCAGCGTCGAGGCGAGCACGAACTCCCCCGGATGCAGCACGAACGGCTCACCGTCGGGCACCTCGACCACCGAGGTCAGGTCGTCCTGCTGCATGGCCGGGTCGATGTGGGTGTAGAGATGGTTGTTGAAGACCCGGAACAGCCGGTCGAGTCGGACGTCGATGCTGGACGGTTGGACCAGGGTGGGCTCGAACGGCTCCAGGCCCAGCGTGCCGGTCTTGATCTCGGAGACCAGGTCACGGTCGGAGAGCAGCATCGGACCACCATAGCGAGGGCCGCGGTGACCAGCGTGTTGAGGTCGCTCCTCGTACATTTGTTCGATAGAATGCCCGCATGGCTTCCTGGTCCGAATTCGCCGCCGACGAGCCCCGCCTCGCCGACGGGATCCGCGTTCTCCTGCAGCAGTACGGGCCGGGCTTCGGCTACCTGGCCACGGTCCGCGCCGACGGCGGGCCCCGGGTCCACCCGGTCTCCCCGGTCATCACCGACGAGGGTCTCTTCTGCTTCATTATCGACTCGCCGAAGCGCCGTGACCTCGAACGGGACGGCCGCTACGCGCTGCACTCCTTCCCTTCGGAGGAGAGCGACGACGAGGCGTACGTGGCGGGCCACGCCTGGCCGGTCGCCGACCCGGGCCGGGTGGCCCGGTTGGCGCAGAGTGCCCGGGCCGAGCCGCAGGTCGACTGGCGGCTGTTCGAGTTCACAGTCGACGTGGCGATGCTGACCCGTCGCGAGCAGCACGTCACAGGCGTTCCGGGTGTCACTCCGGGCCGCCCGGCCGTGCGGGTCTGGCTGGATCCGCAAACCCCGCCGGCGCCGGCCGCGCCTGTCGCCGTACCGCAGACGCGCCCGGCCCGACGCAGCCGTGACGTCCAGTGCACGGCCGCCTGACCGCGGCCCGATCCGGTAAAAACGCAGGTGCCGGCTCCGTCGTGACGGAGCCGGCACCTGGTGTACGCGAGCAGAGCTACGCCGCGCGGTACGCGTTCCACGCGGTAAGCATGCGGCTCGCCTGCCCCGCGGTGAACTGGTACATGCACGAGTCGTAGGTGTAGTCCATGAAGTTGGTGATCGGGTCCAGGCCGGTCGCCGAGCAGGTGTTCCGCCCGGTCGGGCACTCGAACGCCGGTGACGCCTCGGCCGGGGTGTCACTCACGCCGTCGCCCGAGCCGCCGCAGCCACCCTGGAACGTGTGGTAGAGGTTCAGCCAGTGCCCGATCTCGTGGGTGCCGGTGTCGCCCTGGTTGTAGTTGGTGGCGGTGCCCCCCGGAAGGGACTCGTTGAGCACGACCACGCCGTCCATGCTGCTGAGCTTGCGCTGCGGGAAGGTCGCCCAGCCCAGCAGGTCGTCGCTGAGCTCACCGAGGTAGATGTTGAGCGTGTTCTTGCCGCCCACCCGCAGCGACGACTTCATCGACCGCTCCGCCGACGAGCCGTCGACGATCGGGTACCAGGACGGGTTCGTCACTCGGTTGATCTTGTCGAGTCGGAAGGCGAAGGCGGTGGCCGCGCCGCCGGTCCCACCCGCGTAGGCCTGGTTGAGCACGCTGATCTGCGAGGTGATCAGCGAGTCCGGGATGTTGCCGCCGGCCCGGGTGCTGTTCTCCTGGATCACGTGCACCACCACCGGGATGGTGACGGTGGCAAGCGTCGTGGCGCCGGCGCCGGCCCGGTAGTTGGCGCGCTCGCGCAGCGCCGCCGCGAGGTCGGCGTCGCGTTCACGGACCTGCTTCGCGGTCAGCTCGTTCGGCTCGTGCGTGCCCGCCGCGCCGGGCCTCACCCGGGCGTTGGCGTGGCTGTCGGTCGGCTCCGCGCAGGCGCCACCGGGCGCTGCGGAGAAGGCCGAAGCAGCCGGAACGACACCCGCCGCAGCGGTGCTGAGCAGGAGCGCGAGGGTCGTCGACGCGACACCGGCGGCACGCCGGGTCAGCAGGTTGGGACGGAGTCCCATGGGCCCACCTCTTTCTGGCGGCGCGGCAGGGGGTGTGTCACGCCGTGGCTGGGAACGTGTGGCAGACGTTACAACCCATCGACGCATTTGAGAACGGCCATATGTTGCCGTCAGGAAACTTCTTCCGATGCGCGGGCGGGCCGCCGGCACGCGGGGGTGGCCGGGTGCACCGGTTCGACGACTCGGGTACAGTGGTGCCGCCTGCGGGTGTAGTTCAATGGCAGAACATCAGCTTCCCAAGCTGACAGTGCGGGTTCGATTCCCGTCACCCGCTCCACGCACGGAAGCCCTGGTCAGGACCGATGGTCCCGCCAGGGCTTCCGTCGTTCTAGATGGCTGAAACAGGGCGCTGTGCCATTAGCCCGCCTCGGCGCCCGTCCCGTCGTCCTCGGCGGCCGCCGCGCGGGGACTGTCGTGGCCCATCCGGGCCATGATGTCTCGCAGGCTGCCGCCGGGCGCCCGCGACGCGAGCGTGTCGCCGGGTCCGGTGCGCGGGCTACCCTGCGGCGCAGCTGACGTCGTTGAGCGTGAACGCGATCGGGACCGCGTCGCTGGCCTGCCAGGTGCCCAGGACGCCGAAGACCACCGAGGCGCCCGGCGCCAACAGGGGGTTGTAGCTGGCGTTCCGGGCCGTGACGGTGGCACCGCTCTGCTGGGCGGTGGCGGACCAGGACTGGACGATGTGCTGGTCACCGGGGAAGGTGAAGCTGAGCGTCCAACCGTTGACCGGCACGGTGCTTGTGTTCTTGATGGTGATCTGGGCGGTGAAGCCTCCCGGCCACTCGCTCCCGGTGCGGTAGCTCACGGTGCAGGGCGTCGCCGGCGTCGGGTCGATCGGCACCGTGTCGGTCCGGGTGAGCCGGGTGCCGGTGGCGTGGTCCTCTACCCGGACCGTGACCTCCAGGCCGGTGGCCGTACAGCCGGGGCGCACAAAGTAACCCTCCTGCCAGCTGAAGGTCGCACCCGGATCGACGGTGACCGTCCAGCCAGGCAGGGGGTCGAAGGCCGGGCAGCCGGTGGGGATGCCGGGGGTGGAGCCGACGAACCGGGCGTAGATCGCCGTGGAGAACTGTTGCTGTTGGGCGGTGCAGTTCTGCCCGACGGCCGTGGCCCTGACGGCCTGGCCCGCAACCACCCGGGGCGGGTTGAAGGTGAGCGACTGGATCTGGACAGTACCGGCGCAGGCGTCGGCCGGGGCGGTGCCGGCTGGATCGGCCTGCGCCGCCGCTGCGGGGACGGCGAGTGCGCCGGCGGCGCAGACGGCGGCCGCGGCGAGGGTCAGGAGCGTACGCAAGAGGGCCCTCCTGGGTGAGCCGGGGGATACGGGCATCGCTAGTCGACCGCATCAATCAATGTTCGTCAATTGACCGGATCGGCGGTCGTCTCCACCATGCGTCGCACCGGCTCGCTGCCGGAGACCGCCGTGATCTCCCGACCGACCCCCCGCGGCCAGGACGTGAGTCCCGGTCAGGGCCTTCGGTGGCGCGGTCGATCATGGCCGGGGCCGGGCGTTGCGCAGCCTGATGCCACTGAAGCCGACCGTGCTCTTGACCACGGCGTCCCAGAACGGCCAGAGGTTGTCCAGCACGCGAAGCTGAATGCCCGCCTCGGCGTGGCACCGCAGCAGGTCGCCAACCGGCTCGGGAGGGCCGAGCGGCGTGACGGGCTCGACCGCCACGAGCGCGTGTGACTGGGGAGCGCCGAAGGGTCGGAACCGATCGGCCGGTAGCCGGTAGGCGAACAGTCGAACCGTCCGCATCGCTTCCAGCCAGCCGTACTCGATCGCGTGGACTCGCTCGCCGCAGCCCGCCCCGACGATGCGCTCCCGATCCGTCCGGGAGGTCGTTGGTAACACCCAGGCCATCGCACGTGGGCACTGGCGCGGAAACCAGTAGTCGGGTGCCCTGTCGTAGTCGACGGCCCACACGTAGGCGTCCGGCTGCTGAGCGGTCGCGGCGACATGCGGAACGAACCGAGTGATCGTCGGATCCTCCGAGAAGTGCAGCACCTGCCCGGGCTCCGGTCGCATCCCGTTGTCTCTACCCGCGGCGGGCGACAGGCACAACCGAATTCAGGTGACCCTCCGGGTCCGAACCGGTGCGCTCGGGCGGGCCGGTGTGAACGCAGCCGAGGGTCGGCCGTGCGGTGCGGGCCTCGGCGACGCGGACGCTTCTCACGTGCATGGCAAGATCTGCCGGGTGCAGGTCGGGATGCTGGGACCATTCGAGGTTCGTACGGACGAGGGTGTCCTGACCGACGTGCCGGGCGCGCGGTTGCGCGGACTGCTTGCCGCTCTCGCGCTCAGCCCCGGCCACGTGGTCCCGAAGGTGACTCTCGTGGACTGGATCTGGGGTGAGAATCCGCCCTCCGATGCGACGAACGCCCTGCACCGCCTGGTTTCCCGGCTGCGGAAGGTGCTGCCCGACAAAGTGATCGAGGGGCAGACCGACGGCTACCGGTTGACTGTGGAACCCGACGCCGTCGACGCCGTACGGTTCGAACGCCTCGTCGCTCAGGCACGCGACGCCGAGGGCCCGCAGCGGGTACGACGGCTTCGTGACGCCCTCGGCCTGTGGCGCGGCGCGGCCATGCAGGACATCGGTCTGGCCGACAGCATGGCGTTCGACGCTGCGGTCACCCGGTTCGAGCGGTTGCGCCTGACCGCTCTGGAGGACCGCTTCGACGTCGAGACGATCCTCGGCCACGGGCCGGAGCTGGTCGCGGAGCTGACCGACCTGGTGGCCGCGCACCCGGTGCGTGAACGGCTCGCCCTCGCGTTGATGCGAGCTCTCGCCGCGACCGGCCGGGACACGGAGGCCCTGCTCGTGTATCAGCGCACGAGCGAGGCGCTTGCCGACGCGCTGGGCGTCGACCCTTCGCCGGAGCTGTCCGCGTTGCACGTCGCGCTGCTGCGGGGCGAGGTGGGAGGGCGCGGCGAGAACCGCAGGACCAATCTGCGGGCCGAGCTGAGCAGCTTCGTCGGCAAGGACGGAGCTGTGGCCGAGGTCGGCGCGCTCGTCGCCGTACATCGGCTCACGACCCTGATCGGACCCGGCGGCTCGGGGAAGACCCGGCTGGCCACGGAGACCGCGCGCAGCATGCTCGACGACCTGCCCGACGGTGCCTGGCTGGTGGAGCTCGCCGCGATCGGGGCGGACGGTGACGTGGTGCAGGCGACGCTTACCGGGCTCGGGCTCCGGGACGCTCTGCTCGGCGAGGCACCGAGCTTGGAGCTGATCGACCGGCTCGTCGCCGCGATCCGCGAGCGGGACGCGCTGCTGATCCTGGACAACTGCGAGCATGTGATCGAGTCGGCGGCGGCGTTCGCCCATCGACTGCTCGGGGAGTGCCGGCGACTGCGCATCCTCGCGACGAGCAGGGAACCGCTCGGCATCACAGGTGAGGTGCTGTGGCCGGTCGCGCCGCTGTTCCTGCCGGCCACCGACGCCGACCCCGACGAGATCGAGTCGTCTCCCGCCGTCCGCCTGCTGCGGGACCGGGCGGGCGCGGTGCGCAGGGATCTGGCCGTCGACGCGCACACGTCGTCGACGATGGCGCGCATCTGTCGGGCTCTGGACGGCATGCCGCTGGCGATCGAGCTGGCCGCGGCCAGGTTGCGCACCATGTCCGTCGACCAACTCGCCACGCGGCTCGACGACCGGTTCCGCCTGCTGACCGGCGGCAGCCGCACCGCGCTGCCCCGGCACCGGACGCTGCGAGCCGTGGTCGACTGGAGCTGGGAACTGCTGACCGAGGCCGAACGCGTGGTGCTACGCAGGCTTGCGGTGTTCTTGGGCGGAGCGAGCCTGGAAGCGGCCGAACGGGTCTGCGCCGGCGACACGGTCGAGCAGGACGAGGTGCTTGACCTGCTGACCGCGCTGACCGAGAAGTCGCTGCTGGTCGCCGAGGGTGACGAGGCCCCGCGCTACCGGATGCTCGGCACGATCAAGGAGTACGCCGCGCACCGGCTCGCCGAGGCGGGCGAATCGGATCTGGCACGCCAGGGGCATCTCGCCTACTTCACCGAACTCACCGAGACGGCGGAGCCGCAGCTGCGCCGCGCCGACCAGGTGAGATGGCTCGCCACCCTCGAAGTGGAGCACGACAACATCCGCTCCGCTATGCGCGGTGCGCTCGCGGCCGGCGAGGCGTACGCGGCGATGCGCCTGGCCGCGGGCGCCGGCTGGTACTGGTGGCTCGGCGGCCACCGGACCGAGGGCATGGAGCTGATCACGGCAGCCACCGAAGCGCCGGGCGAGGTCACCGACGAGGTCCGCGCCACCGTGTACGCGCTCGTCGTGCTCTTCCTGAACTCCGGGCCCGGTGACGAGCGCCAGGCCGCGGAGTGGATCCACCGGGCGTACGAGTTCAGTAAGCGCAGCCCTGGCAAGCACCCCGGTACGTCGCTCGTCGTCCCGCTGGAGCGCATGTTGCGGGCTCCGGACGCGGTCCTCTCCGCGTGGGAACCGCTGCTGGACGACGAGGATCCCTGGGTACGCGCACTGGCCCGGCTGCAGCTCGGCAAGATGCGGATCATCCTCGGTCAGGACGGCCGGGACGTGGACGCGTATCTCGAGTCGGCGCTCGCCGAGTTTCGGGTTCTCGGCGAGCGGTTCGGGATCTCGTTCGCCCTCACCGAGTTGGCGGAGCTCATCGCCGTCCGCGGCGACTACGCCGTTGCGTGCGGGCACTACGAAGAGGCGATCGCGGTCGTCACCGAGGTCGGCACCGTCGAGGACATCATCCGGATGCGGTCGCGGCAGGCTCAGCTGCACTGGTTGCTGGGCGACGAGGAGTCCAGCGCGGCCGCCGTGGCCGAGGCGCGGCGGTTCGCGGAACGGGTCACGTGGCCGGGTGCGTTGGCGGTGCTCGCCCTGTCGCAGGCGGAGCTCGCTCGCTGGCGTGGGGACGCCGAGGAGGTGGCCCGGCAGGTCGGTGTCGCGACGGCCCTGCTGCGCGACGAAGCCGAGCAGGCGCACATCCGCTCCGTGACACATGACCTGCTCGGCTACGTCGCCGACGATCTCGACGAGGCGCGACGGCACCGTTCCGCGGCTTGTCAGGCGGCGGCCGAGACGGGGCACGCACCCTCGATCGCGCAGGTGCTGGTCGGAGTAGCGGACCTGGCCCTGCGCCGCGACCAGCATGAGCAGGCAGCCCGGCTGCTCGCGGCGAGCACCGCCGTGCGCGGTCGGCCGGATCGTTCCCAGCCGGACGTGGCCCGGATCGAGCAGGAAGTGCGGCGCCGCCTCGGCGAAGGGAGATTCGCGGAGGCGGCGCTGGAAGGCACTCGGACGAACTGGAGTGAGCTGGTCGCGGTCACGCTCGCTTCGTGAAGGTGGAACGCGCCCACAGGTATCCGACGAGGGCGATGGCGACGCACCAGGCGAGGGCGGGGATCACGTCGCCGGTGGACGGCGTGCCGTTGAGAAACCCGCGCAGGGTCTCGATGATCGGCGTGAAGGGCTGATATTCGGCGAACTCCCGCAGCCCGGGTCCCATCTTCTCCGCCGGCACGATCGCGCTGCTGAAGAACGGCAGCATGACCAGAGGCACGGAGGCCAGCCCCGCCGTTTCCGGCGACTTGGCCGACAGTCCCAGGGCGACCGTGAGCCAACCGGCGGCGACACCGAGCAGCACGATGACGCCGATGGCGCCGAGCCAGTCGAGGAGGCTCGCCGACGGGTCGAACCCGAGCAGGAAGGCCACCCCGATGAGGGCCGCGATGGCGGCCAGGTTGGTCAGGACGCTGGCGACGACGTGGCCGGTCAGCACCGCGCCCCGGGAGACGTGCATGACCTTGAAACGGTTGATGATGCCCTTGGTCATGTCCGAGTTCACGGCCGTGGCGGTGGCTCCGAGGCCGTAGCAGACGGCCAGCAGCATCAGTCCCGGGGTGGCGTAGTCGATGTAGTCGACGCCGACGTTGAAGGCGTCGCCGAACATGTACACGAACATCAGCATGATGATGATGGGCATCAGCACCGCGTTGAACACCGAGGTCGGGTTCCGGGCGATGTGCTTGAAGTTGCGACGCAGCATGACGATCGAGTGGGCCTTGGTGCTCATTTCGCGGAAACCTCCAGGGTGCGGTTGCCCGTCAGGGCGAGGAAGACGTCATCGAGGTCCGGCGTCTGGACGGACAGTCCTTCGGCGCTGATCGCGTACTCGTCGAGTCGGTCCAGCAGGGCCCGCAGCGAGGCTGTCCCGCCGTCGCTGGGGACCCGCAGGGCCAGTGCCTCGTCGTCCCGCGTGGAGTCGCTCAGCACCCGGGCGGCCGCGTCGAGTTCGGCGACCGTGGTGAACCGGAGCCGGACGTGCGTGCCGGGGATCTGGCGCTTGAGTTCGTCGGGCGTGCCCTGGGCGACGAGACGCCCCTGGTCGAGGACGGCGATCCGGTCGGCGAGCTGGTCGGCTTCCTCGAGGTACTGGGTGGTGAGGAAGATCGTGACACCGTCGGCGACCAGGTCGCGGATGATCGACCACATCGTGCGGCGGCTGCGGGGATCCAGGCCCGTCGTCGGCTCGTCGAGGAAGATGATCCGCGGGTCGCCGACAAGCGTCATCGCCAGGTCCAGCTTGCGGCGCATGCCGCCGGAGTAGGTGGCGGCCGGCTTCTGCGCCGATTCCGCCAGATCGAACCGCTCCAGCAATTCCGTGACGACCCGCCCGCCGTCCCTTGTCGGTATCCCGCTCAGATCCACCATGAGCTGGAGGTTCTCCCGGCCGGTCAGCAGTTCGTCCACCGCCGCGAACTGGCCGGTGACTCCGATGGCCGCCCGGACGGCCTTGGCCTCGGTCGCGACATCGTGCCCGGCCACCCGAACCGACCCGCCGTCGGCCTTCACCAACGTGGTCAGCACGTTCACAGTTGTCGTCTTACCCGCCCCGTTCGGGCCGAGCAGGGAGAAGATCGTGCCCGCCTGGACCTCCAGGTCGATGCCGTCGAGCACGACCTTGTCCTTGTAGGCCTTCCGCAAGCCGGAGACCGCAATCGCTGAACTCGTCATGCGGACAACTATTGAGAGCTGGCCTGTCACCGGACTGACACGGCCGTGACACGACCACTGACGCCTGTCGCTGTGGTTCCCTCGCCGTAGCGATTAGGGTCCGACCAGGAGGTGGTCGTGTGTTCACCGAGGCCTTTCCCATCGTGACGACGTCCGACCTGCCGCGGTTGATCGCGTTCTACCGGGACGTCGTGGGCTTCGACCTGACCTACCGGTTTCCCGAGGACGGCGAGCCGGAGTTCGTCGCCCTGCGGCTGGGCAGCAGTGAGCTGGGCCTGGCCGCCGACCCCCATGCCGGCGACCCTGCCCTCTCGCGTCGTTGGGAGTTGTGCGTGTACGCCGACGACTGCGACGCGGCCGTGGACGCCCTACGTGCGGGCGGCGCGACGGTCACCGAGGAGCCGGTGGACCAGCCCTGGGGTGAGCGGTCCGCCCGGGTCACCGACCCGGACGGCAACCGGCTGCTGGTGCTGTCCCGCCTGTAGCGGCGGTCATCGTCTCCAGAACAGCAGATGGGTGACGCCACTGGGACTGGGCAACGACTCCAGGTGGAAGCGGTCGAGCAGCTCGCGGTGGTCGTCCCACAGCCGCTCGCCCCGGTGGAGGTCGACGGGGGCGACGGCGATGTGCATCGTGTCGACCAGGTCGGCATCGAGGAACGCGCGGATGACGGCCACCCCACCCCCGAGGCGTACGTCCCGACCGTCGGCCGCCTGCTTCGCCCGGGCCAGTGCCTCGGCGGGGCTGGCGTCGAGGAAGTGGAACGTGGTGTCGGCGAGCGTGAACGACGGGCGTAGGTGATGGGTGAGCACGAAGACAGGCGTGTGGAACGGCGGATTGTCCCCCCACCAGCCCTGCCACTCGTGATTCTCCCAGGGGCCGCGCTGGGGGCCGAACTTGTTGCGACCCATGATCTCCGCCCCGATGTTGCACTCGGCGTCGCGGGTCAGGTAGTCGTCGAGGCCGCGGGTGCCGCCCGGCTCGGTGCGGTACACGAAGCTGGCGGTGGCGGAACGCCAGGAGAACAGCGCGGTGGGGTCGGCGTGGCCGAAGGGCCGTTCCAGGCTCTGCCCCTCTCCGGTGCCGAACCCGTCGCGTGAAACGTTGAAGCACTGCACCCGCAACAGCTGCGGCATGGCGTCTCCTTCAGTTAGTGGTCGTCGTCGGGCCGCCGCCACTGCCCCGGTCGTCGAGCACGAGCGGGGCACGACCGCTCACCTCGTACCGGATGTGGGTGACCTGCGGGGTGGGGATGACCCGGGTCGGCGTCAGCTCGATGGCCTCCTTGTCGCCGAGGTCGAGGTCCGCGTCGAGCAGCCGCAGCCCGGTGCCGAGCACGACCGGTACGACGTGCAGCTCCAACTCGTCGAGCAGGCCGGCCTTGAGCACCTGCCGCACCAGGCTGCCGCCTCCGGCCACCGCGACGTTCCGGCCGCCGGCCGCCGCGCGCGCCTGCTCGACGGCACTGGTCACGCCGTCGGTGACGTAGGTGAAGCTGGTGCCGCCGCCGCGTAGGAGGGTTTCGCGGGGTCGGTGCGTGACGACGAAGACCGGCGCGCGGAACGGCGGCTCCTCGCCCCAGGGCACCTCGCCGCCGTCGGCCATCCGCCGGCCCATGACGTACGCGCCGGCGGCGCCGAACGTCTCGGCGATCACGTCGGAGTTGGCGTCCTGCTCGCCTCCGGCGAAGCCCTGTCGCTCGCGCCACGCCACGGCGTCGGTCGCCCAGCGGGTGACCCGGAAGAACCCGGCAGCCTCGGCCGAGTCCGTCCAGTCGCCGTCGCCGTCGAACAGCGGGCCGGCGTAGAACCCGTCCACCGACACCGACAGCTGTGCGGTCACCTTCGTCATGTCGCTTCTTCCCTCTCCTCGGGCGGCACCAAGCGGGTGCCTGCTCGCAGGGAGGTCGGAGCCGATCGGGACGCCCCTACCACGACCAACTGTGACCTGAGTCACGCCGAGAGGGCTACGACCTGCGGTCGACGATCGCCGCCTCGATCCGCAGACCGATGCCGGTCAGGATGAGGAAGGTGGCCAGGAGCTGCGGTTGGAGCCCGCCGCTGCCGGACGACATGGTGAGCAGCGTCGTCAGGAAGCCGGCAACCAGCGACACGGTGCCCAGGACTCGTGCCGTGTCGGCCCGCCGTGATCGTGGGTCCACTGCCGAACCGTAGCGAAGGCCCGGCGTCCGTGATGCCCCGCAGCGTCGGCGTATCCGCGCGGCGCGCCGGGCGTATCGCCGCCGCGCTCCCCGTGCGCGTGTACCGGGCGCG
Organism: Micromonospora sp. DT43; assembly: GCF_049841645.1. NCBI lineage: Bacteria > Bacillati > Actinomycetota > Actinomycetes > Micromonosporales > Micromonosporaceae > Micromonospora > Micromonospora sp. DT43. The sequence goes on along the minus strand of NZ_JBNCKR010000012.1, from coordinate 64,247 downwards.
GTTAGGCTGGCGATCATGCGGATTGGCATCGTGATCCTGCCGGACCAGCGGTGGGCGGAGTCGCAGCGTCGCTGGCGGCAGGCCGACGAGTGGGGCTTCGACCACGCCTGGACGTACGACCATCTGGGTTGGCGGGACCTGGTCGACGGCCCCTGGTTCGACTCGATGGGGACGCTGACCGCCGCCGCGACTGTGACGTCCCGGATTCGGCTGGGGACGCTCGTGGCGTCGCCGAACTTCCGGCACCCGGCCGTGTTCGCCCGGCAGATCACCACGCTCGACGACGTCTCGGACGGCCGGCTGCTGCTGGGGCTGGGCGCGGGTGGCATCGGCTTCGACTCGGCGGTGCTCGGCGGCGAGACGTTGCCGCCACGGCAGCGGGTCGACCGGTTCGCCGAGTTCACCGAACTGCTGGACCTGATCCTGCGGGAGGACGGCACGACCTGGCGTGGTGAGTGGTTCGCCGCGGTGGACGCCCGCAACAACCCCGGTTGCGTGCAGCAGCCCCGGGTGCCGTTCGTGGTCGCCGCGAACGGTCCACGGTCGATGCGGCTGGTGGCCCGGTTCGGTCAGGGTTGGGTGACCACCGGCACCGAAGCCGACGACGTGGAGGGCTGGTGGGGCACGGTGTCGGCGCTGTCGGAGCGGATGGACCGGACGCTGGACGAGGCCGGCCGTGACCCGGCGACGCTGGACCGCTACCTGTCGATGGACGCGGCGCCGGTGTTCTCCCTCAGCAGCGCACAGTTCTTCGCGGACCAGGTTGGCCGGGCCGCCGAGCTCGGCTTCACGGATGTGGTGACGCACTGGCCGAGGGCGAGCAGTTGGTACGCGGGCGACGAGGCCGTCCTGGCCGACGTGGCGACGCGACTCCTGCCCGAGCTGCGCGCCTGAGGCAGTGCGCCAAACAGCGGCCAGGCCCGAGCTGCGCGCCTGAGGCAGTGCGCCAGACGGCGGCCAGGCCCGAGCTGCGCGCCTGAGGTGCCGCGCCGAGCGGCGGCCACGCGCGGGTGGCGAGGGCTCAGGTGCCGAGGTCGCCGCTTGCCACGCCGCCCTCGCCGCCGGATACCAGCCGCAGGCGCAGGCAGACGATCGGGGTGTCGTCGTCGACGGGACTGCCGAGCCGCGCCCAGTAGGCCGAGTGCCCCGCCCGCCACTCCTCGATCGAGCGGTCACCCTCGCCCTCGGCGCGGGCGAACTCCCAGGGCACGTCGCCGAAGCGGACGACATCGACGCCGGTGATCTCCACGAGGCCGGCCAGCGCGTCGTTGTCGTCGACAAGCGCGAGCCGTTCGCCGACCTCCTCCAACTCCTCGCCCTCTTCCGCGTACTCGGCGAGTCGGCCGGCCGTCGCGGTCTTCACGCCGGCCAGCACCAGGGTGTTGAGGGTCGCCCGCAGTTCGCCGGGGGTGCCGAGGGCGAGTGTGCGCAGACCACCGATCCGAGGCCACATCCTGCCGAGGCTAGGCCAGCGCGGCCGGCGCCGCCGCCGTAATTCGGCCGGCGCAGCTCAGATCAGCTGCACGGCGTAGCCCGCGGTGTCGAGCAGCCGCTTGTCACCGCTGGCGGCGTGCGCGTCGAGGACCGCGTCGGCGAGCTTGACCACGTGCGCGTCGCCGTGCCGGGCCGCGCGGGCGAAGACCTCCGCCGGGGTCCCGGCGGCCACCGACGGCGGCGCGATCCCGTCGGTCGGGGCGTACACCGAGGTCACGGCCGCCGTCGCGGCCCAGGCCGCGGCGAGGCTCGGCGCCCACAGCGCCCGGTCCAGTGCCGGCAGGGTACGCAGCACGGCTGTCGGCGCGGTGACCGCGTGCACCAGCATGATCGGCTCGGCGTGCCCGTAGCGCAGGTAGTCGAGGCCGGCACGACGCACCAGCGCGGCGAGCCCGTCCTCCGCCTCGGTCGGCGTCCGGGCGGGGCGCAGCGCCGCGAGCGCCGGTTCCCATCGGGGTACGCCCACCAGCCGGCCCAGCCGCTCCCGGATGCCCCCGGTCTGGTTGTCGATCCGGGGCAGCCCGGCCAGCGCGGCGGCCACGTCCGGTCCCGTGGCGTCCGGGTGGGCGTCGGGTGAGCCCGACGTGGCGGCGGCGAGCAACCGGTCGGCGCCAGGGACCGGCTGCCAGCGAGCGGCCCAGTAGCCGAGGGCCTGGCCCAGCTCGGTGAGCCGTTGCGGGCTCTCGTCGTGCAGGTGCAGGGCGTGTACGGCGTGCCCGACCCGGATCACCCCGTGCGTGGCGCCGGCGGCGATGCCGGGCAGCAGTCGGGGCCACCAGGTGCCGAGCACGTCCCGCCACGGCTGCTCGCGCAGGTGCCTGTCGAAGTACGCCAGCCAGTCACCGGCCCGCTTCGCGTCGCCCAGCGCCGTCCGCCAGTCGTCGATCGGGCGCAACCCGCGGGGCAGCTCGTCGAGCCGGCTGAGGTAGTCGTCCAGCCAGCGGTGCACCCGTTGCCCGTGCCCGTGCCGGGCCAGCGCCTCGACGGCCATCGGACCGTGGTTGGAGAGCCAGCCCTCGTATTCGGGGCCGGTTCGGTGCAGTCGGTCGTACGCCTCGTCGAGGATTCCGTCGCTCATGCGTCGATCGTCGAAGGTGAAGCGGGCTTCAGGTCAAGCCTGCAGATCCGCGCCGGAGATCAGGCCGGTGATCCGCAGCGCGGTGGCGGTCTCGGGCGGGCAGTCGACGGCCACCACTGCGGTCCCGAGCACCTGCGCGCCGCGCGTGGCGCAGATGTCGTAGAGGGCGTGCAGCTGCGCGCCGGTGCGTACCCAGTCGTCCACGACCAGGACCCGGTCGTCGGGGCCGAGGTGCCGGTCCCGGACGGCCAGGTCGACCCGCCGGCCCCGGTAGTCCGGCGGGCTCTGCGCCCAGGTGAGCGGGCCGGCCGGCAACCTGCCGTCGCCGGGCTTGTGTGCGGCCACGAAGCCGACCCCGAGGGCGGTGGCGGCCAGTGGCCCGAGCAGCAGGCCGGTGACCGCCGGGGCGAGCACCACTGTCGGTCGGGCGGCCCGGTACGGGGCCACCAGGGCCGGTCCCAGTTCGGCGAGCACTGTGGGGTCGCGCCACCAGCCGGAGATGTCGCTGACCAGGTGACTGGCGTCCGGGCCGGGGTCGATCCAGCGGAACAGGGCGGCCAGGCGTTCGGTCAGCTCAGCGGGCATCGGTCCATCGTGCGGTACGGGTGCTCGACGCGTCCCCACCCGGGCCGGTCGACCCACCCGGGCTCGGATGATCGGCTACACGTACTATGGCAAATACGGGCATAACACCATGATCACGTTGACGTCGGAAGTGCTTCTCTCGTTACGGTCCGACCCGGTTTGTTCAATCGACGAAAGGACCGGCCGGTGGTAGGCAGGCACTCCCGTACCCGCATCTTCTCCTCTCCGGCGGGCATCGCGGCCACCGCGGCGATCGGCGTCGCCCTCGCCGTCGGTGGCACCGTCGGCGCCGTCCAGCTGACCTCGGGCTCCGGGCAGTCGAACCAGGCGGCTCTCGATCTCACCCCGGCCACCGCCCCCGCCAGCCTCGCCCCCAGCTCTCCGACCGCATCCCCGAGCGCCAGCGCCTCGCCGAGCGCGACGGCCAGCCCGTCCGCCAGCCGATCGGCGCAGGCCGCCTCCCGGGGCAAGGCCCGCACCGCGGCGCCGAAGCCGCGCCCGACCGCGAAGAAGACCACGCCGGCGGCGAAGGTGCTGGAGAGCGGCTCGTGTGGCGCCTCCTTCTACTCCGACGGGCAGCTCACCGCCAACGGCGAGTCGTTCAACCCGAACGAGTTGACCGCCGCGCACAAGACGCTGCCGTTCAACACCAGGGTTCGGGTGACCAACCCGAGCAGTGGCAAGTCGGTAGTCGTGCGGATCAACGACCGTGGCCCGTTCATCGACGGTCGCTGCCTGGACCTGTCCCGCGCCGCGTTCGCGACCATCGCCTCGACCGACGTCGGTGCGCTCACCGTCCGCTACGAGGTCCTCGGCTGAGCGCAGCCGGGAGCGCCGATCCGGCCGCGAGCCTGGGCCGGCCGGACAGAACACCCTCGGACGACGGGCCAGGTTCATTCACCGGTTCACGTGGATCAGGCATGCTGTCCCTCGTACCCACGCGACTCCTCCAGTCGGGCCGTAGCCCGCTGAGCCCCGGATCCCGCGCCGGCCTCGGCGCGGCCCTCGTCCTGCTCGCGATCGTCTCGGCGCTGGAGGCGGCCGACGGCCGTCGGGCGCACTACATCGCGCTTCTGGCGGCCGCCCCGCTCCTGGCTGCCGCCCTGGCAGCCTGGCGGGTGGTGCTGGGTGTCGGTGCCGTGGCGACCCTGATCGGGGTGGGCTTCGCCCTGGTCGACCCGAAGATGATGCTTGTGACATCGGTGAACGTGGTCGGTGTGGCGCTCGCGAGCGGGCTCGCCGTGGCGGTGGCCTCGATACGCCAGCGGCAGGCGGAGCAGATCGCCGAGTTGACCAAGCTCGCCTCGGTGGCCCAGCAGGCGGTGCTGCGCCCGCTCGGGCCGCAGGTCGGCATGCTCTCGGTGGCCGGGCGCTACATCTCCTCCACCGCCACGGCCGAGATCGGCGGCGACCTCTACGAGGCGATCGACACTCCGTACGGCGTCCGCATGATCATCGGTGACGTCCGTGGCAAGGGCCTGGACGCGGTCCGTCTGGCCAGCATCGTCCTGGGCTCGTACCGGCACGTGGCCTACGAGCGGGCCGACCTGCGCGCCGTCGTCGCCGACCTGGACCGTGCGGTGGCCCGCAACGTCGGCGACGAGGACTTCGTGACCGCCGCGCTGGTGGAGGAGCGGGGCGGGACGCTCACGATCGTCAACTGCGGGCACCCGTCGCCGCTGCTGCTGCGCCGGGGCGCGGTGATCCCGCTGGAGCCGCCGGCGCCGGCGCCGCCACTCGGATTCATGCCTGTGGTACGCCCCCGCGTGGAACGCCTGGAGCCCGGCGACCGCCTGCTGCTGTTCACCGACGGTCTCGGCGAGGCCCGGCGGGACGGCGAGTTTTTCCCCACCGCCGACCGGGCGTGGCGGCTGCTCGGGCACGGGACGGTAGCCGACGGGCTCGCCTCCCTGGAGACGGCCCTCGTGGAGTGGGTGCACGGGCACCTGGACGACGACATCGCCCTGGTCCTGATGGAGTACGTCGGTGCCCGCACGGGCGCGACATCGGCCGTCCCGAGCTGGGAGGTCGGCGCCGCCGAGAGCTGAGCCGGGGCGGCGGCGCGGAACTGTGTAATCGCCGTCACTTGGGTCATCGGCTTGTCGCTGCCTACCCGCGAGTAATACAGTCGGGGTTACTGATCGGTAACACCTGTCCGGAAGCGGGGCCAGCGAGCATGACCCACTACAAGAGCAACCTTCGGGACCTCGAGTTCAACCTGTTCGAGGTCTTCGGGGCGGACCGGGCGTTCGGCCAGGAGCCGTACTCGGAACTCGACACCGACACCGCCCGGAGCTTCCTCGCCGAGGTGGACCGTCTCGCCCGCGAGGACCTGGCCGCCAGCTACACGGACAGCGACCGCAACCCGCCCGTCTTCGACCCGGCCACGCACACCGCCCCGCTGCCGGAGTCGTTCAAGAAGTCGTACCAGGCGTTCATGGACTCCGAGTTCTGGCGGCTGGACCTGCCGCCCGCGCTGGGTGGCACCAACGCGCCGCGCGCCCTCTGGTGGGCCCTCGCCGAGCTGGTGCTCGGCTCGAACGCGCCCGTCTGGATGTACGCCTCCGGCCCGTCCTTCGCGCACGTGCTGCACGTCGAGGGCACCGAGCGGCAGAAGGGCTGGGCGAAGCTCTTCATCGACAAGCAGTGGGGCTCCACCATGGTGCTCACCGAGCCGGACGCCGGCTCGGACGTCGGCGCCGGCCGCACCCGCGCCATCCAGCAGCCGGACGGCACCTGGCACATCGAGGGCGTCAAGCGGTTCATCACCTCGGGCGAGCACGACCTGAGCGACAACATCGTCCACTACGTGCTGGCTCGCCCGGTGGGCGTGGAGGGTGTCGGCGGCCCCGGCACCAAGGGTCTGTCCCTCTTCGTGGTGCCCAAGTTCCACTTCGACGAGACCACCGGCGAGCTGGGCGAGCGCAACGGCGTCTACGCCACGAACGTCGAGCACAAGATGGGCCTGAAGGTCTCCAACACCTGCGAGGTGACCTTCGGCGAGCATGGCGTACCGGCCAAGGGCTGGCTGCTGGGCGACAAGCACGACGGCATCCGACAGATGTTCATGATCATCGAGTACGCCCGGATGATGGTCGGCACCAAGGCGATCGCCACCCTCTCCACCGGCTACCTCAACGCCCTGGAGTACGCGAAGAACCGGGTGCAGGGCGCCGACCTGATCCAGCAGGCGGACAAGACCGCCCCCCGGGTCACCATCACCCACCACCCGGACGTGCGCCGCTCCCTGCTGCTGCAGAAGTCGTACGCCGAGGGTCTTCGTGCTCTGGTCCTCTACACCGCCACCTGGCAGGACCGGGTGGCCATCGCCGAGGCTGCCGGCGACGAGAAGGCCACCAAGCTGGCCAAGCGGGTCAACGACCTGCTCCTGCCGCTGGTCAAGGGTGTCGGCTCGGAGCGGGCGTACGAGATGCTCGGGCACGAGGCCCTGCAGACCTTCGGCGGCTCCGGCTTCCTTCAGGACTACCCGCTGGAGCAGTACGTCCGGGACGCCAAGATCGACACTCTGTACGAGGGCACCACTGCCATCCAGAGCCTGGACCTGATCTTCCGCAAGATCGTCCGGGACAACGGCAAGGCGCTGCTGGCGGTCTCCGGCGAGATCCAGGAGTTCATCTCCTCCGAGGCGGGCAACGGCCAGCTCAAGGAGGAGCGGGCGGCGCTCGGCAAGGCGCTCGCCGAGATCCAGAACATCCTCGGTGTGCTGACCGGCTGGCTGGGTGAGGCGCAGGGTGGCGACACCCGCGCCCTCTACAAGGTCGGCCTGAGCAGCCGGCGGTTCCTGCTGGCGATCGGTGACCTGGTCGTGGGTTGGCTCCTGCAGAAGCAGGCCGACGTCGCCCTCAAGGCGCTGGCCGGCGACGTCTCCGCCACCGACAAGGCGTTCTACACCGGCAAGGTGGCCGCTGCCCGATTCTTCGCCCGCGAGGTGCTGCCGCGCATCGGCGCCGACCGGCGGATCATCGAGGGCGCCGACCTCGACATCATGGACCTCCCGGAGGAGGCCTTCTGACCGTGCCACGGCACACCCGAAGGTTCCGGGTCGCACCACCCGGCACCCGCACCGACGGCCGGCGGGCACCTGTCCCGCCGGCCGTCGCCGGCTCCGCACCCGGTGGCGGCATTGGGCGAGCCGGGTCGGGTAGGTAGGCGACGTGGCGGGTAACCGTCGCGTGACCTCGAAAGGGAACGCCCAGAGCCACCGCACGGGGGAGTGCAGCGCACATGGGTGTAGGAAGCGGCATCTTTCTCATCGCGCTCGGCGCGATCATGACCTTCGCTATCAGGGCAAACGTCTGGTGGATAGACCTGCGCGCGGTCGGCTGGGTGTTCATCCTGGCCGGACTGGCCGTGCTGCTGACCACCCTCTGGTTCTGGCAGGACCGGCGCAAGCGGGCCCGGACCCTCATCGTCGAGGAGAACCGGCTGTCTCATCCGACGGCGATGATGCCACCGCCGCCGGACCCGCCGCCGCCGACCGCGCCACCCTCCTGATCGCCTGAGCAGGTACGCCTGAGCCACCCGTCGCGCCCGGCGGGTGGCTCAGCCGCGTGCCGTGTGCCGCTGCGCGACAGGCGCCCCGCCTCGGCCCCACTGGGTCCAGGTGGCCGCCCCGCGGTGCACGGCCAGCTCGGCGGTCCGTAAACCCTCATCGTCAGACGTCTCCGGGTCGAGAAACGCCGACAGCAGCGAGACGCCCGGATTGTGGGCGATCAGCAGCACGACCCGAGCCGTCGGATCGGCGGTGCGGACCAGCGCCAGCAGTTCCTCGGGGTGGGCGTCGTACGCGCCGGGCTCGTAGCGGACGGTCGGGCGGGGACCTGTCGGCCCACCCTCCGGCGGTGAACCGGCCATCCCCATCGCCACCCCGTGCCAGGTCTGCCGGGTGCGCCGTGCGGTAGAGCAGATCACCACGTCGGGCAGCAGATCGTGGTGGGCCAACCAGGCGCCGGCCGCCGCCGCGTCGGCCTCCCCGCGAGCGCTGAGCGTGCGCCCGGCGTCATCCGTGCCCTCGTCGCCCTGCTCGGCCTTCGCGTGCCGGAGCAACACCAGTGTCCGCGTCTCGACGTGGCTGTCCGTCATGCCACCAGCTTGCCCGATTGGCGATCTCCCTGCCGGGGTAAGTCCAGGGATGCCGCACCCCCTACCAACGGCCGCGGCGGGCCGTACGCCAGGTTAGAGCCGAGGAGCGAGACATGGGCATTGGTGGCAGCATCTTCCTGATCGCGCTGGGCGCGATCTTCGCGTTCGCCGTGGAAGCCGACCTGGGTTGGCTGGACCTGGCCGTGGTCGGCTGGGTGTTGATGCTCGCCGGCGTGGCCGGCCTGCTCACCACCCTCTACTTCTGGAACAGCCGCCGCCGTACGGTGGTCGCCGCCCCGGTCCGCGAGGAGCGTGTGGTGGCCGACCGGGTGGTGCCGGTCCAGGGCGACCAGGTCATGCAGGAGTACCGCGAGGTGCGTCGGCCGGGCCGCCCGGTCTGATCCCGCACGCGCACACTCCGGGGTCCCGCAGCGTGGCGGGGCCCCGGCTCGCGTGTGTGGCGGTCGGCCTCAGGCGAACAGCGCGAAGTAGATCGCGATGTGGTGGCACAGCGCCGCCAGCAGCGTGCACGCGTGGAAGAACTCGTGGTGGCCGAAGACCGTGGGCCACGGGTTGGGGCGGCGCAGCGCGTAGAAGACCGCGCCGACGCTGTAGATGGCCCCACCGGTGATCAGCAGCACCAGCGCCGCGACACCTCCGCCGTGCAGGATCTGCGGCAGCATGGCCACCGCCACCCAACCGAGCGCCAGGTAGAGCGGTGCCGAGACCCAGCGCGGCGCGTGCGGCCAGATCACCTTGAGCGCCACACCGGCCAGTGCGCCACCCCAGACCAGGGCCAGCATCACAGTGGCCTGCCGGGTCGAGAGCAACATGGCGCAGAGCGGGGTGTACGTGCCGGCGATGAACACGAAGATCATGCAGTGGTCCATCCGGCGCATCACCTGGTAGCCGCGCTCCGACCACACGCGACGGTGGTACAGGGCGCTGGTGCCGAACAGCCCGCAGACCGTCAGGCTGTAGATGGCGCAGCTCACCAGGGGTGCCCAACCCGGTCGGGTGGCGGCGATCGAGCAGAGCACGATGCCGCAGACCACGGCCACGAAGAAGGCGTACGTGTGCAGCCAGCCGCGCATCCGGGGCTTGCCGATGTCGACCGGCTTCAGGCGAAGCGGGGCGGAGGTGGTCACAGCATCAGGTTACGGCACCGTAGGTTACTTTCAAGTAGTCAGACTGGTGACACCGCGCACCGTCACCGTGAACACCATGCGGGTACGGCATCGGCGAGGATGAGCCGATGCGGATCCGACCCGTCGGTGTGCACGCCCTGCTGCTCGACTGCACCACCCCGGCCGACATCCCCGAGGCGGCCCTTGTCGAAGCGTGGCGGGCAGAGTTGTGGCGCCGCCGCGAGCAGGGCGACCTGAGCGCCGTCGAGATCGTGCCGGCGGCCCGTACCGTCCTGCTCGACGGCCTGCCCGACCCCGCCGGCACAGCCGACCTGCTGTCCCGCTGGGCACCCGCGGTCACCGCCGCCGTCACTGCCGCCGCCTCCACTGCGCGCGGGGAGGTTGTCGTTCCGGTGGAGTTCGACGGGCCGGATTTGCCCCTCGTCGCCGAGCACTGGGACGTCGACGTGCCGGCCGTGCTGCGCCGCCTGAGCGGCACCCGGTTCCGGGTCGCGTTCTGCGGGTTCGCCCCCGGTTTTCCGTACCTGACCGGGCTCCCCGCCGACCTGGCGCTGCCCCGGCTGCCCACCCCCCGCCCCCGGGTGCCGGCCGGCTCGGTCGCCCTCGCCGGCCCGTACGCGGGCATCTACCCGAGCGCGTCCCCCGGCGGCTGGTTGCTGGTCGGCCGCACCGACCTGCCCCTCTTCGACGTCGACGTCGACCCGCCCGCCCGACTCGGCCCCGGCACCCGGGTCCGGATGGTGGCGACATGACCCGTCCGGCCGAGATCGAGGTGCTCCGCGCGGGTGCGCTCACCACAGTGCAGGATCTGGGCCGACCCGGCTGGGCGCACCTCGGCGTACCCCGTTCCGGGGCCCTCGACCCGACCGCCCTGCGGCTCGCCAACCGGCTGGTCGGCAATCCCGAGCAGGCCGCCGGCCTGGAGATCACGCTGACCGGCTGCACGCTGCGGCTGACCCACGCCGCCACCGTGGCGATCACCGGCGCCGAGGTGGCGGTGCGGGCCGGCGACCGTCCGGGCGACACCGGCCGTCCGCTCACCGTGCCGGCCGGGACCGTGCTGCGCGTCGGCCCCGCCCGTCGGGGCGTACGGAGTTGGCTCGCCGTGGCCGGTGGGATCGACGTGCCGCCGGTGCTCGGGAGCCGTGCCACCGACACCCTCGCCGGGCTCGGCCCACCCGTGCTGCGCGACGGCGACCGGCTGCCGCTGGGCGTGCCGCTGGCCGAACCCGCCCCGGTGGACGTGACAGTCGGCCCGCCACCCGCACCCGAACTGCGCCTGAGCGTGCGCCTCGGCCCCCGCGACGACTGGTTCACCCCGTACGCGCTCGGCCTGCTGTTCGGCACCCCGTACACCGTCAGCCCGGTCAGCAACCGGGTCGGCGCGCGGCTCGCCGGCGCGGCCCTGCCCCGCGCGGTCGCCGGCGAACTGCCCAGCGAGGGCATCGTGCTCGGCGCGATCCAGGTGCCGGCGGACGGCCAACCCCTGATCTTCCTCGCCGACCATCCGACCACCGGCGGTTACCCGGTCATCGGGGTGGTCACCGACGTGACCCCGCTCGCGCAGGCCCGGCCAGGTACTACCGTCAGATTTCATGGACCTCAACGCTGACCTGGGCGAAGGATTCGGCATCTGGCGACTCGGTGACGACGACGCGCTGCTGGCCCTGGTGACCTCCGCAAACGTCGCCTGTGGCTTCCACGGCGGAGACCCGTCCACCATGCGGAGGGTCTGCGAGGGCGCGGCGAAACGCGGCGTCGTGGTGGGCGCGCAGGTCGGCTACCGGGACCTGGCCGGCTTCGGCCGGCGGCGCATCGCATACGACTTCGCCGAACTGCGCGACGAGATCACCTACCAGTTGGGCGCGCTTGACGCGTTCTGCCGGCTCTTCCGCACCCGGGTCCGCTACCTCAAGCCGCACGGGGCGCTCTACCACGCGGCCGCCACCGACGAGTCCCAGGCGGCGGCGGTGGTCGCCGCCGTCAGCGGCCACGACCCCGAAATGCCCGTGCTCTGCCTGCCCGGCTCGACGCTCGCCCAGCTCGCCGTCGGCGCGGGGCTACCGGTGGTCGCCGAGGCCTTCGCCGACCGCGGCTACCTGCCCAACGGCTCGCTGGTGCCGCGCGGCGCACCCGGCGCGCTGATCACCGATCCGGAGGAGGTGGCCACCCGGGCGGTACGGATGGCCACCGAACGGACCGTCGTGGCGGTGGACGGCACCGTCATCCCCTGCCCGGTGGAGTCGATCTGCGTACACGGGGACACACCGGGGGCGGTCTCCGCCACCGAGCTGGTCCGCGCCTCCCTGATCGACGCCGACGTCCCGCTCGCCCCGTTCGCCGCCTAGGCGCCGAGCCCGCAGTGCCGGTCAGGCGTCGAGGCCGCGGGGCCGGTCAGGCGTCGAGGCCGCGCAGGACCAGCGGAAGCCGGGACGCTGCCCCGTCGACCACCCGCACCGGTACGCCCCAGTCCTGCCGGGTCAGGTGGCAGGCCGCGTGCTCGACGTCCGCGTCGCAGGTCGCCGCCTGCGCGGTCACCTGCAAAATACCGCCGGTCGCCTCGCTGTTGAGCACCAGCCGACGGGACAGCTCGGTGCCGGTGCCGGCGCCCTCCAGCAGCAGCTCCGGCGGGGACGCGGAGACCACCAGCCGGGTCGACGGCCCGTACGTCTCGTCCAGCTTCTGCCCCGGCGCGGGTGTGAAGACGATGTCCAGGGTGACCTCGCCCGCCGCCACGTCGGTCGGCTTCCGTTCGGTGCGGTGCCGAGGGCCGTCCACGGTGCTCGCACCCGCCGCCGACAGCGCGCCGGGCGCCAGCCGGGTCAGGCGGTGCGCGGCGGACTCCACCACCAGCACCTCACCGGCCGGGGTGAGCACCAGGTCGCTCGGCTCGGCCAGCCCGTCCGCGACCGTGGACACCTGGCCGGTGGCCGGGTCGAAGCGCCGCACCGCGCCGTTGTAGGTGTCCGCGATCAGCACCGACCCGTCCGGCAGCGCGCACACCCCCAGCGGGTGCTGGAGCAGCGCCGACTCGGCCGGCCCGTCCACGTGCCCGAAGTCGAAGAGCCCCTGCCCGACGGCGGTGCCCAGAACACCGTTCTCGACGTACCGGACGGCACTGGTCTCGCTGTCGGCGATCCAGAGCCGGACGCCGTCGGCGGAGACGGACAGCCCCGACGGCTGCGCCATCCACGCCTCGGCGAGCGGGCCGTCGCGCAGCGCCTCCACGGTGGTGCCCGCGTACATGCCGGCGGTCCGCTTGATCGGGTCGAACCACCAGAGCTGGTGGATGCCCGCCATCGCGATGATCAGCTTGTCGTCGTACCAGGCCAGGTCCCACGGTGAGGACAGGTCCACGGAGAGCGCGTCGTGCGCGTGGTCGTCGACCGAGGCCCGCCACTGCCGGCCGCTGCCGGCCACGGTGACCACCTCACCGGACCCCAGCCGTACGCCGCGCAGGAGGTGGTTCACGGTGTCGGCGACCACCAGGTCGTAACCGGCGACCTCGGCGACGTGCGTGGGCAGCAGGCAGAGGCCCTGCGGCTCGGAGAACGTCGCCGCTTCGGCCGGCCCGTCGGCCCGACCCCGCTCGCCCGAGCCGATCCGGCGTACCGGCGTCTCGCCGTCCGGGGCCACCTCGACCAGGGAGTGCCGGGCCGAGTCGGAAACCAGCAGGTTGCCGTCCGGCAGCAACACCGCCTTGCCCGGGAAGCGCAGCGCCGTCTCCGGGGCTGGCGGCGGGACGTACGGGCCGGTGCCCCGGTGCAGAGTGCCCTTCGCCTCGTGGGTGGCGATCAGCTCGTCGATCAGCCGGGCCAGCCCCTCGGCGTGGCCCTCGCCGGCCATGGTGGCCACCACATAACCCTCGGGGTCGATCACCGACAGGGTCGGCCAGGCCCGGGCCGCGTACTGCTGCCACATGTCCAGCTCGGGATCGTCGAGTACGGGGTGGTGCACGCCGTACCGCTCGACGGCCGCGACAAGCGCGTCGGCGTCCTTCTCGTGCTCGAACTTCGGCGAGTGCACGCCGATCACGACGAGCACGTCGCCGTACTTCTCCTCCAGTGGCCGCAGCTCGTCGAGCACATGCAGGCAGTTGATGCAGCAGAAGGTCCAAAAGTCAGCGAGGACGATCTTTCCGCGCAGATCCTGCAGGGTCAGGTCCTTGCCGCCGGTGTTGAGCCACTGCCGGCCCCGTAGCTCCGGTGCCCGTACGCGCGCTGTCGTTCCCATGCCTGTCAGCCTGCCACGCCCCGCAGGCCCGGCCCCCGTGACCCGGACGACAGGGCAGCCGGCCACGGTGATCGTTGACGGCTTAGCAACGCGATGCTCGGCGTGTCGAGTTGCTCAGCTGCCACCGATCAAGGAGGCGACGACGAGCCTGCGCAGGCATCTGTTGACCACTCGAAGGCCGGACCGGGTGGTCAGCGGCCGAGCGAGCCCACCTCGCTGATCTCGGTTGCCAGGGTTGGACAGACCCAGACGGCTCGGCCGGTGCGTACCACAGGCGTCAGAGGGTGACTCTCCGGATGCTCGGGACAGGGTGGCCAATTGGTGGCACGGCCCAGTGACCACAGCGCCTCGATCGCCCACTCCTGAACCTGGTCGGCGAGCGTGACGAGCTGGGTGACGGTCGGTTGGCCAAGGTCGACCGAGACTCCCTGGCCAGAGCCATCGGCAGCGTAGAGAAAGGCGCTGGCGGTATGGGCGTCGTCTCGCCACGGTTCGTCACGAAGGTCGGGCTGCACCCCGCCGTGCGCTTCGAGATCGGACAGGATCAGCTCCAGCGCCACCGCCAGTTCGCGTTCCACAAGCGGATTGTGCCCGAGTTCGGTGAAGCGGCGGGGAACGACGACAGCGGGGCCACGGTGTTGCCCGTGGCCCCGCTGTCGGTGGGTCTACTTGGTGGCCGGCTTGAGGCAGAGCACCCGGTTGGTGCCCTCGCCGGGCAGCACCACGTGGGGCTGAGCCGGGTCGGCGCACTTCTCCTTCGCGTCCACCTTGGATACGACAGTGAACGCGCCCGCCTCGCCGCAGTTCACCGCCGACGCGCCCTGGCCGACCTGCTTCACACAGGTGCCGACCGCCGGGTCGAAGGCCTTCGAGTCGTCTCCACCGCCGAACTTGCCGAGCAGCATCAGCAGGCCGAGCGGCACCGCCAGGATGAGCACGGCGGCGACCAGCACCGCGGCCAGGACCCGCCCGTTGCGCACCTTCGGCGCCGGCGCCTCCACCTTGGGCTCTTCCGCGTCCGGCTTGAACGCGTCGAACCGCCCCTGGTCCGACTCGGTGGCCTCCTGGCCCCAGGACGGCACCGGCTGCTGCGGCGGCGGGAAGGCCGGGAACTGCCCGCCCGGCGCCTGCTCACCGAAGCTCGGCGCGCTGCCCACCGCGGCGGCGCCCGTGGCCGGTGCCCCGAAGCGGTCGGCCGGGCGGTCACCGCCGGACTGCGGTCGAACCCCGTTCACGGGCCGGTTGTTGCCGGGCGCGTCGACGAAGGAGGGAACTCCGGGTGGGAACGCCGGCGGCGCGGCCGCGGCGGTGGGCTCGCCGAACCCGTTGGGTGCCGACGCGCGGTCCCGATCGTCGAACTGCGGCTCGGACGGCGAATCGTCGCCCCAACCGGGGAAGCCCTGCCGATCCGGTCCGTTCTGCCAGTCCGGCGTGGCCGGGCGCTCCGGTGCCTGCTGCCAGTCGGGTGCGCCGGGGCGGCCGGCGTCCTGCTGCCACTCGGGCGTGGCCGGGCGCTCCGGTGCCTGCTGCCAGTCGGGTGCGCCGGGGCGGCCGGCGTCCTGTTGCCAGTCGGGCGTGGCCGGGCGCTCCGGTGCCTGCTGCCAGTCGGGCGTGGCCTGGCGGCCGGCGTCCTGCTGCCAGTCGGGGATGCCCGGGCGCTCGGGGCTCGGCTCGGCCTGGAACGCGTCCAGGGCCGCCTGCTCCGGCTCGTTGTCCGGCTCGGGTTGGGTCGGGCGGCCGTACACCCGGGGTTGTGGCGTGGCGGCGCTTGTCGGCCGCATCGCCTGGTCGGCCGGAGGCATTACCCGGCTGGCCAGCGGTACCGAGGCGCTCGCCGAGGCGCGGCCCGCCGCGCCGGCGGCCGAGTCGGCGTCCGAGACCGGTACGACCGCGCGGCCCGCTCCGGACTCCGGGGAGGTACGCGGGGCAGGCACCACGGCGGCGCTCGCCGATGCCTCCTCGGCCCGGCCCCAGGCGGCCGGTTCGGCCTCGTACGGTGCGGCAGCGTCCGGGGCCTCCCGCTCGGCGTACGCCGGTTGCTCGGGGATCGGCGGGTACTGCGTCGAGGGCGCGTAGTCGGCAGGCGGGGCGGCGGCGAGGCTGGCGCCCGGCACGCGCTGCTCCTGCGGGGGCAGCGGCACCGCGTTGGCGGGTGAGATCCCCGGCGCGGGCGCGGGCTGGTAGATCGGCGGCTCGTCGGCCCGGTCGGCGTCCCAGCCACCGCGCGACTGGGCGGAGGCCTCCGCCTCGGCGCGGCCCCACACCTCGCCCGGCGCCCACGGCTGCACCTCAGCGACGCCGGAGCTGGCCTGCGGCGGGTTGTCCGGACCGGCGGCGGCCCAGCCGGGCGTCGCGTCGTTGCCGGGCACGCTGACGCTGGCCCGGGCGGTCGCGGGGCCGGCCTGCTCGGCCTGGGGCCATGCGGTCGGTTCCGGACGCTCGGCCGGCTGGTCCTGCGGCGAGAGCACCCAGTCCGGTTGCTGCGGGCGGCCTTCGGCGCCACCCCATGCGCCGGGTTGCGGAGCTTCCTCCTGCGCGTTCCAGTTCGGCGTGGGGACCTGTGCCGCCCCACGGGCGCTGGCCGGCTCGGTCTGCCCCCAGGCGGGGGACGGCTGCTCGGTCTGCCCGGCGGGTTGGCCCCAGGTCTGGGGGGCCTGCTCGGCCGGCGTCCAGACGGGCTGGTCCTCCCGGGCTGCGGCACCGACGGCCCAGCCACCGGACCCGGAGGGGTCGTCCTGCGGACCGGCCGCGCCGGCTCGGCTGGCGGGCTGTGCCGGCTCGGCGTTCCAGTCGGCGGCGGGCGGGTTTGCCTGCGCCGCGCCAGCGGCCCATCCGCCGGAGCGGGACGGGTCGTCCTGGGCGCCGCCGGCGGCCCATCCGCCGGAGCGGGACGGGTCGTCCTGGGCGGCGGGCCAAGTGGCGGTGGCCGGGGGCACCTGCGCTGCGCCCCGGGCGGCCGGCTGGGCCTGCGCCCAGTCGGGCTGCTCGGCGGAACCGGCGGACCAGGCGGGCGCGGCCTGCTCGGGTGGCGTCCAGCCCTGCTGCGGGGGAGTCCACGGGGTGGGCTGCCCCTGCTCCGGTGCGCCACCGCCGGTGGCCCACGCGGGCTGTGCCGGGTCGCTGGGCTGCGGTGCGGCGGCGGCACCCCAGGCGGGGTTCGGCTGCTGCTCGGACTGGGTCGCCCAGGCCGGGGTGGCGGACGAGTTCGGCCGCGCCGGTGGCGGGGGCGCCCAGCCCAGGTCGGGGCCGGCGGCGTCGTAGCCGTTGTCCGGCTGCGCCGGGCGGTCGCCGTACGACGCCGGTCCGCCGGCGCCCGGTGACACCTCGTCCGGCTCCTGGCCGGGGCGGTGCGGGCCCTCGGACGTCATGGGTGCGCCTCCTCCATCACATGTCGGCCGCCGGTGCCGATCGGTCTCCTCGGCATGGCTGCCGGCGTCACCGGCGTACCGCCGTGCCGGCTCCCCGCACCGTATCCGTTGGGCGCACGCGGCGTCCAAGGAGCACCGGTCGTCACTCCCCGTCGCCGGGTGGTGTCGAGCAGCTTCTATCGGCTCGGCGTCGGCCGGGCCGGTGGGCGGCGACCGAAGCCCACCGTACCGGGCGCTGCGGCAGGGCGGAATCCCGGTGTCAGGTGCTGGCGGAACGCCGATGGCCCACCCGGGGAGCCGGGTGGGCCATCGATCTGGAGGAGGTGCGGAATGTCGTGGAGCGTCAGCTCATGTGACGCTGGGCGATGACGAGGAGTTCCTCGCGAACGGCCGGCGAGTTGGCCGAGCGCAGCGCGTGCTCGATGGCACGGGCGCGGCGGTTGGCGTCGCGGTGGTTGCGGATTCGCTCGATCATGCTCATGGCTTGGGTCCCCCTGGCTATTCGGTTGTCGGCCCCTGATGCGTCTATTCAACAGCAGAACGCGGCCAACTTCCATCGATTATTAGGTGAGCTGAGACACTGGCCTAACAATCAAAGGTCAACAGGGTTCGTGGCCGACGGTTTCGTCGCCCAACGGACACGGCCGGTGTGCCGGGCGTTAACCCGTGGCACACCGGCCGTGGCTGGCGTCTCCAACCGTCAGGTCCAGGCGAGCAGTGCCGCCTCGGGGTCGGCGAGGAAGTCGCCGATGTCGCGCAGGAACTTCGAGCCCAGCTCACCGTCGATAATGCGGTGGTCGAAGCTCAGCCCCAGCGTGGTGACCTGCCGCGCCTTGACCTTGCCCTTGTGCACCCACGGCATCTCCCGCACCGCGCCGAAGGCCAGGATCGCCGACTCGCCCGGCGGCAGGATCGGCGTGCCGGTGTCCACCCCGAACACCCCGACGTTGGTGATGGTCAGGGTGCCGCCGGACATGTCCGCGGGTGAGGTGCGGCCGGACTTCGCCGTCTGCACCAGGGCGTTCAGCGCGTCGGCCAACTCCCGCAGCGAGAGCCGGCCGGCGTCCTTCACGTTCGGCACGATCAGGCCGCGCTCGGTGGCCGCCGCGATGCCGAGGTTGACGTACTCCTTCACCACGATCTCGTCGCCGGCCCAGGTCGAGTTGACCATCGGGTGACGCTTGACCGCCAGCAGCACCGCCTTCGCCACCAGCAGCAACGGCGACACCCGGACGTCACGCCACTCCCGCCGGCTGCGCAGGCGCTCCAGCGCCTTCATCGCCCGGGTCACGTCGACGGTCAGGAACTCCGTCACGTGCGGGGCCGTGAACGCCGAGCGGGACATGTTCTCGGCGGTGAGCTTGCGGACACCCTTGACCGGGATGCGCTGCTCACGGTCGGCGCCGAAGCTCGCGGCGCTCGTCGCGGTCGAGGTGGCCGCGACCGGCTCGGCCGCCACCACAGCCCCGCTCGCGGCCTGCTGTACGTCCTCCCGGGTGATCGAGCCCAGCGGCCCCGACCCGGTAAGCGCGCTCAGATCGACGCCGAGGTCCTTGGCGAGCTTGCGCACCGGCGGCTTGGCCAGCACGAGGCCGCCCGTCGCCGGACCGCCGTGCCCGTTCCGGACCGGCTCCGGCGCGACAGGTGCCGGCGCGACAAGCGCCTCGGCCTGCGCCGGGACGGCACCCTTGCGGGGCCGGCGCTTCGCGGCGGTGGTACGCGGGCCGTAGCCGACCAGCACCGCCGTCCGCCCGCCCGGGGCGACACCACCGATCAGACCCGGCTCGATCATGCCCTCGGCCGGGGCCACCTCAACGGCTGCCAGCGAGGCCGCCGACGGGGTGGGCAGGTCGCCTGTGGGCGTGGCCGTGGTCGACGGGGCGGTGTCCAGCGGGCCGGCACCGGGGTCGGTGTCGATCGCGATGATCGGCGTACCGACCTCGACAGTGGTGCCCTCCGGGTGGTGGATCGCCTGCACCTGCCCGGCCCACTTCGCCGGGATCTCCACCGCCGCCTTGGCCGTCTCGACCTCGACGATCGGCTGGTTCAGCTCGATGGTGTCACCGACCTTGACCAGCCAGGCCAGGATCTCGCCCTCGGTCAGCCCTTCGCCCAGGTCGGGCAGGTTGAACGTCTTGATCCGGGACATGTCGCTCACCAGCCGAAGGTGCGGTCGACGGCGTCGAGCACCCGGTCGAGGTCCGGCAGGTACTCCTCCTCCACCCGGGCGGCCGGGTAGGGGGTGTCGAAGCCCGTCACCCGCAGCACGGGCGACTCCAGGGAGTAGAAGCACTCCTCGGTGATCCGGGCGGCCAGCTCGGCCCCGAGGCCGATGTTGGAAGGCGCCTCGTGCACCACCACCGCGCGGCCGGTGCGCTTCACCGACTCGTAGGCGGCGGCGAGGTCCAGCGGGGACAGCGAGCGCAGGTCGATGACCTCCAACTCCCGGCCGTCCTCGGCGGCAGCCGTCGCGGCGTCCAGGCAGGTCCGCACCATCGGCCCGTACGCCAGCACCGTCACGTCGGTGCCGGGCCGCACGACCCGCGCGGAGTGCAGGGGGTACGCGTCGGACAGCGGCGCGTCCAGGTCGACCTGGCCCTTCTCCCAGTAGCGCCGCTTGGGCTCCAGGAAGACGATCGGGTCGTCCGAGGCGATGGCCTGCTGGATCATCACGTACGCGTCCTGCGGGTTGGAGCAGGTCACCACCTTCAGGCCGGCGGTGTGGGCGAAGTACGCCTCCGGCGACTCGGAGTGGTGCTCGACAGCGCCGATGCCGCCACCGAACGGGATCCGGATGACCATGGGGATGCTGAGCCGGCCGCCCGAGCGGTAGTGCATCTTCGCCACCTGCGACACGATCTGGTCGTACGCGGGGTAGACGAAGCCGTCGAACTGGATCTCGCAGACCGGCCGGTAGCCACGGATGGCCAGGCCGACGGCGGTGCCGATGATGCCGGACTCGGCCAGCGGGGTGTCGATCACCCGCTGGTCGCCGAAGTCCTTCTGGAGCCCGTCGGTGATCCGGAAGACGCCGCCGAGCTTGCCGACGTCCTCGCCCATGATGATGACCTTGGGGTCGGTCTCCAGGGCGCGGCGCAGACCGGTGTTGAGGGCCTTGCCGAGGGTGAGCGTCTCCGTGGCCATCAGTGGGCGCTCCCCTCGAACGACTCCATGTAGCGGTTGAACTGCGCGCGCTGCTCGTCGAGCAGTGGCGACCCGTTGGGGTAGACGTTGTCGAACATCGTCACCGGCTCGGGGTTGGGCATGCTGAGGACCCGCTCGCGCAGGTGCACCGACTCGCGGCGGGCCTGCTCGTCGACCTCGGCGAAGAAGGCCGCGTCGGCGATCTGCTGCTTCTCCAGGAATGCCTTGACCCTGGCGATCGGGTCCTTGGCCTGCCACGACTCGACCTCGCTGGCGATCCGGTAACGGGTCGGGTCGTCGGAGGTGGTGTGCGCGCCCATCCGGTAGGTGTACGCCTCGATCAGGCTGGGGCCCTGCCCGTGCCGCGCGTTGTCCAGCGCCGTGCGAGTGACCGCGTACGACGCCAGCACGTCATTGCCGTCCACGCGTACGCCTGGGAAACCGAAGCCGGCGGCCCGCTGGTAGAGCGGGACGCGGGTCTGCCGCTCCAGCGGCTCGGAGATCGCGTACTGGTTGTTCTGGCAGAAGAAGACGAGCGGCGCGTTGAACACGCTGGCCCAGACGAACGCCTCGTTCACGTCGCCCTGGCTGGTGGCGCCGTCGCCGAAGTAGGCGATCGCGGCCTCGCCGTCGTCGGTGCCGACCTTGCCGTCCATGGTGATGCCCATGGCGTACCCGGTCGCGTGCAGGGTCTGCGCGCCGATGACGATCGTGTACATGTTGAACTTGAACTCGTTCGGGTCCCAGCCGCCCTGGTCGACACCGCGGAACAGGCCGAGCGGCATGATCGGGTCGATGCCCCGGCAGTAGAGGACGCCGTGCTCCCGGTAGGTCGGGAAAGCCATGTCCTGCGTCCGCAGCGCACGCCCGGAGCCGACCTGCGCGGCCTCCTGGCCGAGGAGGCTGGCCCAGAGGCCCAGCTCGCCCTGGCGCTGCAGCGCGGTCGCCTCGGCGTCCAGCTTGCGGACCAGAACCAGATCGCGGTAGAGCCCGCGGTACTCCTCATCGGTGAAGTCGACGCGGTACTCGGTGCCGTCCGGCCCGGTGGCGCTGTCGATCCGTTCACCGTCGGGGGTGAGGAGCTGCACCAGCTCCTGGTTACCGGCTGCGCCCTTTTTGGAGCGGGGTGCAGCCCGCCTGCCGCGGGTGGTGCCCCCGGGGTCGCCCTTTGCCATCGGTCTCTCCCTGTCGTGTCTGCGTCGGCACCGGGGGGTCACCCGGCCACGCAACTCGTGCGCCTGCCCGGCTGCTGCCGGACCGGTTCCTGGCGGCCGCGCCTAGCCCCGGTGGGGGTTGCCGCACGGCGTGAGCCGGGTTCTGGCCGAACCCGGATCGGGGAGCGCCGGCGCCGGGCCGCGCCTGCCGCGAGGGTGCGCGGAGGTCACGGCTGCGTTGCCGTCGTGCTCCATATTCGCAGAGCAGGTGAGCGCGCCCACAGTACGCCCGCCCCGCATTCCGACCGCCCACGGTTTGGGGGCCTTTGTCGCCATCGTTGCGCCACGCGTCCACCGGTCGATCCGGTGCTGATTCGTCACCGTTCGGTCAGTGCCGCGTGTCGACACGCGGTGGATGTTGGCTGACGCAGGGTAACTGGGCGAGGCTGATTGCCGCAGGAACGTACCGATCGGGTGATTGGCCGGAATCTCGCCGGTGGACGCCCCGTGCGTGCTCCAACAGCGACGACAAGGGGTGTGCGGTGGACGAGCCAGGTGACGGTCCCGGCACACCCGCTCTCGGCCGCCACCGGTCTCCGGGCGACTACCGCCGGGTGATCGGGTCGCACCGGGCACCGGGCGCGGGTGGCCCCGCCCGGGGTTACCTGCTCACCGTCGCCCTGCTGGCCGGCACCGCGTCGATGCCCGTCCTCGCTGCGGTCAGCGCCGGCTCGGCCACACCGGGCAGCAGCGCGCTACCGGACACCAGCACCCCGTTCATCCCGACCCCGTCGGTCGGGCCGGTGGTCATCCCCATGCCGGTGACCAGTCAGCCGCCGCCGCTCACCCTGCCGTCACCGGGCACACCCAGCGCCGGCCCGACCGCGACCGCCGACTGGGTCCCCGCCGCTCCCTGGCGTCTCCCGGACGAGTCGTGGTCCGGCCCGACAGGCGACGACCGGGTGCCCACCCGCCGGGAGGAGTCCGCGCCGCCCGCGCCGCGACCCACCCGCAGCGCCCCGCCGGCCGCGCCCCCGCCGCCGTCCAGCCCGTCGCACTCGCCGGCGCCGACCGGGTCACCGGACCCCGACCCGACCGAAACGCCCACGCCGAGCCCGACGCCGGCCGACCCGACCACACCCAGCGCGACCGGTTCGTCGTCCGCCACGGCCGTCCCCACCAGCACCCTCTCCGCACCCGCCAGCACGATCCCGCCGTCGCCCGACCCGGGCCCGTCGATCACCCCGGGCCCGTCGGCCAGCCCGCCCGAACCCACCACCGCGCCGTCAGCGGCGGCGTCGCACTCGCGTAGTGCTTCGGCCCCGCCCGCCTCGCGCAATGCGTCGGCGCGCCGGGACGCGGGTGTGAACCTTCGATGATCAAGAGATTTGCGTCAGGAATCGCGGTCGCGGTGACGCGGACTTCTTGATCGCCGCGGTCCGCCGCAACCGCCGGCGTAGGCCGAGCCGGTCCGCCGGCCGGACCCACGCATCCCACCCTCTCCCCGACGGTACGGTGACGAGCAGGCGTCGCCGGTCGGCGGTAGGCGCGTACCGGAGGGGGTGGCGTGGGCGGCGGTGCGGAACCCCGCCCGGTCGCCGCCCGGCCCGGTCCGGGGCTGCGGGTCGCCCGACTGGTCACCGAGCTGACCGCCCCGGCGGTGCTGGTGTCGCTGCTGATGATCGCCGTGAGCTGGCACAGCACCCGGGGCAGTGGTCGCGGCCTGCTCTGGGGTCTGCTCGCGACGCTCTTCGTCACCGGCATCCCGTTCGCCTACATCGTCGGCGGGGTCCGCCGCGGTCGGTTCACCGACCACCACATCGGCCTTCGGGAGCAGCGCCGGGTGCCGCTGCTGGTCGGTCTCGGCTCGGTCGCCGCCGGGCTCGCCCTGCTCGTCGTCCTCGGCGCCCCCCGGCCGTTGCTGGCGCTGGCGGTGGCGGGGCTGGTCGGCCTGGTGGTGGCCGTCTCGGTGAGCCACTGGTGGAAGATGTCGATCCACTCGGCGGTCTCCGCCGGCACCCTGATCATCCTGGCGCTGACCTTCGGGCGTGGGTTCCTCGTGGCCGCGCCGCTGTTGGGTGTGGTCGGCTGGTCCCGCGTACGCCTGCGGGACCACACCGTGTCGCAGGTGCTCGCCGGCGGTGTGCTCGGCGCGCTGATCGCCGCGGTCGTCTTCGGTCTGCTGCGCTGAGCGACGCCGCCGGGCGAACTGCCCCGGGCGACTGTCTCCGGGCGGGCGGCGTGGGCCGCCCGCCCGGCGGTCGTCAGGCGCCGTCGTCGGCGAGGCGGTGCCGGTTCGCCTCGATCCAGGCGTCCAGCGCGGCCGGGTCGTCCGGGTCCACACCGTCGGCCATCAACTGCGCGACAGCGGCCGTGGCCGGGCTGCGCCGCTCGCCTGTCGAGTAGAGCCGGGCGAACTCCGGCACCATCTCCTCGATCGCCTCGTCGGTGCGTGTCGCGGCCGCCTCGGGCAGCCCGCGCTGCCGTGACGCGTACCGGGCCCAGGCGCGCAGCACCCGGGGCAGCATCGCCGCGTCGTCCATGTCCAGCACGGCACGACGGTGCACCCAGTCGAGCAGGAAGAGCCCGGACACCGCCGGGCTCCACCGCATCGGGTCGGCGTCCGGGAAGGAGGCCGAGTGGTCAAGCAGCAGGCTCAGGCAGAAGTGCAGCGAGGCGAGTTCCGGGCCGTCGACGCTGTCGAGCCCGAACCGCGCGGCCTCCGGCGCCGCCAGGAACCGCCGGACCAGGTCGGTGCGCTCGGCGGCGGACAGCGGCTCGACCTCCGCCGGACCGGTCGGATCGGCGGCCGTGGGCAGCAGCGCCAACCGCGCGCCGACAAGCGCGCGGTCGGTGGCGAGCGAACCCTCGTCGGGGAGCTCGGTCAGGTCGTCGGTGACCGAGAGGTGACGGGCCACCTCGCCGCGCAGCCGGGACGGATCCTCGGTGCGGAACCAGGTCAGCTCGTCGTCGGCGCACATCTGCCGGACCTGGTCCAGGATCCGCTCCGCCGGCCCGCCGACGAAGATGTCCTTGGTGATCCCGATGTTGTGGTCGATGAGGGCCACCAGCGCGTGCTCCGGGCCACCGGCCGCGTCGTCGTACGCGAAGGTGGCGAGGTAGGAGGTCTGGTCGCCGTACACGTCGCCGTACGCCCAGCTGCCGGTGAGGTGCACCCGGCCGAGCTGACCGGACCAGGTGGGCGCCTGGCTGCCCGGACGCACCCGCTCGGCGCCCTCGGCGGTCGGGACGAGCGTGGCGAAGACCTGCCGGATGGTGGTGGCCGCCGCGATCCGACGGCGGGCCGTGGCGGCGAGGAACCCGGTGACGAACTCCCGCACTGCGGTGTCGCGGTCGGTTTCCGCGATCGCGTAGACACTGCCCAGCAGCGCGCTGCCGAGCATCTCGGCGTCCAGGGCGGACTCCAGCTTGGTCACGTCGCGTGCGGCGTGCAGCACCGCGTCGTAAGGGGTCTGAGGCGTGGCCATGCTTCGACCCTACGCCGGTCGGGGCGTACGCAGAGGCGTCAGCGGCGGGCGGCTTCCCGCAGCGCGTCGCGTGCCTGCGCGTAGGAGGCCAGCACGATCCGCACCGGGGCGAGCACGTACTCCTCGCCGACGCGGGCGACCTGGGCCGTCAGCCGCAGCTCGGCGCGGCTGCGGGCCCGGCGGGCGGCCCAGCGCACCACCGGGCGGGTCAGCGCCGCCACCAGCAGCCCGGCCAGCAGGCCGCCGAGCAGCAGCACTGTGGGCAGCGGCACCTGGCCGACCATCGGGTTGTCCAGCGCGGGCAGGCCGAGCGCCCGCAGCGCGTAGCCGAGCACCAGCCAGCCCAACCCGACCACGGCGGCCAGGGTGACAAGCCACTGCACACCGCCGACGATCCGCCACCAGAGCGGCCGCCGGCCCAGGCCGAGGTCCGTGCCGGCGATCGTCGCGTCCAGCGCGTCCGGTAGGTCGCCCAGGCGGGACCGGGCGGCGGAGGTGACCGCCGCCGGCCAGGCGGCGGGCAGGTCGGCGGCGGCCCGGTCGGCCACCGCGCGGATCGCCAGACCGAGCGCCGAGCGCTGGGCGGCGGTCGGGTCGGGCACCGAGGTCGCCGCGACCAGGCTCTCCGCCGGGTCGGCCTTGTCGCCGGACGGGCCGGGCAGGTGCAGCCGGCGCAGCGGGTCGGGTCGGAACCGACGCCAACCCCGCACCACGGGCCAGCCGGTGGCCGCGCCGGCCCGATGCCGGTACGCCTTCTCCACCGCCTCGGTCACCGCGGGCACACCTGCCGTGCCGGCCAGTGCCCGGTTCAGCGCGTCGACTGCCGTGTCGTCCGGGCCGCCCGCCGGTCGGGCCGAGCCGACCAGTTCGTCGAGCCCGGCGACTACCGAGTCGGCGTCGCCGGCCAGCCGACGCAGGGCGGCCTGCCGTTCGGCGACCGTACGCTCCAGCGCGGCGCGTAGCCCGACCATCCCGGCCGGGTCGATGGCGGTGGTGGCGAGCAGTGGCACGCCGGTCAGCCCGTCGGAGTCGAGCAGGCGGCGCAGGTCGTCCAGGACGCGGGGCAGCTCGTTCGGCGACAGCCGGTCGGCCTGGTTGAGCACGACCACTGTGACGTCGCGGTGCCTGTGGAACTCGCGCAGGTAGCTGTCGTGGATGACCCGGTCGGCGTACTTCTGCGGGTCGACCACCCAGACCACCTGGTCGACCAGGCCGAGCAGCCGGTCCACCTCCAGCCGGTGGGACCGCTGCACCGAGTCGAAGTCGGGCAGGTCGAGCAGGATCAGCCCGTGCAGCGCCGTCTCGTCGTCCCCGTCGAGGGCGCTCTCCCGCACGAAGCGGTGCCGGGGCAGCACCCCGGTCCAGTCGAGCAGCCGGTTGGCACCCTCCAAGGGCCCCCACACGCACGCGTGTGTCACGCCTGTGGTCGGCCGGCGGACCCCGACCGGGGAGAGTTCCAGCTGGGCCAGCGCGTTGAACAGGCTGGACTTGCCACTGCCGGTGGCGCCGGCGAGGGCCACCACTGTGTGGTCACGGGACAGCGCGAGCCGGGTGCCGGCCCGCTCGACAAGGGTGTGCGCGGGCACCAGCTCGGCGTCCGGCAGCAGGCCGTCGACGGCGGTCAGGAACCTGCGTACGGCGTCCAGGCGGGCGATCAACGCGTCGGGGTCGACACGCTGATCCCCGCGGAACGCCTCGCGTACCCGGCCGGCGATGTTTGTCACCGCGAACCCTCCTCGTCGCCGACCCGCAGTGTGCCGTCGCCGGTGGCCAGGCCGCTGCGGTGCCGGGCCAGCTCGACCCGGCCGGCCGCCCGCCGCAGCGCGTCGCCGGCCGCCTCGGCGGGCCGGGCCTCGGCGGTGCGGGCAAGGAAGCGGTCGGCCTCCGCGTCCAGCAGCGTCCGGACCCGCGCCACCAGATCGACCCGGGCCTTGGCGGCGAGGGTACGCACCGCCTGGTCACCGAAGATCGCCTGGAGGACGGCCTGCGCGGCGACAGTCGTGCCGGCACCGGTGGCCAGCTCCAGCCCGGTGGGGATGAACGCTGTCGAGGCGAACACGGCGATCATCACGGCGAGCCCGGTGGCGTTCACCGCGTACGCGGCCGTGCGGGCCACGAACCGCTTGTCGCCGCCCTCGACCCGGACCAGCTCCAGCACGCCGCGTTGCCAGTCGCGGACCATCCGTTCGGCGCGTTCGGGCAGGTCGTCGCTGGGGTAGGCGAGCCCCGGCTCGAGCAGGTCCGCTCCCGCCGGGTGTGCCTTCCACCCGGTGTACGCGGATTCGGCGGCCTCGGACGCGACACCTCGCAGCAGGGTGATGAGCTGCGACTCGATGGCGTTGCGCAGCTCGGCGGCGGGTGCGGGCCGGCCGGTGACGGCGGCCACCACCCGGTCGCGGAGTCGCCCGATGCGGGCCTCCAGCGTGCGGAAGAACTCGCCGGTGCCGACGAACTCCTGCCAGCGAGCCAGCACCTCACCGCGGAGCAGTCGACCGTCCTGCAGGCCCTGCTCGACGGTCGACTCGGCACCCCGGTATGCCGCCCGGACCCGTTCGTCCAGCCCGTCGGCGGCGGTGACCTGCTCGTCGGCGGCGTCGGCAAGCTCCTCGACGGCGGGGTGCAGGGCGGCCAGCGCGCCGTCCAGGGTCTGCCGGACCACTGCGGCGCGGGCGTCGGCGTCGGCGGCCAGCCGGGCGAACCAGTCGGCAAGCGGCGCGGTGACGCCCTCGGGCAGCAGCCCCTGACCGTCGACCCAGGTCTCCGGGAGGACGAACAGCGGCGCTCGGCGCAGATCCTGTGCGGCGAGCATCTCGGCCAGGTGCGCGGCGATCTCGTCGCTCGCCTCGGCGGGTACCCGGTCGAGCACCATGGCGATCACGGCGCCCCGGGCCCGCGCGCTGCGCAGCAGCTCCCACGGCACCGCGTCGGCGTACCGGGCGGCGGTGGTGACGAAGAGCCACAGGTCGGCGGCGGCGAGCAGTTGGCTCGCGAGCGCGCGGTTGGCGTCGACGACGGAGTCGATGTCCGGCGCGTCGAGGAAGGCCAGACCCGGCGGCAGGGCGGGGGCGGTGACCAGGTGCAGGGAACGTGGGTCGTCGCTCGGCTCGGTGGTGCGGGTGAGGCCGGGCAGCAGGTCGCCCTGCCGGAACCAGGACGCGTCGGCCGGGTTGCAGACCAGCACCGGGGATCGGGTGGTGGGACGCAGTACGCCGGCGGCGCTGACCCGGGCCTTGACCAGGCTGTTGACCAGGGTCGACTTGCCCGCGCCGGTGGAACCGCCGACCACCACGAGCAGTGGGGCGTCCAGTCGGGCGAGGCGGGGCAGCAGGTAGTCGTCGAGCTGGTCGGTGAGGGCGCTGGCGGTGTGCCGGGCGGAGGCGGCGGAGGGCAGGGCGAGCGGATAGCGGGTGGCGCCGATCGCGGCCCGGAGGCCCGACAGCGCGCCGGGGAGGCTGTCGTCCCCGGTGGTGGCGGGCGGCTCCTCCGCGGCGTCCGGCGGGCCGGTGCGGGCTGCGACGGCGGGCGCGCCGGAACGGGTGGCGGAATCGCCGTACGTCGTCACCGCTAAAGCGTGCCCGACCGATGCAAGGGAAGACAACCGGACGGTAATAACGGCTAGGTTGCGTCGGGTCGGCTCAACTCGACTTGACGATTCGCCAGCGCGTGGCACTATTGAGTCAAGTTCACTCAACTTGTGGTGGGGTCCGCTGCGGGCGGTGCCCGCCAGCAGCCCACGGGCGACGCCCGTCACCTGCACAACCTTACGAAGCGAGGAAGCGAAGATGGCACGTGCGGTCGGTATCGACCTCGGCACGACGAACTCCTGCGTCAGCGTTCTCGAGGGCGGTGAGCCCACCGTCATCGCCAACGCTGAGGGCTCGCGGACGACCCCGTCGATCGTCGCGTTCGCCCGCAACGGCGAGGTGCTCGTCGGTGAGGTCGCGAAGCGCCAGGCGGTGACCAACCCGGACCGGACGATCCGTTCGGTCAAGCGCGAGGTCGGCACGAACTGGTCCGTCGACATCGACGGCAAGAAGTACACGCCGCAGGAGATCTCGGCCCGGACGCTGATGAAGCTCAAGCGGGACGCCGAGGCGTACCTGGGCGAGCAGATCACCGACGCGGTGATCACCGTCCCGGCCTACTTCAACGACAGCCAGCGCCAGGCCACCAAGGAGGCCGGTGAGATCGCCGGCTTCAACGTGCTGCGGATCGTCAACGAGCCGACCGCGGCCGCCCTGGCGTACGGGCTGGACAAGGGCTCCAAGGAGCAGACCGTCCTGGTCTTCGACCTCGGCGGCGGCACCTTCGACGTGTCGCTGCTGGAGCTGGCCGAGGGCGTCATCGAGGTCAAGTCGACGAGCGGTGACAACCACCTCGGTGGCGACGACTGGGACCAGCGGATCATCGACCACCTGGTCAAGACGTTCCGTGGCGAGCACGGCATCGACCTCGGCCAGGACAAGATGGCCCTCCAGCGCCTCCGTGAGGCCGCCGAGAAGGCCAAGATCGAGCTGTCCGCCGCCACCACCACCAACATCAACCTGCCGTACATCACCGCCGGCGCGGCCGGCCCGCTGCACCTCGACGTGACGCTCAGCCGCGCCGAGTTCCAGCGGATGACGCAGGACCTGCTGGACCGCTGCAAGGGCCCGTTCGAGCAGGCCGTGAAGGACGCCGGGATCAAGATCTCCGACGTCGAGCACGTCATCCTCGTCGGCGGTTCGACCCGGATGCCCGCCGTGACCGACCTGGTCAAGCAGCTCACCGGTCGCGACCCCAACAAGGGCGTCAACCCGGACGAGGTCGTCGCCGTCGGCGCCGCCCTGCAGGCCGGTGTGCTCAAGGGTGAGGTCAAGGACGTCCTGCTGCTCGACGTGACCCCGCTGAGCCTGGGCATCGAGACCAAGGGCGGCATCTTCACCAAGCTCATCGAGCGCAACACCACCATCCCGACCAAGCGCTCCGAGGTCTTCACCACGGCGGACGACAACCAGCCGTCGGTGCTGATCCAGGTGTTCCAGGGTGAGCGGGAGATCGCGGCGTACAACAAGAAGCTCGGCACCTTCGAGCTGACCGGCCTCCCCCCGGCGCCGCGCGGCGTGCCGCAGATCGAGGTCGCCTTCGACATCGACGCCAACGGCATCGTCAACGTGCACGCCAAGGACCTGGGCACCGGCAAGGAACAGAAGATGACGATCACCGGCGGCTCCTCGCTGCCGAAGGACGACATCGAGCGGATGCGCCGGGACGCCGAGGAGCACGCGGAGGAGGACAAGCGCCGCCGCGACGACGCCGAGACCCGCAACGTGGCCGAGGCGCTCCAGTGGCAGACCGAGAAGTTCCTCGCCGAGAGCGGCGACAAGCTGCCCAGCGAGAACCGGGAGCAGCTCAACGAGGCGCTCGGTGAGCTGCGCGGCGCCCTGGGCGGTCAGGACATCGAGAAGATCAAGACCGCGCACGAGAAGCTGGCGCAGGTCTCCCAGCAGGCCGGTTCGCTGCTCTACTCCCAGCAGGCCGAGCAGGGCCAGCAGCCGGGCGGCGAGGCCGGCCCGGGTGCGACAGGTGCGACCGGTCCGCAGGCCGGCACGGCAGGTGGCGCCGACGACGTGGTCGACGCGGAGATCGTGGACGAGGACGGCAAGAAGTGACAATCGGCCTCCGACACGTAACCACGGCGAAGGGGATGAGGTAGCCGCATGACGCAGAAGCCACGAGCCGCCGACCCGGGCGACACCGGGTCGACGCCGGGTGGCTCCGCGCCCACGGAGCCGGCCACCGGCGACGGGGAGCGGGTCGTCATCCGCAACAACCGCAAGCTCACCGACACGTCGGAGCCGGAGGGGACCGCCGCGGACGCGGAGACCGGCGCACCGGCCGAGGGCCTCGTCGAGGACGCCGAGGTCGTGGTCGACGAGATCGAGGTCGAGGTCAACGCCACCGACGGGCCGGAGCCGTCCGGGCCGCCGGTGGTGGACGCCCCGGCGCAGCCGGTGGACGGCGGTGGTGTCGGCACGTCGCTCGGCGCCGAGCTGGAGTCGCTCCGGGCCGAGCTGGACGAGCGCACCCGAGACGTCCAGCGGGTGTCGGCGGAGTACGCCAACTACCGCAAGCGGGTCGACCGGGACCGCAGCCTGGTGCAGGAGCAGGCGACCGGCTCGGTGCTGGCCGCGCTGCTGCCGATCCTCGACGACCTGGACCGGGCCCGGGAACACGGCGACCTGGTCGGGCCGTTCGGAACGGTGGCGGAACAGCTCACCACCGCGCTGGGCAAGTTCGGCCTGAACGCCTTCGGCGAGCAGGGCGACCCGTTCGACCCGACCCGGCACGAGGCGGTCGCGCACCAGACCTCGGCCGAGGTCAGCGAGCCGACCTGCGTGCAGGTCATGCGACGCGGCTACCAGCTCGGTGAGCGGCTGCTGCGCCCCGCGCTGGTAGCGGTCGCGGATCCGGAATAGTGCGAGACGGTGACCGGGCCGTCCCGTCCCCCGCACAGCGGTGGGCGGGACGGCCGGGCCACGACGGTCGGAAGGAGGAGGTGGTGGACCGGTGAGTTCGAAGGACTGGCTCGAGAAGGACTTCTACGCCGTGCTCGGCGTGGACAAGGCCGCCTCCGCGGATGACATCAAGAAGGCGTACCGCAAGCTGGCCCGGGAATCGCACCCGGATCACAACCCGGGTGACCCGAAGGCCGAAGAGCGGTTCAAGGCCGTGTCCGAGGCGTACAACGTGCTGTCGGACGCCGGCCGTCGCCGGGAGTACGACGAGATGCGGTCGCTGTTCGGTTCGGGCGCGTTCCGGCGTAACGCCCGGGCGGGCGGCCAGCCGGGCGGGATGCCGTTCGACGTCTCCGACCTGTTCGGTGGTGGTGCCGCCGGTGGCGGTGACCGCCGCTTCGGCGGGGCCGGCTTCCAGGACCTGTTCAGCTCGATCTTCTCGGGCGGGCAGGCCGGTGGGCAGGCCGCTCCGCGTGGTCCGGCGCGCGGCCGGGACGTGGAGACCGAGGTGGCCCTGGACTTCGGCGACGCGGTGCGCGGGGTGACCCTGCCGCTGACGTTGCGCGCCCCCGGCGTCTGCGACACCTGCCACGGCAACGGCGCCAAGCCCGGCACCCAGCCGCGTACCTGCCCGGTCTGTCACGGCGCCGGGGTCACCACCCGCAACCAGGGGTCGTTCAGCTTCTCCGAGCCGTGCGGCAACTGCCAGGGCGTCGGCACCGTGGTGGAGGAGAAGTGCCCGGAGTGCCACGGCAGCGGCGGGGTGACCAAGACCCGCACGATGAACGTGCGCTTTCCGGCCGGTGTGGCCGACGGTCAGCGCATCAGGCTGGCCGGGCGCGGTGAGCCGGGTGAGCGTGGTGGTCCGGCCGGCGACCTGTTCGTGCACGTCAAGGTCCGGCCGGACGAGCTGTTCGGGCGTACCGGAGACGACCTGACGTTGACGGTGCCGGTGACCTACGCGGAGGCCGTGCTCGGCACGGACCTGCGGGTGCCCACGCTCGACGGCGCGGTGACGTTGCGGGTTCCGCCGGGCACGCCCAGCGGGCGGGTGCTGCGGGCCCGGGGCAAGGGTGTGGTCCGTCGCGACGGGCAGGCCGGTGACCTGCTGGTCACCCTGGACGTGGTGGTGCCGGCCCGGCTGTCCGACGAGGCGCGGGCGGCGCTTGAGGCGTTCGCCGAGCAGAGCCCGCCGGCGGCGCGGGAACATCTCGACGCCCGGGTGCGTCGGGTCGGTTAGTCCGGTGGGATGGACGCGGAGGTGAGCGGGATGTCGGGCGAGTTCCTCGGTTCGGGTGACCCTGCCTACGAGGCCAAGGTGCTCATGATCTCGGTGGCGGCACGGATGGCGGGAATGCACCCGCAGACCCTGCGCCAGTACGACCGGCTGGGGCTGGTGCAGCCCGGCCGGGCTGCCGGCGGTGGCCGTCGGTACAGCGTCCGGGACGTGGTGCTGCTGCGCGAGGTGCAGCGCCTCAGCCAGGACGACGGGATCAACCTGGCCGGCGTCAAGCGGATCATCGGGCTGGAACGGTTGCTGGAGCAGGCGCAGCAGCGGGTCGCGCGACTGGAGGCGGAGCTGGACGCCGCGTACCGCCGGGTGGCCGAGCTGGAGTCGCTGGCCCGCTTCCCGGGCCGGGATCTGGTGCCGACCAACCGTACGTCCACCGCGCTGGTGGTGTGGCGTCCCCGCCGTACACCCGATCGCTGACCCTGTTTCCTCGGCCTGGCCCGTGCCGGATTTTCCGGCGCGGGCCAGGCCGTTTCCGTTAGCCTGTCGATACGGGTCCTATCGCCTTAATTCGGGCCTATCGGCGCGGTTGGGGGAGCGATGGCGGAGCCTGCGAAGAAAGTGGCCCAGCAGACGGAGGACCGGCTGGAAGACCTGGCCGACACCGTCCGGGAGAAGTTCGACAGGGTGACCGAGGGAAGTTTCCGGGATCGGATCATCGAGGGGCGGTTCGCCGAGGAGTCCGACGGCGACCACCGCCGAGCCGAGACCGAGCGCAAGCAGGACTGATCCGGTAGCCGACGTGCGGGCCGGGACCCACGGGGGGTCCCGGCCCGTTCGCCTAGTTGGTGCGGGCCGGGACGCAGGGGTGCCGCGGCGGGGGTCCCGGCCCGTTCGCCTAGTTGGTGCGGGCCGGGACGCAGGGGTGCCGCAGCGGGGGTCCCGGCCCGTTCGCCTAGCTGGTGCGGGCCGGGACGCAGGGGTGCCGCGGCGGGGGTCCCGGCCCGTTCGCCTAGATCCACTCGGTTTCCCGGAAGTCGTGGTGTCCGACTAAGCGGGAAAGCCCGGTTTCCGGGAAGGCGAGTTGACCAAGGGCGGATCGATCCCCCGGTCTCAGCCGAGGCGGCGGTTTTCGCGGACCAGGCCGCCCTCGCACCAGTCCCGGTAGACGAAGAGATCGGGTCGGGCCAGCAGCACGCGGCCGTTGTGCGCCCAGATCCTCATCAGCTCGTCGCCGTCACGCTCGGCCTGCTCGACCAGCTTGCGGAAGCGGCGCTTGGGGTGGGCGCGGAAGTTCGTCCGGATGCCGTCCGCGGCGTAGATGTAGAGGCAGTGCAGCGCGAAGCGCCGCGCGGGGCAGGTCGGGTCCATCGCCAGCTCGAAGAGCGTCAGCACCAGGCGGTCCCCGGAGACCAGGAGGTCCCAGTCGGGTGGCATGGACGACAACGGCACCGAATCGGGCTGGAACGCCCAGGCTCGCAACTCCGCCGGCGTCGGATCGACGGGGTTGGCAAAGCCGTGGAACGTCGACTCCTGCACGCTCACCGGCCAACCTTCCGCTCTCGCCCGCGTCTGGCAACGCTGCCTGCGGACCGTGGCTGCTGGGGCGAAACGGTAACCCGCCGCCGAGGGCTGCGGTAGTACCCGCAGGGAGCAATTCGGCATCCGCCGGCCGGGCCGCCCCGAACGGCCGTTCGGGTGTCCTGGCCACCGCCGCTGCCGCGCCGAAGGGGTACGGCAGCGGCGGTGCGCGTCAGTCGTGGATCGGCACCGGGTCCCGACGCTGGGCCGCCGCGCGGTTGCGCAGCCACCGCTTGAACCACGGGAAGTCCGGCAGCCGGGCCAGGATCGGCCCGGTAACCACGGTGATCAGGACGTACGTCGCGGCGAGCGCGGCCAACCGCGGCTCGACGCTGCCGGCCGCGACCGCGAGCCCGGCGATGACGATCGAGAACTCCCCTCGGGGTACGAGCGCCAGGCCGGCCCGCCAGCGACCGGGTTCGGCGATACCGACCCGGCGGGCCGCGAGGTAACCGGTGAGCGTCTTCGTCGCCATGGTGACAACGGCCAGCGCGAGCGCCGGCAGCAGCACCGGCGGAATGTCCTGCGGGTCGGTGGTCAGGCCGAAGAAGACGAAGAACACCGCCGCGAACAGGTCCCGCAGGGGCGAGAGCAACTCGGTGGCGTGGTGCGCCACCGGGCCGGAGAGGGCAATGCCGACCAGGAACGCGCCGACCGCCGCCGACACCTGGAGCGACGCGGCGAGGCCGGCGATCAGCAGGGTCAGACCGAGTACGCCGAGGAGCAGCGCCTCCGGGTCCTTCGCCGACAGGGCGGACGAGATCAGGTGGCCGTACCTGATGGCGACCACGAGCACGATCAGCACCGTGCCCACCGCGACGGTGAGCGCGATGCCACCGCCGAGCAGGCCGGTGCCGGCCAGGACGGCGGTGACCAGCGGCAGGTAGAGCGCCATCGCCAGGTCCTCGATCACCAGCACCGAGAGGATCACCGGGGTCTCCCGGTTACCGAGCCGACCCAGGTCGGCGAGGACCTTGGCGATGACCCCGGACGAGGAGACCCAGGTGATGCCGCCGAGCACCAGGGCGGCCACCCAGTCCCAGCCGAGCAGCAGGGCGAAGATGGCGCCGGGTAACGCGTTCAGCACCCCGTCGATCAGGCCGGCCGGTGCTGCCGAGCGGAGATTGCCGACGAGTTCGTTGGCCGAGTACTCCAGGCCGAGCATCACCAGCAGCAGGATGACGCCGATCTCGGCGCCGACCGCGAAGAACTCCTCGCTGGCGTCGAGGGGTAGCAGCCCACCGTGCCCGAAGGCGAGCCCGGCGAGCAGGTAGAGCGGAATGGGCGACAGGCCGATGCGCCGGCTCAGCCGACTGAGCAGCCCGAGCAACAGCAGCAGCGCACCGACTTCGATGAGCAGTGTGGTGAAATCGTGCATCCGCCTCAGCCGTCCGGGTCACTGTCGGCGAGGATGGCGGACACGCCGTCGAGACCCTGACGGGTCCCGACCACTACCACCACGTCACCGGCCGCGAAGCGGAAGGAGGGCTCGGGCGACACGTTCACCGTGCCGTCGCGCAGCACCGCCACGATGGAGGCGCTGGTGCGGGTACGCGCCTTGGTGTCGCCGAGCATCCGGTTGACGTACCGCGACCCCGCCGGGATGGCGATCTGCTCGGTGAGCAGACCGGCAGCCTGCTCGCGCAGCCCGGAGAGCTGACCGAGCATCAGCGACGCGCCGAGGATGTCGGCAAGCGCCTCCGCCTCGTCGTCGGTCAGCGGGATGTCCGCCTGGCAGGAGTCGGGATCATCCGGGTCGTAGAGGACAAGATCACGACGACCGTTGCGATGGGAGACCACGCCGAGTCGACGGCCGGATTCGGTCACCAGATCGTGGCGCACTCCGATGCCAGGTAAGGCAGTCTGTTCCACACGTACTCGCACCCGGGCAAGGCTACCGCTTCGGAGACGCCGATGATCGGACGGAGATCAGGTCGGGCGGTGGTACTGCTGCTCGTACCCCTGCTAGCTGGGTGTTCGATCGGCGACGTCCGCCGGAATCCACCTACCGCGCCGTCGTCCCGAGCCACCCTCACCGCGCCGTCTCCATCGGCCGCCGTCGCGGAGATCCGCCGCGTCCGGGTCGCCGTTCCGCAACGGTACGACCCGCCGTACGTCGAGTTCGTCGACGCCGAGCACGGCTACGCCCTCTTCGCCAGCTGCGGCGAACCGTCGCTCGACGACGACTGTCCGGCGTGGG
Source organism: Micromonospora sp. DT43 (assembly GCF_049841645.1). Lineage (NCBI taxonomy): Bacteria > Bacillati > Actinomycetota > Actinomycetes > Micromonosporales > Micromonosporaceae > Micromonospora > Micromonospora sp. DT43. The sequence continues at coordinate 27,943 of NZ_JBNCKR010000012.1, read as the reverse complement.
TCTTCGCCACCGATGACGGCGGACGATCCTGGCGGGAGTTGCGACATCCCCACCCGGAGGCGAAGAACCACCAGCTCTACGCCGCGCCGGGGGTGCTGACGCTGTTGAGTGAGCCGCACGGCTGGTGGACCTCGACCGACGGTGGTACCTCGTTCACGCACACGCCCGACGGGCCACCGCGGCAGTGGGTCGGCGCGCAGGGTCGATTTCAGTTGATCGAGGGCAGTGGTCAGGTCGGCGAGTGGGACGGTCAGCGGCTGCACCCGCTGGCCACCCAGCCGCGCGTACCCGGAATGAACACGGTCGACGCGGGCGACGGCCTGCTGGTGGTCGCGGCCGGGGAGAAGGACGGGAAGCCGCACGCGGCGGTCTCGTTCGACAGGGGGCGGACCTGGCAGCAGACTCCGGTGCCGGCACCCGAAGGGCCCGTCGGCGTCCTGCGGGCCGTGGTCGATCGGGACGGGACGGGATGGCTGGTCGGGGAGCGGCCGGACCGTAGGTCCTTTCCGGCGCTCTGGCGACTGGGCCGGGGGTGGGATCCGATCCGGGCCGACGGACATCCGCCGCTGATCCAATCCGTTGTGCCGATCGGCGGCGGGCTGCTCGCGGTGACCGGCTCGGGAGGCACGGGCACTGGCACGGTCGGGGACGGTCGCTACACGGACCTGCTCTGGCCGATCGGCCCCGACCGAAACCTGTCGGTGCTCACCGACGGCACGATCGTGGCCGCCCGCGGGGACGGCGGCATCCTGCTCGGCGTCGGCCAGGTGGCCGAGCGCCGCTGGACGGAGATCATCCTCGAAAACCCCTGATCCACTCGACTTCCTGTAAATCGCGGTGTCGCGGTGGCCCGGATACCGCGACTTCCAGGAAGTCGAGTGGATCTAGGGCCGACACGCCGGTGCCCGCCCGGGGTGAGCGGGGCGGGCACCGACGGCGCGGACCGGTCAGCGGAGGCTGGCGAAGAACTCGCGGATGTCGCCGACCAGGACGTCGGTGGCCTGATGGGCGGCGTAGTGACCGCCGACGTCACCGCGGCCCTCGACGTCCGTCCCGTACGCCGTCCAGCGGACGATGTTCGTGTGGTCCCGCTCGGCGAAGCGGCGGATGGACTGGAAGTCGCCGGGGAACATGGCCAGCGCGGTAGGTGCCGTGGTCGGCTCGGACGGCTGCTCACCGGCGTGCGCGTCCTCCCAGTAGAACCGGATCGCCGAGGCGGCCGTGCCGGTGAACCAGTAGAGCGCCACGTTGGCCAGGACGAAGTCGTCGTCCAGGCTCTCGTCGAAGAGTTGGGCGTTCCAGGCCAGCAGCCCGATGGGCGAGTCGGCCAGGCCGTACGCCAGGGTCTGCGGTTGCTGGCTGTGCACCTGGTTGAAGGAGAACTTGTTCTCGTAGAACCACTGGAGGTGCCCCAGCGCCGCCTGGTCCGCCTCGGACAGCCCGGCGAACTCGGCCGGGTCGCCGGACGGGAACGAGAAGAGCTGGGTGACGTGCACGCCGAGGACGTGTTCGGCGTCGATCCGGCCCAGCTCCGGCGCGACCATCGAGCCGGCGTCGTTGCCGATGGCGCCGTAGCTGTCGTACCCCAGGCGGTTCATCAGCTCGGCCCAGGCGCGGGCGGTGCGGAAGCGGTTCCAGCCGGCGCTGCGGGTGGGGCCGGAGAACCCGAAGCCCGGCAGCGACGGGATGACCAGGTGGAAGGCCGGCGCGGCCGGGTCGCTCGGCTCGGTGAGCGGGCCGATCACATCGAGGTATTCCAGCACCGAGCCGGGCCAGCCGTGGGTGAGCACGAGGGCTGTGGCGTCGGGGCGGGACGACCGGACGTGCAGGAAGTGGATCTGCTCGCCGTCGATCTCGGTGACGAACTGCGGGTGGGCGTTCAGCCGAGCCTCGACGGCCCGCCAGTCGAACCCGTCCCGCCACCTGTCGGCGAGCGCCCGCACCCGGTCGTCGCTCATGCCGTACGCGTCGCCGGTGCCGGGCAGCGCGGCGGGCCAGTTCGTGCGACCGAGGCGGGCGGCCAGGTCGTCGAGGGCGGTCTGCGGGATCTCGACGCGGAACGGACGGATCGCGGTGCCGGTCATCTCGAACTCTCCTTCGGAACGGAATGTTTCGTTCTGCAATGACAGTAGCAGAGCGGAACGATCCGTTCCACTGTTAGGCTGAAGACATGTCAACGTCCCCCAGGCCCCTTGCCGGCCGCCGTGCCCAGGCCGCCCGCAACGACGAGGTGATCCTCGAAGCCGCCCGCGCGGTCTTCCTCGACGATCCGAAGGCGCCGATCGCCGCCGTCGCCGACCGAGCCGGCGTCGGCATCAGCGCGCTCTACCGGCGGTACGCGGGCAAGGAGGCCCTGCTGCGGCAGCTCTGCCACGACGGGCTGCGCCGCTACCTCGCCGTGGCCGAGGAGGCGCTCGCCGAGCCGGACGACTGGGCCGCGTTCGCCGGGTTCCTGACCGGGGTGGTCGACGCCGACGTGCACTCGCTCACCGTCCATCTGGCCGGCACCTTCACTCCGACCGAGGAGATGGGCCGGGACGCGTTGCGCGCCAGCGAGTTGGCCACCGTGCTGGTCGAGCGGGCGCACGCCAGTGGGCGTTTGCGCGCGGACGTGGTCGTGCAGGATCTGGGGCTGGTCCTGGAGGCGTGCGCGGCGGTGCGGGTGCCCGATCCGGAGCGGACCCGTCAGCTACGCCGCCGGCAACTCGCCGTGCTGCTGGGTGGGCTGTCCACGGCGGCGGACTCCGATCCGCTGCCCGGCCCGCCCCCGGCGGCCGGGGAGTTCGACTGGCGGTGGCGCCTACGGGAGTGATGGGCGTCACAGCGGTAGGGTTGAGTGGAATACGCTCAACTCTGGTTGTGTCCAACCCAGTGGACAACGCCGATCCGGGGGAGCCCATGAACACCGAAAGACTCACCACCAAGAGCCGCGAGACCATCACCGGCGCCGTCGCGCTTGCCAACCAGCGTGGCCACGCCACAGTCGAGCCCTGGCACCTGCTGCTGTCCCTGCTGGACACCGACGGCTCGACCGCCGCCGGCCTGCTGCGCGCCGTCGGGGCCGACCCCGCCGAGCTGCGCCGGGCCGCCCAGCGTGCTGTCGACGCCCTGCCTGCCGCGCGGGGCTCCAGCATCGCCGAGCCCACCCTGGCCCGGGAGTTCGTCAACGCCATCGGCGCGGCCGAGCAGATCGCCAGGCCGCTCGGCGACGAGTACACCTCCACCGAGCACCTGCTCGCCGGCCTGGCCCAGGTGGGCGGCGCGGTGTCCGCCGCGCTGAAGTCGGCAGGCGCCACCGAGGAGGCCCTGGTCGCCGCCTTTCCGACCGTGCGCGGCGGGGACCGGCGGGTCACCACCGCCGACCCGGAGCAGACCTACCAGGCCCTCACGAAGTACGGCGTGGACCTGACCGCAAGCGCCCGCGACGGCAAGATCGACCCGGTGATCGGTCGGGACTCGGAGATCCGCCGGGTCATCCAGGTGCTCTCCCGACGTACGAAGAACAACCCCGTCCTGATCGGTGAGCCCGGCGTCGGCAAGACCGCCATCGTCGAGGGTCTCGCCCAACGGATCGTCGCCGGCGACGTGCCCGAGTCGCTGCGCGACAAGAAGCTGGTCTCGCTGGACCTCGGCGCGATGGTCGCCGGCGCTCAGTACCGGGGCCAGTTCGAGGAGCGGCTGAAGTCCGTCCTGGAGGAGATCAAGAACTCCAACGGGCAGGTCATCACGTTCCTCGACGAGCTGCACACGGTCGTCGGCGCCGGCAAGGGCGAGGGTTCGATGGACGCCGGCAACATGCTCAAGCCGATGCTGGCCCGCGGTGAGCTGCGGATGGTCGGCGCGACCACGCTTGACGAGTACCGCGAGCACATCGAGAAGGACCCGGCGCTGGAGCGGCGCTTCCAGCCGGTGCTTGTCGGCGAGCCGACGATCGAGGACACCATCGGCATCCTGCGTGGGCTCAAGGAGCGCTACGAGGTGCACCACGGCGTCCGGATCACCGACGCCGCGCTTGTCGCCGCCGCGACGCTCTCCGACCGGTACATCACCGACCGGTTCCTGCCGGACAAGGCGATCGACCTGGTCGACGAGTCCGCGTCCCGGCTCCGGATGGAGATCGACTCCCGGCCGGTCGAGGTGGACGAGATCGAGCGGGCGGTCCGTCGGCTGGAGATCGAGGAGATGGCGCTGGCCAAGGAGCCGGACGCCGCGTCCGCCGAGCGGTTGGCGCGGCTGCGCCAGGAGTTGGCCGACAAGCGTGAGCAGCTCACCGTGCTCTCCGAGCGCTGGCAGACCGAGAAGAGCCACATCACCAAGCTCTCCACCGCCAAGGAGGAGCTGGAGCGCCTGGGCGGCGAGGCCGAGCGGGCCGAGCGGGACGGGGAGTTGGAGCGTGCCGCCGAGCTGCGCTACGGCCGCATCCCGGCCCTCAAGGTCGAGCTGAAGCAGGCCGAGGAGGAGCTGGCCCAGCTCCAGGCCGACGGCGCGATGCTCAAGGAGGAGGTCGGCGCGGACGACATCGCCGCGGTGGTCGCCTCGTGGACCGGCATCCCGGCCGGCCGCCTGCTGGAGGGCGAGACGGCCAAGCTGCTGCGGATGGAGGAGTCGCTGGGCGGCCGGGTGGTCGGCCAGTCCGAGGCCGTGGGCGCGGTCTCCGACGCCGTACGCCGGGCACGGGCCGGTGTCGCCGACCCGGACCGCCCGACGGGCAGCTTCCTCTTCCTCGGCCCGACAGGTGTCGGCAAGACGGAGCTGGCCAAGGCGCTCGCCGAGTTCCTCTTCGACGACGAGCGGGCGATGGTCCGCATCGACATGAGCGAGTACGGCGAGAAGCACTCCGTGGCCCGCCTGGTAGGTGCCCCACCCGGGTACATCGGCTACGAGGAGGGCGGGCAGCTCACCGAGGCGGTGCGCCGCCGCCCGTACTCGGTGATCCTGCTGGACGAGGTGGAGAAGGCCCACCCGGACGTCTTCGACATCCTGCTCCAGGTGCTCGACGACGGTCGGCTCACCGACGGGCAGGGCCGTACGGTGGACTTCCGCAACGCGATCCTGATCCTCACGTCCAACCTCGGATCGTCGGTGATCAGCGACCTGACACTGGCCGAGGAGCAGCGCCGGGAAGGCGTTCTCGCCGTGGTGCGGTCGCACTTCAAGCCGGAGTTCCTCAACCGGCTGGACGACATCGTGGTCTTCGCCGCGCTGCGCGGGGACGACCTGCGCTCCATCGTCGACATCCAGCTCGACCGGATGCGACGGCGCTTGGCCGACCGGAGGCTCGGCCTGGAGATCACCGATTCCGCTCGGGACTGGCTCGCCGAGCACGGCTACGACCCGATCTACGGTGCCCGCCCCCTGCGCCGCCTGGTCCAGACCGCGATCGGCGACCAGCTGGCAAAGGCCCTGCTGAGCGGCGCAATCCGAGACGGCAACACGGTGAAGGTCGACCAAACCCCGGGATCGAAGTCCCTGACGGTGACCCCGGCCTGACCTACGGTGATCAAGAGGTTTGCGTCATCGGGACGTCTTCTCATGGCGCAAACCTCTTGATCAACAGGGTGAGAGGTGGGCGGGGAGGGAAAGGGTTGGGGCATGTTCGGGATGCGTGCGGCTTGGGAGCGGGACCTTCGTGCGGCTGTCGACGAGTTGGTAGTCGCCGACACGCTCGCCTTCGGTGGGGTGGGGATCGCGGGTGCGACGTTGCCCGTGACCGAGGCGTACCACCGGGTCGAGGCCGCGCTCGACGACCACCCCCAGGAGGTACGCCGGCAGCTCGACCGGCTGCTCGCCGAGGGCTCACCCGCCGGCCGGGCGTACGCGGCGACGCTGCTGGAGCGCGCCGACCCGGCGGCGGCCCGGGCGGCGTGGACGTCGCTGCGGGACGACCGCACCGAGTTCACCACCTTCGTCGGCTGCGTCATGGGGCGCTCCACCCTCGGCGACTACGCCACCCAGCGACTCGCGGCGGCGTGACCCTGCCGCGACACCATCCGCCGGCCGCGCCGGCGTGACAGAGCACGCCGCATCCGGGCATCCACAATGACCACGCCGGGCGACACGTCGGCTGCCGTCGGTAGCTGAGCTTTCGGTCACGACACGACTCAATTCGGTGCGCGAGGTTGTTACCGTCTGCGCCGACGTACCTGGGGAGGTGGTCGGGTGGACGGGGCGCTTGCGTACCTGGTGGCGGCGTTTGTCGTACTCATCGTGGTCGTGCTCGTGATCGTCGTGCGGACCCGGCGGCGGGCCGCGGCCCGGCCCACCGGCGTGCCGCCGGCCACCGGGCCCACCCGCGACGGCGCCCACCGACTGGCGCCTGGTGATCGCGTGCGGATCGGCCAGCGGGAGTACGTGGTGAGCGGCACCATCCGCCTGGTCGAGGGGGACTGGAGCTGGGTGCAGCACCTCCTCGACGACGCCTCCGGCACGCCACACCGACTCTCCGTCGAGGGCGACGGCGGCCCCGAGCTGGAACTGGTGCTGTGGACCGCCGAGCCCGGCGCGACAGTCACCCCCGGTGCCCCGACCATCGACCTGGGCGGGTTGCGGTACACCTGGGCCGAGACCGGGAAGGCGCGCTACACCGCCACCGGCGAGACCGGCCTGCCGCCTGCCGGGACGATGCGCTATCACGACTACCAGTCGGGTGGGAACGCCCGGCTCTCCTTCGAGGCGTATGGCGAAGAGGGCTGGCGGGTCGCCCGTGGCGACCTGCTCGACCCCGCCAACCTGGCGATCCGACCCACCGACGACGGGCGCTGAGCGACCCGACGTACGCGCCGCGTTCGGCACGGCATGCCGGACTGGCCGGTTGCCGATACGGTGTGTGCCCGATCTAGGGAAGGAGAATCGTGGTCGATTCCCAGAGCACGCCGGCCCGTCAGCGGCCATCCACCGTATCGATTTCCAGCTATCTGCTCTACCTGTTCCTGGCGTGCCAGGTGATCAGTCTCATCGTCACCCTGTCCACCATCGGCAAGACCCGCGACGTGCTCCGCGACGCCTACTCGAGCAGTACCACCGAGGGCGCGGACCAGGTGGCGGACTTCGTCTTCGCGTTCGCCCTGGGCGCCGGCATTCTCGTGGTGCTGCTCTCGGTCGTGCTGGCCGTGCTGGCCATGTTCAACAACCGGGGTAGCAACGGTTCGCGCATCACCACCTGGATCGTCGGCGCCATCATGGTCTGCTGCACGGGTGGGAACGTGCTCAACGGCGCGGGCGGTGGCAGCTTCGCCACCGGTGGTAACAGCGGCGGCGACATGCCGAGCGGCGACGAGGTCCGGCGCCGCCTCGAGGAGGCGCTGCCGTCCTGGATCACCCCGGTCAGCATCCTGCTCGGCGTGATCAGCCTGCTCGCGCTGCTGGCGGCGCTCATCCTGCTGGCACTGCCCAAGTCGAACGAGTTCTTCCGCAAGCCCGCCGCGGCCTGGGAGCCCCCGACCCCCGGCGCCAGCTACCCGGGCTACCCGCAGGCTTCCGGCCAGCCCGGCTACCCGTCGGCTCCCGGCCAGCCGGGCTACCCGTCGACCGGGGAGCCGGGTTACCCGTCCGGTGGCGAGCCGGGTTACCCGTCGACGCCGGGTCAGGCACCCGGATCGGAGCAGCCGGGCACGCCGCCGTCCGCGCCGCCGTCGGGCCCGTCCGGCACCGACCGGCCGGACGACACGCCGCCGGGCGACCGCCCCGGACCGACCCCGCCGTCGACCAGCTGACCGCTGGATAGGCACGACGCCGACGATCCCTCCGAGTAGGTTGCACCCGACGCCTACCGGAGGGATTCGTCGTGTCGTACCCCGAATCGGCACCGCCGCGCCGGCCCGCCGTAGTTCTGCTGGCCTCGACCGTGCTGCTGGTGATGGCGGTGGGCGCACTCGCGTACGCCGTCGTCGACCTGACGGTGCTGGGCCGGACCGTGGACGCGTTCCGGGCTGCTGCTCGTGACACCTCGGCGAGCTCGCAGCAGATCGACGACGTGGTGACCCTGCTGCGCGCGTCGGCGGTTCTGACCGCGGTGGTGGCCGCCCTCTCCGCGCCCGTGCTCGCCGGCCTGGCCCTCGGGCTGCTGACGGGTCGGCGCGGCGTGCGGGTGGCAGCCTGGGTGGTCTGCGGGCTCGGCTTGCTCGCGGGCTGCTGCAGCGTGGCGGTGCTCGTCGGCGAGCGGGCCGCGCCGTTGCGGTTGGGCGCGGACGAGCGGGCCACCGCCGAGCTGCTCGGCCTCATCGCGGACGCTTACCCGTCCTGGTGGATTCCGCTCAACGCCGGGCTTTCGGTCGGGCAGGCCCTCGGTTACCTTGTGGTAGCAACGCTGCTGACCCTGCCGGCGGCGAACGCCTGGTTCGGTCGACACCGTTCGACGGCACCCACCGCGCCGCCCGCCCCCCAGGCGTTCCCGCCCGCACCGCACCAGCCCCCGCAGCCGCCCGCCACGCACCAGTACCCGCCCAGGTGAGGACCCGCCCGTGACGCTCGATCCCACGACCGCCGAGCGACGGGCAGTGGTCACCGGCGCCACCGCCGGCATCGGCGCGGCGTTCGCCCGACGGCTGGCGGCCGACGGTTGGCACCTGGTGCTGGTCGCCCGGGACGCTGGCCGACTGGCCGAGATGGCTGCGGAGTTGGGTGCGCGGCACGGTCGTACCGTGGAGATGTTGTCGGCGGACCTGTCCACCGATGATGGCTGCGCCACCGTCGAGCGGCGACTGACGTCCGACAGTCAGGTCCACCTGCTCGTCAACAACGCCGGCATCAGCCTGAACAAGCCGTTCCTGCGCTCCACAGCGGAGGACGAGGCACGCCTGCTCCGGCTCAACGTGCACGCCGTCATGCGACTGACCCTGGCAGCCCTGCGCCCCATGACCGAACGGCGTGACGGGGCAGTGATAAATGTCTCTTCGGTTGCGGGGTTTGGCGCGGTGATGCCCGGATCGACCTACTCGGCCAGCAAGGCGTGGGTCACCAATTTCAGCGAGTCCGTCGGCCAGTCGGCACGCCCATTCGGTGTTCGGGTGATGGCTCTCTGCCCCGGCTACACCCGCACCGAATTCCACGAACGGGCCGGCATCAACATGTCGAAGACCCCGGAGTGGTTGTGGCTGCGGGCCGAGGATGTCGTCGACGAAGCCCTTCGTGACCTGCGAAAAGGCAAGTTGGTGAGCGTTCCGGCGTGGAAGTACAAGGTGGCGGTCGCCGGTCTGCGGCACGCGCCGATCCGACTGCTCCAGGCGGTCGCCCGCGACACCCGTAGCCGGATCGGTCGCGACGAACGCTGAGCCGTCGGCGCCCGGTGGTGCCGGGAACGCCGTGGTCCGGCGTTGGCGCACCGCCGCCCGGCCGGTCGCAGAGCGTAGTCGAACATCGCCAACCATCGGTGCCTCGCCGGCCCGATCGGGGAGGGCCGTGCAGACGCCGTTCAGACTTGAGCAGTAACCTCTATCGCCATGGGGGACCACGACGACCTGCGTAAATTCATTACCGACCTGGCTGTGGTCCACGGACGGGTCGTGCTCTCCTCGGGGCGCGAGGCAGACTGGTACGTCGATCTGCGACGTGTCACGCTCCATCACCAGGCCGCTCCGTTGGTCGGTCGGGCGCTGCTCGATCTCACCGCCGACTGGGAGTACGAGGCCGTCGGTGGGCTCACCCTGGGCGCGGACCCTGTCGCGCTCTCGATGCTGCACGCCGCCGCTCCGACCGGCCGCGCCCTGGACGCCTTTGTGGTGCGAAAGGCGGGTAAGGCGCACGGTCTGCAGCGACGAATCGAGGGACCGGAGGTGGCGGGCCGCCGTGTGTTGGCGGTGGAAGACACGTCCACAACGGGCGGAAGTGTGTTGACCGCTGTCGAGGCGCTTCGCGAGGCCGGAGCCGAAGTCGTGGGCGTGGCGGTTATTGTTGATCGAGGCGCCGGCGACGCGGTGCGAGCCGCCGGATTGCCGTACAGGGCGGCCTATACGTTGGCTGACCTCGGCCTTGTGGCGTAAAAGTTTGCCGATTCGGATCTGCTGATATGCAGGCGGATCGATGCTGCTGGTGGAAGGATGGAATACGTGGGAACTGCGTTGGCCGAAATGACAATGCCTCAGATCTCGCCGCTTGCCGGTGAGCCGATCGAACGTGCCGATGCCGAGCGTCTCGCGGGGGTCCTCAAGGCCCTCGCGGATCCCGCTCGGTTGCGGCTGCTCAGCCTGATCCAGTCGGCCCCCGAGGGCGAGGCGTGCGTCTGTGACCTGACCGCGCCGCTCGGCCTCTCTCAGCCGACGGTCAGTCACCACCTGCGTATCCTCACCGAGGCCGGCTTGCTGGAGCGGGAGAAGCGCGGTGTCTGGGCGTACTACCGGCTGGTCCCGAGTGCGATCGCGACGATCGCCGACCTGCTGACCCCGCCGCGTAAGCGGGCCACCAAGAAGGCCCGCTGACGTAGGCGCTGCGCACCGTCCCATGCCGGGGCGGTGTCCGGTGGCGAGCCAGGGGTGGCGCCACCGGTGGGTGATACCTGCTCGTCCTCGGCCGCACCGCCGCAGGGCGGGCCTGACATGCCGACGGCCGACCCCCTCACCAGGGGGCCGGCCGTCGTCGTATCTCCGATCAGCGCTCCTGGCCGTGCCCCGGGTGCCGACGGTCGTGCGGGTGCTCGTCGTGGTCGAACTTCTCGCGTACCGCCTCGACCGCGCCCGCAGCGCTGGCCGCCGCGACCACCGCGACCGCCTCGCCGCGCTTGCGCGCCCGCCGGTCCCGCAGGAACTCGAAGAAGATCGGCAGCACCGAGATCACGACGATCAGGGCGACCACCGGCAGGATGTAGTGGTCGATCTTGTCGCCGATGGCCTTGTAGATCCGATCGGCGAGCAGGTAACCGATCAGCAGGATGCCGTCCACCCAGAGCACCGCGCCGACGATGTTCCACATCAGGAACTGTCGCGCCGGCATGCCCAGCGCCCCGGCAACCGGGTTGAGGAACGTCCGCACGATCGGAATGAAGCGCGCCAGCACCACGGCCTTCGCCGGACCGAACTTCTGGAAGTAGTACTCGGCCTTCTCGACGTACTCCTTCTTGAACAGCCGCGAGTTGGGCCGCTCGAACATTCGCCGGCCGTACCGCGCGCCGAGCCAGTGGCCGAGCTGGGCGCCGAGGATCGCGCAGATCGGCCCGCCGATCAGCAGGCCGGCCAGGGAGAGCCGGGTGCCGTCACCGAAGATGGCGTCCGCCACCGGCGAGGCGGCCACGCCGGCGAGGAACAGCAGCGAGTCACCGGGGAAGAAGAAACCCACCAGCAGGCCGGTCTCGGCGAAGAGGATCACCCAGACGCCCACCAGCCCGAAGGTCTGCAACAGGTCCTTGGGATCGAGCGGGTTCAGGGCGACGCTCTCCGTGAGGGCGCGGGTCTTCTCAGCTGTGTCCACGGCCACAAAGGGTACCGAAGCCCGTGGCCGGGCCGCGCCGGACCGGGCCCCACCACCCGCTGGTTGTAAACGACGGTGCCCCGCCGACCATCGTGGTCGGCGGGGCACCCGTGGTGCGGGATGGATCCAGTTGTGCGGGTGGATCAGGCGACGAAGCGGGTCCGGCGGCGCTTGGCCACCAGGTAGCCGCCGACGCCCGCGGCGAGCAGCAGGGCGCCGAGGCCGGCGATCAGGCCGGTCGACTGGCCGGTGATCGGCAGCGCGCCACCGTCACCGCCACCCTGGCCACCAGCGGCGCCCTTGATGGTGACCGCGGCGGTGTCGTTCTTCGGGTTGAGGTCGGCGATGGTGGAGCCCTCGCCATCCAAGTTGAAGTGCAGCAGGCGAACGGAGCCCGGCGCGCCGGTCAGCTTGTCGATGCGCAGTCCGAACTCGAAGACGGCAGCGTCACCCTTGTGCAGGTCGTCGTACCACTCGCAGAAGTAGGCGCGAGCGCCCGGCTCGCCGAACCCGCCGGTCTCCTCGCCGTCCTTGAACGGGGAGCACTCGGTCGGCGCGGTCACGACGGTGGCACCGGCCGGGATGGTGATCTCGGCGGCGGTGGTGAGTTCACCCGGCGAGTACGAGTTGACCTTCGCCGGCCCGTTGTTGACGAAGCCCACCTTGGCGGTGACCGTCTTACCGACACCGCCGGCCACCTGGGTGCCGTTGGCGGCCACGTCGGCCCGCTGGTTGCCCGTCACGGTCGCCACGATCTCGGTGTGGTTGTTGCTGGAATCCTCGTCGGTCTGCTTGAGCTGCCGGGCCAGAGCGGTCGGCGCCGGGACCAGGGTCAACTCGGCGCCGGTGCCCTTCTCCCAGTCATCGCTCTCGAACGGGGAGTCCGCGAGGAACTCGGCCCAGTCGCCATCGGCGAACCACAATCCCGAGCCGTACTGCGTGCTGGGAGCCCAGGTGTCCGAGGCGATCTTCAGCGCGGACGAGGTGTCCAGCTGGAGGACCGCATTCGGCTCGATGTCCTGCTTGAACTCGCACTTGGCGAAGTTCGCACCGAACTCGCTCAAGTAGGAGCAGTTCGAGTGGCGCTGAGCGGGGGCGATGCTTGACATGGTGCTCAGGAGCAGCACAGTGTTCCGCGCGGCCTTGTCGCCGATGTTCGCGACCCGCAGCGGCGCCTTCATCGAGGCGCCCGGCGCCCCGGAAATCTCGAGCTTGTCGTCCGCCTTCAGATCGACCCCCTCGCCGATCTCGACGGTGGACATGACGGTGACGCTCGTCATGCCCTTCGCGGACAGGGTCAGGTTGAGGTCACCCTTCTGCCCAACCTTGGCGGAGTCCTTGGCCTTGACGGTCAGATCGAGGACGTAGTCGATGGTCTCGGCGCCCTTGAACTTGCAGGCGATGACCGGGCCGGACTCTTTGCAGTCCGCACCGTCGGCGACGGTGACCGAGGCGAAGTCGGTCACCGCGCCTCGACCAATCGTGACGGTGAAGTCCTCGGGCAGCGCCTCCGCGAAGGCCAGCAGCGTGACGGACTTGGCCTCACCGCCGGCGGCGAGAAGGGCGTTGTTGGCGTACAGGAAGACCTCGTTCGAGGGCTCCTCGGCGAGGGCCGGGCTGGCGGAGGCGGCGATGACCGCGCCTGCTACGCCCAGTCCGGCGAGCCAGCGCCGGGTGGAGTGGGTGAGCATGAGGGGGATTCCTCCAGTTGGGGGATTCAGGTGGAGCCAGCGGATCTTAAGGAATCGCTAAGGTTCGCCGCCGCCCTGATCACCGCCCGGCCGGCAACACCAACCGAAAGGTTGATCAGCGGCTCCGCAACGTTCCGCCCGCCCACTCCCGTCAACTGAGGCAGGACCTCGGGAGGTGCAGTGACGTACGAGGAGTTCGCGGACGCGCGACTTGCCCCGCTGCTGCGGTACGCGGTGATGCTCACCGGTGATCCGCACCAGGCGCAGGATCTGGTGCAGGAGACGATGGTCCGCGTCCAGCTCAACTGGCGTCGGGTCGCCCACGCGGACTCGCCCGAGCGGTACGTACGCCGGATGCTCACCAACCAGTACGTCGACTGGAAGCGCGGCTCGTGGATGCGCCGGGTGCTGCTGCGCGGGGAGCCCGACGAGTCCCTGCCGTCGTCCGCCGACCACGCCCAGTCCGCCGTGGACCGGGACCAGATCTGGACCTGGCTGTCCCGGCTGCCGCGCCGGCAGCGCGCCACCCTCGTGCTGCGCTACTACGAGGATCTGCCCGACGCCGAGATCGCCGACATTCTCGGCTGCGCCGTCGGGACCGTACGTTCGTCCATCTCCCGGGCGCTGGCCACGCTCCGGGCCGAGTACGTGGAGGTTGGCTCATGATCGAGGATGACCTGCGGGCTGCCTTCGCCCGGCACGAGCCGCTGACCCCGCCGACCGGTCCGCTGCGCGCCGCCATCGACCGGCTGACGATCAGGCGACGCCGACGCCGTCGCCGCTGGCAGGCCGGTGGCACCGCGCTGGCCCTGCTCGGGGTGCTGGGGCTCGGGGTGCCCCTGCTGACTCCCGAGCGTGCGGGGCCGCCGCCCGCCGCTGAGTTGCTCGGTGAGTCAGGTCGACCGACGCCCACCGGCGCGCTGAACATTCTGCTGCTCGGCATCGACGGCGACGGGCGGACGGCGGCACGCGCGGATGCCGTGCTGCTGGTGCACATCCCGGCCGACCGCAGCCGCCCCTACCTGGTGTCGCTGCCGCGCGACCTGGGGGTGCCGATTCCGGGGCAGGGAACCGACAAGCTGAACGCCGCGTTCCCGTTCGGCGCCGGGTTCACCCGGCCGGAGCTGACCAAGGGGTACGAGCTGACTCGGCGAACGGTGACCGAGCTGACCGGGGTCCGGGTGGACGCCGGCGTGGTGCTGACGTACCGCGCGGTGCGCTCGCTTACCGACGCCGTTGGTGGCGTCCCGGCCTGCCTGCCCGAGCGGGTCCGTTCGGTCCACACGAAGCGGCTCTTCCCGGCCGGCTGCCAACGTCTCGACGGTGCCGCGTCGGTCGACCTGCTGCGTCAGCGCTACGGTCTGCTCAATGGCATCTGGGACCGGGACCGCAACGCCCGGCTCTTCGCCGCCGGCCTGGTGCGCCAGGCCGCCGACCAGGGCGTGCTCACCGATCCGGTACGCCTCGCCAAGTTGCTGACCATCGTCGGCCCGGACCTGGTGGTGTCACCCGACCGGGGCGCAGTGCTGGACCTGCTGCGGCTCGTCCCCACCCTGCGGACCGTCGATCCGGTCGGGCTCAGCCTGCCGGTCGCCGGGGTGTTTGAGAAGGACCGCTACCTGCGTACCGACCCGAAGCTCGCGCCGGAGTTCCTGACCGCGCTGCGGGAGGACCGGCTGGGCGACTGGGTGGCCCGCCACCCGAAGCTGGTCGACGGCCCCCGCTGAGCTGTCAGCGGTAGTCGTCCTCGTCGGTGGTGACCACCCGGGCCTGCTCCATCGCGTCCCAGTCGTCGACCTCCAGGCCGCGCTGCGGCTCGGGGTCGACGTCGGCGGGGTCGACCGCTGCGGCCTGTTCGACCGCGTCGGCCGGCTCCGCCTCGGGGTCGCGTTCGTCCGCGGCGAGGTGGTCGCCGGGGGTGAAGTCCTCATCGGGCTGACCCATGGTCCCTCCCGGGTTGTCGGGGCACGATTCCCACCACCGTACGGGCTGAGTCGGTGTCGCGCGCGGAAGCCGAGTCGGCCGAATCACCCCGTGACGGCGCGCGCCGATGCCAGGATGGTGCCGTGGGCTTCCTCATCCGACTGGCGATCACGGCGGTCGCGTTGTGGGTGACCACGCTGATCGTGCCCGGCGTCGACGTGCACGGCCGCTCCGGTGGCAACACCGTGCTCACGCTGATCGTGGTGGCGCTCATCTTCGGTGTGGTCAACGCGGTGCTCAAGCCGATCATCCGGGTGGTCGGCTGTGTGTTCTACCTGCTGACCCTGGGCCTGTTCGCGCTTGTGGTCAACGCGCTGCTCTTCCTGCTCACCGACCGGATCGCCCGCGGGCTCGACCTGCCGTTCCAGGTGGACGGCTTCTGGGCGGCGTTCTGGGGGGCGATCGTGATGACAGTGGTCACCTGGCTGATCAGCGTCATCGTGCCGGACCGTCTGGACACCCGGTGAGCGGGTGACACCCCCCTCGATTAGTCCGGCGCACCGCACCTGCGGGATACTGCCGGGCGGAGGACAGCGCGGTCCGGCGCACACGAGAACAACAGCGGCCAGCACGGCCGAGAGTGGTAAGTAAGGAGCGCATCACATGCCCATCGCTTCCCCCGAGGCCTACGCGGAGATGCTGGACCGCGCCAAGGCTGGCCGGTACGCGTACCCCGCGATCAACGTGACCTCCTCCCAGACGCTGAACGCGGCGCTCAAGGGCTTCGCCGACGCGGAGAGCGACGGCATCATCCAGGTCTCCACCGGTGGTGCCGAATACCTTTCCGGTCCCTCGATCAAGGACATGGTCACCGGCGCGGTGGCGTTCGCCGCGTACGCGCACGAGGTGGCCAAGAAGTACTCGGTGAACATCGCCCTGCACACCGACCACTGCCCGAAGGACAAGCTGGACGGGTTCGTGCGTCCGCTGATGGGCATCTCGCAGGAGCGGGTGAAGCGCGGCGAGCAGCCGCTGTACCAGTCGCACATGTGGGACGGGTCCGCCGTGCCGGTCGCGGAGAACCTGCAGATCGCCTCGCAGCTGCTCGACGAGGCCGCCAAGGCCAAGATCGTCCTTGAGATCGAGGTCGGTGTCGTCGGTGGCGAGGAGGACGGCGTCGAGAACGCCATCAACGACAAGCTCTACACCACCACGGATGACGGCCTGGCCATGGTCGAGGCGCTCGGCCTCGGCGAGAAGGGCCGCTACATGGCGGCGCTCACCTTCGGCAACGTGCACGGCGTCTACAAGCCGGGCAACGTCAAGCTCCGTCCGGAGATCCTGAACCAGATCCAGGAGGCGGTCGGCGCCAAGTACGGCAAGGACAAGCCGCTCAGCCTGGTCTTCCACGGCGGCTCGGGCTCCCTGCTGAGCGAGATCCGTGAGGCTCTCGACTACGGCGTGGTGAAGATGAACATCGACACCGACACCCAGTACGCCTTCACCCGGCCCGTTGCCGACCACATGCTGCGCAACTACGACGGCGTGCTGAAGATCGACGGCGAGGTCGGCAACAAGAAGCTGTACGACCCGCGGGCCTGGGGCAAGGCCGCCGAGGCCGGCCTGGCCGCTCGGGTTGTCCAGGCGTGCGAGGACCTGCGCTCCACCGGCACCACGATGACCAAGTAACGACTGTCCACCGACGGCCGGCTCTCCCTCGGGGAGCCGGCCGTCGCCGTCAGGTGGTCAGCAGGCGGACGGCCTCGTGGACGTCGTCGGTGAGGTGGATCGTCGTCGACAGGTCACCGAACGGGGACGCGGCCAGCAGCGGGCGCAGCAACGCCTCGACCGGCAACTCCCGCGTCCAGTAGTCGCGGTCCAGGAAGATGTACGCGCCGCTGGCCCCGTCGGTGCCGTAGTAGGTCTTCGTCGCCGCCTGGAACACCTCCTGCACCGTGCCCGCCCGTCCCGGTGCGAAGACGATGCCGCCCCGGGCGAGCCGCAGGATCGTGTCCTCCCGGATGGCGTTCGAGAAGTACTTCGCGATCCGCCCGGCGAACAGGTTCGCCGGCTCGTGCCCGTACAGCCAGGTCGGGATCGCCAGCCCACCGCTCCGTGCCCACCCGGCGTCGCCGGCACGCTGGCGAGGCACGCTCGCGTACCGCTGCCGGACCGTCAACGCCACGGCCGTGTACCGGTGGTGGTCGGTGAAGTCGGGCGCGGTGGCCAGCAGGTCGATCGCCGCCGTCAGGTCAACCGCCGGCCGGTCCGCCAGGTACGCGCCGAGGTTCGCCGCCTCCATCACCCCGGGACCACCGCCGGTCACCACCAGGCGGTCGGCCCGCGCCAGCTCCCACCCCAGCACGGCAGCCATCCGGTACGCCGGACTGCCGCGCCGCACCGCGTGCCCGCCCATGATGCCCACCACCGACTGCGGCCCGTACCCGCCCAGCCAGGCGCGGGTGGCGTCGGCGAGCGCGTTGTCCACGCCGTGGTCGTGCAGCCGCTGGCCGAGCGCCTCCTTCACGTCCGGCAGCGCCCCGCCGTGCGCCCGGTAGTGCTCGTACACCCGGGTGTCGTACATCCCGGCGAACCCGCCCTCGGCGAACCCGGCGGCCAGGTCGTCCGGGGTGTAGAGGTGCGCCGGCTGGGTCGGGTACGGCAGCCCGGAGAACGGCGGCACCACGTTCGCGCCGCGCCGGACCAGGTCGGCGCCGACCTCCCGGGAGGCGAACCGGCAGCCGACGAAGAGCGTGCCGGCGACCTCGACGGCGGTCAGGTCGGGCACCGGGGCGAGGTCGAGGCGCAGCCCCTGCACGGTCAGCCCGGTGAGGCGACCGGTGAGCAGCTGCCTGTCGAACTCGTCCCGGGTCTGGATCTCGTCGGCGTGCAGGTGCGGTTCGATGACGTCCGTGGGAGGTGGGCTTGGCACCGGGCCATCCTGCCCCTTCGGCGGCGTCGGCCAAACCTCGGGCCGGCGGTGAACCGACAGGAGCCCGGTGGTCGTGGCCACCGGGCTCCTGCGTAACCGGGTCCTGGGGAGGCTCCGGACCAATAGTTGTAGTGGAAAACACCTGGCGGCGGCATAGGCCGCAGGCGTGACCAACTCCTCAGCCGTTCAGCGGGACGTGTCGGCCGACCCGCTCGCGTGTCGCCCTGTCCAGCGGGTTGAATGGGGCGATGCAGAACCTTTTGCCGGAGCCACCGGCCACCCTCCTGCCCGCGAACGACGAGGCCGACGCCGCCCTGGCCGCCGCCCAGGAGGCCGGCACCGATGAGGCGTTCGCCGAGGTGGCGGCCCGCTTCCCGACCTTCAGCGCGGCCTGGGGCGCGCTCGCGGCCCGGGCGTTCGCGGCCGGTGCGGTGGTGACGGGGTACGCGTACGCCCGCACCGGCTACCACCGCGGCCTGGATCAGCTCCGCCGCAGCGGCTGGAAGGGCCACGGGCCCGTGCCCTGGTCGCACGAGCCCAACCGGGGCTTCCTCCGCTGCCTGTACGTGCTCTCCCGGGCCGCCGACGAGATCGGCGAGGCCGACGAGGCGGCCCGCTGCGCCCAGTTCCTGCGCGACTGCGACCCGGCCGCGGCGGACGCGCTGGCCAGCAACTGAAACAGCCCGAGGGCCGGCCCGACGTCGGGCCGGCCCTCGGCGGCTACAACCCTTCGGCGACCGCTGCGGCGATCTTCAACCAGGCGTCCCGGGTGGCCGAGGAGAGCCCGCCGTACCGGATCGGCTCGCCGCTGTCGATGAGCCGCTCGTACGGCGCCAGCAGCACCGCCCGGGTCCGGGCCGCGAAGTGCTCCTGGATGGCCGGCAGGTCGATCTCCTTGCGGGACGGCGGCATCGACACCACAGTCACCGCCTGCCGGACCAGCCGATGCCGACCGCTCTGCTCCAGGTGGTCGAGCATCCGGGCGGCCGTCTCCGCCGAGTCGTTACGGGCCGACATGGTGACCACGAGCTGGTCGGTGGCATCCATCGACGCCTGCCAGTTCTGCGCCCGGACGTTGTTCCCGGTGTCCACGAAGATCAGCTTGTAGAACCGGCTGACCACCTCGCGGATCTCGGCGAACGCGGCCGCGGTCAGCATCTCGCCACCGGTCGCCGACTCGTCCGAGGCCAGCACGTCGAACATCCCCTCGCCCTGCGAGCGGACGTACTGCGACAGGTCACCGACCCGACCGTGCGCCCCCTGGAACTGCCCGAGGTCGCGCAGCATGTCCCGCACCGTGCGGGAGTGGAAGTCCTGCTGAGCCCGCATCCCGAGGGTGCCCTGCGTCTCGTTGTTGTCCCAGGCCAGCACGTAGCCGCCGCGCTTCTGGCCGAACGTCATCGCGAGCAGCAGGATCGCCACCGTCTTGCCGGCGCCGCCCTTCGGGTTGACCACGGTCACCTGCCGCAGCCCACCGAAGTTGCGGCGCACCATCTCGATGTCCCGCTTGAGTTCCTGCTCGTGCCGCCCCGGCGAGAGCCGGACCAGACCCATCTTGTTGACCACCGCGCGTACGCCCATGGTGGCCACCGGATCGGCGGGCCGGACCTGCCGGCGGCGGGCGAAGTCCTCGGCCGTCGGCGCGGCAGTGGTCTCCGGCGTCCAGGTGGCGTCCGGGTAACCGGTGGCCGGCACCCGCGCCACCGGGTCGGTCTCCTGGTACTGCTGCGGCGGTACCGGTGGAACCGCGGCGGCGCCCTGCTGCCACGGCGGCGGATACCAGCCCGGCGACGGCGGAAAGGGCCCCGGTGGCGGGGTCGGCACCGCGCCCTGCTGCGGTGGCTCGACCGGTGCAGGGCCGGGGACCGCCGGCGGATACGTCTGGCCGGAGTAGGTCTGGCCGGCGTACATCTGCCCCGCTCCGGTGCCCTGGTCGAACGCGGGCGGTGGCGGTGGTGCGGGAATCGACGGTGGTGCGGGAATCGGCGGTGGCGCGACGCTGGCCTGGTCCTCTGCCGACGAGGGCAGGTTGGCCGGCCGCTGCGGCGGATACGCCCAGGGGGACTCGGTCGCCGGCCGCGCCGCCCCGACGGCAGGGCCTTCCTCCCCGGTACCGGCTGCTCCGTCACCCTGCGGCGCCGCTGCCGCCCCTGCCGCTGCCGGGCCCGCCGCTACGGCCGGGCCTGTGGTGGAAGGGCCTGCGAGGGCTGGGCCCGCCACTGCCGGACCTGCGACGGCCGGGCCTGTCGTGGAAGGGCCTGCGGTGGCCGGGCCTGCTGCGGTCGGGTTTGCCACGGCCGGTCGGTCGATGGGCGTTGCTGCTGCCGTCGGGCGGTCCAGGGAGAACGGCAGGTCCAGGTCGACGCCGCCCGACGCCGTCGGCGAGTGGGCGACCTGACCTGGGCCACGCTCGTCAGCCGGCACCGTTCCGGTCCCGCTGCCCGTCGCCCCGGCTGAGGTGTTCGCCGCTCCGCTCGCGGTGTCTGTCGTCCCTGCTGCGGTGCCCGACCCTCCCGCTGCGTTGCCCGGCACTCCGGTCGCGGTGTCGGTCGACCACACTGCGGTGCCCGGCACTCCGGTCGCGGTGTCGGCCGGCCATGCTGGGGTGCCCGGTCCGCCGGATGCGGTGCCCTGTTCCCCCGCTGCGGTGCCCGGTCCGCCGGTTGTGGTTCCCGGTGGCCCCGCTGCGGTGCTCGCTGACGCGTTGGTGGTCGCCGGCATGACCGTGTCGGTCGTCGGAGCGCCGGGGGTCGCCTGTGACGTATCGCCGTCTGGGCCGAGGAGAGCGCCCACCCCAGGCGGAACCGGTGCCGTCGATGCGACGGGCGGCACGGGCGCAATTGCCGGCGCCGACGGAATGGCGGGCGCGGGTGGGGTAGCCGGCGCCGATGGAGTGGATGGCGCGGGTGGAGTGGCCGGCGGCTCGGCCGGCGGCCAGCTCGGCTGTGCCGGTGCCCAGCCCGTACCTGCACCGTTCGGGCCGGTGGCTCCCCAGCCGTTCGGCGGCGACACTGCCCCGGTCAGGGACGGGTAGTCCGACGCAGACGGCGGCGGCAGGGCTGCGGCCCCCGGCTGCCCGGGAACCGGCGGACGGCCGATCGGCGGCGCTGGCACCGGCGGCGCGACGGTCGACGACGGTACGGACGGCGACGGGCCACCCCGCTGCTCGGCGACGGCCGCCCACGGCGGCACCACGTCACCGGCGCCCCGCTCGGCCGGATCGGGCGGCCAGAGTGGTTCGACGTCCCGCTCCGGCACCGGCTGCTGGCCGGGCACCTGCGCCCGGTCGGCGTTCTTGTCCATTACGGTTCCTCCCCAGTCCTCCTGCGAGGATAGGCCCACCGGACGACCGGGGCCGGTCGGCGCAGCCGGGGTCAGACCACCCAGACCGCCCAGGCACCCGGTTCGATCCACCAGGAGCGCTTGCGGGTCAGCTCACCCTCGACGCCGTCGTCGAGGTAGGGCACCTTTCCCTCCCGGGGCAGCACCGACACCGCCCGTCCCCGGGCCCGCCGCACCTCCAGGCGTACCCGCTTGCGTCCCAACGCCGACCGGACGACCACCGGCACGGCCACCGCGACCTCGACCTGGCCGTCGGCCGGGTCCGGAGCGGCCAGCAGCGTCACGTCGTCGAGCGACGCGTACCCGCCGGCGTTGCCGATCGCGCATGCCAGCAGCGGTTCGTCGCCGTCGGTGAGGATGGCGTCGTCCACCTCCACCCGGGCCCGCCAGTGCAGCGGGCGGCCGGCGTCGTCGGCGGCACCCAGCAGGGCGCCGTCCAGGGTCACCGAGCCACCGTCGTTGCGCAGCAGGTCCAGCCGACGCGGCGTGCCGTCCAGCACGGCGGCGGCCACGGCCGCCGGGTCGCGGGGCAGCCCGAGCTGTGCGGCCAGGTCCCGGTGGGCGCCGCCGCGCGCCGGGTCGAGAGGGAGTACGGCGACCGGCGGCAGGTCGGGCAGGGTGCGATCGCCGCGCAGGTCGGCGGGACGCTTGCTCGGCGCCGGGGCGTACCGCTTGACGAGCCGGCGCAGCACGGCGCGCAACTGCGCGTCGCTCGCCGTGGCGACGACCAGCCGGGTCTTGCCGTCCGAATCCGGCCAGGTGAGACCGTCCGGGCGGGCCGAACCGTCGAGCTGGGCCAACACCGCGTCGATCTCGGCGTCCGAGCGGGCGGTGACCGTCTGCACACGAGCGCCCCGAGCGGTGAGCGCATCGGCGCAGGCCAGCACCGGCACCCGCGGCCGATCGGTGGCGCAGACGTCACCCGATGCCTCGCCGGCGTCGGCTCCGGTCGTCTTGCCGGAGTCGGCTCCGGTCGTCTTGCCGGCGTCGGCCGCGTCGACGCCGGTGTCGGTTCCGGTCGCACCGCCGCAGCAGGCCCCGCCGCTGCCGCAGCCCCCGGGAGCATCGCGCTCCGACGCGAGGGTGAGCAGCACCACGTCGTACACCGAAGGAGCCTCCTGCCTCTCGACGCGACCCCTGCCGGTCGCGCCGTCACTACTTGTTAACCTGACACCCCGGGCTCGCCAACCGGTCGCCACCTGGCACCCGAGCCTTCTGGAGGCGGAAAAGATGCCAGCGATCGTGCTCATCGGCGCTCAGTGGGGCGACGAGGGCAAGGGCAAGGTTACCGACCTGCTGGGTGAGCGGGTCGACTACGTCGTGCGCTACTCCGGCGGCAACAACGCCGGGCACACGGTCATCACCCCGGACGGCCAGAAGTACGCGCTGCACCTGATGCCCTCCGGGGCGCTCTCGCCGAGCGCGATGATCGTCATCGGCAACGGTGTGGTGGTCGACCCGAAGGTGCTGCTCGCCGAGATCGACGGTCTCGCCGAGCGCGGCGTGGACGTGTCCCGGCTGCGGATCTCCGGTGACGCGCACCTCATCATGCCGCACCACCGAGCGCTGGACCGCGTGGTCGAGCGGTACCTCGGCTCGTCCCGGATCGGCACCACCGGCCGGGGCATCGGCCCGGCGTACGGCGACAAGGTCGCCCGGATGGGCATCCGGCTCCAGGACCTGCTCGACCCGGGCATTCTGCGCAAGAAGCTGGAACTCGCGCTGCGCGAGAAGAACCAGATGCTGTTCAAGGTCTACAACCGCAAGGCGATCGACCTTGAGGCCACCGTCGAGGAGTACCTGGAGTACGCGGAGCGGCTCAAGCCGTACATCGCCGAGACCCGGGCCATGCTCTGGGACGCCCTGGACCGCGGCGAGACCGTGCTCCTGGAGGGTGCCCAGGCCACCATGCTGGACATGGACCACGGCACGTACCCCTTCGTGACGTCGTCCAACCCGACCGCCGGTGGCGCCTGCGTGGGCGCCGGCATCCCGCCCACCGCGATCAACCAGGTGATCGCGGTGAGCAAGGCGTACACCACCCGGGTCGGCTCGGGGCCGTTCCCGACGGAGCTGTTCGACGCCAACGGCGCGCACCTGCGCAAGATCGGTGCGGAGTACGGCACCACCACCGGGCGGGAGCGCCGGTGCGGGTGGTTCGACGCGGTCGTGGCCCGCTACGCCTGCCGCCTCAACGGCGTCACCGACCTGGTCATCACCAAGCTGGACGTGCTCACCGGGCTGCCCAAGGTGCCGATCTGCGTCGGGTACGAGATCAACGGCAAGCGGGTCGACGACATGCCGATGAGCCAGACGGACTTCCACCACGCCACGCCCATCTACGAGGAGCTGGACGGGTGGTGGGAGGACATCACCAAGGCGAGAACCGTCGAGGACCTGCCGGAAAACGCCCGCCGCTACATCGCGAGGGTCGAAGAACTCTGCAACACCAGGGTGAGCGTCATCGGCGTAGGCCCAGGCCGAGAAGAAAACGTAGTCCAACACCCCCTCCTCCCCTAACCCTCAACCCTCGGGGCCTTCCCGCCCACGAAAACCGCCCCGGTGATCATGGGGTTGACGACGGATTCGATCGACAAAGGTCCCGTCAACCCCATGATCACCGGCGCGATGCGCGGCGCAGCGGGGGGCGGACAGTAGGATGCTCGGTTGTGCGGGTTCTTTTGGTGGGTGGTGGTGGGCGGGAGCATGCTCTCGCGCTCGGGTTGGCCAGCGATCCGGCTGTTTCCGCATTGATTGCCGCGCCTGGTAATCCGGGGATCGCCTCGGTTGCCGAGCTGCGGGCCGTCAAAGCCTCCGATCCTTCCGCGGTGGCCGCGTTGGCGGTGGAGACTGCCGCTGACCTGGTCGTGATCGGCCCGGAGGCGCCGCTGGTCGCGGGGGTCGCCGACGCGGTACGCGCCAAGGGCATCGCGGTGTTCGGCCCCTCCGGTGCGGCCGCCCAGCTCGAGGGTTCCAAGGCGTTCGCCAAGGACGTGATGACCGCCGCCGGTGTGCCGACCGCCCGGGCGTACGTCTGCACGGACGAGGAGACCACCGCGCGGGCGCTCGACGAGTTGGGCGCCCCGTACGTGGTCAAGGACGACGGGCTGGCCGCCGGCAAGGGCGTCGTGGTGACCGACGACCGGTCCGCCGCGCTGGCGCACGCCGCCGAGTGCGGCCGGGTCGTGGTCGAGGAGTTCCTCGACGGCCCGGAAGTCAGCCTGTTCGTGGTCACCGACGGCGAGGCGGCGCTGCCGCTGCTGCCCGCGCAGGATTTCAAGCGGATCGGCAACGGCGACACCGGCCCGAACACGGGCGGCATGGGCGCGTACGCGCCGCTGCCCTGGGCCCCGTCCGACCTGGTGGACGACGTGATGCGCGACGTGGTCCATCCGACCCTCGCGGAGATGCGCCGCCGGGGCAACCCGTTCGCGGGCCTGCTCTACGTGGGCCTCGCGATGACGGCGACGGGCCCCCGGGTGATCGAGTTCAACGCGCGTTTCGGTGACCCGGAGACCCAGGTCGTGCTCGCCCTGCTGGAGACGCCGCTGGGCGGGCTGTTGCAGGCGGCGGCCACCGGCACGCTCGCCGAGCACCCGCCACTGCGCTGGCGCGACGGCAGCGCGGTCACCGTGGTGCTCGCCGCGCAGGGCTACCCGGCGGCGCCGCGTACCGGCGACGTGATCACCGGCGCGGATCGGCCGGGCATCATCCACGCGGGCACCGCCCGTCGGGCCAGCGACGGCGCGTTGCTGTCCGCAGGCGGCCGGGTCCTCTGCGGTACGGCCACCGGCCCCGACCTGGCGACCGCCCGGGATGCGGCGTACGTGCTGGTGGACGGGGTGGAGCTGGCCGGCTCGCAGCACCGCACCGACATCGCCGCAGCCGCGATCGACGGCCGGATCACCATCCCGGCCTGAACGGCGCTTCGCCTGAGCGGCGGCCCGCCTGCGGCTGAGTGGTCGTCAGCCGTAGTAGCGGCGTAGTTCCCGGGTGAGCACCTTGCCGGTGGCGTTGCGGGGCAGGTACTTCACGAAGACCACGTCCCGGGGGACGGAGAACCGGGCCAGGTAGTGGCGGACGTACTCGCGGACCGCCTCGGGGTCGAGCGTTTCGCCGGGGTGCAGGGCGAGGAACGCGGCCAGTCGCTGCCCGTACTCGGGATCGGGTACGCCGATGACGGCGGCCTCGCGTACCTGCGGTAGTTGGGCGAGGAGGTCCTCCACCTCTGAGGGGAAGACGTTCTCGCCGCCTGAGACGATCATGTCGTCGGCCCGGCCGTCGACGAAGAGCAGCCCGTCGGCGTTGAGTCGGCCGAGGTCGCCGGTGTCGAGCAGGCCGTCGCGTGTCTCCCGGATGGCACCGGAGGTGTAGCCCTCGAAGAGCATCTCGTTGCCGACGAAGATGCGGCCGACCTGTCCTTGCGGTACCGGCTGGCCGTCGGTGCCGAGCATTTCCAGGCGGGTGCCGTGCGGCGGTCGGCCGGCCGTGGTGGGTGCCTGGCGCAGGTCCGGGGGGCCGGCGATGGACGCCCAGGAGACCTCGGTGGAGCCGTAGAGGTTGTAGAGGACGTCTCCGTACACGTCCATGAACTTCGGGGCGAGCCCGCCCGGCAGGGCCGATCCACTGACCGCGACGACCCTGAGCGGGGGGCGCGGGTCCGGTGGGGGCACTTCCAGCAGCCGTTGGAGCATCACGGGTACGGCGAAGAGCGCGTCGCAGCGGTGTGCCGCCAGTGCGGCGAGCGTGGCGGCCGGGTCGAAGCGGCGGTGCAGCACGATGGTGGCCCGCAACGCGAAGCACACCTGAAGGGCGGCGAATCCCCAGGTGTGGAAGATCGGGGCGGCGATCAGCACCCGGTCCTTGGCGTGCAGGGGAATGCGGTCGATGATGGACACGAGCGGCCCGAAACCGCTGGGTGTGGGCCGGCGGGCGCCCTTGGGTGCGCCGGTGGTGCCCGAGGTGAGGACGATGATCCGGCCGTCGCGCTCCGGCGGGTGCAGCTCGCCGGGCAGTGCTCCGGCCACCAACTCCTCGCGCGCGCGTTCGTCGAGGCGGTGCAGCTCGGCGGGGAGGCCGAGGACCCGTTCGGTGAACTCGTCGTCGTGCACCAGCAGCCGCAGTCGCTGCTCTTCGGCGACGGTGGACAGTTGGGCGGCGGAGAGCCCGGTGTTGACCAGCACCGCGTCGACGCCGAGCAGGGTCGCCGCGACGATCGTCTCGATCAGTCCGCGATGGTTGCGGCACAGCACGCCGATCCGGTCGCCGGCCTGCACGCCGAGCCCGGCCCGCATCGAACGGGCCATCCGTTCGGCCCGGTCGAGGAGGCCCTGATACGTCAGTTCGATGCCGTCCTCGTCGATGATCACCGGCCGGCCGGGATCTCGGGCGGCCGCCTGGCGTAGTTCGCCGGCGAGGCTCCACCCCCAGGTGCGCAACGCGTTGAGCTGGGAGGCGATCCGGACCGGGCTGCCCGGCGTTAGCAGCCCGCGACGGGTCAGCGTGGCAACGGTGAACGGCAGGTCCATGCCGCAGACCTCCTAGGGATGGTACGCGGACGGGCAGTCGATGTTCCCGCCCGTCAGGGTGTCGTCCCTTGATCATGCACCGAGCGCGGCTGGAGGCCCAGTCGGCGTCGGCGGGGGGTGACGAAGACGGCACAGGTCGTGGAAACCGCTGCCCTGCGGCCCCGCCGTGGTCGGCGTAACCACGAGTCGAGTCTCGCCTGGCTTGAATTAAACAATGTGAAAGCGAAATGCTGCCATTGCTGGGAATTGACACACAATCGTCTCGGTCGAGCCGGGGTCGGAGCCGTTCAGTGAACGTAAACAGTTCTTCCAGATCGCCCACCTATGTTGAGGAGCGAAGGTCTGCGATGGAAAGGCGAAGTGTTCGACGTCTAGCGCTGCGTGTTCGCTTCCATCGCCCAAGTAGCGCTTCCGAGAATGTGGAGGTTCGATGAACCTGTTGAAAAAGCGTACTCTTGCCGCAGGGGCGGGAATTGTCGTAGCCGTGACCGGCTCCCTCTTCGCGATTTCTTCGCCTGCCTCGGCGGACTACGCGTGCCCGGCGAGGCAGGTGTGCTTCTTCCAGGATAAGGACGGCCATGGAAGCCCGGCCACGCTGGCGGGTCTGGTCCAGGGTGGCGGCGGCGTCGCCTACTTCTCTGATCACAAGTTCCACAACGGTGTGAACCTCAATGACCAGGCGTCCTCCGTCTTCAACAACACCAACCAGTACCTCGGGGTCTACGAACACACCATCTACGGTGGGCGGTGGCAGCGGGTCAAGCCGTACGGGTGGGCTAATTTCGGGGGTGACCTCAAGAATGACACCGCCTCGTCCGCCCGGTTCGTCGACGAGGGGTGCACGCCGGGGCCGGAGTGGTGCCTTTAGGCCCACGGCGTCGGGCCTGGCTCAGGTCTTATCGTCGCCCTGTGGAACAGCGATGCTCTCCGGCAAGCCGCCCCACTGCCAGTCGGTCCAGGGGGCCAGCCACCGCATCTGAGCTGAGGATTTTCCACAGCCGGGGCCGCGGCCCGGGGCAGCTTACGTGCGTCAGCGGGGCCCGGGGGATGTCAGTCCCGGGCCCCGCTGGTGGTGTGGGTCAGATGCCGTAGATGAACTGTTGGTCGACGGGGCCGGCGTTGTTGGTGTT